>CAVIJT010000032.1:2748-3354 GCA_963643465.1 Lachnospiraceae bacterium | reverse complement strand
GAATAAAGGAAATGCTGGAATTGGTATGGCAATCGCATACTTTACTTCAATGGGATATACTGTATCCATCCCATTGAATGATACGCAGGACTATGACCTAATAATTGACATGGATACAGCTTTATATCGAGTACAAGTAAAATCTACTGGTTGTGAAACAAAATATGGAAATTACCAAGTTGCATTAAAAAGTTGTGGCGGCACAAAAGGTACAACATATAAAACAATAAAAAATACAATTGTTGATTTTGTTTTTATACTAACTAAGTCAAAAGAATTATACTTAATCCCCACTGCTGAATTTGAAAATTTATCAACTATAACGTTAGGAAAAAAATACGACAAATATAAAGTGCATATATAAAATGTATTGTTAAATTTGCTTATTTTTCGCTCGCCCTCTTTATCATTATAGCTGCTTCACATCTTGTTGCGTACATTTGTGGTTCTGTTCCATCTGTTATTCCAATTCTAACGGCTTCATCATACTCGCTTTTTGCCCATTCTGGGATAACATCTTTATTTTTCTCCGCTTCCATCAAATTTTTTAAAGCCTTCTCAACCACATCGTAACCATATTCATCTATCAAATTTTCTAGCATTTTA
>CAVIJT010000032.1:0-2738 GCA_963643465.1 Lachnospiraceae bacterium | reverse complement strand
CCATTCTTAATTTTACACTTTTTACAAACCATTTCCACTCATTTGTATCTCGCAATATTCGCGGACAATTTTTTCCATTCCAATCATGATGTTGTTTTAAGTTTTTTGAAGTAAGTCCAAAAGTTTTCAATATCCACACAGAGACTTCAATAGCATTTATTAATGTTTTTTCCCTATTATCACTCTCACAAATTTCTAATCCGATGCTTGTCATATTCCCTTCATTGCTTCCAGCATGATTGCTCTTTTCGTTAAGTGGTATAGCAATTATAGCTTCTTTTTCGTCTATGCAAATATTCCAACTTGCACCACTTTTATTATTTTCATTTACTAACCAGTTTCTCTCATTCAAAGCATTTGATTTCAAATTTGCAGTTGAATGAATTGTCAATGATTTTGGTCTAATAATTATACCTTTTCGTATAAATATTTTTCTTCCACTTTCTGTTGCATGCACTGTACTAAGTGGTATCAATTTTGTCTTTACAGGAATCATTTCTTCTCCTCGTATTATATATTTATAGTATTTAACGTCTACTATATAAGACGTATGCTATACTTGTTTTAGATACTGTGGATTGTTTTCATTCTCCTACCACTTGATGGTTTTCGAAAGGCTACAACCACAGCTCTTTGTATATTTGTTAATCAGTTAGATACCGCATGACGGTTTATTTAGAACGAGGTTACAATCGCAAAGTGTTTAGTGGATCTAAAACAGTATCAATTTTTTCAAAGGATGTGTTTTTATGATTTTGGTTGGTATTGATGTTGCTAAGGATAAGCACGATTGTTTTATTACTAATTCTGATGGTGAAATACTTTTTGATTCTTTTACAATTCCAAATAATATGGATGGCTTTGATTCTTTATTTCAAAAGATTAGTTCTGTTTCAGATGATTTGAGTAAAATAAAAGTAGGTCTTGAAGCCACTGGACATTATAGTTACAACATTTTAGGATATCTTCTTAACAAGAACCTTACTGTATACGTGATTAACCCTTTACACACTAGTCTTTACAGAAAAAGTCTAAGCCTTAGAAAGACTAAAACAGATAAGGTCGATTCTAAAACGATTGCTACTATGCTTATGTCTGACGTGGACTTGAAGCCCTACTCAAGTGAATTGTATCACAATGAAGAACTAAAGTCACTATGTCGTTATCGTTTTGATAAAGTTAAAGAACGTGCCAAACTTAAATCTTCTGTTGCTCGTCTTGTTAATATCCTATTTCCTGAATTAGAAAAAATCTTTTGCTCTATACATTTAGCTACAGTATACCAACTTCTTAGTGAATATCCTGGTGCATCGTACATTTCTAATATTGATTTAGAAACGCTTACTGGCACTCTATCTTCTTCATCAAAAGGAAGATTTGATTTTTCAAAAGCTCTATTAGTACTTGATACCGCTAAGAAATCCATTGGCTCTGTTATGCCTTCTAAATCGCTAGAATTAAAGCATACCATAAAGCTTATTCAAGAATTAGATAAAGAAATTGATGAGATTGAAAATGAAATTAAAATTATTATGGATAAAATTAATTCACCAATCTTAACAATTCCAGGAATTAGCTACCGCATGGGTGCTATGATAATAGCTGAAATTGGTAGTTTTTCTAATTTTGATTCTCCTGATAAAATACTCGCTTTTGCAGGACTTTCTCCATCGACATACCAATCTGGTAATTTCAATTCCGCACATTCTCATATGGAAAAACGAGGTTCAAAATACCTACGTTATGCACTTTTTAATGCAACAAAATTTGTGTGCAATTGGGAACCCACATTTTGTGCCTATCTTTCTAAAAAACGCTCTGAGGGTAAACATTACAATGTTGCAATTTCTCATGCTACTAAAAAATTAGTAAGAGTTATTTTTCAACTAGAAAGAACTGGGCAAGCATTTCGCCAAGTAGCTTAATATCCTCATATTCTAAAAATTTTCGAGTGCCTTAGGACACTCTATTTGTCATGCAATTTTCAATGTTCAAAATTTATTTCAATAATTTTTAAAATTATTATTGACTTTTAATAGTTAGTCTTTCGATTTTGTTTCTTTTCTTATGTTATTACTCCATAACGATTGCAGAAAAAGGACAAGCTTTTGCACAAACTCCGCATCCTTTACAATAATCATAATTAAAATCTTCTCTTTTTCCGCCTTCACCTACTGGAATTGCACTATCTGGACATGTTGGAACACAAAGTCCACATTGTTTGCATTTGTCAGATAAAAAAATTGGTTTTCTTGATCTCCAATCTCCTGTTTTAAACTCTTCTGCATTTCCAGCATCATATATTGTTCCACCTAATGTCATCTCTTCCCAAGTAGAATTAGGATTTATATTACATTTTCTTTCAGACATAATCACTACCTCCTTATAATCCTTTTACTTCATTCAATGCTCTCTTCAAAGCTGCCATATTACCATCAATAACTTCTGGTTTCTTTGCAAATTTATGTTTAAAAGATTCAACCATATCATCCAAGAAAACTTGTTCATCCATAATTCCGCTAACCTTTATAATAGCAGCAAGCATTGGTGTATTAGGAAAATACTTACCTAATGTTTCAATAGATATCGTTTTAGCATCTATTGTACATACTTTTCCTTTATAACCTTTAAGAAGTGGTCTTACTTCATCTGGTGTCTTTGTTGTATTTATTACAATTGCACCTGTCTCCTTTAATCCTGCAGTTACATCAACACATTCAAGCAAACTATCATCAACC
>CAVIJT010000031.1:0-3483 GCA_963643465.1 Lachnospiraceae bacterium | reverse complement strand
AATAAATGGTTGTAGGATATAAAGGGAGGTGTGAGAATTTCTTATACCTCTTTTTTAAATTCGTTCAATAATAATGAAAAAGAGGAAGAATTTTCACAAACTAAACGAGGAGTGTCAGTGATTGGAAATAAAATATTAAATATCATTGTAAAAATATAATTATGCTTGTATAATAATATTAGCCGATAAGTTGGAGGAAAATATGAGTAAATTTGGGAAGAATGAAAGACGTTTTAGAGAAAACAAGAAAATGTCAATGCAGGAAGTTGCACATAAGGTCGGTGTTACTAAAGGTAGCGTGAATATGTGGGAAAACAATGATGTTGTCCCTAGAGAAGAGGTGTTAGTAAAACTTGCTAATTTGTATGAAACATCTATTGATGCACTGCTGGGGTATGAGCCTAATCAAAAGATAGTAGAAAATGGAAGGCTGAGTTATATCCAAAGAGGTTTGTCTGAATTGAATGATGCGGATTTGGAAAAAGCCGAAAATATGTTAAAGGCTGTGTTCAAAGAAGCTTTCGAATGTAAGGAGGAAGATGATGACATCTAAAAATGATATTGATTTTAATGATTGTTATGACAAGGCTAATAACGTTCTTGTTGGAACGAGTGTTATTGCATCTTTCCCTTATTCAATAAAGAAGGTAATAATGGAGTATTCAAATATAAATTGTATTGATGAACAGAAGTTGAAATCTCTCTTGTTAAAATACGATGGTAATTATGATAAAAGTATGAGCATTATAAAAATATTTGGGAGTAATGATGCGGTGTTGTTTACTCTTGGCAATATGAATTTGATCATCTATAGTAACGATGGAAGTATTGATAAAAGAAGAATCAAGTGGAGTTTGTGTCATGAATTTGGGCATTACATATTGGGACACGATAAGAGTGACATTAAGAATTACGAAAAGTATGAAGTAGAAACAAATTTTTTTACTGCTCAATTGCTTATGCCAGAACAAATCATTAATGAACTTCGACGTAGAGGAAAAATAATTACTATTGATACACTTGTTAAATGGTTTGGAGTATCTAAATTGGCAGCTAGAAAAAGGATTGAAACTCTTAGAAAGGCGGATAGTAGAAGACGAAGCGAAGATCAGAAAATGGTAGATGGTATTATTGTAAACAAATATAGAGAGTTTATTGATAGTGTGGCTCCTTTGCCGAGCAGGTCATTAGATTATTTTGAAGAAGATGAGCAAATGGAAATGAAAAGAAATACATGGAGATCTTCAAGAAAATATTGATTTTCTTGTTGAAATAGAAACATCGGTGTTATTGGCGTAACACTGATATGGCATGGAGTTTGGATAAACAACGATTGCAAGTGATTATCTTTTTGACATAGCCAACAATGCATTTATTGCTAGAAAGGAACTGACTATGTTGATATTGTGTAATTTTTATTGATGCTTTTTAGTTGATGTTTTATTTGTGAAATAGAGGTGATTGATTGATGTATCATCATCTAAAAAGACATTTTCTGTTTTTTCGTTTTTCGTTAGAGGGCATATCTCCATGGGAATGAAAAGCAATAGCGGTTTCTTTAAAGGAACGCTTGGCAACCCTGTAGTTGGAGATGTTAGTTTAATGAGCGATAAAGAATTGTTTGCAAAATACATTAGGAAACGAAAAGATATTGATCCAAATGGGCGATTTGATTTGATTGCACATGGTTCTGCTAATCACATCGAATTGGAACATAATGGGAAAAAGTTACTGGTGGATTCAAGAACAGTTGCTAAATTATTAAAAAATATGCCTAATTATAAAAAAGGGCAAGAAATAAGGTTGCTATCGTGCAATACTGGCTATTTAAATGTCGGATTTGCACAAAATTTAGCAAACAAGTTAAATGTTGTAGTATGGGCACCAAGTAGTTATTTGTGGGCATATTCAAGTGGAAATTATCTTATAGCTGATAGAATTGTGATAAATGGGCAAGAATATCCGGATATGTCTAGAAAAGGAAAATTTCTAAAATTTATACCAGGAGGTAATAATAAATGAATAAATGTCCAAAATGTGGAAATGAGTTAATGTCGAATGTTGAAGGCTCAACATTAATAGTGAGCTGCAAAAAATGTGGATTCAGTATTGTAACATCACGAATTGATCCACTATATGAAGATAATTGTGAATATCAAATATACCTTTTAGAAGGAAATGCTATTAGCAAAGATAACTATTTTATAATTCAATCTTTGACTAACTTGAATATGATGCAAATCAAAAAGATATTTGAAAACCTGCCATATATGATTTTTAAAGGCTCAGCATTTGAAGTACAAGAAATAAGAAAAAAATTGGATAAATGTAAAGTTAAATATAAGATTGTTCCTAATTTTAAATATTAAAATATCAGTACTATTGGCGTAGTACTGATATGCCATGTTGTTTCTTTTAACAACGATTGCAAGTATTGATATTCTAACATGACAGGTCTATTTAAATCAACCATGGGTTAATGGATTGTTGAAAGGATTCAGTTATGAAAAAACATAACAGAATATAATTGATTCTTATTCTATACATAAAATATAAGATGATGGTTTAGGAGGTATGATAAATGGATAAAAATACACTTAAAAAAGTTACTAATATTAAAGATGTATTCGGTGCATTTCTTTTGGAAGGTGCGCAATTCGCTGGTAAATATGATATGCCAGTAGTTAAATCAAATATAGATGACATACCACATTATTTATCTTCATATAAATATAATTGTAGAAGTAATTTGGTAATTTATCCGAAGACAGCTCTTCATTTTTACAATTTCGACTATGTGTTTGATGGGGAACATGGTGTGTGGAATTCGTTTGTAAGAGGTATCGAGTTCAAAAAAGGCTTCAATCTTGGCAAATTAAATGGCTATGAATATGTAATTTCACCAGATTATTCTTTATATTTGGATATGCCCGTGTCAATGCAGATATGGAATATATATCGTTCAAGAGTCATCACCTACGCTTTACAACAATTGGGGTATAAAGTAATAGTAAATGTACGCTGGACTGATAATAAAAGCTATGAATTTTGCTTTGATGGAATAGTTGAGGGCTCTATTGTGGCTGTAGGTAGTTATGGGTGTTCAAAGAAGAGGGAGGATTGTTATCTGTTTGAGAATGGATTAAAGGAATTGATTAAAAGGATAAAACCTAAAACGATAATCATATATGGATCGCTAACAGATTCTGTAAAGGAAATTCTTGAAGATTATAATCAAGAATATTGTTCTTTTGAAAGTGATATTAGTAAAGTAATGCATAAAAATCAAATTCAAAACAGAGGAGAAGCAAATGCTTGATTTTTACTCGTAGCGAAAGAAACTAAAAAATACCAAATGATGTAAATTAAAGTTTTTACAGATAAATTATTTAAAGCCATTATTCTTGCTTTTTCTGAAATAATGGCTTTATTTAAGTAGTAAAAGGTGAAGCGGAGTTGTATAATCAATAAGTTAGTTATAAC
>CAVIJT010000030.1:0-5316 GCA_963643465.1 Lachnospiraceae bacterium | reverse complement strand
TTAAAATATTGTTGATTTTTACTTAAATTTCACGTATTATATATTTAGAAAATTTTGGTAAAGCCAAATTTAGTATTAATAGGAGGAAAAATTATTATGACAAAATTATCTAAAAAAGTCATGAGCGTTGTTTTAGCCGTAGCGGTTTCTGCATCTTCTGCATTTAGCGGACAGGTAACTGCAAAAGCTGCAACAACCACAAGTGAAAGCTCAAAATATGCAGCAGCTACACTTACTGTTAAATTTAAGAGACCAAAAGACAGCTCTTCTACACCAACTATCTACGCTTACGACCGTGAGGTAGATGCAGACGGAAAAGAAGTTAGTGGTACCAGCAAGAACTTAGCTGATGATGCTAAGATGACTTTAGACAGTTCTAAAGAATGGTATACTTATGATTTAAATACTCGTCACGGTTTTGCTTATGTCATTATAAAATGTGATGATAAGCGTTACCCAACAAAAAAGGAAGTAAGTGATAACGCTTTTAAGATTACATCTAGTGTGGAAATAGACGCTACCAAAAGTGATGTTACTCCAGTAGCAGTTTCATCTCCAGCGGTTACAAGCACACCATCCGCTGAGACAAAAGAAGTAACTGTTCATTTTAAAAAGCCTTCTAGCTGGAGCGGTACTCCATACCTTTATGAATACTATCGTCCAGCAGGTGCAGTAGCTGGAAGTGGTTCTTCTCAAAAAGAATTAGGAGACTTCCCAGGTGTTAAAATGAGCCAAGAGACTTCAAACAGCAATTGGTACTCTTATACATTTAAAATTCACACAACTGGTACTTCTTATATTAAGTTTGTATCATCCGATGAAGAAAAACGTTATCCAGCTGAAAATACCAATGAAAGTGATAACAGCTATATTATCACTGCAACTTCATGGTTCGACCCAGCAACTAACGACAAAAACTTGGTGACTTCCGCTCCATCTTCTTATGATGTGAATCCTACTACTGCTACACCAAGTACCTCACCATCCACATCACCTTCCGTTTCACCTACTGCAACGGCTTCACAAGCTCCAACTGCTACTCCAATTGTAGCTGAGATTCTTGCAACAGCTAAACCAGTAAAGGGACCTCACGTAACAACTAATTACGGACAAAAGGCAAGATTTGCAGACGCAAGCGAAGGCGATTATCTTTATGTAGAATTAAATTTAGCAGGTGGTGCAACAAGTGCTACTTATACATTAGATGATGGTCCTGCTAAGACAATTACAGAAAATACAGTTCTTAAAGTGGGAGAAGGAAAGATTGCAAACTCTGATATTACTTTAAAGGTAACTTCCACAGATGGAACTACTACAAATACACAGACATTTACATACTCAAAGATTCCTGACTACAAGAACACAGTTCAGAAGGTTCTTAGCCAGTCAATGACAAAATTATTTGCTGCAGTAAAAGCTGCTGCTACAACTACAACAAACACTTATAAAGTAACTTTCACAGCTCCATCTACATGGACAGGAACTGTATATGCTTACGCATATTATGATGTAACTTCTAATGGTAAAACAACAACAGAAAAACCACTTGGTATCTGGCCTGGTAAAAAAGCTACTAAAAACACAGACGGAACTTACTCTGTAGATGTAAGCACTACTATTGGATCTGCGAATGTAATTTTCGTTGATGTTACAAAAACAGTGCCTACTACTGTTACTACACCTGCTCCAGGCGAAAGCGGTGATGACTATTATGATATTGGCGAAGCTAACCAAATTCCAGAAAAGTTCAAAGGCGGATGTGTAATTACTAGCGATTCTAAAGTTAGCAACACTGGTGTTGTTACAAAAGTAACTTCTACTACAACTCCGACACCAACTGCTACTGCAACAGCAGCACCTACTTTACAGGCATACTTTGGTGCAGAAAAGTCTGCTCCACAGCTTACAACTACAAAACAGCAGATTTCTGTAGTTGCATCTAATGCAAAGGGAACATTAACTTATCGTTTCTTCGTAGATGACACAGAACTTTATAATGGTTCTAACAACTCTGTTCTTTGGGATCCTTCTGCTTTAGCAATCGGAAACCACCGTTTGACTGTATTTATTACAGATACCGCAGAAAACGGAAAGACAAATTCTATTATGTTGACAAAGAACTATGTTTTAACAGATATTTACGGAACAACTCCAGAGCCTACAGTAGTTCCAACCAGCACACCAACAGAAACACCTGCAACTACTGCACCTGTAGTTTCAGAGACACCTATCGTTTCAACTACACCAACAGAAACAACTCCTGTTCCTGAAAATACAGTAATTCCTGTAGTAACAGATACTCCTACTGAAATTCCTGTAGTAACAGAAGTTCCTACTGCAACACCTAATACAACTGTAGCTACACAGGTTCCTCAGCCAATTACAAACGGAGCTGTAATCGTTACAGAAAATCCTAACGCAGCTGGTACTATTACTACTGGTTCTTCTGTAACAGGAAGCGTAGTTTTTGCTAAGACCGGAAAGACTGCAGGTGAAGATGTAACAATTAAAATTGCTACTACAAACAAGAAGAGCGGTGCAAAATATACTTACAGCTATTATGTAGGTTCAAAAGCAATTGCGAAAAATACTACAAAGACTTCTGCAACATGGACAACTTCAAAGAAGGGTATTTTTGCAGTCAAAGTGATTATTTATGAAAATGGTACACAGGTTGCAGTTGCTTCTGCAAACTACACAGTAAAAGCTCGTGTGATTACCATTAAATCATTAAAGACAAATAAAAAATCTGGTCAGAAGAAGAACACAAAAATAACAGTAACTGCCAAAGCTACTACAAAGAAAGGTAAAGTTTCTTATAAATTCGCTGTTCAAAAGGGCAACGGAGCTATCAAAACAATTAAGGGCTATTCTTCTAAGGGAAAAGCTACATGGAAACCAACCAAAAAAGGTACTTATAAATTGTACGTATTTGTAAAGAATGGCAAAGGCGTTACCGTAAAGAAAACAAAGAAATTTGTAGTTAAATAATGTGAACATAAAAAACAACGCTAGTGCAAAAGCACTGGCGTTGTTTCAATTTGTCCCCCAATAAAGTTTTATCACTGATTCAACTCAATAGTGCCATTGTAGAATGGTCACATACATAAAACACTATTCATTAGGGTTCCATTGTTGTACTTCATTCTCATCTGGTTTCCAGGAAGAAGATTCTTCTGTTGTATTTCCTGTTTCGCTATTATTTTCTGAAGTTATTTCCGTCTGCTGTGTTGGTTTCCAGACTGATTTCTCCGTTGGCACCGGTGTTGGATTTTCAGTTGGTTTTGGCGTTGGCTGCGGTTTCTTTCCTTTACTCACTACCAATACAATTTGTTCTCCATCCTCCACATTTGTCCCAGCTTCTATACTTTGTTGTATAACTATACCTTTTTCTAAAGAAGAATTATATTGTTTTTTTACTTTCACATGCAAACCAATAGATTCAAGTGCTTTTTTCGCTTCTTTCCACTTCATATCCACCGTATTTGGCATTAAATTAATACTTGTTATTGCAGACGTACCCGAAACTATATTAGTTGCTAATGCCATTTCTTCTACCATTCCTATCTGCTCAGATTGTTTTTTCGCCCATATTTCCATAATTATGGCAGCCATACATAAACAACCTATGACAATTCCCGCATATACTTTGTTCTTCTTTTTCATTGGTTTTTCTTCTAATATAGATTGTTGATTTTCCAAGAATGTGCTTCTAGTTTTTTCTAACGCTTTGCGCTCCAACCATACAAACTCTTCTTGGTAATGATTATAAGAAAGGGAGTCCTCATTTTCCTCTCTAGGAAATATCTCTACTGTTCGCTCTTCATTATTGATATTTTGCATATTCTCATTTGGATTGATATACGAAGTCTCTTCTTGATCTGCCATTGCATACTCACTTTGATAAATACTCTCTAAAGCCTCGCGCATTTCTTTTGCACTGCCATATCGTTCCGAAGGAATGTACGCACAAGCCTTCAATATTATGTTTGCAAGCTCATCTGACGCATTGCATGGATTAGGCATTTCTTTTCCACCCATGCGCAACAAAGTTGCTTCTTCTTTATCGGAATACCGTATTGGATTTGATGCTTCAGGATAAAAGGGTAGACGGTTGTTGTTTAAAAAACGGTACAAAACAACTCCTAAAGAATAAATATCCACAGAAAAGTTATACTCCATTCCTTTATATACTTCTGGAGCCATATAACTTTTAGTTCCTTTTTGGGACAAGTCACAAGAAGTTTTTTCTAACTCTCTTGCAATTCCAAAATCCCCTAATTTGAAATCCCCATTGTTGGAGATAAATATATTTTCTGGTTTTATGTCTCTGTGAATAATATGGTGGCGTTCGCACAGTTCTAATGCTTTGCAAAGATGAATTCCCATCTTTATCACATCCGACACTTTCATTTGATGTTGCTCCATATATGTATAAAGCGGTGTCAATAATTCCATTCGAATATAAATTTCCCATCCAAAAGAATCTTTTTTTCTCACAACCTCATGATCTTCATAACTAACAATGTGAGAATTTCCTTTTAACTTTGACATCAAAGTAAATTCTTTTACAATATCTTCTACCACACTCTCAAAATATTTTGAAATCTCTTTTTCAGACATTCCTTCCCTACGAATAGTTTCAACCTCCGAAAAATGTTGTGGTATCTCAATCACCTTTAACGCTGCTTCATATGTATATCCAAATTCCGTTCTGACAATTCTATAAACTTTTCCAAATGCGCCGCTTCCAATACATTTATCCAGTTTCCAATTTTGAAAAGTATCTTTCATAAAATCACACCACCCATCTTATTGCTCATTATTGTTATTTATGACTTTTGCCAAAAATTCATCACGTTTCTTACATACAGTTCTTAAAGACAATAAAATACAATGATAGTTTTATCATGTTTGTAAATTTTTTGCAATATTTTTAGACTTTTTTTTAGAAAGTCCAAAATACTCACTCAAAACTTGATTTCTACCTATTTATGAAGTTCAAAATTCAAAAATAATTATTTGCTTTTTGTAGGTTTGTCCCTTTGTGTTGTAAAACGATTTGTGAACTCCGGACCGTTGTCTGTTTGTATACACTCAATAGGGAAGGGAAAAGCCTTTACAAGATGTTCTACAAACTGTGCAGAGGAATAGGTGCTGTGTTCCTCGAAAGCCTCTACGAAACGCCATCTGGAATATTCGTCAATGGCGGTATATTGAAAGAATTGCTTCCCAATGACGTTGCTGTTTTTAAGACAGGCAGAAGGTACAAATTTCACATCAACCTGAATACGCTGACCGGGATAATCCATCTGT
>CAVIJT010000029.1:0-5902 GCA_963643465.1 Lachnospiraceae bacterium | reverse complement strand
GTTAAGACATCGCCCTTTCACGGCGGTAACACGGGTTCGATTCCCGTAGGAGTCACTTTGGAAATAAAATTTAGATAATAAAAAGTTTATAGTTTTTTATCATAAAATTTTATTTACAGAATATAATTAAATATGGCGACTTAGCCAAGTGGTAAGGCACGGGTCTGCAACACCCTGATCACCAGTTCAAATCTGGTAGTCGCCTCTATCTGAAGCCCTCGTAAATATTTTGTTTACGAGGGTTTTTGTTGTTAGGGCATTTGCCCTGTTTATCATTAAGGAATTTCTCAACAGAGAAACGAAACTTTGATTTCAAAAGCCCAGCAAGTACAATCATGCTTGTATGAAATTGTATTTGCCAGGCATAAGAACATGGAGCGCGCAATGCGGAATGTTCGTGAACGAATCGAGTAGGAATCAGCTTACGCGATTATACATAAATGAAGTATTATCAGAAATATCTAAAAGAAAAGAGCTCTTTTTTGCTATATATTACATAACAAAGAGGGCTCTTTATAGTTTGGTTGTTAGGTTTTATAAATTTCTTTTAGATTAGCTTTTGTCCGCAGTTTGGACAGAAGTTTGCGTCACCTGTTTTTTGTCCACAGTTTGGACAGAAATTCGGTTTTGTTCCATTCATAGGTGAGCTACCTACAGGAGAATTGTTTGGTGGCTGCTGCATAGTAGTATTCATATTTTGCATCATTTGGTTTGCCATATTCATGCCCATCATCATTCCTGCCATATCAGATGCAGCGCCGCCGCCCTTTACATTTCCAGATGCGATACCATCTACCATGGATACTTGTTGATAACGATTTAGATCACCAATCATACTTTGTTCTGCATTTTTATTAATCATTGCTTGCACATTTTCTGGATAGTTAAAACTCATGATAGTAAAGTTTGTAATAGTAAGACCAGAGTCACAAATTTGCATATCTAAATCAGTTTTGATTCCATTGGAAATATCAAAAGAGTTGGCAGTTAGATTAAACATGTCTTTCCCTTCTTTTGTAATCCATTTCATAAGAAGTTGGTCTAAAATAGAGGAGATACGTTGTTTTACATCTTCCACTAGATACGATTGTTTTACTCCAGCAACTTTATCAATTAAAGTCATGTAGTCATTTACTTTGAAAGTAAAAGTTCCATTTGCACGAATTGGCATTCCGCCTGGCATATTTGGGGCTGGTATGTTAATAGCACTTTTGGTGCCCCATTTTACAATAAATTCTTTGGTATTTACAAAAAGCACTTCTGCGCGCATACCGCTGTTAAAGCCGAATTTAAATCCTTTTAATGTGGACAGAAATGGAATAATCTGTGATTCAATATCATAATCTCCATCGTCTTTAAAAATACCTTCTACACGTCCGTTGTTTAAGAAAATAGCATCTTGGCCAGGTCTAATAATTAATCGACTTCCTTTTTTGATTTCTCTATTGGTCCATTTCCAAAAGATCATATCATCTCTAAATTCTTCCCATTCAACTACATTAGCAAATTGTCCGCTAAAAAATCCCATAATAAAATCCTCGCTTTCTTGTATATGATAACTATTTAAAATTTGTGAATTGCAACACTTGTGTTGGAACACTGATATTTTCTAAATAGTCATGTTTCAATTATAAAATAGGTTTGTGTTATAATAGCAACTGAACAATAGTTGCACAGTTGCTATTAAAAAATATGTAATGTTTTTATTTGTGGGTGAGTGGTTGTTTTTATAAAAACTATATTAGAAATGTCCACCGCCACTAGAATGGCTTCTACCACCTCCGCCACCGCCGGAACTGCTGCTACTATTACTTTGGCGTTTTCTTTTATGAACGCTAGTGCGAATATAGTGGTCACGTTTTCCAAGTAATTTAGAACGCGTATTGTCTAAATATGTTTTATCAGAAACGGTCATTTTTCCACCAGAGTGTATTACGTTTATCAATATAATAACACCGCTAATGATAGCAGCTAAAATCAATTGAAACCAGGTTTTCAAAAAGAGGCTGTTTGGGTTTACACCCGGATGAATATGGAGAAAGCGATTTGCTGTTTTATAATATTTCTCGCATGCCTCAAACCATTGGTCATCTGATAATTCATCAAGTATACTTTCATATACTTGAGTACAACGTGTGGAATCCATTAGTTCATCTTTTAAATTACCCCATCCAGTAACTAATGCGTATCGGTTGGTTAAATCTAAAGTAAGTATAACACTGTTTCGATATGTGTCACCATATTCGGCTATTAATTGATTATAAAATGCTTCTGTATACAAATCACAATTTCGGTCTGTATTATAAGAACCTTTGTATTCATAACCATCTGACATAGTAGTTGTAGTAAGTATTAAAAAGTGATATTTTTCCTGAATGCAATAGTCTTCAGCCTGCTTTTCCAAAGTGGAAAGTTCTTCGGAGGAAAAGACTCCTGCATAATCCCATATACGTTGTGTATCACTTGCAGCGAAAGCCGGAATATGCGGCAACAATAATAGAACGCTACAAACAAGTAATGCCAATAAATGTAAGTATGTTTTTTTCTTCATTAGAACCAGACACCTCCATACCAAAATGCAATAAGTTTTATAATTACAAATGCAAGTAAGGTAAACAGCAAGAAGAAGCCGGTTGCCTTTTTCTTACTGATAGGAGGTTTACCTACAATTTTTCCAGTTTGTCCATTCATCATAAAGTTATGCTCGCTGTTTTGATAGTCATAGCAGAACATCCATACTGGCAACAACGTATACTGAGCATCCAAAGGTTGTATACGAACATCTTTATGAAGAATTTTCGTACCGTCATAACCAATCATAGTGGAGCGTAAATAGTCTATCGTGTATTCGTCGGAACGTCTTTCTACTCTTGGATAAAGTTCTTTATCTGTATAATCGTACTTTTCTGCCAGGTATCCAGATAAGTATGGAGTGTTAAAATCATGTAGATTGTGATAATCAAATGGTTCCAATTTATCCATCATAGCATCATCCATTTTAGTGGATGCGTCCACTGGAATTTTGTTGAAATATAAATCTGCACTTCGAAATACATCAAAGTAGCTGGTTTCTGTAACATCATAGTCTCCCTCTGTACGATGTTTGACTTTTGTACATTCTGCGTGAATTTCTCCTTGTGTGTGCATATCAAAGAGCCAAAATGGAACATACATACCAGTAATGCTTTTCACGCGATTTGCTTTTTTGAAATCGTTTGGTAGTAAAAGTCCCTTTTTACACCACTTTTTAAAAGCCTCTTCTGCTTGTTGTTTTGTAATGGAAAAAGGAGCTACCTTAGATGGTGCAAGCTCTCCGGTTAAGCGATCTCCCAAAATCATTGGAGAGTCGCAGAAACTACAAGTGGTTGCTGTGGTATCTTCGTTTGTGACTAGAACTGCACCACAGTTTTTACACTGATATTGGGCAGCACTGTCATCGGCATAAGTTTGTGAACTGGTTTGTTTTACGAAATCTTCGTAATTTCCTGCAGAATTTTCTATTTTCTCAATTTCTTGAGTATGTCCACAACTTTCGCAAGATAATTGCCCGGTTTCTGCGTTGAAGACCATATCGGCACCGCAGTTGGGGCACTTGTGTTGAATTACCATAATTGAATCTCCTTCTGTAATTTACATTTTCACATTACCTTTGGCAATTCAAAAGTAAAATGCAAAAGTGTATTTTCTCTCTATTGTATTAATCCTTTTCTAACAACATGTATAAAATGATTGGATAGGGTGCCAAAGGATAGAATGGAAATGTCTTTTTCTTTGGCATTGTTAAAAGTGTTGTCATTCAAGAAAAATAACGCACTTTGGGCTGTCAATCTTAAATAGATTGTGACAGCCCAAAATGATAGTTCTATATTACAATGACTGTTGACCTAAACTTGCTTTTAATGCAGCTAATTCATCATCCACATCAGAGGATGCACTGGAATATTTTGCTGTCAAGTCTGCGATGCTGTCCTGAGGACCTGCATTTAATTCTGCCATTGCATTTGCTTTATCAAGTGCAGCATTTGCTTTTGCTTCCATTCGGTCGAATGCTGCAAGAGAAGAATTTCCTGACATGCCAGATGTCATTTTATTCATACGTTCCTGAGTTTTTGCAACGGCCATTTTACCTTTGATCATTTCTTTTCTAGATTCTAATTCGCCGATATCTTTGACCAATTTGTCGTGCATGGTTCTCATATTTTCAGCATTGGTGTGTGCTAAATTATAAGCTTGCTGTAAGCCTTCCTGTTTATTCGTTAAAGAGCCTTTCTTTTCCAAGAATTTTCTTGCATCCTCTTCGTTACCTGCTTCTAATGCTTTGATAGCAAATTGCTGCATTTTGTTAATTTCAGAAGTACATTCGTCTAATTCACGTTTTGCACGTTGTTCCTCTGCCATAACAACAGCAGTTTCTGATTTTACTTTTCCAAGATCACTATTTAGATTTCTTAAACATTGTTCAATCATCTTCTCTGGATCTTCCGCTTTGTCCAAAAGTGCATTGATATTAGATGCCATAATGTCTTTAAATCTTGATAAAATTCCCATAATTCATTCCTCCATTATAAATATTGGTAACTGTGAACAATATGTTTTAGAATTGCAAAATGTGTAATGGTTTTGCATCTCATGATATTAGTGTATTAAATTTTATGGTTTTCGTCAATTAAAATAAAATTAAAAATGAGAGAGATTTTTTAATTTGTAAAACAGCTAAAACGGATTACACAAAGGAGTTGCAGAAGTGGGAAATTACCTATATAATTAGAAGGAACTTACAGTACGACAAAGAAAGGTTGGTAAGAATATGTGGGTGGCAGATCAATGGAAAGATTATGAAGTAATAGATTGTTCCGCTGGCGAAAAGTTGGAACGTTGGGGAAAATATACACTGGTTCGTCCCGATCCGCAAGTAATATGGAATACAGAGAAAAAAGATAGGGGTTGGAAGAATAGAAATGCTCACTATCATAGAAGTAAAAAAGGGGGCGGAGAATGGGAATTTTTTGATTTGCCGAAACAATGGCAAATCCACTATAAAGAATTAACATTCAATCTTCAGCCATTTAGCTTTAAACATACAGGGTTATTTCCTGAACAAGCAACAAATTGGGATTGGTTTAGTGAACTAATATATAATAGGAAGAAAAAGAATCCGGATAGAGAGATTAAGGTATTAAATTTGTTTGCTTATACAGGTGGGGCAACGGTGGCAGCTGCAAAGGCTGGGGCATCCGTTACGCATGTAGACGCTTCCAAAGGAATGGTAACTTGGGCAAAGGAGAATGCTGTATCGTCTGGATTGAAAGATGCACCTATCCGTTGGATTGTGGATGATTGTGTAAAATTTGTAGAGAGAGAAATTCGAAGAGGAAAAACATACGATGGCATTATTATGGATCCACCTTCCTATGGAAGGGGACCAAAGGGCGAAATATGGAAAATCGAAGAAAAAATTCATTCTTTCATTGAGCTATGTACCCATGTAATGTCAGATGATCCTTTGTTCTATTTGGTGAATTCTTATACGACTGGATTACAGCCGGCAGTTATTGCATATATGATGAATACAGAGATTGTAACAAAATATGGAGGAACTGTTTTTTCTGACGAGATTGGACTTCCTGTATCGGGGAATGGGTTAGTTCTTCCTTGTGGAGCTTCGGGACGGTGGCAAAAATAGGTTGTGCATTATGTACAACCTATTTTTATAACGAAGAAATAATTCGGCAATTTTTTTTGAGTTTTCTTAAAAAAAACACTTGCTAAAGTTTGGAAAATCGTTTATACTCATATTTGTTGTGACATTGATAGCTGTGAAGCGTGAGGTTGCTTTATCTTTGATAAAGGTTTTCCGTGGAGCGAATGTCAAGTTTAGAAACTGGCGACAAGTCACTGTACA
>CAVIJT010000028.1:0-6275 GCA_963643465.1 Lachnospiraceae bacterium | reverse complement strand
GATAAATAAAAACATGAGATGTATTTAAATAACCCACCCGACACCATCCGCATTAGGTGCCTTTCTGATAAATAAAAACATGAGATGTATTTAAATTTACTTTAGTCCAAAAATCTTGTATCTCCAAAATGGATAAATAAAAACATGAGATGTATTTAAATAAGAGTATTGAAATACAATCGGCTCTTGACCATTAGGATAAATAAAAACATGAGATGTATTTAAATACAGAACAGTATCGGGAAAATGGACTACACATGAGTCGATAAATAAAAACATGAGATGTATTTAAATGACCTAATTCCTTTGCGTTTTCGTTACAGGCTTTCAGATAAATAAAAACATGAGATGTATTTAAATGCCTCTGGAACTTTCACTTGCACAAGTTCCTGTCGATAAATAAAAACATGAGATGTATTTAAATCCGCATTCCTCACAGGCATTTTCTTGTACCAAGTCTGATAAATAAAAACATGAGATGTGTTTAAATGCTGATAAATTATATGAACCTATTGACAGTTAAGATAAATAAAGTAAATGCGCTATAGTGAGTACATAGATTAGTCTATACTTTTTTGTGATAATAAAGTTACTTAAAAGTATAGGCTATATTTTTTGGATCTCAGATTAGGAGGCGAAGTTTATAAATAAGAAACACTTTGAGTTTAAGAAATTAATGCTCAAAGGAGAGGGGACTTATGAATTTAAGATTGAAATAATAGATCCAAAGGCATGACAATTAAACAATAATGTTTGGACAAGATGTTACACCTTCAACCTATTATTGTCATTTAAGTCAAATTCCTATGAATGGGGGATTTGCGGAGTTGAAGTAGAATTGTTCATGGTGTTCTAAAAAAATCCATTGACAAAACAAACAATCCATGCTATATTAAGTGTACTAATTCAAATAGTACACTTAATATAGTTGGAAAGGAGGAACCTATGTGATTATGATTGATTACAAGGACAGCAGACCAATCTATGAACAAATCGTAGAAAAATTTAAACTGCTGATTCTAAAGGGAGTATTGGAAACAGACAGCAAGATGCCATCTGTTCGAAGTCTTGCCATGGAACTGTCCATTAACCCGAACACGATTCAGAAAGCATACGCACAACTGGAGCGGGAAGGATTTATTTATACCGTAAAAGGGCGTGGAAATTTTGTGGCTGAGAAGGAGGAGTTACTTGTGGATAAGAAAAATGAAATTTTAGAAAAATTTCGTGAGCTTTTGAAAGAAGCCAGTGAAGTTGGAATTGATGTGGAAGATTTAGTTGCTTTCATTTATCAGAACAAATCGAATAAATAGTGAAAGTATGAAAATGAAAAGGAAGAAGATGCGATTAATGGAAGAGAGAAAAAACGGGAGGATATAAGTATGATTGAAATAAATCAAATTTCCAAAACCTTTGGAGAAGAACAGGTATTACATAATGTGGACCTTTCTATCAGGGAAGGGGAGGTATTTGGCTTAATTGGGACAAATGGTGCAGGAAAAAGTACCCTGCTTCGGATGATGAGCGGTATTATTAAGCCTACTACTGGAAGGATTACCATAGATGAAAAAGAAGTATTTCAAAACGCCAAAACAAAAAAACAGTTGTTTTTTATTCCGGATGAGCTTTATTTTTTTCGAAATGCCAATGCAGTTACTTTAGAAAAATACTATAAAAGTATGTATGAACATTTTGACAGTAAAAAATTTGAAAAATTGCTGGAGACCTTTTCTTTGGACAAAAAGAAAAGAATAGCCTCTATGAGTAAGGGCATGAAGAAACAGATTGCTATTTTTTGTGGAATCTGTGCCAATACAAAATATCTGTATTGTGATGAAACCTTTGATGGCTTGGACCCTATCATGCGACAAAGTGTGAAAAGTCTTTTTGCCAGCGAGATGAAAGAGAGAGGTTTTACACCGATTATTGCTTCCCATAACTTGCGGGAGCAGGAAGATATTTGTGAGCATATTGGTGTGTTACATAAGGGAACGATGGTATTGTCAAAAGATTTGTTGGAATTAAAATGTAACGTTCAAAAAGTAGAATGTGCTTTTGCAAATGAGGAAATGGCACAAAAATGTTTCGAACAATTAGACGTTGTAGCATCAGAACAAAAGGGAGCATTATATTTGCTTACCGTAAAAGGTGACAGGGAAGAAGTAATGAAAATTTTATCTCAAGCAGAAACTACTTACCTTGAAATGTTACCACTTACTTTGGAAGAAATTTTTATTACAGAAATGGAGGCGATTGGCTATGACATCAAGACACTTATCATGGACTAGATGGGTACAACAAAATAAACGATATATATGGCTTTATGTAGTGAATAGCATTCTTTTATTTTGCTTAGGACCAATGAAACTTTTTAATGAAATATTAGGAATTATAGAAAAAAAAGATATGGAAGGTTGGAGAAGTGTGCCACAAGTAGTGATAGCTTCCATAAGTTTTGATTCTGGTATTTTATGGATGTTTATGTTTCTTGGAATATTTGCGGGGATTTATGGATTTTCTTATTTACATTCGAGAAAAAAAGTGGATTTTTACCATAGTCAGCCGGTATCTGAGGGGAATCGTTTTTTAAATATATATAGCAGTGGTTTGCTTTGTTGTTACATACCTTATATTATTACATTTATTATTAATATTATTATTGTAAAAAGTTATGGGGGCTTAAGTTTGGAGTTCTTTCAAGAACTGCTTGCCAATGCACTTCTTCAAATGCTAGTGTATTTTGCAGCATATCAAATTGCAGCTCTTATGACAATTATTACTGGAAATACAATGTATAGTGTTGTTTTGACAGTGGTTGCTTTTTTGTATGAAATATTGTTTCGAAAAGCTGCGGTAGAATTTAGTGGTCTGTTTTTTCAAAATCATCCGAATTACATAGAGCCGGAAGAGATGAAGTGTAAATGGTCACCTGTTTGGGCAATTTTACAGAAAACAGAAGAGTTTTCTTGGTTTAGTTCTACGAAAGGATTATGGGAGGTAATTGGAAGCACTTGCATACGAGCCTTTATAATATCTGTAATAATTGGAGTTCTTGCGTATTGGGCTTACAAAAAGAGGAACTTGGAATATACGGGGCCTTCTTTGGTGTTTAGCAAATTGAAGTGCGTGTTCAAAGTGTGTCTCACTGTACTTATTTTATTTATTTTTATGGATATGTATTTTATGCATAAGAATGAATACGAATATATTGGAAATATTCAAAACCTTCCAAATATAGTTGTAATCACACTTGGACTTTTAATAGTTGGAGCAGCTGTTTGTCATGTTGTCTTTGAATTTTTGTGGGAACTTGATATACGACAGATAAGAAAACATATTGGGTCTGCATTGATTGCTGGTGGCTGTGCATTTTTATTGTTTTGTAGCTTCTATTTTGATTGGTATGGATATGATGCTTACGTTCCGGATGCAAAAGAGGTAGAAAGTGTAGGAATCGTAATAGAAAATGATATGAATGATAATATGGACGTTGATGAATATGAGATATATTTGAATAATAGCAAGTTTACTTGTGTAGAGGTAGCCTGTGATATAGCCAGAGAACTTTGCAACACCAAAGAGGATTCAGAATATTTGATAAATGATAGTCAAGATGTATTCTATGTAGACTTTGCATTTCATATGAAAGATGGTACAATTTGTTATCGAACCTATGCAACGATTGTGAAGGAAGGGGAGACACCACTTTCAGAGTTATTAAATAGTAAAGAGTATAAAGAAGCAACATATCCTTTTATTTATGAGGAAGAAAGTCTTGAGAAAATAGTAACACAAATGGAAGACTATTTGTATTGGACGGATAAATCCGAGACAAAGAAATCTCTTACAGTAAACAGCAAGGAGCAATTAGAAAAGTTACAAAAGGCATTACAGGCGGATGTAGAGGAATATCCTGAGAGTACCACATATACGTTCCAACATGAAAACACAGCCATTGGGTGTTTGTCTGTAAAATACCCAATGGATGATGGGGAGTATTATGATACAAATTATTTAGTATTTTCGGAATATACCAGAACAATGGAATGTTTAGAAGAAATGGGAGTAACCACAGATAGAGAAATAGGCTTTACATTGGAAACTATTGATACTGTAAAAATTTATACGTGGGATGAGGAGTCAACTGGAATGATAATAAAAGATGTAGAGCAACAAAAAGAAATACTTGCTCTAATAGGGAATATGTGGCAACCTCGAAGTTATAATTTAAATAATGAATCCTATGGGATAGAAATTTGTTTTAAAAATGGTAATTATAACTATTATCATTTTAATGGAGAAGAGTTACCAGATTGGGTAAAACAGATATTTTAATAATGTGAGTTTCGTAAACGTAGGCGTTTGCCCATTGGCAAACGCCTTTTGTGTATGTGTGCCGAGCATGGCACTAATCTAATTAGTAAAAGTTTAGCCACAGGTATTTACCGCCAAACATTCTCCCTCTACCCTATTAAAATTCAATTGATAAGTTCTTTCAAATTAGGTAAAATATTTAAGATAAAAAATAGTATTATTTGAAAAAGAAATAATTTTAGCAAAATATATGAGACATAAATGTAAATAAATTTCTTCAATATACATATGAAAAGGGGAATTTACATGAGAATTGTAATTTGTGACGATGACGATGGATGCTGCTCACAAATTGAAAAATGGATTTTGGAATATGAAAAACAGAAAAATATAAACATTGAAGTCGAGATATATAATAGTGCAGAAGCATTAGTGAAACACATAGAAAATGGCTATGTTTTTGATGGTATCTATTTGGATATTGAGTTACCAAAGAAAAATGGAGTTGAATTAGGACATATTATTCGTGAAAAAATGGACGCCACAGTGATTAGTATTATTTTCATTTCTGGTAAAACACAGTATTGCATAGAATTATTTGAATTAGAGCCGTTAAATTTTCATCAAAAACCATTGCTGAAAGAATGGATTGAAAAAGATTTAGATAAGATTGTAAAAAGAAGAGGTGAAAATGCAAAGACTATTACATATAAGGAGAGAGGATTGCAAAGGAGTATTTTTGTAAAAGATGTTGTTTATATAGCATCAGATGGAAATTTGTTGGATATAACTTTAAGTAATGGAGAGATAGTTACTATTCGTGGAAGTTTCAGTAGCATAAGTGACGGATATGAGATGGAATGCCTGATTAGATGTCACAAATCCTATATGGTAAATTTAAATCATGTTAGTGAATATAAACGTGGTTGGTTATTTATTAATAATGGTAAAAAAATTCCGGTAGGAAAGAAATATTTAGACATAACAAAGAAAAGATGGGCATTTTTCGGAATGAGGGATAACAATGTTTGAATTTAGTTTGTATATTTTGTCATCGGCATTTCAAGTTTATGAATTAAGAATGGTGCTGCAATGCTTTATGGGGAAAGTTAGGGTTGGAAAAACAATAGAGGTAATAGCATATACTTTATTGTTTGGAATGATGACATTGCCTTATTATTGCATTGAAGTCCCAATTATAACATTTCTTTGTTCTTTATTTAGTGTGCTTGCGGTAACAAGTATATATTATGGAAAAGTAAAAGAGAAAATTCTTTCTGCTTTTTTTTGCTTTGGAATTATGATGCTGACAGAATGTATTGTTGCAATTGTAGTAGGACAGCTTGGAGAAGATTTTTTTTCAAATAGTGAATATCATTCTACATTTGGAAACGTAATTCTTCCAATTGTAATGTTAGTAATTGTACTTATTATTCGGAATTTAAAAAATATTGGAAATGGAAAAGAAATTTCATTGAGATATTGGTTTATATGTGTAACATTGCCAGTAATATCTTTTTTTCTTTTTTGTTTATTCTATAATCAGAAAGAACTGAAGCGTTTTGAATTATTGCTATGTACAGGTATGATATTTTTGATTAATATTTTAGTTTTTTTATTGTACGATGGTGCAAAGGAAAGTCTGGCAATGAAATACAAAGTGAGAGAATATGAAATGGTGTTGCAAACAAATCAAAGATTACGTCAACAGAGTCATGATTTTCAAAAACATATATCAATGATTGTACATCTAAATGAAAACTGTGAATATCAAGAGGTGAAAAAATATTTATCTGAATTAAAGGAAAATATTTATGTAGAAAGAAAATATTCCGATAGTCAAAATATTGTGATTGATCATGTTTTGAATTACAAAATACAACAGGCAAGTCAAAAAGGAATTATTGTGAATCTAATGATTAAAATTCCTTTTGAACTTGAAGTTTCTATTCATGATAGTA
>CAVIJT010000027.1:0-13871 GCA_963643465.1 Lachnospiraceae bacterium | reverse complement strand
CCTCTGTAAAACCAAAGAAGGTATCATAAACTGCATCCGTTGGAAAATAATATTCCTTGAACATATTCAATTCCGAACCGCTGGAGTATTTTTTTATGGGAAGCACACCCGTCATGTAGGCAAGTTCCACGTAAGGTTTGTCTTTTAGGAGATTTTTTAAAAACGTCAGATATTCCTTTGCGCCCTCCTCGCTGTAAAAATCGCTATGGAAAAAGCTGTCCCATTCATCAATAACGAAAACAAAACATTCCCCTGTCTTGTAAAAAATACGCTCAAACATTTGGGATAGCGACAACTCTTTTGTAAGACGGCAATCTGGAAAATGCTCCATGAGTTCCTCTTTGATTTCATTCCTGTGAAAGCAAATATAGCTGTCATAATTTTTACAATCTTCTGGCATATCGCTCATATACAGAGAAATTACATTATGCTGATTCAAGTGCTTTTCGTAGTTTTCTTTTTTAGAAATCTTCAAAGTGTCAAAAATCTTTTTAGAATCCAATCCCTTTGCGTAATAAGAGCTGATAAGATTTGTCATAACAGTCTTTCCAAAACGTCTTGGTCTAGTGATGCAAATATATTGTTCGTCCACTTTTCCGATGACATGATTTAACTTTTCCAATATCTCTGACTTGTCAACAAAATAGTTGCCCTCACAACGTCCGCGAAACAACTTTAGCTGCCCCACTGAATTTAGAATACTTCCCATGCCTGTTCCCTTCTCTCCGTTACATTTTCTTTCTATTACGTAACTATTCAGAACCCTCTCCCCATATATTCGCACTCGTCGCCCTTACGGACTCCAGTTCCGTGCTACGCACTAAGACTGCTCATATATGGGGAAGAAACTCTATTCGAGTGCCTCTATAATGGAACAATCAGCTACTTATATGCCAGCATAACGTATCTAATTGTTCCATTATAGAGAGTTCTGAATAGTTACTCTATTACATTTATTCTATCACAGAAAACATAGGAATACACGCAGATTCTTGGTTTTGGAGTGTTTTTTCGTATACAATGAAATGAATTTAAAAATCACATGCTAACGTTGTCAAAATGACACAATTTCAACCAGTTCCCAATCATAACAGTTCTTCCAATTCCTTCACCAAGCACCGATGCTCTCCACTCGTTTTATCATATGCCATTCCTACGATTAACACCTTTGTGTTACATACGGTATTGCCGCCTTCGCAGGAAACAAATCTTGTGTAGTATTTTCGTTCCATGATCTGCTCAATGGCATGTTCTGGAGTATCGTCTTTTTTCAGTTCCAAAATGATTGCCGTATCGGAAGGATTCAGCGGATAAAAAATAAAATCCGCAAAACCTTTTCCAGCTTTTTCTTCTCGTTCAATGCGGTATTTATCCCTTGCATTGAGATAAATTAGGTTGACTATGCAAGAAAGAGAATTCTCGTCATTGTACTGTAAAATAGGGATTTCCGTATGATGGACATACTCTAAAATCTCCTCCATTTTCTCTGTGTTCCCTGCAAGAGTGGCTTCTAACATCACGTTGGAATTTTGAGCCAGCGTTGCAATATAGCCCATGCTGCTATCTTTCAACACCTTTTGAAATTTTTTCATAAGTTCTTTGTTAGGAATAGTCAAATATCCGTCATAGTACGACAAAAATCCATATATGATCATGACAGAGTAAATATCCTCTTTTGTTTCAATTGTGTGTAGACCGGCAGAAAAATCATCTGAAGCCATTGCTACTTTTTCGCCTGATATCATCCGCAAAATATCTTCTTTCACTGCATCCACATTGTTCTTTACAAGTCCTAAAATCTCCGTTCCCGGTCCAGTCTCCGTCCAGTAATCCTTGACAGAATTATCTGAAAGAGCAAAATTTATGGAACGAGGGTTATAAAGACGTTTTCCTTCAAATGTGTAATACCCATTGTACCACTCAGAAAGCTCGTCATATTGAATATTTCCTCCATTTTTTCTGTTTTTCTCACATAGGTCCTTTACTTCCTCCTCTGTAAAACCAAAGAAGGTATCATAAACTGCATCCGTTGGAAAATAATATTCTTTGAACATATTCAATTCCGAACCGCTAGAGTATTTTTTTATAGGAAGTACACCCGTCATGTAAGCAAGTTCCACGTAAGGGCGGTCTTTTAGCAGATTTCGAAGGAAATCCAAATATTTCCTTCGGTCAGCTTCAGTGAACATATCATTGTGAAAAATACTGTCCCATTCATCCAAAATAAATATAAAAGTCTCTCCGGTATCCTGAAAAATAGTTTCCAAATTATCCCATGGTCCATTTTCTTCTCTGATGTCGCATTGTGAAAAGGCTTCCTGCAAATCCTGTGTAATCTTCTTGTTATAAAAACGGATATAATCTTTATAACTATCGCACTCAAATGGCATATCACTCATATACAGAGAAATTACATTATGTTGATTCAAGTGCTTTTCGTAGTTTTCCTTTTTAGAGATCTTCAAAGTATCAAAAATCTTTTTAGAATCCAATCCCTTTGCGTAATAAGAACTAATCAGATTCGTCATAACGGTCTTTCCAAAACGTCTTGGTCTGGTGATGCAAATATATTGTTCGTCCACTTTTCCGATTACATGATTTAACTTTTCCAATATCTCTGACTTGTCAACAAAATAGTTGCCCTCACAACGTCCGCGAAACAACTTTAGCTGCCCCACTGAATTTAGAATACTTCCCATGCCTGTTCCCTTCTCTCCGTTACATTTTCTTTCTATTACGTAACTATTCAGAACCCTCTCCCCATATATTCGCACTCGTCGCCCTTACGGACTCCAGTTCCGTGCTACGCACTAAGACTGCTCATATATGGGGAAGAAACTCTATTCGAGTGCCTCTATAATGGAACAATCAGCTACTTATATGCCAGCATAACGTATCTAATTGTTCCATTATAGAGAGTTCTGAATAGTTACTCTATTACATTTATTCTATCACAGAAAACATAGGAATACACGCAGATTCTTGGTTTTGGAGTGTTTTTTCATATACGAGTTAATCAATTCTAAAAATGACATGCTAACATTATCAAAATAACACAATCCTAACCTTTTCCCAATCTTTCCATTTCCCATTCATCCACAAAAACACCCCATTTTTTTATACATTATCCACAAAACACCCCACTTTATTCACCGCCTTTGTTAGCTATTTTGACACCCCTAGTTTCGACTTCCTCCCAAACCTCCATATTTGCCACACTCTTGCAAAGCCTTATATTTACTGGGTTTGCGCCATTTTTACCCCTTGATTTACTTTCGAATTCTGCTCCTATCACTGCTGATGCAGCTACAACTAAGACTGTAGGCGTTGGAAAGACTATCACTTTCAATGCTGGCGCAAAGGTTAAGAAGGTAACTGTTAAGAATAAAAAGGTCGTAACAGCTAAGAAGTCTGGTAAGAAGGTTACTATTAAAGGTAAGAAAGCTGGTAAGACTACTGTAACTGTTAAGACAACAAAGAAGACTGTTAAGTTGACTGTTAAAGTTGGTGCTACAAAGGTTACTAAGAAGGCAGTTACTACTTCTATGAACGTTGGCGAGACAAAGGCATTAAAGGTAAATGCTGTAAATGGTAAGGGAGATACCATTAAATTTACATCTAGCGACAAAGCTACTGTAAAAGTAAACAAAGCTTCTGCAAAAGCAAACGCAAGCAAAGTTGCTTCTACAACAGTAACTGCTTTAAAGGCTGGTACTGCAACAATCAAAGCAACTTCTAAATATACAGGAAAATCTAAGAGTTTCAAGATTACTGTAGTTGATACAACAGCTCCAGCTGTTACTACAAATCCAGCAATCGTTGCAACAACACCTGCTGCAACTGCTACTGTAACACCAGGCGGAAGTCAGGGAGGAACAACATCTACAAATGCTCCACAGACAACAACAGGTGCAGCTACAACAGCTCCAGATGTTACCAAAACTCCTGATGTAGTAACAACTCCAGGTGTAACTGGCGACGCAACACAGAGTCCGGATGTAACACAGGATCCTAACGCAACACAGAATCCAGACGCAACACAGAATCCAGATGCAACACAGAATCCAGAGGCAACTGCAACACCATCTACAGGTTCTGCAGTAGTTTCTCTTTCTGCAGTTCAGACAGGACGTCAGACAATTAAGATTACAGGAAACAATTTATCAGATGTAGCTTCTGACTATACAGTTAAGAGAGGAAACTCTGCTGTTTCTGTTGCAAAAGTTGCTGTTTCTGAGGATAAGACAACAGCTACATTGACAAGTGCATCTTCTGCTTTAGCTGCTGGAACATACACAATCACTTTCGGTGGTGAGACTGTAACAGTAGAAGTGAATGCAGAAGTAGTTCAGGATGTAGTTATTGTTGGAACAGATTTAGTAGCTTCTAATACATACGGAGAGTATTTAGATGCTGAAGGTAACGTGGTTAGTAAAGATGATACAGATGCTGTTGCACAAGATTTAAGTGCTACAATCGGATACAAAATTTTGAACCAGTTTGGAGAAAGAATGACTGGAGATATTACACCAACATGTATGCTTGGTAAGGCAACAGTTCAAACTCTTACAAGTAAAACAGCTGATGGTGTAATTAAAGTAGAATTAACTTCTGCAGCTACTTTAGGAACTACAACTGGTACTTTAGTATTAGTTGAGACAAATAGTGGTAAGTCAGCAACTGCAACTGTTACAGTTAGTTCAAAAGCTGTAATCAATAGTGTTGATGTATTAGGTATTTATGATGTAACAGGTGAAGAGCCAGTTGCAGTAACAAATCTTGAAACAGGTGCAGAAGCAGACAATTATGCAATTTTATTATCTGCTAAGGATCAATATGGAAACAATTTCAAGACATTTAATGGCGCAAATGGTGGAAATGTAACTATCACTGTAGCAGGAAATACAGAACTTACAATTACTCCTGACAACTGGACAGATACAAAAACAATCAATGGTGAGGAATATATTGCTGTTCCTTTTGAAACTGCAGACCTTGCAACTGAAGGAAATGCTGTTGTTACTATCGTTGGTAACTCTGTTGGTTTATTAGCATCTGTTACAGTTCCTGTTAAGAAAGCAGTTGAAATTGCAGATTTCCAGATTTCACCAGTAGATACTTTATATGTAGGAACAACAACAGAAGTAGACTACACAGTTACTGATACAGCAGGAAATACAGTTACTGATTATGCAAAATTAAAAGATTTAACTCTTCCAAATGCTGATTTTGATTGGGATAGACAATTAGATGGTAGCGCAAAATTATACATTAAACCAACTGTAAATGCAAGTACTGATAGCAATACTACATTAAAAGAGGCACCAACAGGAACTAACAGTAAGACAGCAGTTTTAACTACAACAGTAGGAACTAATGTACACACATTAACTGTAAGTGTATATGCACAGAAAACTTGTTCTGCAGTTGTTGGTGTAGATGACACTGTTGCATTAGCTTCTGTTATTGGCGAAAATACTTTAAGCATTAAAATGGAAGACTTAAAGATTCAGGATCAGTACGGAAACATCATGACTGATGAAGAAGTGAAAAATGATGTTAAAACTGTATTTTTGAAAGTTGTAAAAGAAGATAATGGCAAGGGATTTGCTGCTTATGAAACATCACAGATTCAGATTGGTTCAGGCGCAAATTTAGATACAGTTGTATTTACAACTACAACTGCAGTTGATGAGGAAGGTTCTTCTGTATATACTTTAAGTTTAACAGATGGAGAAAAGGCTATTGCAAACAGTGATACACAGATCACATTGAAGTCTACAAACATTAATAAGGTAAAAGATTTCACATTAGAAGCATTACCAACTTTGTATATTTGTGAGGAAGAAGAGGCTGACGAGACAGCATTAAATGGTTCTAGTTCTAATGTAGAGCTTAAAGTTACAGGAAAATATGGTGCATTGACTGTTTCTATTCCTGTAAGCATGTACACAGTAATTGATACTGAACATATCGCATATGCAGAAAGCATAAATGAAGAAGGTCAAACAATTGGAACAATTTCAACAAAAGGTAGTACAATTAAAAAAGATTCTGACAAGTCAAGTGTTGTTGAAACATTAGAATTAGTAATGAAGAACGATGAAGGAACTAGTGTAAAACAGGATGTTACCGTTTCTAGTATTGCACCAGAAGTAACAAAAGTTTCTCTTAAAGAAAATGAAGAGTTTGTTTTAAAGAACTGGAGTGGAGACAACGCAATTTCTTATGGTTCATTCTCTGATAAATTAGATATTGCAGACCAGTATGAAGGTAAAACAGCAATAACTGACTTTAAGAATGAAGACCCTAGAGTAATGTTCTCAAACATTCCTTCTAAGTTCAAGGTAGCAAACAACAATACAACAACTGCATCATTAACATTAACAGATGCTCCTGTAGGTTTATATACAGTAGGTGTTACATTAACTTACTCAACAGGTGTTACATTCTCTAGCACATTGGTAATCTTCTTAGACACAGCTGCTACTTCAACAGATAATAACGAGGGTGATAGCGAAACAACAAGTTACTCATTACCAATGACTGGTCTATTGAGTTTAAGCGGATATACATTCTATTCAAATGAAAACTGTACAACAGAAATTACAAATACACTTACTCTTACAGATACAATTACTACTGTATATGCAAGTAATGATAATGGTTCGACTAAAACAACAATCACATTAAAGACTACAAATGGTTCAACAGTTACTGCAGAAATAACAGCTACTACTGTAGATGGAAAAACTGCAGAAGGAAGTACAATAACTGTAGGAATTGATGGAATAGTTAGTTTTACTTTAGCTGAGGAATAAATAGTTTAGGACAGTTATTACTAACATTATAAATTACAACAAGTAACAAACAAAAGCATGGAACTTTGGTTTCATGCTTTTGCTTTGTAAATCAGAAAGGATCTACTATGAAGCAAACAAAATCATTATCGTTAGTTTTATTATTGCTAACATTTACATTGCTTTCTTCCTGTTCCCAAAAAGGTTCTCCCGTGGACTACACAACCACTGCTGACAATGCAATTTCTTGGGGATGTGATATAGATACCGTAAGCGATGTATTAAAGCAGGATGCCGACAGCACCGAAACCAAAGGGGATTGTACAGAATATGTCTATGAAAAATGCGTTCTCGGAGATTATACGGGGAAGATGACTTATTATTTTGCTGCCGACCAGCTAACCCTATCAAGATGGGAATATCTTACGAAAAATGTAGAAAGCGCCCAAGAAGCATATGCTTCACTTAAAAAGCAATTCAATGCAGAAAACGGAAAAGGTACCGAAAATGATACTTCCGATATTTGCCAATGGCAGGGAGAAAGCAAAAATATCACCTTAGGCTATACTGCTACCAATGAGGGTGGTCAGGTATATTTAATTGAATATCAATAAATTGAGAGATTATTTATATCAATGATAGTGGTTTAATATTTAGTGACCTTTACTTGTTGAAGTAGCAAGTGGTGGCAGTGAAAACTAAATGATAAATCAAAGATAATTCCCCCCGGACTACAATAACAGTCGGGGGACTTTTATAACATGAAATAAAAATCCGATATATAAAATGGTTCTTTATCTATTGTTAGCCTGAAAAGGTATACAATATTTATAAGATTCTAAAATTTTTTTCCTTAATAACCTTGAAATCTGTAACCTTGCTTAATAACCGTTATAAAAATTAAATGGCTATAAAAGTAAAGGAGAAAAATATGAATCGTATAAAAACCGAAAAATGGCTAAAAGAAAGAAATATTATATTAGAGGAGGAATTTACATTTACTCTGCGAAAATATGCAGAGAATTATAAAAAAGAACAAGGCATTCGACGTTTGGAGGATGTATATCGTTTATTTGGGATGAGTAGGCAGAATTTAGCATTCTGGGAAAGTACCCCTTGCAACACACATGCCAAAAAATTAAAATGCCAGGTAGTGCGCAATGTTGCCGAACTTTTTCAACTAACTGAGCTGGAAGCAGAAATATTAGCAAATAGAGCTGGACTAACGCTTTATTCTGACGGACGTTTCGCGGAATTATTAGAAACAATATTGAAAGAACAAGCCGTCAAAAAGAGTTTTTGTTATCAAAAAGCAAATGTTAGCGAAAGAATGTATCAATACATTGCAAAGGGACGAACCCCCACAAAAGAAACTGCATTAGCATTATCTCTTTCATTGAATTTGGGGCTAGAAAAGATAGAAATTTTGTTAAAAGCAGCCGGATATGTTTTGTCCAAATCACTGCCAAATGATATGGTCATTTTTTATTTAATTTCCCACAAAAAAGAATGTGGGAACTCTTTGATTTTCTATGTAAATGAAGTGCTTCATGAACTAGAAATGCCACTATTAATGACTAAATATTGTAAACCCACAACAGTAGATTGAACGAATGAACAAATACTCTTAAAAAAGTAAACAAGGAGCATCGTCTATGGAAAATTTGCAACTGCCATGGAACGATGCTCCTTACTTTACTAAATTTACCTACTATTTATGTTGCTGACATTTTTGTAAATATTATCTATACCGTTCAATCACACCGCAACCAATTTTTTCTCCAGAATCACCTGCTGGCTGTGAGGTGAAATCGTCCCGTTGATCGTGAATGACAACGGATTTTCCTAAAATTTCTTTTATGGAAAAACGGTGGTCGTAAAATGCCATCCATGCGTAGCCATGGTTGCTAAGTAATGGAGGTAAATCTCCAGCGTGCATAGGATGCTGAAAATTTTCTGGATTGTAGTGCATTCCGGTGTTTTGAAAATCACCGGAGCAATCTCCAAATTCATGGATGTGCATACCATAAAATCCAGTGGCATTTTGCCAATCTGGCAGTCCAAATATTTCAGCAGCAATTAAAATTCCGCTACGAACAGTATTATAAAAAAATACTTCGCCGCTTAATCTTTCATGTTCTTCATTTCCCTTTATCCATGCCACAGCATGCGGCTTGTTTCGGCTTAAAATTGCCCCATATAAAGCATTAAAACTTTCCATACAATCTATCACATTTCGATACGTTTTTTTTAGTATATGCAGCGAAAAATTTTTGGTGCAAAAGTTGATAAAAAATATTCCAAAAATATGGAAAAATCAAGGTAGAAAAATAGCCACTCTTCAAGATTTACAACTATTACGACAATTATTCCTGAACAGATGGGTGTAACTGAAAAATCCCCACACAATTATTTGTGCGGGGATTTTTTTACAACTGTTCAAAACAAGTGCATATATATAATCTATTTCTTTACTTTCCGGTTGTTGTGGGAAAATTATGAAATCAAATTTTGAATGGAACATGGCTGTTTCCCTGTCCACGGAGCATTGCATTCTACCAAAACTAAGGAAGTTTTTGAATGTAATGTAACCACAGTTGCATTACAAATATATCGGCAACATCCAATGGAGCCATTTTTTGAAACAAGCAATGGTTCATAATTTACGCCTAATAGAGGCAAAAGACTTGAAAATTCTTTCTTTTCTTCCTCATTTAGTGTATGGAATGGCGAAAAAGCACCGCATACATTCTGTGCAGATACACCAACACCATTTAAAACGGAATCCGTTTCCGTTACCCTATTCCCAACAGGACTAAATTGGCAGGCATTGTCTACCTGACACAAAGACTGAATCAATTGTTCTACATTTTTATGATGGATTCCATGTGGTACTCTTATAGACCAGCTCATTTTTCCATCATTCCATGTTATCAGATAGTACAAATCTACATTTCCTTTGGCAACCACCTGGTATCTTCCTACTGTAAAACTCACCTGTGTAGCATATTTTGTGTAATCCCCAGAAATGTCACGAACTCCACGTGCTGTACGATAGATAATGCCATTATGATAAATAATTTCTACAAGTTCTTTTGATATAACATATATTTTTTCGATAGAATTTGTACCGAGGACAGTTGGAATAAGAACTCCAAAACCTACGGCATATTCTGCTTCAAAGATATATGGGTATTCTACCATTGGGTTTCCATCGCAAACTTGCTCTGTTTTTTTCAATGACTCAATAAGCACTTTTATACTTGCATAGATAATACCATGAGGCAGTTCAATAGAAAAAGCATTTGCATTGTCATTCCAATGTGCAGAAAAACATAGATTTTCGGTTCCTTTCTCTGTCACCTTGTATTCTCCAATCGTTTCCTCTTTTGTGCAGGCATATGTTGTGTAATTGCCTGAAATGTCTTCATTGCTTTTTGCCATTCGATAAACAACATTGTTTGAATAACAAATTTCTACAACCTTTCCGGCAATGACACCCATTTTTTCAATGGCGTTCATATCCAAAACGGTTGGAATTAACACATCAAAATTCACAACTTTCTCCATTTCCTGAATGGTATTATAAGCTACATAATCGAAAATTTTACTACTCATATAACTTCCCCCTACTCTTTTTATCTTTCTGCAGTTTTTACAATAGTCCGTATACGTTATTGTAATTTTAGTTTAATGGAAATACATAACAAATACCCGAAATAATTTTTGCTTTTTTGGAAGAAAATGGAATACACAAAATATCGCCTCTGTTCTTTTTTATAATTCTCTTGTATTATTCTACAACTATATAAGAAATTTCATATCCATCATTTCCACTCTGTAATTGTGCCGTAATCTGCTGTTCTTCGTCTGTATAGCTTGTGGTATACAATCCAGAGGCTTCAGAATTACTTTCTTCTCCATCCCCGTAACTGCCTACCAAAGCTTCACAGACATCTGAATAGATTTCTTTGGCTTTATCCTCATCTTTCTCGTTGATGAACCATTTGTAATAGAGGACAGAACCATCTTCCTTGTAATAAAAAGACAGTTGTCCATTATAACCGGCAAATTCTGAATTTTCATAGTTATTAGCACTGATACTGGAATCTGCATTGGTTTCCTTGCTTGTGGCATTTCCCAGTTGTTTTTCAATATCTTTTTGTGTGGCATCTTTTACGATTGGGATAACTGTTTCTGCAGGTATTTCTTTTTTAGATGCAGAATTGCCACAACCTGTGATTGCTAATAGGCTTAGCATAGTAACGCATAGTAGGATTTTGTTACTCATACTTTGTGTTTTCCTTTCTACTGATTTGGTATTATAAAATTCCCCCGACTGTTGTTACAATCGGGGGAAAATTATATTTGATTATTCAGCAGCAGCAGCTACTTCTATAAGTAAAGTATCACTAAATGTTACACCACTGTCAAATGTAATGGTTACACCAACACTATATGTCTTTTCAGCAGCGTCGTTACTTACCGTTAATTTTGCATTTTTTGTATTGTTTCCGCTTACTTCAAATGCAGAAGGAATGTTTGTGAATTGTACTCTTGCAGTGCTAAGAGCATAATCAGTATTATATTGATCCTTTGCTGTTAATAGGCCAAGGATATCAGGCACTGTAACTTCTCCACCTGGAGCAACAGCCTCCTGAGTAGTTTCATCAACATTTCTTAATTCGAACTTATCCGTAACAGAAACTGTTGCAACATCTGCATCGATACTTGAAAGATTTACAACTTTCTTTACAGATGTTCCGGCTTTATTTCCAATAACAATTTCTAATGTTTCTGTAGTAGAAGATTTCTCGCCATCTTCTTCAATAGATTCTGTCGCACTAGAAATAGTACCGTTCGTGTTATTAGCGACAATATATTTTCCATCTATAATTGTATAATTTTTAGCTGGAATACTAACTACTAAGGAGCCTGCCTTTCCAGATACAGTAATCCCTTTTTCTGAGAAACCGTTGCTTGTAGCAACATATAATGTATCCAAATCAGCAATTTCAAAATCAGTTACAGACTCAAGATCAACAGTCTGTAATGTTACATTATAAGTAGAATTCTCAAGGATACCAGTGTCAGCGTCTGCATCAGCAATACCAATCGTATATTTTACTTTTCCAATTTTCTTGTTTGTATCATCAGCCTCTACTGTAAGGATAGGCTCTTCCTTATCGCTAAAAGTAACCTCATTACTATCTGTAAATTCTTTAAAAACACCCTCTGTTGAATCTTCCTCTTCTGCAACTGTAAGAGTTACCCCTAATCCTACTAATTCATCATCAGTTAAAATGTTCCCATACTGATCTTGTACTTTAAGGTCCTGAGCCTTAATTTCTACAGTTCCAGTTCCAGCTACTGCAGCTAATGCAACACCTGCATCGATACCAACAATTGCTTTTGCAGTCTTAGTATGATATACGGTAAAGGTAACCACATCTACGCTACTTCCAACTGTAGTGGTAATAACTTCTGTTGTTGAACCATCTTCGCTAGTTGGTTCAGTAACCAATCCTGGTGTATAATAAAGTTTAGCTGTTCCATCTGAATTTCTTTCCCACTTAAAACTACTACTAGAATTTCCGTTTGTTGCATTAAAACATGCAGTTCCATAAGCATTTAAAGTATCATAGTCTGTAACTTCTTCACCTTCTGTATCAAGTGCAACAAAATCAATTTCAGCCGCTGTTCCATTATAAATAGTATCAATTGCTGTTAATTTAATGCTAGCAAGAGTAATTTCATCAACTACTGTAACAGAAGTTGTTCCCAATAATCCAACAGAGTTTCCAACAAATGTGAAACTTGCTGTACCTGCACGTAATGCATCTGCACTTAAGTTTAATTTAAGATAAGATCCATCTCCATCTAATTCAAAACCACCTTCAATATCTCCTTCATTTGCAGTTAAACCTGTAATACCTGAAGCAGCAGTTACGGTGATATCATCTGCTAAAGCATCTGCATCAAGTGTATTTCCATACTGATCATACGCTTTGAAAGCAATTACATATTCGGAAGCGTCCATGCTTGTATCTAACTTAGTAGTAAGTGTTGGAGTTGTTCCGTCTTTGTATAATCCAACAAATTCAACAGCGCTAACCTTTGCTTCAGAACTTACTTTAACATTAATCTGTCCGGAAGTAACACCTGTCTTTGTATCAACAATAATAAGAGTTCCTGTGGTTCCTACTGTAGCACCATCCACTAATTCTTTCTTGTATGTTTGGTCTTTGTCTTTTAATGATGAACTAACACCAGTTGTTTCCTTAAATAAAGTACATGTAATAGATACATTAGAAGACATTCTTTCTCCAAACTGATTTAGTACGTTATATGCGAACTGACCATTCTTTGTAGTAACAGTTCCTTCATTTTCGTCTGTTGTAGTAGTTGAAGAAATAACAACATCTGTACTTGTTACTTCAATTTTAGAAGCAGTTTCACTAACAACAGAAAAAGCATATTCTGTTCCGTTTTTAAAACTTACTGTATATGCGTCAGATGCACTTAATGAACTAGAAACGCTTGTTAATACTGCTGACTTTTTATCTTGGCTAACTGTAACGCTTTCCATAATTACATCTACGTTTCCTTTTTTTACAGTATAATCAGAAACCTCAGAAGTTAAGTTTTCACCAGTAACAGTAATTTTCTGACGTCCTGTCTGTCTTGCAGTAAATTCAGTTGTAGCTTCAAGCTGAACATCAACTGTCACATCACCGTTTACAACAACTGATTTAGTTTCAGAATTAAATCCTGTCAACTCTACTAATACTGTATATGTAGCGTTTTCTACATTTGGAATAGTAGCAACGCCATTAACCGCTGTTGCAGTAGCAACTACTGATGTACCAGATAACACTGTAATAGAAGCACCTGTTGCATTCGTTGTAACTGTAAGTGTTCCACTTGTTACGTCTGTTCCTGGAGTAGCTGTAGCATCTGGCTTTGTTGTCTCATCAGGATTTACTGTAGCATTTGGATTCTGTGTTGCATCACTTGTTACACCTGGAGTTGTTACTACATCAGGAGTTTTGGTAACATCTGGAGCTGTTG
>CAVIJT010000026.1:0-19597 GCA_963643465.1 Lachnospiraceae bacterium | reverse complement strand
GAGCACACGACTGTTAATCGTGGGGTTGTTGGTTCGAGCCCAACTCGGGGAGTTTCTATTTTGTTTTGTTATTATAGCAGAACTAAGAATAGAATATGCGGAAGTGCTGGAATTGGCAGACAGGCATGACTAAGGATCATGTGTCTCAAAGACGTGTGGGTTCAAGTCCCATCTTCCGCATGAACCTTTTAAGAAAAAGCCTTGAATTTCAAGGCTTTTTTTATTTTATGCAGAGCAACAACTCGTAAACCTAAATAGAAATTCATGTAAACAGCACGGTATGCCGTGCTGTTAGTCTTTTACACTGTTGTAAAGCAAGAATGATACACTATTTGAAGAAGATTGAAATTCATGGAATTACTTCTTTCCAAAAATAAAGACCTTGTGAAGATTAAAAAGGTAAAAGATGAAGAACGTGGAATTGAAACAACTTATATTACAATCAAGAAAACAGAATAAAATTTGATTGCTCATGTTGGGAAGTGTGATATAATGATAGACAAAGAAAAACTTGAATTTGAGGAGATGAATGAAATGAAAACACCTATTATAGAAACTGAAAGAATGATATTAAGACCATTAGCAGTTACTGATGCAAATGATATATATGAAAGATGGACTTCTGATGACCGTGTTTCAAAATATGTTAGATGGAGTACACATACGTCTGTTCAAGATACGATTGAGTGGCTTAAAATGGAAGAAAATAATATATTAAATGATAAGATATACCAATGGGGATTTACATTAAAAGATGGTGGCTACTTATTTGGATGTGGTGGAGTTAATTTTAATGACAAAGAAGGCGTTTTTGAATTAGGCTATAACATTATGCAGAAATATTGGAATCAAGGCTATACAACCGAGGCGGCTAAGGCAATACTTGATTTTGCAATTAAGGAATTGAACCAAAGAGAATTTATATCTTGGCACGCTGTAGATAATCCTGCATCTGGTGCAGTAATGAGAAAATGCGGATTTGTTTATGAAAACAATGAAATACATACTAAATTTGATGGCGTGACTTCTTGGGAGACAAAGAAGCATAGACTTATTATTCAGTAGTGTTAGTATAATAAATTTCAATTTATAAAGGTCTTGTGGAAGTTTGTTACACCGCTTTTGGAATGATAAGCAAAGACAACTTTGAAGTTGACGGAGGTAATTTATGCGTATAGAACATATTGCAATGTATGTAAATGATTTAGAGAAGACAAAAGATTTTTTTGTAAAATATTTTAATGCAACATCAAACGAGGGGTATTATAATAAAAAAAATGATTTTCGTTCATATTTTTTAAATTTTGATGATGGTGCAAGACTGGAAATTATGAACAAGCCACAAATGGAAGATGTAGAAAAAACATTAACACGTACAGGATTGATTCACATCGCATTTAGCCTTGGAAGTGCTATTGCTGTTGATGAACTCACTCAAAAGTTGAAAAATGATGGTTATAAGGTGATTAGTGGACCGAGAACGACGGGGGATGGATATTATGAAAGCTGTGTTGTAGGTATTGAAGGCAATCAAATTGAGATTACTGTATAAGAAAGTGAAAATTTCAGTTTGCAAAGGTCATGCGTAAGTTTGTTACACTTGAAGATGATGTGCCAAAAAGCCCCCTTTCTATCGTGTTTTTTAAGTACAAATTCATTCAAGTCCCATCTTCCGCATGAATGGAGTCAGTGTATTGCACTAGCTCTTTTTTCGCTATAGAAAAGTTTTTTATAAGGTATAAAAGGAGAAAATATATGAATCCAATGAATTTATTAAAAATGAAACAGTCTTTGGAACAATTTACAAGTCGTCATCCAAGATTTTCCATGTTTATTCAAGATGTATTTCAAGGAGGAATAGAGGAAGGTACGATTATAGAAATTAGTGTGCAGCAACCAGGAAGAGACAAAGTGGTAACGAACATGAAGGTGCAGCAGTCTGATTTGGAATTATTCCAAGATTTAAAAAATATGAAATCATAATAGGAAGGTTTTGGGAAAAGAAAGGGATGTTTCGCATTTATAAGACAACTTTTAGGGGGAGGAAAAGTTGTGAAAAGGCTGAAAAACTGCAATTAAAATAAATATTACAAAAAAATTAAAAAAAGTTTAAAAATATGTTTGACAATATTAAAAAACTATGTTATTATTAAGCCATAGGAAATGAGTGAGCGCGGTTTTGAAATGACCCCCTCCTTTCAAATCGCATATGCTTATTCATTGTGTCCCCCCTTAGACCCTATAACCCCTAATACCCCTCATATAATTATGAAGAAAGAATGTTATATGTCAGGCAGTTCTGAAGTCTTAGCACTTTAGAAGGTCAGATGTATAACATTTTTTCTTTGTTCAAAAAAGGAATAATATAAAAGTTCATGGAAATAATAATTTCAAGATATATTCTTGTTAAAACAAATGTTTTTTGCAAAGTGACGAAAAATGAGGAGAATTTTGAGTTAGGATTGGTAGAATAAATCATATATTTTTGGTTGTGAATTTCAAAATTATATTATATAATAAAACGGTATGAGGCGAAAGTGATTTTCACTGCAAACAATCCGCACCTGTTTTTTGTATAGACAGGTAGAAAAGAATAAGGAAGGTAATAAAAACATGAGAAAAACAAAGATGATATGTACCGCTGGACCATCTCTTGATCGTGATGATGAAGTGATGAAACAAATGATGTTAAACGGAATGAACTGTATGAGAACAAACTTCTCTCATGGAGATCATGAAGAACACAGAGGCCGTATGGACAAACTTAAGAGACTTCGCAAGGAGACTGGACTTAATATTCCATTCCTTTTGGATACAAAGGGACCTGAGATCCGTTTAAAGACATTTGCAGAAGGTTCTGTTACATTAGAAAAAGGTCAGACATTTACATTCAAGGCTGGAGATGAAGTTGGAAACAAGGATTTTGTTTGCCTTTCTTATGATGGTCTTGCTAACGATGTTAAGCCAGGTAACCTTATCTTAATTGATGATGGTAAAGTTGGTTTAGACGTTGTTGAGATCAAAGGTTCTGATGTAGTATGTAAGGTACAGAATACAGCAAAGATTTCTGATAAGAAGAGTGTAAATGTTCCTAACGTATCTATTCGTTTGCCATATTTGACAGACAAGGATAGAAGCGACATCATCTTTGGTGTTTCACAGGGAATCGATTTTGTTGCAGCTTCTTTTGTAAGAAAGCCAGAAGATGTAACAGCTATTCGTGAGATTTTAGATAGCAATGGCGGTGAAGACGTTAAGATTATTTCTAAGATTGAGAATATGGAAGGTATCGAGAACTTAGATGAGATTATGGACTTATCTGATGGTATCATGGTTGCTCGTGGTGACCTTGGTGTTGAGGTTCCATATCATTTATTACCTTCTTACCAGAAGATGATTATTGATAAATGTTATAGAAAAGGAAAATTCGTTGTAACAGCAACTCAGATGTTAGAGACTATGACAAGCAATCCACGTCCTACAAGAGCTGAGGTTTCTGACGTAGCAAACGCTATTTATGATAACACATGTTGTACTATGTTATCAGGAGAGACTGCTAACGGAGATTACTCTGCAACAGCTGTTAAGACAATGGCTGAAATCGCAGAGAGTACAGAGAAGTCTATTGATTACAAGGAATGGTTCCATCAGCATCAGTTGCAGCTTGAGAATGATTCTACAAATGCTATTTGTAACGCTGCAATCGGAGCTGCACACAGCTTGAATGCAAAAGCAATCATCGTATTAACAAGATCAGGAAAGACAGCTTGGGCATTGTCAAGCTATCGTCCAGCTTGCCCAATCATTGCAGCAACTGTTAATGAGAGAGCAGCTAGACAGCTTAACTTAGCTTGGGGCGTTGTTCCAGTGAAGTCTGAGGAAGTGGATTCTGCAGATAAATTATTTGAGTACGCAGTTGAGAAGGCTGTTGAGACAGAAGAGTTAGCAGAAGGCGATTTAGTAGTTATCGTTGCTGGTGGTTCTTTACAAGAGGGAGCACCTGCAGATATGATTAAACTTAAGAGAATCACAGCTGCTGATTTAAAATAAGTAAGATATCTTTTAAAAGAAGAAGCTGTTACTAGAGTAGAATGGTTGTAGATATTGCAGACATGGATAAGATGTTGGTGATATAATCCATGAAATAGATAGTAACATATGCGGACATCATGCAATCATGATGTCCGCATTTTACATATATAGGTAAAAGTAGGAGGAGAATATAATGGCTGATTTAAAAAAGGAAATTGAGAAAAGAAGAACATTTGCGATTATTTCCCATCCTGATGCAGGAAAGACAACATTGACAGAGAAATTCTTGCTATATGGAGGTGCAATTAACCTTGCTGGTTCCGTAAAGGGAAGAAAGACTGCAAAACATGCCGTATCTGACTGGATGGAAATTGAGAAGGAGAGAGGAATTTCTGTTACCTCCTCTGTGTTACAGTTTAATTATGATGGATATTGCATTAATATTTTGGATACCCCTGGACATCAGGATTTCTCGGAGGATACCTATCGTACTCTTATGGCGGCGGATTCCGCTGTTATGGTCATTGACGGTTCTAAAGGTGTGGAGGCTCAGACCATTAAATTATTTAAAGTATGTGTAATGAGAGGCATTCCTATCTTTACGTTCATCAATAAAATGGACCGAGAAGCCAATGATCCTTTTGATTTGATTGATGAAATTGAGAATGTACTTGGTATTCGTACATGTCCGATTAATTGGCCTATTGGTTCTGGTAAAAACTTTAAAGGTGTTTATGATCGTCAGACTAAAACAATTTCTCAGTTTACAGCAGCCAATAATGGACAGAAGGAAGTAGAGACAGTAGAAGTGTCTCTTGGAGATCCGGGAATTGATGATTTAATTGGAAGTGTTAATCATGAAACATTAATAGAAGAAATTGAATTGTTGGATGGTGCCAGTGATGAGCTGGACATGGACAAAGTAAGCAAAGGTCAGTTATCTCCTGTATTTTTTGGTTCTGCATTAACAAATTTTGGTGTACAGACTTTCTTGGAGCATTTTCTAAAAATGACAACATCGCCACTTCCAAGAAAAACATTGGAAGGTGAAGTAAATCCATTTAGTGATGATTTTTCTGCTTTTGTATTTAAAATACAAGCAAATATGAATAAAGCACATAGAGACCGTATTGCATTTATGCGAATCTGTTCTGGAAAATTTGAGGCTGGTATGGAAGTGTACCATACTCAGGGAGGCAAAAAAGTTCGCCTTTCTCAGCCACAGCAGATGATGGCACAAGAACGTAAGCATGTAGAAGAGGCATATGCTGGGGATATTATTGGTGTTTTTGATCCGGGAATTTTTTCTATTGGAGATACTTTGTGCAAAAATGGAACAAAGATTCAATATGAAGGTATTCCAACTTTTGCGCCGGAACATTTTGCAAAAGTTCGTCAGGTAGATACTATGAAGAGAAAACAGTTCATTAAAGGAATTGAACAGATTGCCCAAGAAGGTGCTATTCAGATTTTCCAAGAGTACAATACTGGTATGGAAGAGATTATTGTCGGTGTAGTAGGCGTTCTTCAGTTTGACGTTTTAAAGTACCGTCTGGAAAGTGAATACAATGTGGAAATTCGTATGGAGACCCTTCCATATGAACACATTCGCTGGATTAAAAATAAAGAAATTGATGTTTCTGCTTTGAGTGTAACTTCTGATACGAAGAAGATTAAAGACTTAAAGGGAAATCCATTGCTGATTTTTGCACATCCTTGGAGTGTGAACACAGTGCTGGATCGTAATGAAGGACTGGAACTAAGTGAGTTTGGAAATGTATAATTCTTTTGTAAGAATTTATAATATATATAGCAGATAGTAGTAAATAGATAAAAAAGAGCATCTTGTACGGATGCTCTTTTTGCTAGTCTACTCAACTTGCATACGAACATTCCGCACGTCCAATACAATTTTGTGAAAACATGATGGTACTTGGCGTGACTTTTGATATAAAAAAAGAACGTCCACACCCGACGTTCTTTTTTATGGTAATCGCAGCATAATTACCGAATTCGTTCTTTTATAATTAAGCAAGTTTATTTACAGCAAGTGCTAAACGAGAAATCTTTCTTGAAGCATTCTTCTTGTGGAAAACACCCTTGCTAGTAGCCTTGTTAATCTCAACTGTTGCAGCTCTTAATGCTTCAGTAGCAGCAGCCTTATCCTTAGCGTCGATGGCAGCGTTTACCTTCTTAATAGCAGTCTTAACAGTAGATCTGATTGCCTTGTTTCTTGCAGTCTTAGTCTCGATAACCTTAATTCTTTTCTTTGCAGATTTAATATTAGCCAATTTCTACACCTCCAAATATAATCTAAAATTCATTTTATCATAAGTGCTGTACGTAGGCCGGACACGGACGACTACGAAACAGACTATCTAATTATAGTATAAAAAGAGCGCTGTGTCAACAAAAAAGAGACAAGGAATAAGAAAGAAAAAAGGAGGGAACAGTAAAAAGGAAAGGATGTGTATATAATGAAGAGAACAGACTTAGCATTGGAGATACGGGAAAGTATTTCGGAGAATAGAGAAGTACAGGGGGTTGTACTGGAGGAGAGTGAAAATCAGCAAAAAACTGTGAAAAGAACAAATTTGGAAATTATCAATGAACATGGAAGTCGGATGATGGGACGGCAACAGGGAATTTATGTGACATTGGAAATGTATAAAAATGGAGAAGAAGATTTAGAGAAAGAAATTGAAAATCAATTGCTTCGTCTTGTAGGGAAAAATAAAAGAACATTGGTTGTAGGACTTGGAAATCGGGAAATTACACCAGATGCGTTAGGTCCTTGGGTCGTTGATCGAGTAGTGGTGACAAGACATATGCATCGGGAGTTTGGAAAAATTTCGGTCTGGGAAAATGTGGAGGCCATTGCGCCAGGAGTAATGGCACAAACAGGAATGGAGGTGCAGGAAATTTTGCAAGGGATTGTAGAACGGACAGAACCAGAGGTGATTTTAGTAGTAGATGCTTTGGCTGCAAGAAGTATAAAAAGACTAGGTTGTACTGTGCAAATTACAAATACGGGGATTCATCCGGGGGCAGGAGTGGGTAACAATCGAAAAGAATTAAGTGAAAAAACATTAGGAGTTCCAGTAATTGCTATGGGAGTTCCTACTGTGGTAGATGCAGAAACAATAGTGGAAGATTATATGGAAACTGGAATGATGCAAATGGGAGTCACAGAGAAAGAAAGTAAACGGTTTATGGATCATGCAAAAAATGAATCTATGAAAGGAATGTTTATGGCAGGAAGAGATGTGGATGAACAGGTACGAAAAATGAGCAAAATATTGTCAAACGCAATGAATCATTTCCATGGCATCTATGAAATATAATGAAACAAAGGGGCGATGGCATGAAAAAATTGTGGATTGGATTCATCATGGTACTTGTGGTGATTTTGGGGACGAGCAATCGGGAAGAGATTTCTGGGGTATGTAGAAAAGCTGGTGAAAAAGTGTTGGAAGGAATTTGGTATCAGATGCTTGTAGAATGTTTTGAAACTGGAAAGCTGTTTGACAGTGAGGAAGCCTTTATCATAAATACGGACAGTGGAACTGCAAAGTCATTAATTCTTTACGAGCAACAAAAAAATAGCTTTGGACAAAGTGCAGAAGACACTATGGAGCTTGCATCACTTGAAAATCAGGAAAAAAGAGAGGAGGCGGAAGAGTTTGTTGTAAATACAGCAGGGGAAGTAGAAAAAATAGAACAGGAAATAAAAAAGGAGAATGAGAAAAGCGAGAAAACTACAAAAACCAATGCTCTTGTGGAGCAATTACGACAAAACCTAGATACGGATTTTTTGATTGATAATTTCTATATTGTAGATTCTACTACCAGTATACGAAAAAATTTATTTTCTGTAGAGGAAATGCTTTCCAAAGATTTTTCGATGGAAAAAAAGCAGGAACCGCAAATTCTTATTTTTCATACGCATGGAGGTTCGGAGTATTTTGCAGATGGTACTAAGGAGGAGAATTCTATTGTAGCGGTAGGAGAATATTTAACAGAAATACTGGAAAATGAATATGGATATCAAGTGATACATGATGAAACAAAATATGACTATGTCAATGGGGCATTAGACAGAAATAAAGCGTATAATCAGGCATTAGATGGAGTTAGCAAACAATTAGAAGAGAATCCTTCTATACAGGTTGTTATAGATTTGCATCGTGATGGAGGAAATACAAAGGAACGAAAAGTTACAGAATTGGATGGCAAACAAGTGGCACAGTTCATGGTGTTTAATGGATTGAGTAGAAATCAAAATGGAGAAATTACATATTTAAAAAATCCAAATCTTCAGGCAAATTTAGCATTTGGATTGCAGATGAAATTAAGGGCTATGGAAAAGTATCCGGATCTTACTCTTCGGAATTATTTAAAAGGGTATCGCTACAACATGCACTTGAGGGAACGATATTTATTAATAGAATTGGGGAATCAGAATAATACCTCAGAAGAGGCGAGAAATACGATGCCTTATTTGGCAGAAATACTAAATGATGTATTAAGTAAACAGTAAATTGTGAAAAATAGCACAAAAAAATCAAAAGAAATGTCCTAAAATATTGTTAAACTTGAAAAAATAGTCAAAATATGTTATTCTAGGAATAAAGGAAACTGTTGCACAAAAATATGTTAGGGAAACGATAGAGGAGGAAGTAAATATGAAGAAATTAGTATCACTTAACGTAAAGAAATCTCCTATGAAAGTGGTTTCATTTGCGTTGTCATGCTCTCTGTTAGTCACATCGTTAAGTGGTGTGGGATTTGCATTAGCAACTAACAGTACAGCACAATCTAGCGGTGCTAAGAGTAGTTCGCAAAATTTGGATACGGTGATTAATCCAGATACTAATGAGGAGATGTTTGTTGTCAAATCCACATTTTATGATTACTATTCCGATAGTCAGGTGGAAGGGGCAAGTGGAGCAACACCTGGTAAGATTGATGATGGAGTGTATGGTACAAAAGATCGTGCAACAAATAATTCGTTTACAAAATTTAATACAGTATTGTACAATACTTGCAACTATGGGGATATTTCCATAAACAGGTATCCATTGTATTGTGGATTGTTTTTTGGAGATCAGAATAGTGATGTGAATGGTGGGTTTTATTATAAAAATGATTCAGCCAGCAATATTGCAAAGAATTTTTGGCTTGGTGCAAACTCATCTCAGAAAGGTGGCGGAAGTTTAGGTATTCATGCAAATATCAATGCAGCCACACAGGGATTAGTAGACAACACATTAAATACGGATGGCAATATTACACAGGCAAATGGAACGCAGGTGCTTCCATATTTTAATGCAGATTATCTTACTTCTACAAAGTTTGAAAACTCCAAGTTGTCATTGGGAAGTGTAACAGAGAATGTATCATTCCCATTCCGTACAGTAGAGAAGAATGGAGTAAAGACCTATGAATTTGATAGTAAGTACGATACGGTGCATCTAAATTCCAATGGTACTATGGAATACTTAGGTTATAATTCTACATATAATGGAAAAGTGCAGGTTCTTGATCAGAAGAGAGATGACGGAGATGGAGTGAAACCTGGATTTTTCCCATATAATACCGCTAGTGATAGTGATTCTACCAGATTGAATTATGGATTTGGTGTGAAGCTGGAAATTCCATTTAATATGACAAGTGATGGAAAGATTAATGGACAAGATATTGTATTTAATTTCTCTGGCGATGATGATGTTTGGGTATTTATTGATGGAGAGTTGGTATTAGATATCGGAGGCGCACATGGAGAGGTTACTGGAAGTATTAATTTTGATGACCAGTATGCTACCGTCAGTGGTGTAAAGGATAATACTGCGGCATTTGAAAGTAGAAATTATTGGTATGTAACAGACGAAAACATTAAATCGAATGTAAAGAAAGAGTTTTCATCCAGCTTAAAGAAATCTTTAAGTAATACTTCTACTTCTCATACATTGACTATGTTTTATATGGAACGAGGTAAGATTGAGTCTAATATGAAAGTAAACTTCAATCTTCCACAGCCTAACAGTCTCACATTGACCAATACAGTTAAGACTGATAAGGTCAATGATACATTTAAGAAGGAGACTACAAAACAAGCAAATAAAGATATCTTTAGTTATACAGTAGAAGATGATGCGATGGATAAAGAAGATACTCCATTATTGAAAAATGGAGAAAATACCTCATACATAGATCAGTTTACTACTGGAGACGATATTGAAATTGTGGAAATTGGTTTGACAAACGATGGAAGAGAATTAAAAGATTTGTACACAACTACATGGGATTTGAATGATGAGAATGTACAGATTAGTAACAGTGAAGGTAGAGACGATTATATTACAACAGATGATCGTGCAAAAGCAAAAGATGCGTTCCAGTTCGAAAATGCCAGCGAAGCAGCCAGCACGAATTTGACTGTCAACTATTATAATGAAGTTTTGGTTGGCGATTTAGTAATTGGAAAAGAAGTTGCAGATGAGAAGACATATAGTCAAGAAGATTTTGAATTCCAAGTAGCATACAGTAATGTATTTGGAGGTAACTCTGAAGAGACATTGTATGCGGGTGACTATTATGTAACATATGAAGATGGAACTTATGAGAAGAAGTCTACTGACGATGGTATTATTACATTAAAAGCACATGAGTATGCAACTATTTTAGGAGTTCCAGTACAGACAGAGTATCAGGTGACTGAGTTATCTGCAGAGGACAGTGGATATACATTGCAAACCGTAAATAAGCACGACAGTGAATATAGTGAGAAAGAAGCAAGTGGAACTATTTCACAGGGTGTTGGCGCAAATTATTTTACATTTGTCAATGAAAAAATTTCTGCAGAGCCAACTGTGGAACCTACAGTAGAACCAACTGTAGAGCCAGTTTCAGAACCTGCAATTACGGTGGAACCAACCGTAGAGCCAACTGTAGAACCTACGGAAGAACCAGTAATTACAGCAGAGCCAACGTTGATACCTACAATACCACCAACAGCAACTCCTAAGGTAACGTTAGCACCAACTGTTGCGCCAACAGTAACACCTTTACCAATTGAAGCTGCATCTGTTGCTACGGACGCACCAGTAGTCACACCGACAGTAGAGCCTACGGTGGAACCAGAGGTGGTTGAGCCGGAAGAGATAGTAGAGGAGGAAGCTCCTAACAATCCAGTGAAGAAAACACCTACTCCAGAGCCAGAAGTGCAGGAAGTAGAACCGGAAATTCCAAGTTCTAATCCACAGACTGGAGACAATACAAACCTATTATTCTGGATTATTAGCGTGTTAATTTCAGCCGGTGCAGTAGCATTCACAGGAAGAGATTTATTTATAAAGAAAAAAGAAAAATAATTAAGAATAAAAAACTGCTATGTAAGAAATAAACTTGCATAGCAGTTTTTTCTCTGTAGGAAAGTTCTTTTTATAAAAACATTTCACTAGGATGTATACAGATACGTAAAGAGATGTTTGGATAAAAAATACTCTGAAAGTGAAATAAATTAACATGAAACTTCACGAAAAGCAAAAAGGTTGATTTGAATCAAGAAATGTTGTAAAATGGAAATGAAATGTAACAAAAAAGATTCATTTTTTTAAAAAAAGGTTCGATATATAATGTAGCGGAATAGGAGTGTACTCGAAACAGAATCGAAATAAGAAATAGAAAGGGATGAAAAACAGGATGGTAAGAGGGCTTTATACTGCGTATACCGGAATGATAAACGAACAGAAACGCTTAGATGTCATTTCCAACAATTTAGCTAATGCAGATACGGTTGGATATAAAACAGAGCGAGTAGCGAGTCAGGCATTTGATGATGTATTGACGATTAAGATTAGAGATAACTCTGTGGGATATACCAATCAAGCAATTGGAACTATGTCATTAGGCGTAAAGATTGGAGAAGTGTATACTGCGTATGATCAGGGATCTTTTGTGGAGACAGGGAATACTTTTGATTTAGCAATTGATGGGGCTGGTTTCTTTACTATGCGTTGTCCGACAAGTTCTGGTGACAGCGTAACAAGGTACACCAGAAATGGTTGCTTTAAAATGACAGAGGATGGATATATTGTGGATGCCAATGGTAATCATTTGCAGGGAAGTGCTGGAGATATTCAAGTTCCTGTAGATGCAACAATTACTATTGATAAGACTGGCGGCATTTATGCCAATGGAGAGTATGTAGATACGGTATTACTTACAGATTTCGAAGATTATGATTACATTGAAAAATATGGAGATAATCTATATCAGGTGGTAGACGGTGCTACTACAAAAGCAGCAACCGGATTGATTAATCAAGGATATACAGAGCAATCAAATGTAAATGTTGTATCTGAGATGGTAGATATGATTACGGTAACGAGAGCTTATGAGGCAGGACAAAAAGTAATGCAGACTGTAGATACTATGTTGGAGGCATCTTGTAACTCAATTGGTAGAGTATCATAATAATGTTTGGGTAGGTATTTAGTAGCTCTTTTAGCATATATAATTAGAGCTAGAGGCGACAAAGGAGGAAAAGCGTATGTTGCGTTCATTATGGACTGCGGCTTCTGGTATGAAGTCACAGCAGACAAATGTAGATACAATTGCAAACAATCTTGCAAATATTAATACAACTGGATATAAGACAGAACGTGTGGAATTTCAATCATTGTTATATCAGACAATACAGGGAACTTCCTATGATAGTGAAGGGGATGTAAAGCCAATTCCAGCACAGGTAGGACTTGGAGTTAAGAGTGGAGCTATTACATCTCAGTTTTCACAAGGAGCTTTTACTGCTACAGAAGGGGCTTTTGATTTTGCTTTAGATGGACAGGGCTTCTTTCAGGTGCAGATGCCAAATGGTAGCATTGGATATACAAGAAATGGTGCCCTTAAGATGTCCATTGGAACAGATGGACTTACTTTGTCTACGTCAGATGGATATCCAGTATTAGATGTGAATGGAAATCCAATCACTATTTCCAGTGATTATGTTTCAACCAATATAAATGTAGATTTGTATGGAAACTTATTATATCCAGATGAGAACAATAATTTACAAAAGATGGGAATCCAAATCGGATTGGTACAGTTTAATAATCCAGCAGGACTTACAAAGGGATCAGAGAGTATTTTTTATGAATCAGCAGCATCTGGAACTCCTAGATATGAGGCAACAGATACACAATTAACAAGATCATCCATGCACCAGGGATATTTAGAGGCATCCAATGTTTCAGCAGCGGATGAGATGGTAAACTTGATTATTGCACAGAGAGCATATGAGATGAATTCTAAGGCAATTACTGCATCGGATGAGATGCTTCAGCAGGCAAATAATTTGCGAGGATAAAGAGGGGAGTAGTTTATGAGTTCTATTTCAGATATTACTGGATATTACGACTACAGTTCCGTTTATGGATATGGTACACAAACGACCACGGGAAGTACATCTGCAACTGCACTGGAGTCTACACTAAATAGTACAAATTTAGATACAGCCACAGACGATGAATTAATGGATGTGTGTAAAAGTTTTGAGTCTTATTTTGTAGAACAGGTTATGAAAGAAGCCAAGAAGATGGTACAGTCTGATGAGGACGAAAATACATATTTGCAATATTTCGGAGATACGTTAATGCAGGAATATTCGGATATGATTGCAGAGACTGGTGGATTAGGAATTGCAGAGGATTTGTATGAGTCTATAAAAAGAAATTCCGGTATTAGTTAGAAGTTAGGGTACCACATGGAGAATATTCTCTGTGTGGTACTTTTGTATTATCTGGAAGTTTGTTCTATAGAGCAAGTCCCTTATGATGAGGATGATAGTGGGGAGGTAAACTTCTACACGTTGTTCCCAGAAAAGATGAGCTATATTCTTTATGCTTGAAAACCAAATAGTAACATGGTAAGATATATAAGATTGTATTGTTCGGAATAACAGTCTGAAAGAGGTATCTGTTTGGGTAATAAACAGCTACATCAAATAGGACAGAATAAGGAGAATAAAGTGGACGTAGAATTAGAAACCGCAGAAGGGTATGTAGAGAAAATCGTGTATCGCAATGCTGAAAATGGATATACGGTGCTGAGCCTTTCGGGAGAAGATACAGAAGAGTTGACTTGTGTAGGAACATTTTCTTTTATAAATGAAGGAGAATATGTAAAGTTAAAGGGAACGATGGTTGCACATTCGGTGTATGGGGAACAACTGAAAGTGGAATCTTATGAAGTAAAAGAACCAACAGACATATTTTCCATGGAACGTTATTTAGGTTCTGGTGCAATCAAAGGGGTAGGAACTGCTCTTGCTGCCAGAATGGTAAGACATTTTAAAGAGGATACATTTCGTATCATAGAAGATGAACCGGAACGTTTAGTAGAAGTAAAAGGCATTAGCGAACGAATTGCCAGAGAGATAGCCATTCAGTTTGAAGAAAAAAGAGAATTGCGAAGTGCTATGTTGTTTTTACAGCAATATGGAATTTCTTTAAATCTTGGAGTGAAGATATATAAGCAGTACGGAAGTAGAATGTATGAGATTATGAAGCAGAATCCGTACAAATTAGCAGAAGATATCCACGGTGTTGGATTTCGAGTTGCAGATGAAATTGCCAAAAAAGTCGGCATTGGGACAGATTCTGATTTTCGAATAAAAGCAGGAATGCTTCATGTATTGCAGGAAGCATCTAATCAAGGACATACCTATTTGCCAAAGGAAGAACTTTACAGGAGAACGGCAGATTTGCTTGGGATTGATGTGGAGAAAATTGACCATCACTTGATGGATATGATACTTGACAAACAGCTTGTAGTAAAAAAGTCAGAAGAGGGCGAATGTGTATATAGTTCCTATTTCTATTATACAGAGTTAAACTGCGCCAAGATGCTTATGGACTTGGACATATCCTGTCCGTATACAGAGACTGCATTTTTGCATCGTATGAGTCGGCTGGAGCAGGAGATGGATATGGAGTTTGATGACATGCAGAGGCAGGCGGTATTTGAGGCTGCTAAACATGGTCTTTTAGTGATTACTGGTGGTCCGGGAACTGGAAAAACCACTACCATTAATGCAATCATTCGTTTTTTTGAAGAGGAAGAACAGACCATATTATTGGCGGCACCCACAGGAAGGGCGGCAAAACGTATGTCGGAGACTACTGGATACGAGGCTCAAACCATACATCGACTGTTAGAATTAAGTGGTGGTATGGAGGATGAGAATTCTCATACACATTTTGAGAGGAATGAAGAAAATCCGCTGGAGGCAGATGTCATAATTGTAGATGAGATGTCTATGGTGGACATTCATTTGTTACAGGCCTTGTTAAAAGCAATTGTGGTAGGGACTCGTCTTATATTAGTAGGTGATGTAAATCAGTTACCTTCTGTAGGACCAGGAAATGTATTAAAAGATATTATTTATTCCCAATGTTTTCCTGTGGTGAAGTTGTCAAAAATCTTTCGACAGGCGGCAGAGAGTGATATTATTGTCAATGCACATAAAATCAATGCAGGACAGAATATCCGAATGGATAATAAAAGCAGGGATTTCTTTTTATTACAGAGAAATGATACAAATCGCATTATCAATGTGATGCTTCAGTTGGTTCGTGACAAACTTCCTAAATATGTGGATGCTACCAGTTATGATGTTCAAGTTTTGACACCTATGAGAAAAGGCGAACTTGGGGTAGAACGATTGAATCAAATTTTGCAGCAATATCTGAATCCAAGAGCTACAGATAAAAAAGAAAAAGAGGTGCAGGGACGTATTTTCCGCGAAGGTGATAAAGTAATGCAAATAAAAAACAACTATCAGCTAGAGTGGGAAATAAAGAGTAAGTACGGTATTGTGCAAGACAGTGGAACTGGAGTATTCAATGGCGATTGTGGAATTATTCGAGAAATCAATATATTTGCGGAAATTGTAACAGTGGAATACGAGGAAGGAAAAATGGTAGATTACGCCTTTTCTGCTTTGGATGAATTGGAATTGGCATATGCCATTACCATACACAAGTCACAGGGTAGCGAGTATCCAGCGGTTGTTATGCCGTTGCTTACTGGACCACGAATGTTGTTTAATCGAAATTTATTGTATACAGCAGTTACTCGTGCGAAAAAGTGTGTGTCTATTGTGGGAAGCAAAGAAATTGTAGAAAGTATGATAGCAAATGTAAACGAGCAAAAGCGGTGTTCGTCTTTAGATGTAAGAATAAAAGAATTAAATGAAACATCTTTGTATGAAATATAATAAAATTTTCTTTGAGTAATATGTGGGACAAGGAAACATCTTTGTAACAGAATCGTAAAAAAGAGAAGGAAAAAGAAATACAACAGAATTTGTGAAAAATATAGTGCAAAGATAGCTCGAAAATGGTATAATTATAGTGTAAGCAGCAGAAAAGGAGGCGCTTGTATGACAAAGACAACGTTAGTTATTATGGCGGCAGGTTTAGGAAGTCGATTTGGGGGCATCAAACAATTGGAGCCAGTTGGACCAAATGGAGAGATTATTATGGATTACTCCGTATTTGATGCAATCGAAGCTGGTTTTAGTAAAGTAGTATTTATTATTCGTAAGGATATAGAGAAAGATTTTAAGGAGATAATCGGTAATCGAATTTCTAAAAAAGTCGAGACGGAATATGTATTTCAGGACTTGAATAATGTTCCAGAAGGCTTTGCTGTGCCAGAAGGTAGACAGAAACCATGGGGAACCGGTCAGGCGGTTCTAAGTATTAAAGGTGTGGTGGATGGTCCTTTTGCTGTAATTAACGCAGACGATTATTATGGAAAAGAAGCGTTTGTTAAAGTGAATCAGTATTTACAGAATCCAGAAGCTACAGACAAAAAGTATAATTTTTGTATGGCAGGATTTCGTTTAGGAAACACCCTTAGCGAAAATGGTACAGTAACCAGAGGAATCTGTGAAGTTGATGCGAATCATGTTTTGCTGGATGTGAACGAGACGTTTGAAATTGAACGAGATGGGGATTGTGCAAAAGCGGTAAGAGATGGTAAGGATTTAAAAATTTCTCTTGACCAGCCTGCATCTATGAATATGTGGGGATTTACTTCTGATTTTCTTGAGGAATTAGACAGACGATTTGTTGCATTTCTTTCTGGCATTGCAGGAAACGAAATGAAAGCAGAATACTTGTTGCCAAGTATTGTGGATGACTTGATTAAGGAGGGCAGTGCTAGGGTAAAGGTATTAGATACAAAAGACAAATGGTTTGGGGTGACTTATCAGGAAGATAAATTTATTGTGCGTGATTCTTTGAAACGTTTAGTTGAACAGGGCGTTTATCCGGAAAAATTGTTTTAGCAATAAACTAGATTAGGAGGATGTAACATCAGTTTAAAAACAATTTGTTTCGATGCAGTTTATCCAAGGAGATGTCCAATTTGTGGCGATATTGTGGGGCAAAAAGGGGCATTAGTTTGTTTAGAATGTTATAACAAAGCACCATTGATAAGAGAGCCAAGATGTAAAAAATGCGGCAAATCCATAGAGCATATGGAAACAGAGTTTTGTTATGATTGTAACAAGAAAGAACACTTTTATGAATATGGATTTTCTTTATGGAATTATAATGATGTGATGCGCAAGTCTATTGCAAATTTCAAGTATCATCATCGAAGAGAATATGCAGAGTTTTATGCAGAGGAATTCACGAAAGTGTTTGGAGAAGCAATAATAGGGTTAAAACCGGATGCACTGGTTCCTGTTCCTGTCCATTGGAGCAGATACATAGAACGAGGATATAATCAAGCGCAAGTTCTTGCAGAAGCAATGGGGACATGCCTTGATATACCTGTGATTGATGATTTGCTTATTCGTAGTAAACGAACCGTTGCTCAAAAAACATTAGATAATAGAGAACGGTTTCACAACTTACAACATGCTTTTTCTATTTCGAAAAAATGGGAAAATTCTGTTGGAAAGCTAAATCGATTGATTATTATAGACGATATATTTACTACGGGTAGCACCATTAATTTGTGTGCCAAAATATTAAGACAGACAGGAGTTAGTGAAGTGTATTTTGGGGTTCTATGTAATGGCATAGGATATTAGTAGTACACTATTGACCAGAACGGAGGGGTTTTATAATGGAAGTAAGAAATTGTAAAGAATGTGGGAAAATTTTTAATTATATGGAAGGCGCACCATTGTGTCCAGCCTGCGTAAAGAAATTAAATGAAAAATATGAGCAGGTAAAAGAGTATGTGTATGATCATCCAGGAGTATCTATCAATCAGGTTGCGGAAGACAATGATGTCAGTGTGCAGCAGGTAAAAAGATGGATTAGAGAAGAAAAACTGGCATTTTCAGAGCAGTCAGAAATCGGTATAGAATGTGAAAAGTGTGGGGCTATGATTAAGACTGGACGATTTTGTAAGAGCTGTAAGAGAATTATGGAGAATACATTTGGTAATATGTATGAAAAACCAAAGGCTCCTGTGAAAAAGGAAAGAAAGCCAGATGCCAATGCCAGAATGCGTTTTTTGGATAGATAAGTGCCAATGAGAAGAGAAGGGCGGTGCAACTATGGAGCGTATAGAACTTGATATACCTTATATGTTTGTTAATAGCCTAACATCTTTAGTGGAACGAATCACTGGTTTTCCAGTTAAGTCTAGTTCATGTGGCAGAAGAATTAAAGATGCAGAAGCAATTTTCATTCACTCAAAAGGGGCTTTTCAATCCAGGATGGTGTTTCAGATGGAGGCATCACTTAAACAGGCAGTGTTAGATGGGATGAATGCTGGAAATGCTGTTTCGGCGGAGATGAAAAGACTATATTTAGGTGAATTTATCAATATTCTTTCCGGTCATGCTTTGACATCCATCAATAATGTGGTGGGTGAGACATCTCGGTTGACCCTTCCTATGATTGGAGAAGAGGGATTGCCAAATGATACACAGTACGAACATAAATGTGTGCTGTATTTTACTTCAGAGCATGGTAATATGGAATTGCAATTGAGTTATGAGTTATCAACAGCAACATGTGTGTGTGTTTGATTTTCAGTGACGAAAGGAAGGATAAATTATGAAACGTACTTTATTGGTTATAGATGATTCGCCTTTTGTATATCACCAGATAAATGATATGGTTGCTGATAGTGACTATGAGGTTGTCGGTAGTGCAAGATCAGGAGAAGAGGGGCTGGAGATGTTTCGGGATTTAAATCCAGATGTGGTTATCTTAGATATTATTATGCCCGGTATTGATGGTCTGGAGACGGCGGAAATTATGTTAAAAGAGTGTGCAGGTGCAAAGATTATTATGCTTAGCTCTTTATTTGACGCTAATCTTTTAGATGAAGTAAAAAAAATGGGGCTTAAGTTCTTGTTGCCTAAGCCGCTAGAGAAGGATATATTATTTGCCACATTGGAAATGTTGGATAAGCATTAAAAAACAGGATGTTTTATCATTGTGATAAGACATCCTGTCTTTTATCTTATAGGAGAATGCGTCCTATAAGATAAAAGCCCTCTGGGCAGGATGCGCACGAATTTGTATGG
>CAVIJT010000025.1:0-20655 GCA_963643465.1 Lachnospiraceae bacterium | reverse complement strand
TGGACGGAACATATAGAGTATATGTTACAGTAACAGATGATGCTGGATTTACTACCTTATATAGTGTGGAGAATTATGTAGTTAGTAAAGCGGAACAAGAAAAGAGTACAACTATTTATTATAGTGGATATAGTACACCATATATTCATTATATGGTAGAGGGAAGTTCATGGACCACTGTGCCTGGTGTGCAAATGACAGCAACTTCTGAAATGAACGGATATACGCATAAGGTAACCATTCCATTAGGAACTTCAGAGAAAATTACAGCATGTTTTAACGATAATAATGGAAATTGGGATAACAACAGTAAGAAGAATTATGTGCTCACTGAAGCGGGAACATATGGTATTAAAGATGGAACAATAACAAAATTGGATGCTTCAACAGCTACACCGGATCCAGTTCCAAGCTCACCAGAGCCAATAGGAGGAACGACATTCTATTATAATAACAGTAAAACAAACTGGTCAAATGTATATGTTTATGCATGGGCAGATGGAGTACCAGCTGCGATGTTTACTGGAACGAAGGTAACATCAAATGTTTATAAGTTTGTAGTTCCTTATAAATATAAAAAGGTGTTATTTAAGAATGTGAATAGTACATCAACATGGGATAAGCAAACAGCAGATGCAGGGGCACCACAGGAAGGAAAAGTATTTACACCATCAAGTTCAAGCAATAAGACAAGTGGTACATGGCAAAATTATGGAAGCGCAACCCCAACGCCAACAACGGTAATAACCCCGACCCCAACTGTAACACCAGTAAACTATATTTCCTTTAATTATGACAATAGCAAAACAAACTGGTCAAATGTATATGTATATGCATGGGTAGAGGGCAACAGCAGTGTAACGCCAGTTATTGTAAAGAGCGTTGCATATGTAAATAATGTATACTCATTCAAAGTTGCAGATACTTACAAAAATATTTTGTTCAAGAATGTAGATAGCACAAGTAGTTGGGATCAGCAGACAGCGGATACTACATTGCCAACTACATACGGTTATACATTTATTACAAATAGTGGATCAAACAAAACAGGCGGATATTGGACGACGAATGTAACTGCGGCACCAGTAACAACAGCACCAGTAACAACAGCGCCGGTAACAACAGCACCGATAGATGATTCTATGTTCTATTATAATAACAGCAAAACAAGCTGGTCAAAGGTATATGCGTATGTATGGGCAGATGGAGTAAGTGCAAAGACATATGAAGGAACAAAGGTAGCGACAAATGTATACCAGTTTAACGTACCAAAGAAGTATACAAAGGTACTATTTAAGAACACATCAGGAACAAGTAACTGGGATAAGCAGACAGATGATGTATTGATTCAGAGTGCAGATGGATACATTTTTGTACCAAACAGTTCTTCTAATAAAACATCTGGAAAGTGGGAAGTATACGGAGTTGTGACCCCAACTCCAACAATAACACTTCCATGTTCCACACAACCAGCATCACCGACTCCGGTGCCGATTGATCAATCTTATGTAACGGTTGATTTTAATAATTCTATCCATAAATGGGAGAATGTTTATGCTTATGTATGGAACAACACAGAAGATTACAAAGTATTTTCTGCTTCTATGATAAGTGGAGATCACGTGCTCTTTAATATTACAGGTTCTTATAAGTACATTTTATTTAAGAATACAGAAGACGGATGGGATAAGCAGACAGCAGACTTAGTTATGCCAGCATATACTACATCTGTGGATGATAAGTGTTTCACACCATCAAGTGCAGCGAATAAAGCAACTGGAACTTGGGGAAAATCTTCCGCACTTACTGATCGTAAAATAGATTTACCATCTATTTTGGCAGACAAAGATACGGTAGCGGTAGGAGATACTGTAAACTTTACGATGACAGCGCAGTATGAGAGTGGTAATTATCATAATGCTCGTTACTTGACATTTACATATGAGGATGGAACAAAGGATATCTTATATTCTTATGATACTTCCTCTATATTTGAAAAGGAATCAGGATATACATATAAGTATTCATGGAAACCATCGAAGACAGGAAAGGTGAAAGTAACCTATTCTGTAAGTGAGTATCAGGATCATGTGGAAACTTCTCAGCCAATTATTCTTAATGTAAAAGCAGCAAGCAACACTGTCAAAGTATATTATAAGAATAGTAGTTGGTCTAAGGCATATGTGCATTATAAGGTAAACGGAACATGGACAAATGTTCCAGGTGTAAAAATGGAAGCCAGTGATCGCAGTGGCTATACATGGATGTACACTATTGATTTAGGAGATACTACAAGTGCAACACTTTGCTTTAATAATGGAAACGGAAGCTGGGATAGTAAGAATGGTTCAAACTATACAGTGGGAACGGGAAGTTATGGAGTTTCTAGCGGCAATGTAGTAAAATTGAATTAGTTTACTGTATTTTGCTTAGTATGCTAGAATAATTTAAGAATATATAGAAAAAGTCTGAGGCTTAAAATGCTTCAGACTTTTTCTTATGATTAGGAGTTATTCTATGTAGCTATGCGTAGTTCCATTATTTTTTTTTGATATATAATGCAATGGATATTACAATCAAAACAATTCCCAGACAGAAAGAACCAATGGAAATGTTTCGCCAAGCTGTTGCGGAAAATAGATAAATCCCCAAAAGTATACATAAAACCCCGATTATGGCAATTGTTGCGGAAACGGCATGTTTTAGGTTCAAATGTGTGAAAGTAAATAGCAATATACCTAGTAGTATAATAATACCTATTATGAAGTAGCTAATATTCATAAATCATGTTCCCCCTTCTTGTAACTTTTCTTAAATTATAAAAGAAAAAATATCTATTTACAATGGTTTGAAATTATAAACTATTTCATAATTTAATTTTCTTTTTAAATATAATACTGTTATAAAAAAGCGAAAAGCTACCAGCACGGGTAGCTTTTCGCCTTGATGTAATTTTTTTATTTTTGTAACGATGAAATATTTACAACATTTTATTTTCCATTTCTCTTTGCACGCATACGCATAGTAGAATCTAAAATCTTCTTACGAATACGAAGATGCTCTGGAGTGATTTCCAATAACTCATCCGTATCGATAAAGTCCAAAGCCTCCTCCAAACTCATAATCTTAGGAGGAACCAGACGAAGTGCCTCGTCAGCACTGGAAGAACGAGTGTTAGTAAGATGCTTGGTCTTACATACATTTAATTCAATATCGTCTGTTTTACCATTCTGACCGATAACCATTCCCGCATATACCTTTTCACCAGGTCCGATAAATAAAGTACCACGTTCCTGTGCATTGAACAGTCCGTAAGTAATAGACTCACCAGCCTCAAATGCAATAAGAGAACCACGGTCACGATAAGAAATATCACCCTTGTATGGACCATAATCTTCAAATAAAGTATTCAAAATTCCATTTCCCTTTGTATCAGTCATGAAATCACCACGATATCCAATCAAACCTCTGGATGGAATTAAGAACTCTAAACGCTGATATCCGCCGCTGGAAACTCCCATATTTTGAAGTTCTCCTTTACGCTGGCTAAGCTTTTCGATAACAGCACCGGAAAATTCTTCTGGTACATCAATAATAGCTCTTTCAATAGGCTCTAACAATTTGCCGTTTTCGTCTTCCTTATATAAAACTTCTGCTTTACTTACCGCAAATTCGTAACCTTCACGACGCATATTTTCAATCAATACAGATAAATGCAATTCACCTCTTCCAGAAACCTTGAATGATTCTGTGGTGTCGGTATCTTCTACTCGAAGACTTACATCTGTATTTAACTCACGCATCAAACGGTCACGCAAATGTCTGGAAGTAACAAACTTACCTTCCTGACCAGCAAGCGGACTGTCGTTTACCATAAAGTGCATAGCGATAGTTGGCTCTGAAATTTTCTGGAAAGGAATGGCAACAGGATTGTCAGCCGAACAGATGGTATCACCAATACTAAGGTCTGCAATACCTGCAATAGCAACGATAGCACCTGGTTTTGCCTCTGTGACTTCTACTTTCTCTAATCCTTCAAATTCGTATAATTTAGTGATTTTTACTTTTTTATTCTTATCTGGTTCATGGGCATTTACAATAACCGCATCCTGATTCACTTTGATAGTTCCATTGTCTACTTTACCAACACCAATACGACCAACATATTCGTTGTAATCAATGGTACTAATCAAAGTTTGAAGATTGGCATCTGGGTCACCCTCTGGTGCTGGAATATAATCAAGAATTGTCTCGAATAATGGTTTCATGTCAACTGGCTCATCATCCTCATTTAACATAGCATAACCTGATTTAGCAGAAGCATAGATAAATGGGCATTCCAATTGGTCTTCGTTGGCATCCAGATCAATAAATAATTCCAATACTTCGTCAATAACTTCCACAGGACGAGCTTCTGGACGATCAATTTTATTTAAACAAACGATAACAGGAAGTTCCAATTCCAAAGCCTTCTTTAATACAAATTTGGTCTGAGGCATAGGACCTTCGAATGCGTCTACTACAAGTACAACACCATTTACCATCTTCAGTACACGCTCTACTTCACCACCGAAGTCCGCATGTCCCGGAGTATCAATAATATTAATTTTAACACCGTTATATTCTACGGCAGTGTTTTTGGACAAAATGGTAATACCACGCTCTCGCTCCAAATCATTTGAATCCATGACACGTTCCTGTACTGCCTGATTAGCACGAAATACACCACTTTGTTTCAATAATTCATCTACCAAAGTAGTTTTACCGTGGTCAACGTGAGCAATAATCGCAATATTTCTGATATCGTCTCTTTTCATGATTTAACCTCTTTCTTCCTATATTATAATTAGTGTTTCTACGCTCTTTCTATTTTATCACATTCAGTGGATTATACAAGGTAAAAACATTTTTTTCGTGAACATTACAAAAAATTAGTTCTAAATGTTTTTATCTCTGCATATATTAACTAATGACAAAATAAATAAAACACAGGTTTCTTAAGAAAACCGAGAAAAGAGAGGAGTCGTAAAAGTTATGACAGATAAAATATTTGACAACAATCAGGTGAGCGTGGCAGGAGAGGTGGTGAGTGAATTTACCTTTAGCCATGAAGTATTTGGAGAAGGATTCTATTGCCTGTACATACAGGTAGGTAGATTGAGTGAATCGTTTGACGTGATTCCGCTTATGATTTCCGAACGTTTAATGGATGTAAAAGCCGATTATCGCGGAAAATATATAGAAGTATTAGGACAATTCCGTTCTTATAATCGTCATGAGGCAAATAGAAATCGTCTGGTATTGTCCGTATTTGCAAGAGAGGTAAATATTTGTGAAGAAGAGGATTCAGCAGTGAAGCCAAATCATATTTATCTTGCAGGTTTTATTTGTAAAAAGCCGGTATATCGAAAAACACCTCTAGGAAGAGAAATCGCAGATTTACTTGTGGCTGTAAACCGACCATATGGAAAATCAGATTATATTCCTTGTATTTGCTGGGGAAGAAATGCCCGATTTGCAGAAAAGTTTCAGGTGGGAGAGCATATTCAGCTTTGGGGAAGAATTCAGAGCAGAGAATATCAAAAGAAAATATCTGAAAATGAGGTGGAAAAACGAGTGGCATATGAAGTTTCTGTCAGCAAATTGGAGTGTCTGGAAGAGACAGAACAGGAACGGGAGCAGGAAGAAGAAATGGTTACAGACTAATTTTTGCTTTTTCCAATAAAGTGTGCTATAATCTTACAGTCTTTTAACCGACAATCTGTAAAACAGCTGTTTGGTTATGAGCAAGTACCGAAGCGGACAACGTAGTCGGTTTAGATTGCGGATATCCACTTGACTTGTAGGAGGAAATAGGATGGAATCGGAAACGTCAGAAAAAAAGATTGTACAGATTTATTATGGTAATGGAAAAGGAAAGACTACTGCGGCTATGGGACAAAGTATTCGTGCAGCCAGCAAAGGTCTTCGTACAATTGTGATTCAATTTTTAAAAGGGAAAGATTCTCAAGAGTTTTCCTATTTAAAAAAATTGGAGCCGGATATAAAATTGTTCCGCTTTGAGAAGGCAGAAGAGTATTATGGAGATTTATTGCCTGAAGAGCAGGAAGAAGAGAGAAAAAATATAATCAATGGATTTAATTTTGCCAGAAAGGTATTAAATGCAGGCGAATGCGATATGCTTGTTCTAGATGAAGTGCTTGGATTAGTAGATTTAGGAATTATTACTATTGATGATATTATTGGATTGATTAATTTGAAGGATGATTATTTTAAACTTGTAATGACTGGGCTTAATATGCCACTAGAGTTAGAGCAATATGCAGATATGATTTCTCTTATTGAACAGAAAAAAGGAATGTAAAGATTGGTATAAAAATATGCGCTTCTTACTTTGGGTTAAAAAGTAAGGGGCGCATATTTTATTTATCTTATAGTACAACTTATTTAATGGTTGTACCAGTCTTTTCTTTCATTGCAGATTTTGCATGTTCCCAATTGGTGATAACTGCTTTTCGATAATGTTTTGCACCAACAAATTCAACAGATGCGTGAATTTTTGGAAGCATAGAATTCTCTTCAAAATGCCCTTCCTCGGCGTATTTGTTGACCTCGCTTACAGAAACAACATCTAAAGGTTTTTCTTCAGGAGTGTCAAAATGCAAGCAAACTTTCTCTGAACCAGTTAAGAACATAAGTGCATCTGCATCTACTTGATCGGCAAGTCGTGCAGCAATGGTATCTTTTTCGATTACAGCACTGGCACCTTTTAGAACAGTGTCTTGTTGTAATACTGGAATTCCACCGCCTCCACAGGCAATCACAACTTGATTTGCGTCAAGTAAAGTCTTAATGGCATCAATCTCATAAATCTCAATAGGCTTTGGTGCAGCAATAATTCGACGATATCCACCTTCTACCTGCACTGTGTGATTTCCTTTTTCCTCTTCTTTCTTTGCTTCTTCCGCAGTCATAAGACGCCCAATGATTTTACTAGGTTTTGTAAAGGCAGGGTCAAATGGGTCGACGCGAACTTGTGTAATTAATGTAGAAACCGTTTTGAAAATACCACGGTTTAAAAGTTCTGTACGAATGGCATTTTGCAAATCATATCCAATGTATCCTTGACTCATGGCACTACAGACAGAAAGTGGTGCCGCAGTAAATTGGTTATCTAAGCGGCTGAATTCTGTCAGGGCAGTATGTATCATACCTACCTGTGGTGCATTGCTGTGTGTGATAACTACCTGATATTTATCCTCTACTAAATCTGCAATTGCTTTTGCTGCATTGACAACTGCAATCTTTTGTTCGTTATAAGTGGTTCCCAGTGCTGCATGTCCCAATGCAACCACAATTCTTTTACTCTCCATAATATCCTCTCCTATTCTATATTTTTTAGCCATTATGTATATCTGGCATTTTATGAATTGCCTCCTCTGAATGCTTACTATTTTCTTTAATGGTATTATATTAAAAATAGTAATATATATTATAAGTATATCATAAAAGCAGGAAAATTAAAATAAGAAAAGGTAAGTGGTAGTGAGAAATAAAAGAAAACGACCCCATTATCAAAGTGTGGGGCCGTTTTTTTATTTACGCAAGTAGTGAGGAAAAGCGAGTGCTTGCATGAAGATTTGACGAGCACCGGAAAATCATGAGAAACTTATAAAGCGTGTTTCTCATGATTTTACTTTTACTTTTTTGGTTTTGCTTACAGAACCAGCAGAATTCTTAACGTAAACAGAAATGGTTTGTTTTTTCTTTAACTTACATGTTTTTACAGAATAAGTTCCATTTTTAGAAACGGTACCTTTATATGTTTTATTTCCAATTTTCACATATACTTTCATATAAGCTGGTGCGGTACCTTTTACAACTGAAGTGTTCTTTTTGTAAGTCTTAATTTTTGGAGTTGCAGGTTTTTTTTCATTAATGCCTGAAACCGAAAATTTAATTAAGTATGCAAATTGTTCGTTTGTTGCAGTTGGACAAATTCTTGCAGTATAAGTTCCGTTTGAAGTTACTGTAAATTTTTCGTTTACTGCACAGTTGGTTGTGTGATCAATATCCCATGTAGTATTATCTCCATATTTTGTATAATGTACATCTTCGTTTACTGTGCGAAGTGTACTATAATCAACGAATGCAGAATATTTAATAACTGCAGAGGCTTTATCTTTATTTAATGTAATGGATTCTACTGCTACTTTAGAAGAAGATGGAATGAATCCTGCATATACATTGTGAGTCACATTTTTTAACGAACTACTAGTACCTGCCTGGCAGTAATAGGTACCTGCTTCAACATAGACAGCTCCAATTTTATCCTCAGCATTAATGGATAAGAGTTTGTTTGTACGACCTGAATTAGAATAAACATTTAACCAAGCCAGATTTAAATAACTAACATTTTTTACATTGTAATTGAAAACCAACCAGCCATCGCTTGGAATTGTTATTTTGTATATAGAAGTTGGTTCATTGATGGATACGGAAACATCCGTAAAACAAGTTTCTAACCCTGCATCTATTTTGGTCTGCAAATTATCTACTGTGGTAATAGTTGTTGCCAATCCTTCTTTGGCTTCAACAGAAGTTGGGACTAATCCTGCATAAGCAGTTACAGTTGCTTCACTAGTATAATCATAGGTGGATGTAATTTGGAAATAGTAATCGCCTTTGGTCACTTTTACAGCACCGGAGCAATCATCGGCTGTAAAAGATAAGATTTCGTTTGTAAGTCCAGAATTGGAATATACATGTATTTTGTGGTGGTGGCCATAACTGAGGTTGGTGTAATTACTAAACAATTTCATAACTAATAATCCGTCTTCTGAAACTGTTAATTTATAAACGGAAGATGGTTTATTAACAGAGATTGCTTCCTGACAACTAGGCGATAAGTTATTATCTATCTTTTGTTGCAATTCATAGGAACTGGAAACTGTTGTGATTAATGCGTTTGCTGCTTCCATTGTTGCTGTATCGGTTGTGTCTGCAAAAATGGGAGTAGTTGGCATTATGTTTACGGGTGACATTGTTAGTACACATGCGGTTAAACATGCAATCCATTTGCTTTTTTTCGTTTTCATTTGTATTCTCCTTTTTTTAAAATAAAAACTATACACATAGAAAATACAATCAGTTACTAACTGACAAGATACGATATCTGTGTGTAAAGTTTCTAGTCAAATTATAATAGATTGTGCGCATATTATCAACTTTTTGAGAAAGTACAGATAGTCTCTTGAGGGGGGAGTTTTATGTTCCGACTCTTGCAGTTTGGCAAATAGGAATATATAATCAGATAAGAGCGTATTAGCGCAACAAAAAGAAAGGTGTGAAAAAATGCTGGATCAAAGTAAATTTATGACATTACTAAAAGAGATAACAGAAGTTGCAAATATTCAAGAGAAACAGATTACAAAAGAGGAAATTGCAGATTATTTTAAGGGAATGGATGTAACAGAAGAGCAGTTTGCGGCTGTGTATCAGTATCTTGGAGATAACGGTATTACGGTTCCGGGATTTTTGTATCAAAAAACAGAGGAAATAAAAGAGGACGAAAAAGAGTCGGAAGAACAGAATGCGAAAGAACAGGTAAAATCCGTATCTCATCGTTTGTATTTAGAGGAATTGGAAGGTATCGAACAGCTTACCCAGCAAGAGAAAACAAAACTATTTCTTGATTTGCGAAATGGACAGGAAGAGGCAAAAATGCCACTTTTGGAAGGATATTTACCAGTAGTAGCAGCGCTTGCAGAAAAGTATAAAAATAAAGGGATTCCAGTGGAAGATTTGATTCAGGAAGGAAACATTGGACTGTTGCAGGCATTAGACAAAGTTTCCGAAATTGCGAAAATAGAAGATGCAGATACCTTTCTTGTGGAAAGCGTAAGAAAAGCAATGGTAGATGCTGTGGATGAGGAAATCGGAGAAAACGACTGGGAATCTTCCGTACTTGCAAAATCCGGGCTTATTAATGAAGCTGTAAAATATTTGGCAGAAGATTTGGGAAGAGTAGCTACGTTGCAGGAATTGGCAGAATATACAAAATTGTCAGAAAAAGAAATCGAGGATATTCGAAAGTTGTCTCTGGATGCCATTGAAGTGGGAAAAGGAGAGTAAGTGTGACAGAGAAGAAGAAAAAAACAGGGATTTGCGGAAGTACATTAAAAATCATTGCCCTTGTTTCTATGTTTATCGACCATTTGGCGGCAACTTTGATAGAAGTAAATTACGGGAAAACAGACAGCTTTTTATATAAACTTCCATGGAGTGAAAATACCATGTTACAAGTAGATGCTATCCTTCGTGAAGTGGGAAGACTTGCATTTCCTATTTTTTGCTTTTTGTTGGTACAGGGTGCCATGTATACTCATGACCGCAAAAAATATTTGCGAAATCTGGCAGTATTTGCGTTGGTGTCTGAGATTCCCTTCGACCTTGCCTTTCACAACACCATTTGGTATATAAATAGCCAAAATGTGTTTTTTACCTTGGCATTAGGTTTGCTTTCTATTTATGCCCTTGAATGGTGGAGCCAAAAACAGTGGATTGGTCTTGGAATTGTGGCAGTTATTGCGGCAATGGCGTACTTTTTGCGTACAGATTACGGTGCAGCAGGTGTGATTTTGATTGTATTTTTCTGGCTGTTTCGATTTGATGAAAAGTTGCGGACTATATTTGGTAGCGTATGGATGATTTTTGGGATCAATCTTTCAGAGGCGGCGGGAATTTTTGCCTTTCTACCAATTCATTTTTATAATGGAGAAAGAGGCAGACAGTTGAAATATGTGTTTTATCTTTTTTATCCAGTACATTTGCTAGTGCTATTTGGAGTGCGTGTACTTCTTGGGTAGTTTTACAGGCTAAGATGGCTTTGTACATTTACAAAAAAAGTACAAAAAAATAGGATAAGATAAGAAAGAAAACAAAATAGTTAATTGTGAAATAGTCTTGATGTAAGTGTGGTTTAGCAATTAACTAACAGGGTGATAGAAAGGAGATAAAGATGAAAAAGTATACATGGAAGAAAAGAATGCTTGCAACCATGCTTGCAACTGGTATGGTGGTAACAGGAATGCCGGATACAGGTTTGAATTTAAATAAAGTGTTTGCAGCAACGGTTTCTACTCAAGAACATACGATTACAGAAGATGGATTTTATTATAATGAAGAAGGTTTTTTGTATAAATATACAGGAGAGGAAACGGATGTTGTGATTCCAGAAGGAGTAACTACAATTGGTTCTACGGTTTTTGATGATAAGATTACCAGTGTAGTTATTCCTGGAACAGTGAAAGAGTTGGGAAGTTTTTCTTTTGATGAGTGCAGTAACTTGAAAAAAGTAGTTATGAAAGCTGGTGTGGAAACTATTAGCAGCTATGCGTTTAAGAATTGTACAGCTCTTACAGAAGTGACTATTCCTGATACGGTTAAAATAGTAGAATATCAAGCGTTTCAAGGAGATACAGCACTTAGTAGTATTTCGTTGCCAAAGTCACTTACTGTAATCGGTTCTCATGCGTTTGCAAAAAGTGGTCTTACATCCATTACTATTCCTGGAAGTGTGGAGATTATGGATTATGGTGCATTTAGGGAATGTACCTCTTTGCAAAGTGTAGTGTTAGAAGATGGAGTAAAAAGTGTGGGAAGCAATGCGTTTTCAGGGGATACGACCCTCACAAGTGTTACATTTCCAAGTTTGGGATTGGAAAAAATAGAAAAAATGGCATTTCTCAATTGTGACAAAATTGAGAGCCTTGATATTGAAAATTGTGAAGTAATCGAAGAGATGGCATTTTGTTATTCAAAATCTTTGAAGAAACTTCATATTGGAAGCGGTGTAAAACGTATTGAAGAATCTGCTTTTCAATGGTGTGAGGAATTAGAGGAGCTGACCATTGATCCAGGCTTAGAGATGATTGGTGACGATGCTTTTAGATATGCTAGAAAACTTACCAATGTGGAATTACCAAATACAATGACTTATATAGGAACAGGTGCTTTTTATGGTTCAAAACAGTTATCGGAAGTATTACTTCCAACCGGATTAAAGTATATGGGATGCCGGGCATTTTATGAATCTCCATGGTTGGAGAACTTGTATAATGAGGCAAAAGCTGCGGGACAGTTCTATGTAAAAGAGGGAACGGTTTTGCTTACAACAGTAGCAGAGGACAAGCGTGCAGCAGATACTGGTGAACTTACGATTCCAAATAAGGATTCAGGAGACATTACCGTTATCAGTCAAATTTGGTCAGATGCAAGTAAGTTAAATATCGGAGATGGTGTGATTTCTGTTGGAGGATGTGCTCTTATGAGTATGGATAACATGGAAGAACTGACCTTTGCAGACAGTGTAAAAACCATCGGAAGATCAGCATGTTTGGGTTGTGAAAAGTTAAAAAAAGTAACGTTACCAACCTATATTCAGGAAGTTCCAGAATGGATGTTTGGAGAGTGTGAAAATTTGACAGAAGTGAATATTCCCAATAGTGTTGTAAAAATAGGTACATTTGCTTTTAGCGAATGTAATTCATTGGAAAATATTTCTCTTCCGGAAGGTCTTACTACCATCGATATGGCTGCTTTTAAGAAAATGCCAGCGTTAAAAGAATTGACAATTCCTGCAAATGTAAACTTTATTGGTTACAATGCTTTTGGAACTGATAAAACTTATGGAACGGAGCATAATGATATTACATTAAAAGGTTATGAAGGTAGCTTAGTACAAACTTATGCAGAAGAAAATGAGATTCCATTTATCAGTTTAGGGGTTAAGCCAAATGATTTAGAAGCTGAGAAAACTACCCAGGCACCAGCTGCAACAGAGAATGTGACAGCTACACCAAAAGCAACAGAAAAAGTTACAAAGGCTCCTACCGCTACTTCAAAAGCCACAGAGGAACCAACAGAAAAGCCAACGGAAACCGAGCTTCCAGAGGATTTTGATGATCAGGAACCTACCATTGAACCGGAGGAGACCATCGAACCAGAGGACACCCTTGTGCCAGAAGAAGATTGGGAGGAGCCAACAGAAGAACCAGAGATAACAAAGGAGCCGGAAGAAGAGGAAGATATGCAGGTGAATTCAGTAAAGAAGAAATCTGTATCCACACCAAAGAACAGTAGCAAACAGGCGGTTACTACGGAAACGGTAGCACCAGCTGCAACCGAGGCGCCAAGTTATAAAGTGTCTTTGGAGGCAAATGGTGGAAGCTGTGAGGTATCTTCTATTACGGTAAAGAATGGTACAAAATATGAGAAACTTCCTGCGGTAAGTAAAGCAAACTGCGTTTTCCAGGGATGGTTTACAGAACCAGAAGGTGGTATGAAAGTAGAGAATACAACTGTAGTAAATCTTGCATCGAATCAGGTATTATATGCTCAATTTATTGAAAATTCACTTAAAATTTCTTTTGATGCAAATGGAGGAAGTGTAGAAGGTGGCGCAGGTGATAGAATTGTGTATGCACAAGATACATATGGTGAGTTACCAAAACCTACAAGAAGTGGGTATAGCTTTATTGGATGGTATACACAGGAATCTGGTGGACAAATTATCACAGAAGATATGGTGGTAAATTCTACAGGAGAAATGAAATTGTATGCCCACTGGATAAGCACCAAGCAGAATATTAATTTTGATACCCTACATTATAGCTTTTTGAATTCACGTTCTGCTTATGGATATTCTACACCATACCGTATTCCGTTAAGTGTATTCCAGTATTTATATGGAAAGACAGGAAAGTCTAAAAATATGTATCAGGAATGGCCAGAATGGGGCGGCAACTGCTTTGGAATGGCGGCAACTGCTTTGATGCTGAACGTAGAGGGCGATAGTATCAATTTGTATGATTTTGGAAATGATTTGACAAAGAATAGTGATTTGTCATGCGGTGATGTGAACGCAAAATCAAAAATTAGTCTTACTCGATTTATTGAGACATTACATATTGCACAGAGAGAAAATGAGGTTTCGCAGGATAAAAGTGTTCATAAAGATGATTGGGATGCAATAGAAGAAGCCATAAAAGCTACACAAGAGGGAACCGGTCTTCCTGTTATCCTATCTATTCATTCAAAAACTTCTGGTCACGCAGTAGCGGCATATAAAATAGATGATGATAAAATTTATATTTATGATCCAAATTATGCAAAAGAGGAACAGTACATTTCACTTACAAGGGATAATGATGGAAAGATTAGTGGCTGGAGTTATAAAATCAATGGAACGGAAGCATGTGGAAATAATGTGACAAATAGTTGGATATCTTACTATTCTTATGAATCTGTACTTCGTGCATGGGAGAAACGTTCCAGCGAATATTATAGTTCAGAAATTTTAGTAGGATGTAATGTGAATAGTTATACCATTTATTCTGAATCAGGAAGTGCATTGGCACAGGTGAAAAATGGGCAACTATATACCAAGAGAAGTGACATTTATCTCTGTGATTCGGATGAAGATACTTCAACAGATGAGACCTATAAAGTATATTTGCCAGAGGGTTCCTATAAAATTGAAAATACAAGTGGAACAAGCAAATTTAGCGTTTCTGTTATTGGAACAGAGCGAAGTATTACAACTACAACAGAATCGAAACAGGTAACCATCGATTTGCAAGATTTTGCAGGAGAAAATGAATGTAGTATTACACCAGCAAGCGGACAGAGTTACTCTGTTACATTAGAGTCTTCCGCACTTATGGATAAAGAGAGTATAAAAGTTTCAGGAGTAGGAAATGGAAACTCCATTGAAGTAGAGCAAAATCAGGGAAGTGCAGCCTTTACTAATTGTGATAACGCAGCAGTAACTGTGGAGAATAAGGCAGTTTCTCTTGTACCAGTAAGTGCATCTGTAGGAGTTGGCGGAACCATTACAAGAAAGGGACAAAAGTCTGTAATCAAAGGTGAAGATGCAGTATATTCTATTACACCGGATGCGGGATACATGGTGTCTGATGTGGTTGTAGATGGAAAGAGCGTGGGAAATGTTACATCTTATACATTTTCTAATATAGGCAAGTCACATTCTATTTCTGCAACCTTTGAAAAAGCAAGTTTTGCAAAAATTTCAGTAACTGCCAAGACAGACATACAAGCAGGTGCAATTCCGGAATTAGAGGTGAAACTGGGAAATCAGATTTTAACAGAAAAGGATGATTTTAAGGTTTCTAAAGTCAGTGAGGATGAAACAACTATGAAACTTCTTGTGACAGGTCTTGGAAATTATAAAGGAACCAGTAATACTGTAGAATTCAAGATTGGAGACAAGGCAGGAACTACGAAAGGGGAAGAAGAAAAAAAGACAGAGGATGAAAAGAAAGAAGAAACGGTAGGTAGTGTACATAAGGTTGGAAATTATAAGTACAAAATCAGCAACGCATCAGCAAAGACCGTTACCTTAACAAAGAAAGTAAGCAAAAAGAAAACAGTCACTGTACCAGCTTCCGTAAAGATTAACGGAACGTCTTATAAAGTAACTGCAATTGGTGCGAATGTTTGGAAGAATGATAAAACATTGCAGAGTGTAGTGATTGGAAAGAATGTAAAGAAGATTGGTGCAAAAGCATTCTTTGGTGCTAAGAATCTGAAAAAGGTGACGATTAAAACAAAGAGCCTTACTTCTGTAGGTGCAGGAGCGTTTAAGGGAGTAGCAAAGAAGATTACTGTAAAAGTTCCAGCAGGAAAGAAGAAAGCATATAAGAAGTTGTTTAAAAAGAAAGGCTTGCCTACAAAAACAAAGTGGAAGTAATTAAAAATGTAAAGAAAATACGACCTCAATGGGGGTCGTATTTTTGTTGTGCTTTTTAATAACCAATCAAGATATATTGAGTAGGTATCTATTTTGAGTATTATTTTGCTAGGGGTTTTGGTAATTTGATGGATATTTCTTAAATTGGAGTTGCTGAGAATTCTGTATTGGGGAATAGGTTTGTGTATAGAACATAAAGTGGATTAGAAGCAAAGTTTGTGCAAATATTTGGGACAATATAAAATGTAAAAAAAAACATAAAAATGCAAAAAAAATATAAAATTAACCTAAAAGCTACAATAAGATTGTAGGAAATGCACAAAAAAGAAAATGAAAAAATGCAAAATCGTATGTGTTCGATTTTTGGGATGCAATGAAAGTAAGGATTTATGGAAAAATTTGTTTTGCGCTATACGAAAAAATAGGATAGAATGAACTCCGAAAAAAGGAGGAAAAGTAATGAAGAAAAAAGTATTTAAAAATCAAATCAGAAAAAAGATTGTAAGTTTGATGCTTGCGTCTAGCATGCTTGTTACATCTTTTGGAAACGGCGGAGCAGATTTTACTGCTTTGGCGGAAACAACAAATGACACAGAATATGATGTAGATGTGTCAGCAACTGTTCAAGAGGATTATAATAGCAAAATTTATGATCATCTGGAGGATTATCCAACGGGAGAACTTTCAGAGCTATCTGAAGAGGAGAACAAAGATGTAATTACTGATACAGAGGAATATTACGAAGAGGTAGAGATTGGAAATGCAGATATCCAAGATATAAGTTATCCGTCTGCGGTGGATTTGTCTCAGAGTGAGTATGCACCTAATATTGTAAACCAGATAGGCGGTTCTTGTGCGCTGTATTCAGGGGTCTATTATTTAGGAACATATACGATTAATAAGGTAAGGGGAATTTCTTCGAAGACACAAGGAAATACATTGTCACCGTTGTTTGTGTACAACCGAACTCGTGGAGGTGAAAGTACAGGGCGTGGCTCCCATCTTTATGATACTGCATGCTTTTTGAGGGACAATGGGGCACCGTATCAATCTGTTGCACCATCTTCACAAAGTGTAAAAAATTATCAATATACATGGTATCCTACCGAAGAAATATGGGAAGATGCAGCGAATAATCGTATTGATAAATTTGATCAAATGAAACTTGTTTCGCGAGAAGGAACACCAATTAGTAGTCCTGATGATAGTGATTTAGATTTGATGAAGGCAGCGATAAACAATGGTCAGATGATACATTTTGCGACAGGTTTTTGTACTTTAAATTATACAAGTACAGAAGATAAATCTGCTAGCCATCCAGGGGAAGTGATTGTAAGTCGTTGTGATCATTATTTGGCTGCTGATGATGGTTCTCGTGACTGGGGACATCATGCAATGGTCATTGTTGGATATGATGATAATATCTGGGTAGATATAAATCATGATGATAAAAAGCAAGATGCAGAAATGGGAGCAATTAAAATAGTTAATTCCCATGGTACTGACTATGGACAGAAAGGTTATGTTTGGGTTGCTTATGACGCATTGAATGCGGTATCTGCTGTATTGAATTCTGCTGATGAAACTAGAATTAATGCAGCCATTGATAAGGGGACTATTGTGGATGGTAAGATAAGTTCCAAACATCGTGTCCCTTTTTTAAACGGAAAGTGTGGAGATGAAGTTATATATACTTGTACAAGTCAGAAAAGCACTTCTGATATTTTCTTAGTTGCATCAGTAAACACTGTGGATCGTGTAGATTTTGTATTAAAAATAAATGCAAAAAATAAAAGTACAGGAAAAATTAGTTCTTATGATACGGAGCAAGATTTAAAATATCATGCAACTGACCGTTCCGCTTGGCCAACAAGTTTTTCATTAGATGGTTCTACTACGCAAAATGAGGGGACTATTGCCTTTGATTTGAATAAAGTAGTTAGCAATATTTCAAAAGATACGTTGGATGATTATGAATGGTCTGTATCTATGTATGATAGAAATCCTAATTCAAATTCGGACACTGCTACAGAAGTAAAAGTGGATATTAAGAGCCAAGGAATGGTTCTTTATACGTCTGGATTATCTGATATGGAATTATCAAACGAAGATACAGAGTATCCTCTTAAAATAATAAAGATTTCCGAGTTTGACTGGGACATTGATTTAGATGAAACAACCGTAGGAAAAGAGAGAACGCTAACAGGAACAGTTACTGGAAATCAAGGTACGGTGGATTATAAATATGCAGTAAAAGATTCAAATGGAACAGTTACGGATATATGTAGCTATAGCACGAATAGCAAAGTAACATGGAAACCAAGTAAAGCTGGAAGTTATACATTGATTATGTATGCAAAGGATGTAGATGGTACCGTAGTACAGGCAGAAAAGAAAGTAACTGTAAATGAAAGAATGACTTTGGAAAGTGTTACATTTGATAAGGCATCTCCACAGAGAATTGGTACTAAAATCACTGCCTCAGCCAAAGTAAACGGTGGAACAGGTAACAAGAAGTGTATTATTCATGTACAGGGTGGAAATTACCGGTTTGGTATGAAAGATTTGTATTTTACAATGAGCAACAGTACAACAGGAACATGGACCCCTGATACAGATGGAACCTATAAGGTGTATGTTACAGTAACAGATGATGCTGGATATACCACAATGTTAAGTGGCGGAAGCTATATGGTAAATAAAGAAATGTCAATTTCCGAGTTTGACTGGGATATGGATTTGGATGAAACAACAGTAGGAAGATCCAGAACATTGACTGGAACAGTAGCGAATAACATTGGAACTGTAAATTATAAATATACAGTAAAAGATGCAAGTGGAACCGTTACAGAATTAAGCAGTTACAGTACAACAAATAAAGCAAGCTGGTACCCTAAGCAAGCTGGTAAATATACATTAACCATGTATGCAAAAGACTCAGACGGTACTGTAGTGAAACAGGAAAAGAGTGTAACAGTAAATGCGGTACCAACTTTAGAGAGTATTACATTTGATAAGGTATCACCACAAAAGGTAGGAACTAAAATTTGTGCAACAGTGAAGGTAAAAGGCGGAACCGGAAATAAGAAGTGTCTTGTACATGTGCGAGGTGGAAATTATGAGAATGGTTCAAAGCAAATATATTTCACAATGGATAGTAATACGACAGGAACATGGACACCAGATATGGACGGAACGTATAATGTAAGTATTACAGTAACAGATGATGCTGGATTTACTACATTATTAAGTGGTGGAAAGTATGTAGTTAATGATGAATTAGCAATTTCCGAGTTTGACTGGGATATTGATCTGGATGAGACAACAGTAGGAAGATCCAGAACATTGACTGGAACAGTAGCGAATAACATTGGAACTGTAAATTATAAATATACAGTAAAAGATGCAAGTGGAACCGTTACAGAATTAAGCAGTTACAGTACAACAAATAAAGCAAGCTGGTACCCTAAGCAAGCTGGTAAATATACATTAACCATGTATGCAAAAGACTCAGACGGTACTGTAGTGAAACAGGAAAAGAGTGTAACAGTAAATGCACAGCCAACGGTAGAAAGTATTACATATGATAAAGTGTCACCACAAAAAGTGGGAACCCAAATTCGTGCAACGGTGAAAACAAAAGGCGGAACCGGAAATAAGAAATGTCTTGTACATGTGCGTGGAGGAAATTATGAATATGGTTCAAAAGAATTATATTTCACAATGGATAGTTTAGCTTCCGGAACATGGACACCAGATATGGACGGAACATATAGAGTATATGTTACAGTAACAGATGATGCTGGATTTACTACATTATATAGTGTGGAAGATTATGTGGTTAATAAGGCAATAGAAGAAACTACGTTCTATTATAATAACAGTAAAACAAACTGGTCAAAAGTATATGCGTATGTATGGTCAGATGGAGTAAGTGCAAAAACATATGAAGGAACAAAAGTAGCAACAAATGTATATCAGTTTAGCGTACCAAAGAAGTATACAAAGGTACTATTTAAGAATACATCCGGAACAAGTAGCTGGGATAAGCAGACAGATGATGTATTAATTCAGAACACAGATGGATATATATTTGTGCCGAACGGTTCATCTAATAAGACATCGGGAAGTTGGAATGTATATGGAGCTAAAACGCCAGAACCAACGACTCCGGCGCCAGCACCAACAACCCCAGTACCAGTGCCAGTAGAAGAAATTGAGTTCTACTATAACAATGAAAAAACCAACTGGTCAAAGGTATATGCGTATGTGTGGTCAGATGGAGTAAGTGCAACAACGTATGAGGGAACAAAGGTAGCAACCAATGTATATCAGTTTAAAGTACCAAAGAAATATGCAAAAGTATTATTTAAAAATACATCCGGAACAAGTAACTGGGATAAGCAGACAGATGATGTATTAATTCAGAACATAGATGGATATATATTTGTGCCAAACGGTTCATCTAATAAGACATCAGGAAGTTGGAATGTATATGGAGGTAAAACGCCAGAACCAACGACCCCAGCTCCAGGGCCAACGACTCCGGCACCAGCACCAACAACTCCAGTACCAGTGCCAGTAGAAGAAATTGAGTTCTATTATAATAACGAAAAAACCAACTGGTCAAAAGTATATGCGTATGTGTGGGCAGATGGAGTAAGTGCAAAGACGTATGAAGGAACAAAGGTAGCAACCAATGTATATCAGTTTAGCGTACCAAAGAAGTATACAAAGGTACTATTTAAGAATACATCCGGAACAAGTAGTTGGGATAAGCAGACAGATGATGTATTGATTCAGAGTACAAATGGATACATATTTGTACCAAATGGTTCATCTAATAAAACATCAGGAAGTTGGAATGTATATGGAGGTAAAAC
>CAVIJT010000024.1:0-23289 GCA_963643465.1 Lachnospiraceae bacterium | reverse complement strand
TAATAGGTCGAGGTCTTGACCTAAATTGGATGAAATACAGTGTGCAGTTTTGAAGATATATGAGTGAAGTCCTTATCTTATGGTAAGGATTTTTTTTCTATATAGGAAAAAGTCCTAGTCTATCAAGCGCAAATGCGTGTGAATTGCATAGGAAAATGTACAGTGGGTACAATTAGGAATGATAAAACTCTTAATTTAAAAGTGATTCTACAATAAAATTCTTTTAAATAATGTAAAAAAAGAGAAAGGTAAAAAACGCATGAAGGAAAGAAAAAGTATATATAAGCGGGCACTTGTGCTTGCTATACCTATGATGATACAAAATGGTATTACCAATATGGTTAGCTTGGTTGATAATGTCATGGTTGGTAGTTTGGGAACAGAAGAAATGACAGCCGTTTCCATTGTAGGACAGTTGATTTTTGTATTTAATCTTGCCATATTTGGAGGAATTTCAGGACCAGGAATTTATGGAGCGCAATACTATGGACAAAGAAACATAGAAGGATTTCGAAATACTTTTCGAATAAAAATTTGGATTTGTCTGTTTTGTTTAGTATTGGGGATGGTTGTGTTTATTGGTTTTGGAGATTCATTAATAGGACTATATTTGCATGGTGAGAGTCAGACCATTAATGCTGCGGAAACGTTAGAGTATGGAATGCAGTATTTGTGGATTATGTTAGGGGGCTTGTTGCCATTTGTAATTACACAAATTTATTCCAGTTCTTTAAGGGAGACTGGTGATAGCATTAAACCAATGATTGCGGGAGTATGTTCTGTGATTGTAGATGTGGTATTTAACTACTTTTTGATATATGGTAAGTTGTGTTTTCCTAAATTAGGTGTAGAGGGAGCTGCCATAGCAACCGTTCTTGCAAGAATTGTAGAAATGGCAATTGTGGTAATTTGGGCTCATATAAAGAAGGGAGAACATGAATTTTTGCAGGGAATTTATAAGACCTTGTTAGTACCTGGAAAGATCGTTGTAGAGATTGTGAAAAAGGGAATACCTATTTTTGCTAATGAATTTTTATGGGCAGGAGCATTGGCTGCCATGACCCAATGTTATTCCACAAGAGGATTGGAAATTGTTGCAGGAATTAACATTTCAAATGCCCTTTGTAATTTGTTAAATGTAGTTTTTGTTGCGCTAGGTTCTGCAGTAGGAATTTTAGTGGGACAAACCTTAGGAAAATCTGATTATGAACAAGCGAAAAAGGATTCTTTTCAGCTTACAAAGTTTACTGGAGGAATTAGTGCAGGGTTGATGCTTGTATTGTTGGCAATATCCAGTGTATTTCCAAGGTTATATGATGTAACAGAAGAAGTAAGAAGCTATGGAACGTATTTTATTATAATAACAGCATTGTTTTTCCCTGTGCAGGGAGTGTTAAATGCGTTGTACTTTACACTTCGTTCCGGTGGAAAAACATTGGTTACTTTTTTGTTTGACAGCGTATATTCTTGGTGTGTAACCCTTCCAATTGCTGTTCTATTATGCTTTTTCACGCCGTTGCCAATTTTGGTTGTTTATAGTGTGGTACAAGCTGCGGACATTATTAAAGTGATTGTAGGATATGTTTTGATAAAAAAAGGAAAATGGATCAGTAATATTGTTGAAAATATGTAGCAAACAATCATGAGAAATCCTCAAAGCGTGTTTCTCAAATCTTCATGCAAGTATGTGGTTTTCCTTATTACTTGCGTAAATAAAAGAAAAGTAGTTGGTTTAAAAACCAGCTACTTTTCTTTATATATGATTTTATCGATTTTCTTTGTGTTCTAAAGCGGCACCAACAAATCCACGGAATAAAGGATGTGGACGATTTGGTCTTGATTTAAACTCTGGATGAGCTTGTGTTGCAATAAACCATGGGTGCTCAGGAAGCTCTATCATCTCAACAATCTTTCCATCTGGGGATAATCCACAGAGAGATAATCCGGCTTTCACTAAGTCTTCACGATAGTAATTGTTTACTTCATAGCGATGACGATGTCTTTCAGAAATATCTTTAGAGCCATATAACTGATATGCCTTACTATTTTCATCTAATACACAAGGATAAGCACCTAAACGTAAAGTACCGCCGATATCGGTTACATTGTTTTGGTCTTCCATCAAGTTAATTACAGGATGATTTGTAGATGGATCAAGCTCAATACTGTGTGCATCTTTTAAATCTAATACATTTCTTGCAAATTCAACAATTGCTAACTGCATACCTACACAAAGACCAAGGAAAGGAATATTATGTGTACGTGCATATTCGATGGCATAAATCTTTCCGTCCATTCCACGAGAGCCAAAACCACCAGGAACTAATATACCGTCTATATTTTGGAAAATAGAAGCTGCGTTTTCTTTGGTTACATCTTCTGAGTTGACCCACTCAATTTCCACAGATGCTTTGTGAGAAATACCACCATGCTTCAATGCTTCGACTACACTAATATACGCATCGTGTAGGGATGTATATTTACCAACTAATGCTACACGAACTGTACGAGTTGGATTTTTCACATCGTCAATCATTTTTTCCCACTCATCAAGGTCTGGAGCAGGGCAATCTAAATGAAGACATTTACATGCAATATCTGCAAGATGCTCTTTTTCCATTGCAAGAGGAGCTTCGTATAAAGTATCTACATCAAGATTTTGAATTACATGATATTTGGATACATTACAGAATAAGGCAATCTTTTCTTTAATATCTTCTTCCAAAGGAATCTCTGTACGGCATACAATCATATCCGGTTGCAATCCCATAGACTGCAATTCTTTTACACTTGCTTGTGTAGGTTTTGTCTTGATTTCCCCAGAGGCCTTTAAGTATGGAATCAAAGTAACATGAATTAAAATTGCATTTTCACGTCCCACGTCATGTTGAAATTGACGAATTGCCTCAAGGAAAGGCTGACTCTCAATATCACCTACTGTTCCACCGACTTCGATAATGGCAATCTGCATGTCTGTTGATGTTTCGTCACGATAGAAACGTTCTTTGATTTCATTTGTAATATGTGGAATTACCTGAACAGTACCTCCGCCAAAATCACCGCGACGTTCCTTTTGCAAAACGGACCAGTAAACTTTACCAGTTGTAACATTAGAGCGTTTCGTTAAGCTCTCATCAATAAAACGCTCATAGTGTCCAAGATCCAAGTCAGTCTCAGCACCATCATCGGTAACAAAAACTTCACCGTGTTGTACAGGATTCATTGTTCCTGGGTCAATGTTAATGTAAGGGTCAAATTTTTGCATGGTTACTTTGTATCCTCGCGATTTTAACAAACGTCCCAATGATGCAGCAGTAATACCCTTTCCTAAACCAGAAACTACACCACCAGTGACAAAAACGTATTTAACAGCCATAACATAGCCTCCTTTAATTGTATGCGAATAACGTATCTGTTACTGAAACCTTAAAATTGCTGTTTGATGCAAGCAGTAACAAGTATCAACTAAAAACATTATTATATACTAAAATTTCCAAAAAATCAATAGATTTTGCTTGAGTTTTCCCAGTTTCATCCCATTTTAAAAGAAGTTATGTGAAATAGGAAAATCATATCTATTTTATAACGAGAAATAGACCAATTTTAGGAATAAATGTATTTATAAAATATTTGTGAAAACTTTAGTTAATTATTGATTTATGGAAAAACTATCATTATAATGAAAAAGAAAATGCTTATTAAAATAGGTAAACTGTCTATACAGATACAAATGGGAAATGTATAGGATAGCTATGCAAGAGGAGGTCTTATGAATAACGATAATAATCCAAAAGATCCGAATAATAAAAATGGGGAGAATAAATCAAATAGAAATGGTTTTATAGCAGCGGTTATTGCTACATTTCTAATTTTTATGTTTATTATTTGGATTCGGGAAGAGGTAGTACAAAGTACGGAACAGGAGATTACGTATGATGCTTTCCTCGATATGGTAGAAGAGGGAAAAGTAAAGAGTGTTGAGTTTTCCAATAACACAATACAAATTACACCAAAGCAAGAGGATGATAAAGTTTTTTATAATACAGTTTTGTATTATACAGGATATGTAAATGATGACCAGTTGGTAGAGACGCTTAAGAAGGCAGGAGTGGAATTTAAGTCTACCATAGACGATGGAAGTAGCAGTATCATTGAATTTTTAATGTGGAATGTGGTTCCGTTTGTATTTATTTTTGGAATTACTTGGTTATTGTTCCGACCTATGTTTAAAGGTGGCGGAATGATGGGGGTTGGAAAGAGTAATGCAAAGGTTTATGTGGAGAAAGAAACGGGAGTTACATTTCAGGATGTTGCCGGACAGGAAGAAGCAAAAGAGTCTTTGACGGAGTTGGTAGACTTTTTGCACAATCCTGGAAAGTATGCACAGATTGGAGCAAAGTTGCCAAAGGGTGCGCTTCTTGTAGGACCGCCGGGAACAGGTAAGACTTTGCTTGCTAAGGCTCTTGCAGGAGAAGCAAAAGTTCCATTTTTCTCTATGTCTGGTTCTGATTTTGTGGAATTATATGTAGGTGTAGGTGCTTCAAGAGTTAGAGACTTATTTAAGCAGGCACAGCAGAAAGCACCTTGTATTATCTTTATTGACGAGGTAGATGCCATTGGTAAGAGTCGTGACGGACATTATGGAGGCAATGACGAGAGAGAGCAGACTCTGAATCAGCTTCTTTCCGAGATGGATGGATTTGATACTTCTAAGGGTTTAGTAGTGCTTGCAGCTACAAACCGTCCGGAAGTTTTAGATAAAGCCTTGCTTCGTCCCGGACGATTTGACCGAAGAGTAATTGTGGATAAGCCGGATTTGAAAGGTCGTGTGGATATCTTAAAAGTACATGCAAAGGATGTAATGATGGATGATTCCGTAGACTTGGAAGCGATTGCGCTGGCAACATCAGGAGCAGTTGGTTCAGATCTTGCGAATATGATTAACGAAGCAGCTATTATGGCTGTAAAAGATGGTCGTATGTATGTAAAACAATCTGATCTGTTTGAAGCGGTAGAAGTAGTTATTGCAGGTAAGGAAAAGAAAGATCGTATTCTTGGAAAAGAAGAGAAGAAAATTGTTGCGTACCACGAGGTAGGGCATGCACTGGTTACTGCATTACAAAAAGACTCTGAGCCGGTACAAAAGATTACTATTGTACCAAGAACTATGGGAGCATTGGGATATGTTATGCAGGTTCCTGAGGAAGAAAAGTATCTTATGAGTTATGATGAGATGATTACTCGAATTGTAACTTGCCTTGGAGGACGTGCAGCAGAAAAACTTATTTTTGATTCTGTAACTACAGGTGCATCGAACGATATTGAGCAAGCTACGAAAATTGCAAGAGCTATGGTGACACAGTATGGTATGTCCGATAAATTTGGTTTGATTGGATTGGAGTCTGTTGAGAATCGCTATTTAGATGGTCGTGCAGTAATGAATTGTAGTGATACAACTGCTGCAGAGGTAGATCAGGAAGTGATTCGAATTCTGAAAGAGTGTTATGATAAAGCAGAGGCATTGCTTTCGGATAATTTGGATGTGCTTCATAAGATTGCAGATTTTCTTATTACAAAAGAGACTATTACAGGAAAAGAATTTATGCGTATTTATCGTGAGATAAAAGGTATTCCAGAAACAGAAGATTCTGCAGAAGTGTTAGATAACACTACAACAGAAGAGGAAAATCAAATAGAAAAATAGAAAAGCAGGCTGCTACAATTTTGTGGCAGCCTGTTCGTACGCTAGTCCAGTAGGAGTCACCTATTGGAGTTCAGTCTTTGTAACATTTAGGAGGGATGTTATGTTTGATGTAGAAGAGGAGTTGAAAAAATTGCCGGCTCGTCCGGGAGTATATTTAATGCACGACAAATTTGATCATGTGATCTATGTGGGAAAAGCAGTGAGTTTGAAAAATCGTGTGCGTCAATATTTTCAGCCTAGTCGGAAGGTGACAGCAAAAATTGAAAAGATGATTAGTCAGATTGCATATTTTGAGTACATTGTTACTGATTCTGAATTGGAAGCGTTGGTACTGGAGTGTAATTTAATTAAAGAGTACAATCCTAAATATAATACCCTTCTGAAGGATGACAAAACCTATCCTTTTATTAAGGCAACAGTAGGGGAGATGTATCCTCGTTTATTGATGGTTCGACAGATGAAGAAATCCAGCAGGAAACAGTCAGAAAAAGTAAAATATTTTGGACCTTATACCAGTGTGGGAGCAATGAAAGATGTGATGGAACTTTTGAGGAAGTCTTACTGTGTGCGAACTTGTAATCGAAATCTTCCAAAGGATATAGGAAAAGAGCGACCATGCTTGTATTATCAGATTAAGCAGTGTAAGGCGCCATGCCAGGGATATATCAGTGAAGAGGAATATAAAGAAAATTTTCAAAAAGCAATGGAAGTGTTACAGGGAAATTATAGTGGACTGATCAAACTATTGACGGAAAAGATGCAGAAAGCATCCGATGCTTTGGAATTTGAAGAGGCAGCAGAATACAGGGATTTACTTAACAGTGTAAAGAGAATGACAGAGAAACAAAAACTAACCAATCAGGAAATGGGAGATTGGGATATTATTGGAATTGCAAGAACCCATGAGGAAGCCGTTATACAGATTTTCTTTATGCGCAGTGGACGAATGGTTGGAAGAGAGCATTTTTTCTTTGAAGACATTGCGCAGGAGAAAAATGCCGAACTTTTGGCAAATTTTGTGAAACAGTATTATGCAGGAACTCCTTTTGTAGCAAGAGAAATTTTTCTGCCGGAGGATATAGCTGAACAGGAGGTATTAGAGGAATGGCTTTCTGAAAAAAGAGGACAGAAAGTAAATTTTCATATTCCTAAAAAGGGAGAAAAAGAACGGCTAGTAGAGTTAGCATGTAACAATGCAAGTATTGTACTGCAAAAGGATAGAGATAAAATAAAACGGGAAAAAGAAAGAACCATTGGTGCTATGCAGGAAATTGAGCAATTGCTTGGGCTTTCTAATTTGAAAAGAGTGGAATCCTATGATATTTCTAATATTAGTGGATTTCAGTCTGTTGGTTCTATGGTGGTATTTGAGGATGGAAAACCAAAGAAGAATAATTATCGAAAATTTAAAATAAAAACAGTGGACGGGCCAAACGATTATGGTAGTATGAAGGAAGTTCTTACAAGGCGTTTTGCTCATGGATTAAAAGAACAAAAAGAAGACACTGCAAAAGAATCTTTTGGAGTTTTTCCAGATTTGCTATTGATGGATGGAGGAAAAGGACAGGTAAACATTGCTTTAGAAGTATTGCAAGAGTTTGGTTTGTCCATTCCCGTTTGCGGTATGGTAAAAGATGATCACCACAGGACGCGAGGATTGTATTTTAATAACCAGGAATTGCCTATTGATACACGAAGTGAGGGATTTCATCTTATTACGCGAATACAGGATGAGACCCATCGCTTTGCCATTACGTTTCATAAAGCACTCAGAAGTAAGGAACAGGTACATTCTATTTTGGATGATATTCCTTATGTGGGAGAGAAACGAAGAAATGTGTTACTTGCCCATTTTGCTTCTTTAGAGGAGATAAAAGAAGCAAGCATAGAGCGTTTGGAGAGTTTGCCTCAAATGAATCGACAGGCAGCGGAAAGTATCTATACTTTTTTTCATTCTCCTTCCGATAAGTCGTTGAAAAAGGAATGAGTCCATGCTAAAATAAGAGAAAGGTGTTTGTTTGGGAGGACGATTACCAATAGATGGTAGATTAGGGGTTCTAACAGGCATATTGAGAAAAGGCAAGCACGTATCATTGGAGGAGGATAGGAAAATATGAGTAATATAACCCATACAGTAAAAATGACAAAGTTGATTGACACTATGGAATTAGAGAATTGTACACCGGAGATTGATGTAGAAGACATACAGATTTCACAGTCGGATGTCAACCGTCCTGCATTACAGCTTGCAGGATTTTTTGATTATTTTGACAGCAATCGTATTCAGGTTATCGGACAAGTAGAATACACGTATATGGAAAAGATTGGAAAAGAGCATTATCTTGAGATGGTAGGAAAGATGATGGAGTGCCAGATTCCTTGTATTGTATTTTGTAGAAGTCTTGACGTGAGTGATGAGTTGATTGAGATGGCAAAAGAGCATAAAGTGCCTATCCTTAGAACAACAAAGACAACATCTGCTTTTGTTGCAGAGGTGATTCGATGGTTGAATGTGGAACTGGCACCAAGAATGACCGTACATGGAGTTTTAGTAGATGTTTATGGAGAAGGACTCTTGATTATGGGCGAGAGTGGAATTGGAAAGAGCGAGGCTGCACTGGAGTTAATCAAGCGTGGACATCGATTGGTTTCAGATGATGTGGTTGAGATAAAGCGTGTCAGTGATATTACTTTGATTGGTACTGCGCCAAACATTACCAGACATTTTATTGAGTTAAGAGGTATTGGTATTTTAGATGTGAAGAATTTGTTTGGTGTGGAAAGTGTGAAGAAGACGCAGTCCATTGACCTTGTTATTAAACTGGAAGAGTGGAGCAAGGAGCAGGAATATGACCGATTAGGATTGGAAGAGGAATATATCGAGTTTCTTGGTAATAAGGTAGTATGTCATTCGATTCCAATTCGTCCGGGACGTAATCTTGCAGTGATTTGTGAGGCGGCAGCAGTAAACTATCGTCAGAAGAAGATGGGATATAATGCAGCACAAGAATTGTACAATCGAGTAACCAATAATATACTAAATAAATAGTTATATAATAATGGGAACAAAGTTAGCATATAAAAGATGTTGCGGGGATTCGAATAAAAAGAAAGGAATACACATTATTGTGTAAATGGTTTAAAAATATGGGAAAATACTGTTTAGGAGTGGACATCGGAGGAACGACAGTAAAAATTGGGTTGTTTAATGATCAGGGGACTGTGCTGGATAAATGGGAAATAGTTACAAGAAAAGATGAAGGCGGAAGTTTTATTCTCAGCGATATCGCTGCTTCTGTAGATGAGAAGTTGGAGAAAGAGGGAATTTCCAAAGAAGATATATTAGGAATGGGGCTTGGAATTCCGGGACCTATTACAGCCGATGGCACTGTGTTAAAATGTGTCAATCTTGGATGGGGAATTTTCAATGTAGCTGAGGAAGTTACAAAGCTCACAGGAATTCAGAATGTAAAAGTTGGAAATGATGCCAATGTGGCTGCGCTTGGAGAAATGTGGCAAGGCGGCGGAAAAGGATATGAAAATGTAGTGATGATGACACTGGGTACTGGTGTTGGTGGTGGTATTATTTTAAATGGAAAGATACTGACCGGAAGCAAAGGTGCAGCAGGAGAAATCGGACATATTACAGTAAACTATGATGAGGAAGATACTTGTAATTGTGGTAAGAGAGGATGTTTGGAACAGTTTGCATCTGCCACAGGAATTGTGAAAGAAGCAAAACGTCTGTTACTTGTGTCAAATAAGCCATCCCGTTTAAGAGATCTTCAGTATTTATCAGCCAAGACTATTTTTGATGCAGCAAAGGATGGTGACGAGCTTGCCAATGATTTGGTGGATCAGTTGACTAGATATTTGGGAATTGCTGCTTCACATATTGCAGCAGTTGTAGACCCAGAGGTATTTGTTATTGGTGGAGGAGTATCAAAAGCTGGAGATATATTAACCACACGTATTAAACAAAACTATGAAAAGAACGTGATGTTTGCTTTACAAAACAAAGAATTTAAACTTGCAGAACTGGGAAATGACGCGGGAATTTTCGGTTGTGCAAAGATGATTTTAGATTAGATAAGGAGATGCCTGTTTAGCAGGCATTTCTTTCTGTATAGGAATAAATTGGAAAGATGGGACAGAGATATGAATTTAGAATTTGATGATGCCGTTAAAAAGATTCTTACCGAAGAACAGATAGAGAGACAGGAAAGCCTTGCAAAACATACTACGTTTCGTATTGGTGGACCAGCCGAGTATTTTTTGAAACCAAAGAGTGAGGAAGAGATTGCTAGAATTATTGCTTGTTGCAAAGAGCAAAATGTTCCTTATTATGTATTGGGAAATGGAAGTAATGTGCTTGCAGAGGATGAGGGATACGCGGGGGTAATCCTTCATGTGGGAAAGAATTTTTCATCTATGGAAATAAAGAAAAATTCGGATGGTAGTTTCCTTGTTTGTGCAGGGGCAGGGATGATGCTTTCCAAATTAGCAAAAGAAGCAGCCAAAGAAGGTTTAACTGGATTAGAATTTGCAGCAGGTATTCCTGGAATGCTTGGCGGTGCCATTACCATGAATGCTGGAGCTTATGGTGGAGAAATCAAAGATTGCATCCAATGGGCAAAAGTAGTTACTCCAGAAGGAGAAAGTAAAGTGCTTACCAAAGAGCAATTGGAACTTGGATATCGCTCTAGTGTAATTCAAAGAGAAGGATACATTGTTACACAGGCAGAATTTTTATTGTTCAAGGGAGGGCAGGAAACTATTTATGCTACCATGGAAGAGTATCAAAATAGAAGAAAAGAAAAGCAACCTTTAGAATACCCAAGTGCAGGAAGTACCTTTAAAAGACCAGAAGGATATTTTGCAGGAAAGTTGATTGAGGATGCAGGACTGAGAGGTTATCGAGTAGGTGATCTTATGGTTTCTGAAAAACACTGCGGTTTTGTAGTGAATGTAGGAGAAGGAACTGCAAAAGATGCGCATCAGTTATTGGAAGATGTGTCTCGAATTGTGTATGAGAAGTTTCAGGTAACGTTAGAACCGGAAGTACGTTTCTTGAAATAAAATAAGAGAAGTACATATCAGATATGTTTTCACTTAGGATAGGCCAGGACCATTTCAGAAATACCGAGAGGAGGAGTTTGCATGCGTTTTGTAATCATTACAGGAATATCGGGAGCAGGAAAAAATTCTGTATTAAAAATGTTGGAGGATGCGGAATATTTTTGTGTCGATAATTTGCCTGTTCAGTTAATTCCCAAATTGGCGCAACTTACAGTGTTTGAGGCAAAAAATGTAAATAAAGTAGCACTAGGGGTAGACGTAAGAAGTGGAGAATTTTTAGATCAGCTTCCAGAGATATTAGGAGAACTGGATCAGCGAAAAATAAAATATGAAATTTTGTTTTTGGATTGTGCCACAGAAGTGCTGATAAAAAGATATAAAGAGACTCGTCATAACCATCCTTTGGCTGGAAAAGGTCGTGTGGAGGAAGCTATTGATGAGGAGAGAAGAAGAACCAGCTTTTTAAAGGCAAGAGCAGATTACATTATCGATACTACCCATCTTTTGGTTCGAGAGTTAAAGACGGAGATTGATAAAATATTTGTAAATAACAGCCAGTTTGATAATTTCTATTTAACCATTTTATCCTTTGGCTTCAAATATGGAATTCCTATTGATGCGGATTTAGTATTTGATGTGCGTTTTCTTCCAAATCCGTTTTACATACCAGAGTTAAAGGCAAAAACAGGAAATGACAAAGAAGTGTATGAGTATGTAATGGCAACCAAAGAGGCGCAGATTTTTTTAGGCAAGCTGGAGGATATGTTAAATTTCTTAATACCTAATTATATTGCAGAAGGAAAAAATCAACTGGTGGTAGCAGTAGGATGTACCGGTGGGCAGCATCGTTCTGTTACTTTAGCAAATGCCATTACCAGAAAATTGTCTTCCAATAATTATGGCATAAAAGTAGAACATAGAGATGTGGAGAAGAGTGGATCATGTCGTTTTCAAGGAATATAAAAGAAGAGTTATCAAAACATATACCTACAGCAAGGCATTGTCAGATAGCAGAAATTGCTGCAATTATTAGCCTTTGTGGTAAAATTGAGCAAGAGGACAATGGACGGTATTCCATTAAAATTATTACGGAAAACTTGACAGTTGCAAGAAAATATTTTATGTTAGTAAAGGAAACATTTCAGGGCGAAGTGACGATTCTTGGAAAACAGGGACAAAATGTGAAAAAGAATCATATGTATACTTTGCTAATGAAAGATCGAAATGTAACGGAAAAAATATTAGAGGCAACCAAATTGTTGAATTCTGATGGAGAACTTTATGAGAATGAGGCCATTGTCCCCAATATTATTATACAAAATACCTGTTGTAAGCGGGCATTTATACGCGGAGCATTTTTGGTTAGTGGGTCTATGAGTGATCCGGAGAAGACGTATCATTTTGAGATTATTATGACAACAGAGCAGAAAGCAGAACAATTAAAAGAAGTGATACGTTTTTTTGGTGTAGATGCAAAGGTGGTAATCCGCAAAAAATATTATGTGGTATATGTAAAGGATGGTTCGCAGATTGTCGACATACTAAATATTATGGAGGCTCATAAAGCACTAATGGATTTAGAGAATGTGCGTATTCTAAAGGAAATGCGGAATTCTATTAATCGAAAAGTGAATTGTGAGACTGCTAATATTAATAAGACAGTTACAGCGGCAAGCAAGCAGTTAGAAGATATTTTGTATATTCAGGAGACCATTGGATTCGGGAATTTGGCACCGGGACTCAAAGAGATTGCAACGCTTAGGATGGAGCAACCAGATGCGTCCTTGAAGGAACTTGGCAGTATGTTAAGTAAACCTATAGGAAAATCTGGTGTGAATCATAGATTAAGAAAACTAAGTAATATTGCAGATGATCTTAGAGAACAAAAGGAGGAGAAGTAACATGGTAACGAAGAAGATGACGATAAATATTCCTACTGGATTAGAGGCAAGACCGGTTGCACTATTGGTACAGGTAGCAAGTCGTTATGAGAGTAGCATTTATATAGAATGTGAAGAGATGAAAGTGAATGCAAAGAGCATTATGGGGATGATGAGTTTAGGTCTTGCAGCAGGCGAAGAAGTGAATGTTATTGCAAATGGTTCAGATGAGCAGGAAGCAATTGAAAATATTGAAAAGTATTTAAGCAGCAAAGAATAGAGCTGTAAATAGAGATTTGGAAGCGACTGCCATTGTTGCAGTCGCTTCCTTTGCGTTAAAGAAAGGTGAACAGTATGAATTTTACACATTTGCACGTTCATACGGAATACAGTTTGCTGGACGGATCCAGTAAAATACCGGAGTTGATTGCACGCACCAAAGAGTTAGGAATGGATAGCATTGCCATTACGGATCATGGTGTGATGTATGGTGTAATTAATTTTTATAAGGAAGCAAAAAAAGTAGGAATTAAGCCGATTATAGGATGCGAAGTATATGTGGCACCTGGAAGTCGCAAAGATAGAGAAAATGTTAGTGGCGAAGAACGATATCATCATTTGGTACTTTTGGCAGAAAATGATAAAGGTTATGGAAATTTGATGAAAATTGTTTCGAAGGGATTTACAGAGGGTTTTTATTATAAGCCTAGAGTAGATTACGAAGTGCTGGAAGAGTATCATGAGGGAATCATTGCGCTTAGTGCTTGTCTTGCAGGTGTGGTAGCAAGTAATTTAAAGCGTGGTTTTTATGAAGAAGCCAAAAAAGAAGCCCTTCGTCTTAGAGATATTTTTGGTGAGGGCAATTTTTTCTTAGAGCTTCAAGATCATGGGATTGCGGAACAGACTACGGTGAATCAAGGGCTTCTTAGAATGCATCAGGAGACGGGAATTGATTTGGTGGCAACCAACGATACCCATTATACCTATGCCAAAGATCAGCAAGCACACGATATTTTGCTTTGTATACAGACACAGAAAAAGGTCACAGATGAAAATCGTATGCGTTACGATGGTGGGCAATTTTATTTAAAATCTCCAGAGGAGATGGCGAATTTGTTTCCTTATGCGTTGGAAGCGTTAGAAAATACACATAAAATTGCAGAACGTTGTAATGTAGAGATTACCTTTGGAGAATATAAATTGCCGAAATATGATGTGCCGGAAGGTTATACTGCTTGGGAATACTTGCAGAAATGTTGTAAAGATGGTTTAGAGCAAAGATATGAAAATCCATCGAAAGAGTTAGTGGAACGTATGCAGTATGAGCTGGAAACTATTAAAGGAATGGGATTTGTCGATTATTTTTTGATTGTATGGGACTTTATCAAATATGCAAAAGACAATGACATTCCAGTGGGACCCGGACGTGGGTCTGCGGCAGGAAGTATTGTGGCATACGCCTTAGAAATTACCAATATTGATCCCATTAAATATAATCTGTTATTTGAGCGTTTCCTCAATCCGGAACGACTTACCATGCCCGATATAGATATTGATTTTTGCTATGAAAAACGTCAAAAAGTCATTGATTATGTGGTGGAAAAATACGGAAAAGAAAAAGTAGTACAGATTGTTACCTTTGGTACAATGGCTGCAAAAATGGTAATTCGCGATGTGGGACGAGCATTGGATTTGCCTTATAGTTATGTGGATGGTATTGCTAAAATGATACCTACAGAACTTGGAATTACTATAAAGAAGGCATTGGAAACAAATCGGGAGCTTCGTAATTTATATGAAAGTGATGAGCAAGCGAAATTTCTAATAGATATTTCTATGCGTTTGGAGGGACTTCCAAGACATACATCCATGCATGCAGCGGGAGTGGTAATCAGTAAAGAGGCTGTAGATGAGTATGTACCTCTTTCGAAGGCAGCAGATGACAAAATTACTACCCAGTATACCATGACCACATTGGAAGAGTTAGGGCTTTTAAAGATGGACTTTTTGGGACTTCGAACACTGACGGTTATACAGGATGCAGTCAATCTGGTTAATCGAAAATTGTCCAAACTTTCGCCAGATTCTCAGGAATATAAAAAGGCACAGCAGTTACATGGAGTTCCATTAAATATTGATAAAATCAATATGGAAGATGAAGTAGTATATCAGCTCATTTCTTCTGGAAAAACAGAGGGTATTTTCCAGTTGGAAAGTCCCGGAATGAAAAACTTTATGAAAGAGTTAAAGCCGGAAAATCTGGAAGATGTAATTGCTGGAATTTCCCTGTATCGTCCGGGTCCTATGGATTTTATTCCTAAGTATATCAAAGGAAAGAAAAACAAAGATAGCGTAACTTATGATTGTAAAGAGTTAGTTTCTATTTTGGAACCAACCTATGGCTGTATTGTCTATCAGGAGCAAGTTATGCAAATTGTGCGAGAGCTTGCAGGATATAGTTTTGGAAGAAGTGATTTAGTTCGAAGAGCCATGGCAAAGAAAAAGGCAGATGTCATGGCAAAAGAGCGTCAGAGTTTTGTCTACGGAAATGAAGAGGAAGGGGTAAAAGGTTGTGTGGCTAACGGCATTTCTGCGGAGGTGGCAAACAAAATTTACGATGAGATGACGGATTTTGCAAAGTATGCTTTTAATAAATCCCATGCAGCTTGCTACGCAGTGGTTTCTTATCAAACTGCTTTTTTGAAATGCTATTACCCAGTAGAATTCATGGCGGCTCTTATGACTTCGGTGTTGGATAATACTACCAAAGTTTCAGAATATATAATGAGCTGTAAAAATCTCAATATTTCCATTTTGCCGCCAGATGTCAATGAAGGAGAAGGTAATTTTTCTGTATCCTATGAGGAGGGCGAAGGAAAAATCCGATATGGTCTTTCTGCGATTAAGGGACTTGGACGGCCAATTATTGATGCCATCGTACAGGAACGAGAGAAAAATGGAAAATATAAAGATATGAAAGATTTTGCCATGCGTCTGTCTGGAAAAGAAGTAAATAAACGAACCATGGAAAACTTTATTAAGTCTGGTGCCTTTGACCAAATGAAAGGAAAACGCAGACAGAAAATGCTTATTTATGCACAAGTGTTAGATGAGGTAAATCGAGAAAAGAAAGATGGCATTGCAGGTCAGATGTCTTTAATGGACTTTTTTGGTGGTGAGGTAAAAGAGCAGTTTGAGATTCATTTTCCTAATGTGGAGGATTTTAAAAAGGAAGAACGACTTGCCATGGAAAAAGAGGTACTTGGTATGTATGTCAGCGGGCATCCATTGGAGGATGATACCCAGTTGTTGCAAAAAAATATAACCAATACTACATTAGATTTTGCTCTTCAGGAAGAGAGTAATCAACCTCGTGTAATCCAAGATGCCAAAGCTATTCTTGGTGGTATGATTACTGGAATTACAGTAAAAACTACAAGAACCAATTCTATGATGGCATTTTTAACTTTGGAGGACATGTACGGAACTGTGGAAATCATAGTATTTCCAAGAGATTTTGAAAAAAATCGTGCCATGTTTGTGGAAGACCGAAAAGTATTCATTGTTGGAAAAGTTTCGGTGGAAGAGGAGCGGCCGGCAAAATTGATTTTGCAAAAAATCATTCCGTTTGAGCAGATTCCAAAGCAAATGTGGATACAATTTCAGGACAAAGCTGCCTATCAGGCAGAAGAAGAAAGCCTTTCACAGATACTTAGAGAAAATCCAGGTGATGCAGAATTGATTATCTATTGCAAAACGGAAAACGCTAGAAAATCCTATGGAATGCAAAGTAAAATCTCATTATCGGAAAGTGTGAGGGAAAAATTGGCAGAAAAATATGGAACTGAAAATGTGAAGGTTGTTGAAAAAACTGTTGAAAAGTTGTAAAATAGAGATTACAATAAAACAAATGAGCAAAAAATTACCGTCTCACTTGGCAAGGTGTGAACAGTAAAGACAAATGAATATGATATAAATTGGAGGTCAAAAAGAAATGGCAAATAAAGTACAAACAATTGGAGTTTTAACAAGTGGTGGAGATGCACCTGGAATGAATGCAGCAATTAGAGCCGTTGTCAGAACTGCATTGGCAGCAGGTTTGAAAGTAAAGGGAATCAAGCATGGATATGCAGGTCTTTTGGAAGAGGACATTGTAGACATGGATACCAGAAGTGTTGCAGATATTCTTCAAAGAGGTGGAACCATTCTTTACACAGCTCGTTGCTTAGAATTCAAGGAATTGGAAGTGCAGAAGAGAGGTGCCGAGATTTTAAGAAAGCACGGCATTGATGGTTTGGTTGTAATCGGTGGAGATGGTTCTTTCATGGGAGCAAGCAAACTTGCAAGTTTAGGAATCAATACAGTTGGTATTCCTGGAACCATTGACCTTGATATTGCATGTACAGAATATACCATTGGATTTGATACTGCAGTGAATACAGCTATGGAAGCAATCGATAAGGTTCGTGATACATCTACTTCTCATGAGAGATGTAGTATTATTGAAGTAATGGGACGTCAGGCAGGATACATTGCATTGTGGTGTGGTATTGCCAACGGAGCAGAAGATATTCTCATGGTTGAGAAGTATGACAATGATGAGCAGAAACTTATTAACAACATCTTAGAAAAGAAAAAGTTAGGTAAGAAACATCATATTATTATCAATGCAGAAGGTGTTGGTGATTCATACGGAATGGCTGAGAGAATTGAGAAGGCTACTGGTATTGAGACAAGAGCAACTATTATCGGACATATTCAGAGAGGTGGAAGCCCATCTGCAAGAGATCGTGTGTATGCGTCTGTTATGGGTGCAAAGGCAGTTGACTTGTTGGCAGCAGGTGCATCAAACCGTGTAGTTGGATATCGTGATGGTGAAGTGGTTGATTACGATATTCAAGAAGCATTAGCAATGACAAAAGGAATTGATGAATATATGTACGAGACATCTAAGAGATTGTCTAGACAGTAATCAAAAAGGAGAGGTGATAAACGCCTCTCCTTTTTATTTGCAATACATATTTAATCGTTATCTTCTTCAAGCTCTTCTTCGGAAGATGCCTGTGCTTTTTGCATTGTCTTGCTTTCGCTTGAGTTTAATGTAACATACTCTCTGTTGTCTGAAACTGTTTCTGTAAAATCTTCATCATCAAATTCAAAATCATCGAAAGAATCTTCTTCTTCTTCAGAAGCAGGTGTGTCTTTTAAGATGTACTTTTTATAAAGATAATAAAGACCTGCAACGAAACCACATACAGCAAGTAATTCAAATAAAAAATTAAAAATCTTCTTCATATTCCCACATATCCTTTCCCTTATTCACGTATATTCTCTTCTATTATAAATGTTTTTATACAAAAAGAAAAGATATTTTCTTAGAGATATTTAGAATTATGAAAAAAGCAGAGTTAGGTAAAAAAATGTCGTAATTCTTTTTACAATAAGTGAAAATGTTGAAAAAACTTTTGGATTTTAAAAAGAAATAATATGAATGCGAAAAAAACTTGAAAAATTTTGTTTTTTGAGGTATTATCATGGTAGTGATAATAAAAACGTTACTATTTAGAACATAATTTAGGATTTTATTGGTAAGTCAGGGTGTTACAGATTTTTTCTTTTGAAAAATTTTAAAAGAAACAGGGGCAATTCTTTTGGTTATGCTTCTAAATGGGGACGTGCGAACAAATTAAAGTATAGAGAGATTTATATGGGAGGAATATTATGGCAACGGAAAAGAAGAAACCAGTGAGCAAGAAAGCACCTGTAAAGAAGGCAGAACCAGCAAAAGAGACAGAACAAGTGAAGGTAGACACAGACGTTGTAGTGGAGAATGCGGTTGAAGAGAAAGTAGTAGAAGAGAAGGTGCAGGCAAAGAAAGCACCTGCAAAGAAGACAACTACTAGAAAGACAGCAACAAAGAAGACTGCAACAACAAAACAATCTGCAACAAGAAAGACAACAACAAAGAAAGTTCCAAAGAATGTATTTTTTGAATTTTATGGACAGCAGACAAAGGTTGATGTAGAAAAATATGAGGCGGAAGTAAAGGATATTTGGTTAAACGACTGGAAGAGACTTGCGAAAGATTTAAAAGAAATCGATATGTATATTAAACCAGAAGATGGAAAGGTTTATTTTGTTGTAAACGGCACAGAGCATGGGGCTCTTGATTTATAATTTATTTTAATAGAAAATACTTCATACATAATAAATACAAAGGGTGTGGCACATAAGTGCCAGCCCTTTGTTGCGTTAATAAGAAAAAAATAAAAAAATTAAAAAAAGTGTAGCTTTTTGAAAGACAAGTTTGTATTATGTTTGGAAGGAGAAATTGTGACGTTTTCTTTGGCTGTGCAATGAAAGCACAGCCGGAAACGTGACGGTGAAAAAGAAAGAATGAATGATTATAAAATAAAAGAGGGGGTTTACTTTCGCGATAAAATAAACTATATTATAAATTGGTGAGTTCCGAATAATTACAAAAAAGCAATAAGGTGGACAAAAATATGAATAGTTTGTCTTGGATTTTTACAATTTTAAGTGTTTTATGTTACACATATGCTGTTATTATTTTGTGCTATGCAGGGGCTGGGGCATCTCATTTATGGTTTTGGCCATGTCTTGGCTGTGTATGTTTGCTAATTGCTATATGTAGTTTTTTGGCAGAAAGAAAGCATTGTATGTGGCTACGCACTCTTGTGCGAATTTCTACGGGAGGGATGGCGGTTGTAAGTTTATTTCTTTTCGTTATCGTGGGAATGCTTTTGATATCCAGCGCTAAAAATCCTACATCGGAGCCGGATTATATTATCGTTTTGGGAGCCAAAGTGAGAGGAACAAAGGTTTCCAGAGCGTTGCGTGAACGCTTGGATTGCACGATTACATATGCAACGAAGCATCCGCAAGCAAAGATAATTGTATCAGGCGGACAGGGAGAAGGCGAAGATATTACAGAGGCACAAGCAATGTATGAGTATTTGACAGAAGCCGGGATTGATGGAAAGCGTGTGATACTAGAAGAACAATCCACTAATACAGCAGAAAATTTTCAGTACAGTTTGGAATTAATAGGTGACAAAGAAAAGAAATTTTTAGTAGTAAGTAATCGATTTCATATCTATCGTGCAGTTGCCATCGGGAAAAAAATGGGAATACAGCACATAGAAGGTTTAGCGGCACCTACGGATGGTGTCATGAAATTACATTACTATTTGAGGGAGGCATTTGCTGTAATAAAGTACAAACTGGCTGGTACGATTTAGGAAGAAAGGAATGGATGATTGATGAGTAAAGATAGAGAAAATGAGGAATGGGAACAGTCGTATGATTGTGAGCCTGAAGAAAATGGATTTTCTTTTGACAATCAGGAAGATTTTGAATTTGATGACGAAGAAGGCTTAGAATCCTATTTATCTAACGCAGTAGCTAAGGTGACAGGAGAAGAAGTAGAAGTAATAGAAGAATCAGAGTCAAAGAAAGAAATAGGAAAATGGGGAATTCGAAAAAAGTGTTTGGTTGGTCTTGGAACAACTATCGGATGTCTTGTTCTTACAATTGTATTGGCATTTGGATGGGTTATGTTTCGGATTGGAGATGAAGGTGGAGTTCGTGCAGCGTCTGATTTGACAGAAGAGGAGCGGGCAGCACAAGCTACCATTCCACCATGGAATGAGGATCAGGCACTGTTAGATGGTGACGTAGTAAATATTTTACTAATTGGTCGAGAAGGAATTAACGATGGTGATGATGCTTATGGTCGTTCTGATAGTATGATCATAGCAAGTATGAATACAGAAAAGAAAACTGTGAAAATGGTTTCCATTATGCGTGACTGTTATGTGTATATTAATGGATATCGTGAGAATAAGTTAAATGCGGCATACAGTTATGGTGGTGGTGAATTATTAAAGCAGACCATAGAGACTAATTTTGGTATTCCGATAGCTGGATATGTTGTAGTAGACTTTAGTGCATTTGAAGAAGTAATTAATTCTGTGGGCGGTGTGGAGATTTCCTTAACTGAGACAGAAGCTAACTATTTAAATACAACAAACTATATTAGTAAGAAAAAATATAGAACGGTAGTACCTGGAACACAGACTGTAAATGGAAATCAGGCATTGGGATATTGTCGAGTTCGTCATGTGGCAGCAATCAATGGAGAGAATGATGATTATGGAAGAACTTATCGACAGAGAGCAGTATTAAGTCAGATTTATTCAAAAGTTATGACAGAACTTAGTGCGACAGAAGCAGTTAATCTTGCTTATGATTTATTGGATTATGTAGCTACGGACATATCCTCTGGAGATTTGATTACCTATGCAAAATGTATATTAAGTATGGGAATTGATCCTAGTAACTTGGATCAGATGAGAATTCCTGTGGATAATTCATTTACTAGTAGAACGTTGCATTGTGGTTCTTCTCTTTGTTTGGATTGGACTGTCAATCAGAAAGAACTATGGAATTTCTTATATGGAACAGAAGAGCGAGATGTAAATACACTTACTCCAGATTCGTATAGTTCTTCTTATACAAGTTCTACTTATGCACCAACTACAAACAGCAACACTACAACCGTTACTTATGCTCCAGTAGTAACAAGTGTTCCTACACAGTCTCAGACAGCAGAGCCAATTGAAGTGACGGAGGAACCAGTTGCAGTAACAGAGGCACCAAAAGTAACAAAAGCACCAGTAGTAACAGAAGCACCGGTAGTAACAGAAGCACCAGTAGTAGTAACAGAGCCACCGGTAGTAGTGACAGAGCCACCAGTGGTAGTGACGGAGGCACCACAGCAACCTGCAAATAATGAGGCAGAAGATTCTGTGGGATAAAAAGTATTGACAGAATGAAAAAACAGTGGTAGAATATAGAAGTTGTTGAAATATGATAAACTTGTTCAAGCAGAGTATCCACTCTCACCTTTGGGCGCTTCTATGCTGCTACTTGGGTTTTAGTTTTTCATTCCGTGTTAGGAGAATGATGGGCGTGGATAGCTATGCTATTCACGCTTTTTTATATTTCTGTATTACAACAGAGGAGGAATTAGGGCTTGACGCTTTAATAACTGCGACGAAAACTTGGAAACCGCATAGCGTGTTTCTTGGTTTATAGACAATAAGAGAAACTGTGGAGTATGAAATGAAGTGAAACTTGCATTTGGTTTTGCGTCTGCAAAACTGCAGGTGTGATTGCGATTTATTTGGAGGTGCTCAGTTATTAGCGAGTTAATGATTAATGAACAGATAAGAGACAGGGAAGTACGAGTAATTGGACAAGATGGTGAGCAGGTTGGTGTTATGTCAGCCAAAGAAGCCATGAAACTTGCCAAAGAGGCTGGTGTAGATTTAGTAAAGATTGCACCGAATGCAAAGCCACCTGTTTGCAAGATTGTAGACTATGGAAAATATAGATATGAACTTGCACGTAAGGAGAAAGAAGCTAAGAAAAAGCAAAAAGTAACGGATGTAAAAGAGATTCGTCTATCTCCTAATATCGAAGCCAATGATTTGAACACCAAAGCAAATCAGGCTAGAAAATTCCTTAGTAAAGGAGACAAAGTAAAAGTATCTTTGCGTTTCCGTGGTCGTGAGATGGCGCATATGGGATTTAGCAAACAGATTTTAGATGACTTCTTTGCAAGGGTTGAAGATGTTGCAGTGATTGAGAAACCTGCAAAACTAGAAGGTAGAAGTATGATAATGTTTTTAGGTGAAAAACGTTAGAATTACGATATATTAAGTAAGCAAATTTGTGTTATGGGTAACAAGCGGTGTGCCTATAACAAAAAATTATAACTATTTATGGACATACTCGAAGGATTTTAATAATCCAGAGTTTTGTAAATTTTAAGGAGGAAATATTATGCCAAAGTTAAAAACGAAAAGAGCAGCAGCAAAACGTTTCAAAGTAACAGGAACAGGTAAATTAAAGAGAAATAAGGCTTATAGGAGACATATTTTAACAAAGAAGTCTGCAAAGGTTAAGAGAAATCTTAGAAAGGCAACTACTGTTGATGAAACAAATGTTAAGACAATGAAGAAGATTTTACCATATCTGTAATATTGGATTAAGTTAGGAGGAACATGGAATGGCAAGAGTAAAAGGTGCTTTGAATGCGAAGAAGAAACACAATAGAGTATTAAAATTAGCAAAGGGTTACAGAGGAGCTAGATCTAAGCAGTATCGTGTTGCAAAACAGTCTGTTATGAGAGCTTTAACAGAGTCTTTTGCAGGTAGAAAGCAGAGAAAGAGACAGTTCAGACAGTTATGGATTGCTCGTATTAACGCAGCAGCAAGAATGAATGGTTTATCATATAGCAAATTTATGTATGGATTAAAGTTAGCTGATGTTCAGGTAAACAGAAAGATGTTATCTGAAATGGCTATTAATGATCCAGAAGGATTTGCAGCATTAGTAGAAGTTGCAAAAGGAAAATTAGCATAGTTATGTTATATTCTCTCTCCTGTTAAAACAGGAGAGAGATTTTTGGTTTACGTCAGTAGTAATGAGAATTAAATAAAAAAAGTATTGACTTCTTTTAGAAAAAGTATTAGAATATATGAGTATTCCTCGATAGCTCAATGGTAGAGCACACGACTGTTAATCGTGGGGTTGTT
>CAVIJT010000023.1:0-25778 GCA_963643465.1 Lachnospiraceae bacterium | reverse complement strand
GAACAAAGCGTGCAAGCACGCTCCGCGACGTTACACTTTCCCAATGTGCTTGCACACTTTGCCGCGCCGAATTTGGTACGCAGTACATCTTCCATACAAATTCGTGCGCATTCTGCCCAGAGGGCTTTTGTCTTATAGGACGCATTTTCCTATAAGACAAAAAGGGATGTGATATCACATCCCTTTCTTTACATCTTTTATTTTTCATCTAATCTCATACCATCAGCAAATTCTTCATAATCATCAGGACATACAACATATTCCTCGCCGTCCACTACGTAAACGCCACATATTTTTTCCTCTTGGCATCCACTACAAATTTGCTTGTCTGCTGTTTCGGCAAAAGCTGTTCTAAATTCGTTCGCACAATCAGGACATACTATATATTCTTCACCCTCTGCGGTATAAGTAGCACATATTTTTTCTTCTTCGCACAAACTACAAGTAGCAGTGCTACTTTCCTGTGTATCAGCAACATCCTCACTTTCTTCTGTAGGTTGAACCTGTTCTTCTTGTGATTCTTCTTGAACCTGTTCTTCCTGAACTGGCTCCTCTTGAACGGACTCCTCTTTTTGGCATCCTGTTATCCCAATCAAAACAAGACCTGCTAGTAAAAGTGGTGTTAAAATTTTCTTTTGCATACTTCGTTTCTCCTTTTTTAAAATTCAAAATTTTTTTAGATGTTTTTATTATATCTTAGAACAGAAAATAGTTCAATCTCAAAAATACCTTACAAACTATCTTTTTCTTGCTTTCACTAATAAAAAGTCTGGTTTATGATATAAATCACTATATTCTGGATACTTCTCTAAAAGTTGCTGCGTTGGGACTGGTTCAATCATTTCTTCAATGGTAAATCCTGCTTTTACTAATGTATTAACAATAGTCGAAAATGTTCTGTGATATTTCTTTACACCATCAACAAACCATGTAGATTCACGCTCCCCTTCCAAACCATAATTAGCTAAATTGGCATACAATTTATGACCTTTTTCATCTCTGGTCCATCTCTCTCCATTTGAAAAACATGTATTTATTGGATTTTCCTGAGAAAAGATAAACACACCATCCTCATTTAATATCTCATACACATCCCTTGCGAGAGTATCAAAATCCTCTATGTAATGGAGTGCAAGAGAACTTATCGCCACATCAAATGTTTCACTAATTTGAGAAATATTTTCCATTGGCATATTCATATAGGTAATGCCTGGATTACTATTTTCTCTTTTGGCAACTTCAAGCATCTTCTCCGAAATGTCTATCCCTACAACCTTAGCTGCTCCATCATGAACATATTGCATACAATGTTCTCCAAATCCACATCCCAAATCAATGATTTTCTTATTATTCAAATCAGGCAACAAAGAAAATAACGCTGGTATTTCAAATAAAGTATTCGCATTTATTTTATTATCTCTAATCTTTTTATATCCCTCGAAAAAAGTTTCGTTATCATAAATATTCTGTTTCGCCATTTTTATCTCCTCCCTAAGCAGCTTACCTCATCATAAAATAAAATGTTTTATAATAATACCACCAAATATTTTGGGATTTTACTATTATCACCTAGTCGCCTTTTTCTATTTCTACCTGTAACTTTCTAACAAACTTGACTTTGTACGTTTCACATTATTCTCCAAGATATAATTCCTGACCAATTATAATTCCTTTGGAATCTGTCCCATGTCCTATATCTCTTGTAACCGCTATTGGTAAATCTTTTCCTACTATCCTTTTGATAAGTGTTTCTATAGTAGGTATACATTTTTCTGTTTCCATTTCTGTAAATGTTCCTAGAATAATTCCTGCCACCTTATCAAAGGCTCCCATTTGCTGTAACTGACATAAGTATGTTTCCATTTTAGCAACAGTTCCCCCGAAACTTTCCAAAAGTAATATCTTATCTTTAAGTTCTGGCATATATTCTGTTCCTGCTAATTTTAGAAAACATCTAACATTACCACCTACTACAATCCCGTGCATTTCACTTTGCTGAATAAACTTACAAGTTAGATGAAACAAATCCGTTCCATTTTGCATAATGGTATTATTAAAATCTGCTACTTGTTGTTCTTTATAATCATATATTAGATTTCTAATTTGGTACAAAACAGATGGTTTTCCCGTTTTTTTGTAAATAGCATTTATGACTGTTGTCAAATCACTGTATCCCCAAAACAATTTTGAACTATTTGCAATTATATTATAGTCAAGATACGGTAATATACCGTTGGCGACATCTCCCCCTGAAATATCAAATATTGCCTTTATCTCATCATCTTTATAAAATTTCATAAGTACACTTGCACGTTCCTTTGCAGTACCACAAAAAATATTTTCTGTTTCATAGATGTAGTCACTAAAAACGGGATGCAGTCCAATATCGATCAATGTATTTTCTAAACACTTAATTTTTTCCTTATATGTCCCTTTTTGTCCGTTTGAACAACAAACAATTCCTATTTTATCTCCATATTTCAACATTTTCATAACACCTCATTGTAATATACTAACTATTCTTTTATATGTTACTTCTGGAAATTTATCATATGCCTTCTTTAAAACTTCATCACTATCATTTTGAGAGAAAAAATATATATACTTTTTCTGTATCGGAGCCTTTAAAATTAACTTCTCGCTATCCTTCTTCAACTTTCCATTACTACTTGCCATTGTAACCGCAAAGCACTCCGCAACAATAGTTCCATCTGTTGATTCAATATCAAATCCTGGCTTTGTTCCCAAATGTAACTCAAAACTTTTTTCTGGATACATCGTTAATAAATCTTTCAAAGCCTCCATCACAACAAGATTCGAAAATAGTTGATTTATTTGTTCAATAATATTTAATTCAGTACCGCTAATGGGGTCAAATCCCATCTTATTAAACTTCATATCGAACAGAAACTCTATGGCTGATAGGTTTTCGATAGATGCTTTCAGTTTCTCATAAGTTGCACTTGATGACTCATACATCTTTTTCTTTAATCTTTCAACCTGCGCAAACGTATTAACTATTATCATTTCATTTACTTCCATCCCTTTAAATTTGTAAATATTATATAATACTTCCTTTACGTTTTACAATCGTCTTTTAGCCATTCTCTCTCCTCCAACTCACGAAAATTCTCCGCACCATTCGCAGATATTTTGCTTGCTTACACAATATTTTTCAAACGAAATTGCAAGCACTTTTATTTTCCTCATCACTCGAAAAAATGCCCTACCTCAACCGCTTAAAGTCAAGGTAAAGCACTCAATTTTTTTCAACTCAATATCAATATTTTCCAGCTTTATATCTCATTTAAAATCCGCTTTTTTTCATTCGCAAACTCTTCCTCTGTAAGAATACCATGATCATACATTATTTTAAGTTTTTTTATTCTATTTTCAAATACATCCATATCATTATTTTGTGTGAGTTGCTGGGACATGTTACCTTCAATTGACATAATACTATTCTCTTGCATTTTAACAGCATTTTCCTTTTCGATTTCTACCACAATACTATATTTTTTTTCAGGCAAATGAGTTTGCAAAAAATTATAAATATTTGCTGGCAATTCCATATCCATGAACTGTTGTTTAACATCTGAATAATAATTAAGAATTACACTTCTGTCATCTATTTTGTGTACCTCTGACATAATATGCAATGTATTAGTTGGCATTTCTAGCTTTGCTGGCTCATGTGTCAACAAAGCACCAGCTGTCAATCCCATCGCGCCAAATAGTAATCCACCTACTGCAGTAGCACCTTTTGATATAGTCGCATCAGTAAAACTTCCACCATAATTAGAGCACTGTGCATTTATATCAGATGTATAATAAACATTTCCGGCTTTCTCATAATAATGAATTTTTTCATATGGAATACATGCATTACTTTCTTCCTTATTATATCCGTCAATGGTCAAAAAATTTAGGTTCTTTTGCTCATCAATATAAATACACGCAAACTGCAAATTATCATTTCGTAATTTAAAATAAGGATTACCATTTGTAATATGAAACTTGTAACAATCATTAAAATATCGTTGGCATTCTTCTGTACGTTTTTGTTTCTCTAATAATTGTTCTTCTTTTCGATCCTGTTCTTCTTGAAATTTTATTCTTCGGCTCTCTTCATCTCTTATATACATATCAGAAAGACTTTTCATCGCATCGTCAAAATTCTCAATGTTAGGAAAATAAATTGTATACACTATATCCTTAAATAAGGAATTTGCATCCGAATAGTTGATAAGTAAACATCTATTTTCTTCGATATATTTTTCCTCAATTCCTTTTATGTATTGAAATTCAATTTCAAACTCTCTTTCAGTAAACTTTCCATCATAATAAGAGGCTCCTAACCCATTTACAGTTTCTTCCTGTATGTATAAATATACTTTATTCTTTTTTCCCAAAAAATTAGCTTTATATTCACCCTCAAATTTGGCTATTATTTTACTAAACATAACCTATCCTCCCAATGTATTTGATTGTTTGTATCTGTTCAAAACCCACTATTATAATGGAACTCGAATAGAGTTGCCTCCCCATATATGAGCAGCCTTAGTGCGTAGCACGGAACTGGCAGTAACTCTCATCCAATCACTGTTCACATAGGCTCCAGTTCTTGAGATATCCTTGCATGTCAGTTTCCAATAGAGTTTCATACACTCTCCGATCTTTGAAACTCTGCAAGTCCGCAAGGACGACGAGTGCGAATATATGGGGGTTCTGAATAGTTACGATTCTTTTAACGTATGTTTCTGTTATTCACTAATGTCTTTTTATATAGGCTTTGCCAGCACTTTTTTCACTTTTTCACACAACACACTTCCCACATTACCTTTCCACGCTCAAATCTCCAATTTGTATACTCTTCTATATATTTAATATCCCAATTCGCTAAAAGTTTTGACAAATCCTCTTCTGTGAAAAATCGCTTCACCTTCTCCTTTACCATGTAAAGATGTTTTTCCAGTTCACTTCCCTGACCAGCTCCATATTCTACATCATTCATAGAATTTACACGTAACATTAAAACGCCATCCATCGTTAATATTCTAGCAATCTCAGCAACAATTCCCATAGTAACTTCCCATGTAAAATAGTGTAGCGAAAGATCCGCCACTACTGCCCCAAAGGACGCATCTTCAAACGGAAATTTCTGTGTCATATCTATACAAGTACAAGAAACAGTTGGAAGATTTTCATGTAAAATTTCTAAAGCTTCTTGCGAAAAATCACAAGCATGCACACATATCCCTTGCTCCGCAAGTATCTTACTGTCATTTCCGATTCCGCTGCCTAAATCCAATACCTTTTTCTCTTTTAAAAGATTAATATATTTTTCCAGCCATGTGTCATACTGATACTCTGCTAATTTACCTTGTTTATTTGAATAATATTTATTCCAATGGTTTCTTTGGTCCTTCATGCAATCCCCCCTAGTTCTATACTCTGTATACGAACGATGCGTTCAATCGCACCTCCTTTTGTTTCAAAGTGTATGGTATGTTAGCATAAATTTTCTAGTCTTGCAAATTGGAAGTTGTCCCTCCGACAAACTGAAATTTGTACCTTACTCCACCTATACTTCTATGGATAAAATGCTCCGTGCATGGCTCGCTGAATCCAAGAAGCTGGAGAGTGGCGAAAGCACCATGTCCATAGTATAATTAACGAAGATAATACCTACCGAGAACTGAAAATCTAGCTTTTAGTTTTTCCTATTTTTTATTACATTTTTAATTAGTGCTATTACACTTACCACAACATATAATGATGTGTAATTAATAAATATATCTCTATATGCACTACTTGCTAATGGCTCAATGAATTGATTCATCCATACAAATCCAAATGCTAATGCCATTGTTGGTATATATACAACAATAGCTTTAATCAATACATTTTTTATTGGTAAATTTTTAGCCATTTCAAATGCTATAATTCCAATCAGGACTATTACTGCTCTAGTTAATTCATGCCAATTTCCACTTGGGTCATCTCTGTAACCTTGTGATAAATATAGAATACTATTCAATATAGTTACCACTGTATATATAGCACAAAAAATAATCAAACTTTCTTTTAACCACTTATTCCATATTCTTCTCATAACTGCCTCCTTTTTAGCCAATAAATCCAAATTTATATTACTCATTATATAATACTCTAACTATTTCCACAACACCGTTTTCCGACACTTTTGCTACCAAAAATGCCCTATATCAGCCACTTAAATTGATATAGAGCATCTCACTTTTGCATCTCATTATCCAATTATCAATCTCGCACCTAAAATTGCTTAGTTTTCCTGCATTTTTGCCAGCTTAGCCGCTTGGTCGGGTGCTATGCACATACGTTGCTTTCCCATAGGGTGTACACATATGCGCCAATGCTTTTTTCTCTTCTTTTTGCCGTACTCTTCTTTTGCCATATTCAGCCACGAAATTGTGCTTATTATCATATAATTGTGAATTCTATTCTTTATTACTCCTACAAATAATTCTAATTCATCTTTCCAAAACAAATCGTGTAACCATAACATTCCCATCCATTTCAGTAGATACTATACTAAACCCACATTTTTCCGTATAGAACTTTACATTTTCTATTTTATCCGCCGGAGTCACTAATGTGAATTGTTTCCAGTTCTCGTAAGAAGATGTTATAAATTTAATTGTTTGTGACCCGATTCCTTTCCCTTGATACTTCGGAATAACACATAGGCAACCAACTTCATATATTCCCTCTTCTAATTCTTTACACGAAACACACCCAATAGGTTTACTATCACATATAATAATGAGTTTAGGATACGATACTATTGAACTTTCCATCATTTCTTTGTTTTTACCATATGCAGGGCATTCTCCATATTTAATATAATCACTATAAAACGAAGCATTATAAATGTCTATTAGTAATTCAGCATCTTCGATTTTAGCTTGTCTATATGTAATCTCCATAAATTTTCCCTCTCTAAATTGGAATTTATCTAAATTTCTCTAAACGGAATAATTGTTCTTCACCAACGACATCAATGCCATTCTTATTCTTCCCCCCAATATGAACCTATTGCTCCACAACCCACGATAGATTCATTATCTCTAGTTACATAAAAATACGTCCAACCAGCTCTCTCAATTACACCATCTGTATCATTCTTTTTCCGTAATCCATACCACGCTTACTGTCATCAACAATAATAAATCCCAGTCGTATTATAGTCTTTTCCTTATTCGTATAGCACAGTATCAAATGACCAACCGAACCATTTGCGTCCACAGCTGTTATGGGATAAAAATTATTCGTTTCTTCACAATCACCATTACATTTCAGATATTTATAATTAATATCTTCTGCCAATAATAGACGGGATTGACAACATAATTATTTGGCTGTGGAAATCTATAACTATTCTGCATCATGTTAATTCCTTTCGTAATTTTTAAAAAATGCTCCCGTTAATAAATATTGTCAACAAGTTTTTTTGATTTTGTCCATAAATCATTTTGTTGATATACGCATTTTATATTGCCTTTATGAGCATAATTATGCTACAATTATGCCAAAGAAAGGAGTGAAGTATTATGCCACTTATTATGCCTATTAAGGATTTACGCAATACAACCGAGATTTCCAATATCGCACACAAGGAACAGGAGCCTATTTTTATTACCAAAAACGGATATAGCGATTTGGTTGTAATGAGTAGTGAATTGTACGATAAATTCGCAAAAATGAATCACATCGACCAAGCAATCTTCGAATCCGAGCAGGAAATTGCTAACGGAGCAGAAGCAGTTGACGCAGAAATAGTTTTTGCAGAATTGGAGAAAAAACATTTTGGATAAATACAAAGTAAAGGTCAATCCCAGAGCAATCCGTGAATTAGACCGTATTTACGAGTATATCGCAAATGAGAAATTGGCTCCTGAAAATGCCAAAGGACAAGTTGACCGAATTAAGAAAGCCGTTTTAAGCTTAGATACCTTTCCACAGTCCCACCAAGAGCGAAACGAGGGCAGATATGCCGGAAAGGGTTACAGACAATTACTAATTGATAACTATATTACCATTTTCCGCATTGATGAACCACACAAAACCGTTTATGTGGTAACAATACAGTATCAGGGACGAAATTTATAAAACAAGCACCAAACGACGCTACAAATCATTTGGTGCTTTCTTCAATCTAAGTATTATTTACCATAATTCCAACGAATCTTCTGCATTTATCCACATTTGCATAGTTCCATCGAGATACAGTCTAGCATGCCTTTTCAATGGTTGCAATATTACCACTTGCTCCAAACTCACATACTAATAACCCGTCTGATTTCAATACCTTATGAACATTGCTTAACAAAGCATCATGGTTACTTATCCAATGAAATACTGCATTTGAAAAAACAACATCAAATTCATTCTCAAAAGGTAAATCAAGTACATCACACACCATAAAATCTATGTTATCAAATTGTTCTTTTGCCTTATCAATCATGCTTTGAGAACTATTAACACCTACAACTTTACTTCCTAAATTTCTTAATTGCGCTGTCAATGTACCTGTTCCGCACCCTAAATCCAATATGGTCTGTTCTTTATTTTCAGGAACAAACTCTAATAACCCTTTGCCATATTCAGCCACGAAATCGTGCTTATTATCATATAATTGTGAATTCTATTTTTTATTACTCCTACAAATTCAAATTGATATCACTTATTATATAGTACCCTATACATTTCCACAACACCTTTGCCCCTCCCCACCAATCTCACCTTTTAACTCCATACAGAAAATGCCCTATATCAGCCACTCAAACTGGTATACAGCATCTCATTATCCAATTTTCAATCTCGCACCTAAAGTTACTTAGTCTTCGTTCATACGGGCGAGCTTAGCCGCTTGATCGGGGTACTATGCACATACGAGGCTTTGGAAAATTTGGGGCTATACACATACACTGCTTTGTTTTTCAAGGGTGTACACATATGCGTCAATGCTTTTTCCTATCCGTTTTGTCATACTCTTCTTTTGCCATGTTCATTGCAAATACATAAGTATCTGTATCAATTAAATTCTGTTCAAATAACTTTCGTAAAAAGAATTTAACCATTGTATAACTGCTAACAAAGCCCTTGTTATTACTGAATTCCATATCTTACCACACCTCCCTCTGTTTAAAGTGTGTGGTATGTTAGCATAGATTATTTAATCTTGCAAATTGGAAATTATCCATCCGACAAACTGAAAGTTTCAAGCGTTCGACGAAATTGGACTTTATCGACCTGACAAACTAAAATTCATCATATACTTACCCATTAACAGAATATTCAACAACCTTCTTTATAACTATTTTATTCATCGCATGGCAATGCTTTATGCCATTCTCATGTTCATCATTGAACTTCTTGCTCTCAAACATTTTAATTTCCCATTCCTTATAGTAACCTTTAATTTCTTCATTTTTGAATACGCCTATCATAACATCTTTTAAATCTTCAGGCACAGGTTCTTCGTCTGTAAATAATGCCACAATATGATATCCATTTACATTTGTCCACTTCTTTAGCAATTCAATTATTTTAGGCTGTTTTTCTCTTTCAATAAACTGTAACACACCATGAATTATAATTAAGTCATATTTGTATTTAAATTCAAACTCTAAAGCATCACATACATATGTATTTATATTCAAATTATTACGTTCTTTTAAATAATCTATTTTCTCAATAGCATTTTTGGATATATCAAAAGCATCTACTTGAAAGCCTAAACCAGCTAAATATAGAGAATGTCTTCCATCACCACAACCGACATCAAGAATTTTTGCACCTTTAGATAAAAATGGCACTATGTCTTCAACTTCTTTACTTGGATTTCCAAATGTCGATTTCTCTTTATTTAAATATTCGTTTTCCCAAAATGGTTTCATAATAACATCCTCTCAAATTCAAATTTATATTACTGATTATATAATACCCCAGCCATTTCCACAACACCGTTTTCAGACACCTTCGCTCCCTCTCCCCAAGAAACTCGTCTTTTAACTCTATGCAAAAAGTGCTTTACCTTAACCATTTAAAGTTAAAGTAAAGCACTCTATTTTTTCATCTCACTATCAACTTTTCCATCTCACACCTAAACTAGGCTTATCTTCCCTAGTTCTCCTGCATCTTCGTCAACTTAGCCGCTTGATCGGGTGCTATACACATACACTGCTTTGTTTTTCAAAGGTGTACACATATGCGTCAATACTTTCTCCTATCCGTTTTGCCGTACTCTTCTTTTGCCATGTTCATTGCAAATACATAAGTATCTGTATCAATTAAATTCTGTTCAAATAGCTTTCGCAAAAAGAATTTAACCATTGTATAACTGCTGACAAAACCCTTATTATTACTGGATTCCATGTCTTATCACACCTCCTTTTGTCTTAGAATATGTGGTATGTTAGCATGAATGTTTCATTCTTTCAACTTAATATTTATTTTCTTCTATACTGCAATCATATGTATTTGTATACTCCTTCACAATAATAATGCAAATTAATATGTCACTATACTATAGACATTTTCTTAACAAATTCTTCTATACTACAAACTTTGACTTTTTCTTCAAACACTTTATAAATAAATTTTGCCTTTCTTCGTGTATTTTTGTCTTCTGACACAAAATATTTTGCCTTCGACGCATACCAAACATTTTTTCCGTCTCGATATATATTATCAAAACAATTTTTTCCCTTTAATGGTTCATAAAAATCTGGATGCAAATCTAATACATCATATGAAATAGCCATCAATTCTGGCAAACTTTTTTCATTCACCTCATAATTTATTGAAATTGCATCAATAACAGCTTCTTTCCATTTTTCTGCCAGCCGTTCTTCATCTCCAATTATTTTAAATGCTTCTCTTAATTTGTAAAAATGTTCATCAATTCGATTAGTGTATTGGTCATTTACTTGATTTAAATCCAAAGTTCTATTAAAACTAGTATCCGAAACAAATGATTTTCGCAATTTCTCATAAATTTTTGCATCAGTATATGCGGACAATACTAACTCCTTTGCAATAGAAGCAAATTTCTGTTTATCAACATATCCACATGTATCATCTAATTTACCATAAAACAAGAACTTTTCATCCACCTGATTCAAATCAATATACATCGGTTGCATTTCTGGCATAAATAAAGATAATTCAATATTTCTATTTCCTCTTTTAATACATTTTCAAACGTTTCAATTGGAGAATAACGAATGGCTCTCAACTCATTAGTTTCCGCCCGCTGAGCAAGACCATACCCATCACTAATTTGTTCAAAAAAATTCAAATCATCATAAACTAGTGTTCTGTACTCATCCTTAAAATTATTTGCCAAATCCATAAAATGAGCCTCACAAAACGGATATACCTATTTCCTTTTACTCATTTCAATTATATTTCTACACTCTGTATCCAAAGTCAAATATTTTTTTCTTGGATTTTTTATATATTTAACAACATTCCAATCTAAATAAATATATTGTTTATTGCAAATATCTTCTTCATAAACTATTACTTCCATACATTCTATCCTCATTATAGCGTCAATGCTTTTTCTTATCCATTTCGGCATACTCTTCTTTTACCATATTCATTGCAGATACATAGGTATATATATCAATTAAATTCTCTTCAAATAGCTTTCGCAAAAAGATTTCAGCCATTGTATAACTACTGACAAAAAATTCCGATATTTCTCCATAATTTTCTAAAAAAGAAAATTTTCTATTCACTATAATTCCGTATATGATATTTGATATTCAAAAAGTTTCATTCTTTTATCTTTATGTACTTTATCAATTAATTCTGAAGTTGGAGAATTTAAACATATGATTCCATATACCTTTTTACCTTTAGAAATGTCATTTTTCTCAAACCAATCCAGATACGAAGCTGTTTGTTTATACACATCATCATAACCAGAGTCTTTTTTCAACTCAATTATGTATAAATCACCTTTATTATCTTCACACAACAAATCTAAACGACCAATCGGTATTATATATTGGCGCCCGTAAACACCTTTTCTCTTGTACATTTTTAATTTAAGACCAAACACTTCTATACCAGCTTCTATTCTTGCTGTCAGTTCATCTTCTAACAGCTTTTCATTTGAGAATTGTTGACGCTTAATACCTAAATCAACTGCATTTTCTTGTGATGTTTCATCCTCCAAACTCTCTGCAACTTCTTTAACATGTTCTTTTTTTATTCTAGCATTTGAATTATCTAATTTATCTACGCGCCTCTTAATATCTTTTGATAACTTGTACTTATCTGATTTAACAAATACTTTTGCATCCTTATTTCTGCCAAGCGCTATAAGAACTCTTACATAGTTATTCGCAGCATAAATATAATTCACATCCATTTCTAAACACTTTTTAAAATAATCCAGTGCTTCTTTGTACTTTTTCTGCAAATACAAACTGTATCCTAAGTTATTCAGAAAATTTATATTGTTAGGAAAAATTTCTACCGTTTTTCTATAATAATCTTCTTCTAACTTATGTTTTTTTACTTTTCCATAACTCCATGCCAACATAAAATACAAATCACACTCTACAAAAAATATACCTGTTTCTTCCACAGATTCAAAATATGCAATAGCGTTATTCCACATTTTCATTGAATAGTAAGTATATCCAACTAATTCTCTAATCAAGACTAAGTTTGGATATTTCTGCGTCATATTAAGCAAGAGTTCTAACGCTTCATCATCTGTTTTACATTTGTAATATTGTTCAACTATATCACAAAGTTCTGGAATACCTTCTTGAGATGAATATTTACGTAAAATCTTTCCCAAACAAGACCAGAAACCATCAAAAGCCTGTTTGAATGGTTCAAAGAACAGATCAACAAATGTACTTTCATCCATAAAATCTTCTGGTTTCTTAAGCTCATCTTTTATATCTTGATACAAAGAGTCCACATACTTTTCAAGCATAGATAAACACTTTTGATTTTCTTGCTTAAAAAAATGATATGTCAAATGATAATATTCATACTCCTTTGGCAACAACTTGACCATATCCAAATATGCTTGTATCAGTTCATCTTTCTCATAGTTTGCTTGATTATATTTTGTATAACCTTGCGAAATATCATATAACAGACTATTGCAATACATTCTTCTTACTGCGTCTTTATGCTCACTCTTCATTTCCTGCAGTCGCTTTATTTCTTCTTTATATGTTTTACATCCTGATAATGTTTCCGCATATAATTTATCCAGTTCTTCATTAGAAATCATATGTTACTCTATCTCCTTATAACATTTTTTATCATCACATAATTAGTGAGTAATAAACTTACGCAAAAATTCCTCCTCATAACTTCCAATTTATATTACTCATTATATAATACCCCACATATTTCCACAACACCGTTTTCAGACACCTTCGCTCCCTCTGCCCTCCCAATCTCACCATTTATCTCCATACAAAAATGCCCTATATCAGCCACTTAAACTGATATAGAGCATCTCATTTTTCAACTCAACTATTCAATTTCTCAACTCACCCTACTAGATACACTAGCTTGACTAGTTATCCTGCATCTTGGCTAATTTTGCACTTTGATCGGGTGCTATGCACATACGCTACTTTCTCGTAAGGTGTATACATACGCGGCTTTGGGAAATTTAAAGCTATACACATGTGCGTCGATAAGTACGGGCTATATACATACACTGCTTTGCTTTTCAAGGGTGTACACATATGCGTCAATGCCTTTTTCTCTTTTTTTGTCGTACTCTCCTTTTGCCATGTTCATTGCAAATACATAAGTATCTGTATCAATTAGATTTTCTTCACAAAGGCTGTTGCCAACCTTGCGTTCGATGTCAATTTATGATATCATTCATTTACTTGATTTGTCACCAAAATAGTAAAAATCTTCCCTGTACTTTGGTCGGTTCTGGAAGTTTTTTCTTTTCCAATCCGGTCAACCACTCTGTGGCGATTGCCTTTCTAATTACATTATAACTTAACTTAATATTTACTGAACTTCTAATCTTTTCACAAATTTTTGAATCCATTTTAATTCTATTCCAACTAAAAACGCAGCCATAACTGTTCCAATACCAACGCTTCCCATAGTATTTAAAACTATCAGACACATAATCAATGATATAGCAACCATTAATACATCAAAACATATTTTTACATTTGAAAATTCAAATCCAAATTTTTCAGAAATACAAAGCATGGTTCCTTCTCCTGCCAGTGGTATTAAATTAGTTGGCACATAAAAAAATAAACCTAACGCAATAAAAAAGGTACTCACCAACATCATAAGCACCCGGATTAACATACTATTTGGTAAATCAACAAAACTCATTAGCCAGTTCCCAAATGTAGTAAGATAACCAAATAATACACCGACCAGTATTTGGAGTAGATTTATCACGTTAAAGTCCTTACGCATAATTATTATTTGTATGAAAACCAATGCTATGTGAAATAAAATAGTCGCTTTTCCCATTTCCAAACCTATAACACAGGTAATTGTATATGGAATAGAGCTAACTGGTGATACTCCAAGATTTGATTTTACCGAAATGGCAATCCCCAATGTCATTATAAAGAATCCCAAAACGTATCTTAATATTCTATTTATTATATTTTTCTCTTTCATGTTATTTCTCCATATTCTGATAAATTTTTTCTAACCAGTTCTTTAATTTTTCTATCTCATCATTTTCCAATCCAATAACAGCATTTTTTTCTACTGCTTCAATTTCTACTTGTAGCCTTTTGGCAATTTCTTTTCCTTTATCAGTTAAGTAAATATTATAGTTCCGTCTATTTTCCTTATCCAGTTTTCTGATAACTAATTCATTCTTTTCCATGCCATTTAATATCGACGAAATGGATGCTGGCTCTATAAAACATCCTCTGGCTATATCTTTTTGAATCGCACCATCATGATCTAATAAATAATCTAACACTTTAGGCTGCCCTAATGATAAATCCATTTCTTTTATTTTATTTCGAATTTTCTTTTGCATGGTCGTATGATTTTTCATAAGTAAGTAATGTAATGAATGTTCCATACTGCCTCCTTGATTAGTTTTCTAATAGTTACAATTCTAATTATATTTAAATTTGTATTTTCTGTCAACAACAGCATTTTTCGACACCCTCGCTCCCCCTCCCCACCAAACTCACCTTTTCACTCCATACAGAAAATGCCCTATATCAGCCACTTAAACTGATATAGGACACCCTATTTCTTCATCTCAATATCAACTTTTTCATCTCACACCTAAACTATAGGAGTCTCCCCTAGTTATCACACCACTCATAGCCAACTTCGCCGCCTGATCGGGTGCTATGCACATACGCTACTTTGTGTAAAGGCAATGTACATACGCTACAATATTTTTTCAAGGTGTATATATATGTGGCAATGAAAAGCCATAGGCTATACACATGTACGTCAATGTCTTTTCTTCTGCTTTTGTCCGTATTCTTCTTTTGCCATGTTCATTGCAAATACATAGGTATCTGTATCAATCAGATTTTCTTTAAGCAGTTGCTTCAAAAAGAATTGAACCATTGCATAACTACTGACTAAACACTTGTTGTTACTGGATTCCATATCTTACCACACCTCCTTCTATCTTAGAATGTGTGGTATGTTAGCATGGATTTTTTAGGATAGCAACTCCTTTTCTAATGTACTTTTAATTTCTTCTGCTATTATTCTAGATAATTTCACTGGAACTGCATTACCTATCATCTTATAACCATCATTTAATCCTATATAATAAAAAATAAAATCATCTGGAAATCCTTGCACTCTTGCAGCTTCTCTAACAGTCAATCTTCTATATAAACTTTCTTTTCCCTCCACAAATCTACAATCATTTTTTCCTACTTTAACCATCTTTGGTGCTTGTGGATGTAATTGTGATTGTCTTCCGCTGGCTTGTACAGTAAATGCTTGCTCGTCCCAACCTCTTACTCTATTACGACTCATAAAAATAGGGCTATATGCACCTATAAAATACTCATGGTTTGGCATTTTTAATATACCATTCGTCTTATTTCCTTCTAAACTTGGGACTGCATCATCCTTTAAATCCCAAATAATATCTTTAAAAGTTAATTTTTGTTCCTTTTCCAAGGTGGTTGGTTCTGGAAAATGAAAATCTACATTCAAATCCTTTCTAAAACCAATATAAAATACTCTTTTTCTATCTTGAGCTACACCATAATCAGCAGCATTTACTAAATTAATTGCTACATTATAACCGCAATTTTCAAAAGCTTCTACTATATCCTTAACTGCCTGACTATGTCGATTTGCCATCATTCCCTTTACATTTTCCGCAAGAAAAAATTTAGGCTGTTTATATTTTAAAATTCTTATATACTCATAGAATAATTTGCCTCTCGGGTCATCAATTCCTTTCAATGCCCCTGCCTCACTCCATGATTGACAAGGAGGTCCACCAATAATCCCATCAATTTCCCCTTCAAAAATTTCATCTGGAATTTGTCGAATATCTCCTTTTATCAACTTTGTATTCAAATGATTTTTTTCATATGTTTCCCATATAGCTTTATCATATTCATTTGCATATGGAATTTCAAACCCTGCTTTTTCAAATCCTAAATCCAATCCTCCTGCTCCAGAAAAAAGCGATATTACTTTCATTATTTACACCTACCTACTAAATTTTATAAGTTTTGCATCTATTAACTTCGCTGGATTGTCAGGATTTTTTATTTCTACATCTACAATTTCCAATTCTTTAACCCGTAAAGATAATTCTACTAACTCATTAACATTATCTAGCGAATTCCATTTTTCATAATCAATAATACACATAAAATTGAATTCTTTTGTATTATCTCTTTCATAAACATAATTAAATACTTTAAATGGATTCTCTATTCCCCACATTCCGCGAACTCTCATATATGTAATACCTAATGGGTCTACTTTGTTAATATGCCCGAGTTCTTTACTTTCAGCAAATTGTACCCCCTGTATTGCTTCTACTCCGTTCTTAATTGTAGATTTTATTCTACTATATACTTCATCAGATGCACAATAATCTGTTCCATATACAAAACATAAACTTTTTAATATGTTTTTGTTTTTCTTCACCACTCCAACTGCATAAATCATATCTTTTTCTGTCCACTGTTCTGCCTCTCTACATGCATTCGAAATCATGCTACTATTATAATATAATTTATGTTTCGGATAACTACTATTCAAAGCCAATGCTGAACTAGGACTTTCTATTTTCTTTATCTCTATTGCATCACCATCTTTTAACATAGCATCTGGTGGATTGCTATTATTACCTAAATAAGAAAACACTTCACTCAATCTTCTATTTCTTTCTACTTCATTTAAATCAAAAGAATTAGCAAATAAGTCCTTTACATATTCTTCCAAAGCATCTCCCATATTATTGGCTCGATTTCTTGCTTCATAATAATTAACAAGTTGAGTCACTGGATTGTTTACCAAGTTAATAATTGCGTTAATTATATTCATTTTTACTTCCTTTCACAATGACTTCTATTATTTATTAGTTTTAAACTCACTATTTTTTATTCATTAAATATATCATCAAAAAAATTTGCACTGATATTATTTTCTTTTAAATAGAAACGAATTATATCTTTAGATAATTTATGTCCTATTAAAGAATAATCATTCGCCATACATTGATTATAATCAAACTTTTCTCCTAGAACTATTTCATGTTGCATAATTTCCATGTAGCGTAATATATCCTTCACATTATTTGTTTCTCCTAATATGACAGCAATAAGTTTGACTAGATCTTTAAAATATGGTGGTTGAATAAGAACACTATTACCAAGTTGCACATTATTCAATACATCTTTGAGTTCGTTATTAATTTCTCTAACCATATTCATTTTTAAATTGAAACCATCTACTCCTCCATGAATATACTCCATTATGCTTTGCTCTAGATTAACAACATCTCTTGTCAACACATAACGACAACATGCCAAAACAGTTCTTGCAAACATAATACAAATTTCCATCAAAAGGAATCTATGATTTCGATTTTTTCTATCTAATGTTGCATAAAAATCTCTTTTTGCTAACATTGATAACAATACTTTCATACTTACATTTGATTCCGTAAACCAATATCTCGTCACTAAATAATCAAATATTTTTTTATATTCATTATCATATTCTTGAATAATTTTATCTAGTTCAAAGTAATATTTTTCCGAATATAAAGGAAGTGCATTTGTGTGATATATTTTTTCAAATTCAGATAATGTTTTATCATCCACACCTATTATGTCTAATTTAGGCATAAAAATTTTAGCCTTTGAAGATATGCTCTTTTTTACCAAATATGCTTGCGAAGCACCAAAATATTCTTTAACACCTCTTACCCAAAATAAGCGTTCAAATATTTTCACATTACTTCCCGACTTACAATCAGCGATATTTTTCTCCATAGAAAAATCTTTTTGAATAGTTTCGCTATATACATCTATATCTGTAAGATAATGTTTTTTCAGTTTTCCTCTCTTACTATCATCCTCATATATTACAATGGGTATATCAATACGTGACCACATTCCCATAGACCAAAATATTTTTTGCATTTTTACTTTTTGTTTAAAATCCTTATCATCAGAATACATCCGGCTCACCTCCTGAAATAAATAATTTATTTAATGCATCATTAACTTTCTTTGTGGCCAAGGAACTTTGTGGCATTTCTCTCTTTTTCTTTAAATCTTTAATATTTTTCAAATTACTCAAATTTGGGATATATTCACTAAACTGATATGCAGATAAGTATTTTCTCTCATCCCATGCATCTTTTATTATCCCTCGTTCTAATGAAGGATCAAATGTTTCTTGAGAAATTATTAAACGTTTTGCTAATCGTACAACACTTTTTGCATAATCAGTATCAGCTAAATAAAATCTATATCTACCACTATTATTTCCCACCTCTTCAATTCTCCCCAAACCATTATCTCTCAATACACCATATTGTGCTTCTATATCTGAATGAGGAGTTTTTCCAATAAAGCCTCTGTCTATTAATGTTTGTAGAAAAAGTGATGGATTACGCAATTCCGAATAAGCAGAAAATTTTTCACCATATCTCACTGCCGAAACAACATTTCTAGCTTGTCTCAACATTTCTTTATCTTCGACTTCAGTAAATGGTGTAAAAATAAAATTCACCTTTCCTCCGGATGCAGTAATAGCGGGTGTTTGTAATACATTACTAGACATTAAATCAACTAAAACATCATTTTCTATATTGTTTAAATCCTTAACTGGAAACCCTGGTTTAGATTTTAACAATTTTAATGCTTTCTGCACATCTTCATCTTTATATTGATTTAACATTTCTAAAATCTTCTTAGGATTTTCTTCCATATAAATAGGTGAAAAAACAATTTCTTCGTCATCACTTTTAAAAGTATCCAAAAAACCTCCAGCGCCACCAATTTGTGTGATTACACCATAATCATCTTGATTTAAATCATATGCATCAAACAAACTAGACAACTTAATTGATTTACTTGCTAAATCATTAACTAACTGTACTACTTTTCTTTCAAATTCATCTGGATTATCATCTTTCCACTTTTCTCCTAATAATTGATAGGCATCCTCAAATACTGATATTAATACTTCAATTTTTTCTGGTTTTCTAGAACTTCCAACAATTCTAATAAGTTCTACCTCTTGCAAGATATTAAGAACTGTAACCAGTTCTGTCGATGTAATACCTAATTTAGAAGCTAAAACTTTTAATGCATCATAGTCTTCAACTACTTGTATTCCACGCAAATGTGATGCTAAACTAGCAGCTTTTCCAATCAACATTGTTTCTCCGATTTTCAAATCTAGCAAACTGTCATTATATTTATATAACCCCGTTTGCATATCTAATGCCCTAATGCCAATATCCTTATTATCCATATTTTCAGTTCACTTTCCTTTCACAGTAAATTCCTACAACCTGTTTCTTTTTAAAATAACAACTTATAGTTACTAATTTCTCTCTTCTATACTCTACATCTCACATAAAATCTTGTATAAAAAGTGCCCTATATCAGCTATTATAACTTAATATCGGACACTCCTTTTCTTTACTTTGCATCTTAATTTTTCAATCTCACATCTAAACTACGCTTATCTTCCCTACTCTTCGTTCATCTTCGCCAACTTAGCCGCTTGGTCCGCTGCAATCAAGTTATCCAAAATCTCCTGAATATCTCCATTCAATACTTCCTGCAAACGGTGGGAAGTAAACTTGATTCTATGGTCTGTCACACGTCCCTGTGGGAAGTTATAGGTACGGATTTTTTCGGAACGATCTCCAGTACCAACCTGACTTCTTCTTGCTTCCGCTTCGGCATCTTGTGCTTCCTGCAATTTCAAATCGTACAATCTGGAACGAAGTACCTTTAATGCCTTATCTTTATTCTTAAGCTGTGACTTTTCATCCTGACAAGAAATAACAATACCTGTTGGAATATGGGTCAAACGAACTGCGGAATCTGTAGTGTTGACACACTGTCCACCATTACCGGATGCACGGAACACATCAAATTTACAGTCATTCATGTTGATTTCCACATCCACCTCTTCTGCCTCAGGCATAATAGCAACGGTTGCTGTAGAAGTATGAATACGACCACCTGACTCTGTTGCAGGGATACGCTGTACACGATGTACACCACTCTCGTACTTTAACTTAGAATATGCACCCTCACCGTTAATCATAAATACAGCTTCTTTAAATCCACCAATACCGTTCTCGTTTACACTGATCATTTCTGCTTTCCAACGGTTTGTCTCTGCAAAATGTACATACATACGATATAATTCTGCTGCAAACAAAGCTGCCTCATCTCCACCGGCACCTGCTCTGATTTCTACCACAACGTTCTTGTCATCATTTGGGTCCTTAGGCAACAATAAAATCTTAAGAGCATTTTCAATATCACCTAAACGAGATTTACAGTCATTGAGTTCTTCTTTTGCAAGTTCTCTCATTTCCTCATCGGTCTCTTCATCTAAAATTGCAAGACTGTCCTCAATACCGTCCTTTGCATCTTTGTACTCTTTATATTTTTCCACAATAGGAGCAAGCTCTGCCTGCTCTTTCATCAATTTGCGGTATAAATTCTGATCATTTGCCACACCTGGCTCTCCAAGCTGATTTAATATTTCTTCTAATCTCTTTTCAAGATCCTCTAATCTATCAAACATCTCTCTATTCCTTTCTATCCGTTCTATATCTTTTCATCCGTTTCCAAAACTGAACCGCTATCCATGCTCTACACTCCAATGTCCCATAACTACACGGTCCAATCCGGCTAAATCCTTTACGATTCTACATTGGTTAAAACCTCTTTGCTCCATCAGTAAACGCACTGCCTGTCCTTGATTATATCCAATTTCAAAACAAAGATATCCACCATCATTCAAATATTTCATCGAATGTTCCACAATACTTCGATAAAAGTCAAGTCCATCTTCTCCACCATCAAGTGCCATATATGGTTCATGTTCTCGTACTTCTTCCATCAGTCCCTCAATCACTTTGGTTTCAATGTAAGGGGGATTGGATACGATAATGTCATATGTTCCAGTGACTTTCTCAAACAAATCACTCTCGAAAAATGTAACATCGCACTCAAGACGTTTTCCATTCTCTCTGGCAACCTGCAAGGCTTCCGGTGACAAATCAATACCTATCGCTTTGGAAAGATGACACATTTTGCACAGACTCAATATAATGCAGCCAGAACCAGTACAAAGATCTAACACCTGTTTTCCGTCAGCAATCTTTGCTACCTCCTCCACCAATACCTCTGTGTCTTGCCGAGGGATCAGCACATGTTCATTGACTAAAAATTCAAATCCCATAAATTCCTGACTACCAATAATATGTTGAATCGGAACACGAGAAGCCCTACGTGAAATGTTCTGTAAATACTTCTCTTTTTCTTCCTCAGAAACTTCTCGTTGCGGATTCATAAGAAAATCCATGCGCTTTATACCAAACACATACTCCAGCAGGTACATGGCATCAATATCCGCCTCTGCAATCTGCGCATCGCTAAGTTTCTGCACACCTTGCTCTAGCAATGTTTTTATAGTCATGTACCTGCCTCCTTTCTGACTTTCAAAATTCCGGACCTACAGTAATAAAATACCAAAATATCTCTACTATTCGAAAAATTTATCTAATGCACTGAGGATTTCATCATCCTCATCTTCCTGTACAGAATCAAGTAAAATGCTGTCTCGGCGAAGTTCCTCTATCGGCTGCATTGGTCTTCTTGTACCAGATGCTTTCTTCAAGGCTGCCACCTGACGCGTGGAATCCGTACTCTTTTCTTTAGAAGATTTCTTTTTTTCTTCTTGCTTTAAAGGCTTATCCTTCTGCTCTTCTTTCTCTTTTACATCTACTTCTTCTCGTTTTGGCTGACGGAAATACTGTCCACGACGAACAGTCTGATCCGCCTTCTTTACTGCCGCCACTTTAGGTGTTGCAGATGTAGTTGCTTTTTGCTCTTGTGGAGCATCAGACTCAGATTCTTCTTCTTTGACAGGTTCCATGGCAACCATTAGAGATTCTTTTTTATTGAGAAATGCCTCCACTGTTCCATTATTCAATGCCTCTATATAACCACGCCAGTCAAATACTGCCTCTACAGAAGCAATTGCCACTTCAATCATTTGCTCTTCCGGTTCTCTGGTAGTAAGTCCCTGCATCCAGAAACCTGGACGACTAAGAACATTTATAATATTATTATCACTATTTCCTGCCAAACGTATAAACTCATAGGAAACTCCTGCTACAACCGGAATAAGCACCAAACGAAGCACAATACGAAGTGCTGGATTATCTACTCGGATAAACATAAAAAAGATAATACTAATAATCATTACATACAACATAAAACTGGTTCCGCATCGTTTATGTTCTCGTGACTGCCCTTTTACATTCTCTACAGTAAGTTCCAATCCTTGTTCCACACAATTTATGGTCTTATGCTCCGCACCGTGATACATATATACACGTTTAATATCTTTCGTCAAGGAAATTGCAAATACATATAAAATAAAAATGACCAAACGAAGAGCACCTTCTACCAATGCCTGCATAATGGTATTATCAATCAATGCCCCCGCCTTTTCCGCAATAAACCAAGGCAAGAACATAAACAAGCCTATTGCCATTACAATTGCAACAATAACTGTCAATGCCATTACAACAGACTCTGCTTTTTCCTTGAACACACTGGAAAATGCACGCTCCACTTTGCTCTCTTTTTCCTCTTCTTCCTCTTCATAAAATCCAGCAGAATAGGTCAAGGTCTTCATTCCGATGCTAAGTGATTCCACAAAAGCAACCACTCCACGAATAAGTGGAAGTTTTGCCCAAGCATGTGTTTCTGAAAAACTATGATACTTCTGTTTATCAACAACAATCTCACCATCAGGAGTACGAACTGCAACTGCATAGTTGTTTTTATTCTTCATCATTACTCCCTCAATGACGGCCTGACCTCCAATTCCTGAACTTTTCAATGTTTTCACCACTTTCTTAAAGCTCGCCCTAAATAGCAAGCGCGTTCTCTATTGCTGCTTGCTACTTTTCAGTAAGACACCCCCGCAAACAGCAATTTATTTCTCTGTATACAAACAAAACGGTCACAAAATCCAGCCCACACTGCACTGAAAATCGTGACCGTTTTCATTAAACCATTCTATTTGTTCAAACCATATCTACGATTGAACTTGTCAATAGCTCCGCGAGCCTGAACAGATTTCTGCTGACCAGTATAGAAAGAATGACATTTAGAACAAATTTCCACATGTACGCTTTCCTTTGTAGATCCAGTTACGAATGTGTTACCACAGTTACATGTTACAGTAGCCTGGTAATAGTTTGGATGAATTCCTTCTCTCATAATATTTCTCCTCTTCTATCGGTTTCCGACCGATTCATATTCTCTTGCAATCTCCATGGAAAACCCACTATCATTGCAAAAATTGTCAAACAACTCTGTTATTGTAGCATAGTTTTCCATTCAATGCAACATGTTTTTTATATGTTATGCCTACCTTAATTGTGCATCTTTTTTGTCATCTCTATGTATTCTCGATTATTCTTTGTCTTTACAAATAAATCAATGTATTTCTCCAGCATTTCTTCTGAACGCATACCACCTAATGCCTTTCTCATTGCTTGATTTGCCTCAATCTCTTCCTTATTTAATAATAAATCATCTCTTCGGGTACTGGATTTCAACAAATCAATGGCAGGGAAAATTCGTTTTTCGGATAAGGAACGATCTAATACTAACTCCATATTACCGGTTCCTTTGAATTCCTCAAATACTACATCATCCATACGACTTCCTGTTTCCACAAGTGCTGTGGCAAGAATGGTAAGACTTCCGCCCTCACGCATATTTCTGGCAGCACCAAAAAATTTCTTTGGCATATGCAACGCCGCAGGGTCTAAACCACCAGAAAGGGTTCTTCCACTTGCCTGCACCGTCAAGTTATAAGCTCTTGCTAAACGGGTAATGCTGTCCAGCAAAATAATCACATCTTTTTTATGTTCTACCAAACGGCGACCACGCTCAATTACCATTTCCGATACACGCTTATGATTTTCAGGTAATTCGTCAAAAGTAGAATAAATAACTTCTACATTTTTTCCTTCTATGGATTCTTTTATATCTGTTACTTCCTCCGGACGTTCGTCGATAAGTAAAATAATCATGTGCATATCCGGATGATTTCTGGTAATGGCTTTGGCAACCTGTTTTAATAAGGTAGTTTTTCCTGCCTTTGGAGGTGAAACAATCATACCTCTCTGTCCCTTACCAATAGGTGCTACTAAATCCATCATGCGCATTCCTACGCTAGCATTCGGTGTTTCAAGATGAATACGCTCATTTGGAAAAATTGGAGTAAGGTCCTCAAATTTCTTTCTTCTTGTTGCTTCAGATGGATGAAATCCATTGACACTTTTTATATAAAGTAAGGCACTAAACTTCTCTCCCTGACTCTTTACTTTTGTATTTCCTACAATAATATCTCCTGTCTTTAGGTTGAAACGTCTGATTTGAGCCGGAGATACATATACATCATTCTCACCCGGTAAAAAGTTATCACAACGGATAAATCCATATCCATCACTTAACACTTCTAAAATTCCCTCTTTGGTTTCTCCACTATCTAGCTGTTCCAAATCTTTTTTTGAAAGTTCTTCTTTCTTTGAAAGGTCATTTTTCTCTTCTTGTTTTACTTCATACCTTACTTCTGTTTTTGTTTCTGGCTTTGTTGTATGCTTGGTACTTGCTAATTTTTCTTCCACTTTATTTAAAAGTTCCAACAGTTCTTGTTTCTTTAAACCAGAGATATTTTTGAGTCCGAAACTTTTTGCAGCTTCCCGTAACTCAACCACTGTCATATTATCATATTTTGTAACCATTATTTATTTACGCTCCTTCTCTTGGGATTTTTTTGAGTTCTTATGAATTCTGGTACAACCCAGAATGGACAAAATTTTATATTGCTGTACCAGTATATTTGACTTGTTAGATTTTTACTATTTAGTATTCTACACTATTTTTCGTTAAAATGGAAGAATTTTATATTTTAATATTTTTTAACAAGACGGATATTTTCCCTCTATTTAT
>CAVIJT010000022.1:0-27427 GCA_963643465.1 Lachnospiraceae bacterium | reverse complement strand
TGGGCAGGATGCGCACGAATTTGTATGGAAGATGTACTGCGTACCAAATTCGGCGTAACAACATAGATTATTTTCGAACTAAATAAATACCGTCTTTTTCAATACGAATACGACCTTCTTTAAAGAGACGACCTATGGCACGTTTGAATGCGTTTTTGCTTAGGTGAAATTCTCGTTTGATAATTTCTGCGTCTGTTTTATCGTGGAATGGAAGCATTCCTGTGTGTGAAGAGCAAAGTCGTTCGTAAATAAATTGGGAATCAGAATCCATTTGTATAAAACTTTTTTCTCTGGCACTTAAGGTGAGTTTTCCGTCTGGTCGAATATCACGGACACGGGCTTCTATATAATCACCTGGTTTATACTTTTCAAAAACTTCTTGTTTTGGAAGTAAGGCAGAATATTTGTCATCGATGGCAACAAAGACACCGAAATTATCGCTAAGTTCATATACATGACCGCTGACTCTATCCTCTTTTCTATAAGGAGAATCGGTAGAAAGAAAATCATAAATTTTCATAGTTGCGCAAAGACGGTTACTTTTATCTGTATATAGAGCTACTAAGATTTCATCATTTTCTTTTACTTGTTTAGTCTGTTCCTTAAAAGGCAAAAATAAATCTTTTGCCAGTCCCCAATCAAGAAATGCACCGATGGGGGTAGTCTGTACAACAGTAAGCATAGCAATTTGACCAAGTTCCAAAGCTGGAACAGAAGTAGTTGCAATTAATCGATCTTCCGAATCTTTATATACAAACACATCAATTTCATCTTCTACATCCATACCTGCTGGAACTTGTCCTTTTGGAAGTAAAATCTGATCTTCTCTGGAAGCATATGGATCATATAAATACATGCCGAAATCTGATTTTCTAGCTACGGCAAGTGTCTGAGTTTTTCCTAATTTTATCATAAATACCTTCCTTTTCTTACTGGGTAAAAAGGTTACAAATTGGGGAATAAATACCTCTTTGCCCCAATATCATATATAGGATAGCATATTGTACTTTTTTTTGCAAATATGGGATAAATGGATTTAGGCACAACCTTGACAGGGTATGAAAATTATATTAAAATGTCGGTGGTTAAACAGATATTTCAGATTCAGATACAGAAGCAAAGGAAGAAAAGAGGAACGTGCATGAATAAGAAACCATTTGTAACAAAAGAACAGGTTGAAGAAATTGTAAAGACATATCCAACTCCATTTCATATTTATGATGAGAAGGGGATTCGTGAAAATGCAAGAAAATTAAAGGAAGCATTTTCTTGGAATAAAGGATTTAAAGAATTTTTTGCAGTTAAAGCAACACCAAATCCATTTTTATTAAAAATCTTACAGGAAGAAGGGTGTGGAACCGACTGTTCTTCCATGACAGAGCTTATGATGTCAGAGGCACTTGGTTTTGGAGAAGGAGACATTATGTTCTCTTCTAATGTAACACCAGCTGAAGAATATGTAAAAGCTAGAGAAGTCAACGCATATATCAATTTAGATGATTATACTCATATTGATTTTTTGGAAAAAACAGCAGGAATTCCTGAGACAATCTTTTGTCGTTACAATCCAGGTGGAACTTTTACTCTTGGGACCGATATTATGGATAATCCAGGGGATGCAAAGTATGGTTTGACAAAGGATCAGATGATGGATGCCTTTACCAGATTGCAGAAACTTGGCGTAAAGGAATTTGGTATTCACTCATTTCTTGCAAGTAATACAGTAAGCAATGAGTATTATCCAGCTCTTGCAAAGATATTGTTTGAGTTAGCTGTAGAATTAAAAGAGAAAACAGGAGCAAACATTAAATATATTAACCTTTCTGGTGGTGTAGGTATTCCTTATACACCGGATAAGGAGCCAAATGACATTATGGTTATTGGTGAAGGTGTGCATAAAGCATTTGACGAAGTATTAGTGCCAGCTGGAATGGGAGATGTGGCAATCTTTACAGAGTTAGGTCGTTTTATGTTAGCACCATACGGACATTTGATTACAAAGGCAATTCATGAGAAACATATTTATAAAGAGTATATTGGAGTAGATGCTTGTGCAGTAAACTTAATGCGTCCAGCTATGTATGGAGCATATCATCACATTACAGTTCTTGGAAAAGAAGATGCTCCATGCGACCATAAATACGATGTGACAGGTTCACTTTGTGAGAACAATGATAAGTTTGCTGTGGACCGTATGCTTCCAAAGATTGATATGGGAGATTATCTTGCAATTCATGATTCAGGAGCCCACGGATTTGCTATGGGATATAATTATAATGGTAAGTTAAAATCCGCAGAATTGTTATTAAAAGAGGACGGAAGTGTGCAGATGATTCGTCGTGCAGAAACACCTAAGGACTATTTTGCGACTTTTGATTTTTGTGATGTTTTAAAAGATATGAAATATTAATATGTGATAAAGCGAAAGACCGATGATTTTTCATCGGTCTTTCTGCAACCTCTCTCCTTGTTACCGTTTCGGTTCTTCTTGAGGATTATTTCGTTTTAAATTCTGAATTACATCTTCGTATTGTCTACTAATGTGTTCATTAATAATTTGCTTGGAACCTTCCACATCGTGTTGTTCTAAACAACTTAAAATTGCTTGATGCTCTTTGATTAGGTGTTGATGGGTGGACACATCTTTTAAATATTCCAGACGATATCGGTACATTTGCTCACGTAGATTATTAAGCAGTTGAATCAATCGTTGATTTTGAGTGGATTGAATGATAATGTCATGGAATTCTACATCGCATTCAGCCAATTCGTTTACATCTCCTTTGGGAACTAAATGACGGAATTTATCCAAAACTTTTTTTAAAGCATTGAGTTCCATGTCAGTAATCGTTTTACAGGAAAGTTCCACAGCTAGTGCTTCCAAAGCACAACGGACTTCTAATACATCGTGTAAATCTTTTGGTGTAATTTCTGCCACTTCTGCGCCTTTTCGAGGAATGGTCTTTACCAGACCTTCCAATTCAAGCATACGGATGGCTTCACGAACCGGTGTGCGGCTTACTCCAAGTTGTTTGGCAAGCTGAACTTCCATCAATCGCAATCCAGGTGGCAAAAGACCGCGCAAAATACCTTGTCGTAATGTATTGAAAACTACATCTCGCAGAGGAAGATAGTCATCCATTGATAAAGTGAGCTGACTCCAGTCAATTTCTGTTTTATTATCCATGTGTAAAACCTCCGTTTCTGTTGATTAGATATCTTGTGGGGAAATAAATTGGGTCCATTCTACTTGGAAATCTGGATACATTTCTTTACAGATTTCATAAGCCGCTTTTCCTTTTTCTTCATTTGGAAATAAGCCAAATACCGTAGGACCACTTCCACTCATCATTGCATTGGCGGCACCAAGTTCCATCATTTTGTCTTTTATCTGTTTGATTACAGGGTAGGAAGGAATGGTTACCGTTTCTAACACATTTTCCATTTTATTTGAGACCTCTTCCAGTGAGTGGTTATTTAAAGCATCTATCATACCGTCAATATCGGGATGGCTGGTAAGTTCATTCCAGCGAAGGGTGGTATAAACCCATTTGGTAGACACATCAATATTGGGTTTTACCAAAAGAATTTTGCATGGAGGCACGTCGGTAATTGGTGTCAACACTTCTCCTATGCCTTCCGAAAGCGCGGTACCGCCAAGAATGCAGTAGGGAACATCTGCACCTAAAGTGACAGCCCGTTGCTGTAATTCTTCTTTCGATAAACCTAAGGAAAAAAGTTCATTAATACCAGTGAGGGTAGCGGCACAATCGGCGCTTCCACCTGCCATACCTGCAGCAATCGGTATATGCTTTTCTAGGTGAATACGAACCCCTTCGGAAATAGTATATTCATTCAAAAGCAGATTTGCTGCTTGAAAAATCAAATTATCTTTGTCGGTGGGTAAGTCTGGTCGGTTGGTAGTGAGAGAAATACCCGGCTGTGGTTGCTTTTCTATAGTAATTACATCGTACAAATCTACCGTCTGCATAATCATCCGAACCAGATGATAACCGTCTTCTCGTTTTCCGACTATATCCAGTGACAAGTTTAGTTTTCCGTAGGCTTTTTTCGTAATGGAATTCATAGGATACCTCCTTTTTATTATGTATGTCTTATTTGTGTACTTTGTATACAAGTATAACATTGATAAGGAATCTATGCAAAAGGTTTAAAGAAGAAAAAAGGGGGAAGGATAAAAGAGTAAGAAAAAGAATTCCTTGTATTTACAAGAGGTTGAGCAGGAAAGAAGAAAAAGAAATGGGGAGTAGGGAAAAATGAGAAAAAGAAAATGTATGATGATTATTTTGCTATTATGCGGAATATTCTTGTGTTTGTTAAATCAAGAGAGTCAAAATGTGCAGGCAATACAAAAGGGAATTGCATCACAAGTCATTCGTTTTCATGTGTTAGCAAATAGTGATTCAAAGGAAGATCAAGAAATTAAGTTAAAAGTGCGTGATGGTGTAGTAGCATTTGTTCAGCAAAAACTAAAGACAGCACAATCAAAAGAAGAGGCAGAAGAAATTATTCAAAAAAATCTGTCAAAAATAAAGAGGGAGGCAAATAAAATATTAAAAGAGGAGCAATACGAAAGTCGGGCAATTGCAAAATTAACAAAGGAAGAATTTCCGGTAAAAGTATATGGGGATACTATTTTTCCAGCAGGAGAATACGAAACTTTACAAGTGGAAATCGGAAAGGCGAAAGGACATAATTGGTGGTGTGTGATGTATCCAAGTCTTTGTCTGGTGGACGAAAGTGTAGCAGTAGTGCCAGAAGAGTCAAAGGAAAAATTAAAAGACAGCTTGACAAAAGAAGAATATGAAACGATTACACAGGAAAAACCAGCGGTAAAATACCGATTTAAAATAGTGGAAATTTGGAATGATTTGTGGAGGTAATGTTACAGTTCACATACTTGTGAATTGTAACAAGTAAGTAAAATAGTTGTGTGTCTATTATACTGGGAATTGACTAATTTTTGGAATAAGGGTACAATGAAACATGGTTAAATAACGTATTGGTAGCCTAGAGGCATACCTGTTTTAGTAGAAAGGACACGAACAAAATGAGCAAGAAAACGGTAGCAGTAGTGTTTGGTGGACAGTCCTCAGAACATGAGGTGTCCTGTATTTCGGCAACCACGATTATAAAGAATATGAACGCAGATAAATATGAGATAAAGATGATTGGAATTACCAAAGATGGACGATGGTTAAAGGTAGATTCTGTGGCAGATATTGAATCTGGTGCATGGAGAGAGGGAACTGTTTCAGCAGTGATTTCTCCGGATACCGCGCATCAGTGCATTTTATATGTGGACGGGGAACAGGTGACCATGCAGAAGGTGGATATTATTTTCCCGGCACTCCATGGATTATATGGAGAAGATGGAACCATTCAAGGTGTATTTGAAATGTCCCATATTCCTTATGTAGGGTGCGGCGTATTAGCATCAGCAGTGTCTATGGATAAATTGTATACAAAGATAATTGTAGATACTTTACATATTCGTCAGGCAGAGTATGTGCCAGTTTTAAAGAACGATTTAAAAGATATGGATTCTACGGTAAAGAGAGTGGAAGAAAAACTTTCTTATCCAGTATTTGTAAAACCTTCCAATGCAGGATCTTCCCAAGGCGTATCAAAGGCACATGACAGAGAAGAGCTTGTGGCTGCCTTGGAACTTGCTATTCAGCACGATAGAAAGATTTTGGTAGAAGAAACCATTATAGGTAGAGAAATCGAGTGTGCAGTATTAGGTGGAACAGAAGTGCAAGCATCTGGAGTTGGTGAAATTCTTGCGGCAGCAGATTTTTATGACTATGAGGCAAAATATAATAATCCAGAGTCAAAAACTGTAATTTCGCCAGAACTTCCAGAAGGAGCAGAGGAGACAATACGCAAGGCTGCAATAGAGATTTTTAGAGCAGTGGATGGCTTTGGTTGTGCCAGAGTAGACTTTTTCTTAAAAACAGACACCAATGAAGTTGTATTTAATGAGATTAATACATTACCTGGATTTACAGGAATTAGTATGTATCCAATGCTTTGGAAAGCCGCAGGAATTGATACACCAGATTTAGTAGAAAAATTAATGGAACTAGCACTTCAGCGGGGATGCTAAGGAGGAAGCGGTATGCGAGAGAAAGCAATAGGAGTATTTGATTCTGGAGTAGGCGGACTGACAGTGGCAAGAGAGATTATGAATCAATTGCCAAATGAAAAAATTGTGTATTTCGGTGACACAGCAAGAGTTCCATATGGAAGTAAGTCAAAAGAAACAATTATTACCTTTTCGAAGCAGATTGCCCAATTTTTATGTACAAAACAGGTAAAAGCCATTGTCATAGCTTGTAATACAGCCAGTGCGTTTGCATTGGAGAGTTTAAAGCAGGAGTTGGATATTCCAGTAATTGGTGTGATTGAGCCGGGAGCAAAGACAGCGGCAGAAACTACAAAGAATAATAAAATTGGAGTTATTGGAACAATTGGAACTGTAAACAGTGGAATTTATACGGAATATTTGCGGAAGATAAAACCGGAAGCGTTAGTGTATTCCAAAGCCTGTCCATTGTTTTGTCCATTAGTGGAGGAAAATTGGCTCTATGACTCTATTACAATCGAAACGGCAGAACGATATTTAAGCGAATTGAAAGGATATGGGGTAGATACCCTTGTGCTTGGTTGTACCCATTATCCTTTGCTTCGTCATACACTGCAAAAGGTGATGGGAGATAAGGTAGAACTTGTAAATCCTGCATATGAAACTGCTCTGGAATTAAAACGTGTGTTAGAAGAGCAAGGATTAAGCTGTCAGGAGTGGAGCAAACATGACCATGAATTTTATGTAAGTGACGGAGCAGACAAATTTCGGGCATTTGCGAACACCATATTACCTTGTGATGTGGTGGAAACCAGTGCGGTGAATATTGAACAATACTAAAGGAGGTACCAAATGACAAAGGAAGTCATCGTTTCTTTAAAGGGATTGCAAAGTATGGAGGAAGAAAATGGAGAACCCATTGAACTTGTGTCCCATGGAACCTATCGGTATGAAAATGGAAATCATATGATACAGTATGAAGAGGTAGATGAGGAAGAGCAGAAGATTACAAAAGTTTCTGTAGTGGCAAATGAAACTCATGTGGAAATTGTAAAGCGCGGATTAAGCAATGTGGAAATGGTATTTCATGAGAATCAGAAAACCATGAGTTGTTATCAGACTCCTTATGGAGACTTGGCAATCGGAATTGACACGACAGCGATTCGGGTGGCAGAATATGGAGATCAAATGGAGATTGTCCTTGACTATGGATTAGATATGAATAACAGTCATGTTGCTGATTGTTCCATAGAAATGAAGATTGCATCAAAGGATGCAGGAAACTAGAGAAAGGATAATAGGTATAAGATTATGAGAATGATTTTAATTGCACTATTTCTAATGATTTTCTTTATAATAAGTATTCCTCTTTGGCTGATAGTATGGTTATTGGGAAAGAAAGATGAAAAGTTACAGGTTGCAGTTTCTCAAAAAATTGTGCGTGGAGTATTTCAGATTATATTTTTGATTGGTGGAGTAAAAGTTCAGTGTGAAGGGGTGGAGAAAGTTCCTTCGGATGAACCGATTATGTACATTGCAAATCACAGAAGTTACTGTGATATTTTAGCAGGATACATGACTGTGCCTACATTGACTGGATTTATATCAAAAGATATGCTGGAGAAAGTTCCTTTTATAAGAGTCTGGATGCGCCTTTTAAAATGTTTATTTTTAGACAGAAATAATCCAAAAGAAGGGTTAAAAGTAATTTTACAGGGAATTGAGCAGATAAAAAGTGGATATTCCGTATTTATTATGCCAGAGGGAACTAGAAATCCAAATGAAAATCTTCTTCCTTTAATGCCTTTTCATGAAGGAAGTTTCAGATTGTCAACAAAGACTGGATGTGCTATTGTACCTGTTGCAATGAAAAATACAGATAAAGTAATACAGAAGAAGTTTCCTTGGATAAAACCATGTGTTATTCAGGTTGTATATGGAGAACCGGTGTATCCAAATGACTTAGCAGAAGAAGAGCAAAAACATATCGGAAGATACATGCAGGAAAAGATGAAAGAAATGCTTGAAAAGATGGAATAGACTATGATAGAATTAAGTTTATGTGTGTAGCGATACATTAGAGATACAATAAGATAGCAAAAATAGGAGGAATTCATATGCCTACAGGACTTATTATTGCATTAGTAATTTTAGTCGTACTTGGAATTGCTTGTGTTTTTCTTTACAAAAAAGGAAAACAAATGCAGGAAAAATCAGAGAGTACCCAGGAACAAATGCGTCAGGGAGCGCAGACACAATCATTGCTGGTTATTGATAAGAAAAAGATGCCCCTAAAAGAGGCGAATCTTCCAAAGATTGTGTTGGAACAAACACCAAAGTATCTTCGCCGATCCAAAGTGCCTATTGTAAAGGTAAAGGTAGGACCAAAGATTATCAGTATGATCTGTGATGATAAGATATTTGACCAGATTCCAGTGAAAAAAGAAGTAAAGGCCGTGATTAATGGTATTTATATTATGGATGTAAAGGGACTTCGCGGTAATGTGGAGCCAGAACCAGAGAAAAAAGGATTTTTCGCAAAATTAAGAAAGAAAGCGGATATGTAAAAGAAAAAGAGCAATTATGCCTGAGGGGATAGTTGCTCTTTTTTTAATAGAAAAGTATATTTGTATGGGAATTTAGTACCATTTTTGACGATGTGAAAAGCAAAAACTACACGAAAAAGAAATAAATAAAAAAAGTACATAAAAATTGAAAAAGTAATTGCAAAAAAAGAAGAAATGTGGCATAATACTTTTGTAAGTGAATGACACCTTAGTAGACACTATATGATGATGGCGAGTAGTAGCAAGTCAAGGGGGTACCAATTGAGTATCGGACAAGTATTGACGAAGAGAAGATTTGTGTAACGCTTAATAATCAGATAATTAGGTTTCGCAATTTTTATACCATGAATAATGGGAAGGGTGGTAATATGAAACTTACATTTGGTTCAATTAAGCATAGCGGGCGTGAATTGGGGAATGTATTAGGATATAGGGTTTTGCATAATGAGGAAGTAGATGATAAGCTATACATTATGCAGAGGAGGAAGAATGTACGGAGAATATTCATAGCATCAATCGTTTTGGCTGTGTTAATTGTGCTTGTTACGTTGATCGGTAGTCATTTGGAACTATTTGTGATGGGACTTTTAGAACAAATGGCTTTTTTTGCAGGAGCAATCCTTTTATTTGGAGGATTTGCCTATGGATCAACGGTGTTAATCAGAGAACAATGGGAAAGTTTGTATCAACCATTTTATCTGGGATTTTGGGGAGTTGTTTTCAGTGAACTCACGTATCTATCTTATAAAGCAGAGGATATCAATATTAGCTTAGCTGTGTTTTTGGTGGAAGTTTTGATACTTGGGGGAGTGCCAAGACTTACCGGAAAGGAACGAGTGTTAGGAATATTCGTGTTTATTGCGACAGGTGCAGTGATAAATTGGAGACATCATCTTATGTGGCAGGAGATTAGATGTATGGTAACGTGGGGGTTTCTTGGATGGTATTTATCGAAGGTACGTTACGATAGCTACATAAGAGAATGCAGACAGCGGAGAAGGTTAAAGTCTGCATTATTTGACGCAGAGACAGATCCGATGACGAAGCTATTGAATCGAAGAGGCTTGGAGAGAAGTCTTTTTACTGTTGTACCTCATTGTGTGCGCAATGAAGTGCCTGTGGCAGCAGTAGTGCTGGATATAGACAACTTCAAGTGGTACAACGATACCTTTGGACATTCAGAGGGAGATGAATGTATCAAGAAAGTAGCAAATGAGATTCAAAAAGCCACTCGTCGTAAAACTGATTTGGCAGCCAGAATAGGCGGAGAGGAGTTTTTAGTATTTTTAACCGGCTTGACGGAAGAGGCAGCAAGGAACTGGGCGCTTAATTTACAAGAGAGTATTGAGCAGCTTGGTATACTGCATGCACCAAAGAATTTTACGGATGTTGTAACTGTCAGTATTGGGATACAGTGCGGAAAGATCAAACGAGGAGAAGAAAGTATTCAAAGACTACAGGAATGTGCAGATGAGGAGTTATATAATGCGAAGGCCAATGGAAGGGCTTGTGTATCTATCAGTGGTTCGTGTTATAGAAGCAAAAAGATGGAAGAAGAATATGAAAGAAACTGGCTTGTAGGGAAGATGCAGGCCTAAATGGGAGAAAAAAAGAAGTTCAGTGTCTCTGGGGAGGGACATTGAACTTCTTTTTTGGTGCAAAAGCGAAGCGAGTAGGAGTCTACTCGATTACAAATCTAATGCTTTCTAAAGTTTTCCAAATTAGTAGCCGAAACTCTTTAATGAGAAAGTAACTGAGATAGAGCAGACTTTGAAATAAAAACAATATGTAAAAGAGAAGGTGAGTGTGAAATCTATGGAATTTACAAGCAGTGTAAAGATGAGTACATCGGGAAGGATAAGTATAGCAAAGGATGGTCAGTCACAGAAGGATTATACTAAGTTGGGGTTGAAAGGACAAATCATTGTGGGAACCATTACCGGAGTATCCAAAAAGATTTCCATTGATTTTAATGGTACAGAGGTAAATGTGCCAAAATCTGCAGTACGGGATGCCAAGGAAGGCGAAGAGAGAAGTTTTGAAATCAAGGAAGTATCAAAGGACAGTATTGTATTAAAAGAAGTGGAAAAGACTATGAATTCCGTAACTGGGAATCAGGCAATGGTTCGGACTATGGTTGGAAACGATAAAGCGAGTTTTTCTGATCTTTTGGAAAAATCCGGTATGTCGGACGGAAATATTGTAGAGGGATTGGAACAGCATACCACGTCTGCAAGTGACCGCATGACGGGGGAAGATATGCAGGATATGGAACGGGATGGAATGTCTGTTGGTAAGCGAGAAGTAGATCAAGTAGACCGTATGTTATCCAGAGTGAAAAAGCAACGTATGGAGCGAGAGGCTGGATTGGAAGCATACAAAGAAAATGCTAAAGAACAGCAAGAGCAGATACAGCAGATGTCACAGCAGATGGCTGTGGAACGTGTGGCAGAAAGTGGTATGGCAGACCAGATTGTACGTGCATTGGAAAATGCCAATTTACCAGTGACAGAAAATAATATTAAGCGTATTTCTGGTGTGATGGATATGGCAAATGTAGCGCCACATATGACGGATCAGGCTATGGAGTATATGGTGGATCAGGAACTTTCTCCTACTATTGGGAATGTATATCATGCGCAGTATGCAGGAAGTAGTCAAAAATATAATTATTCTATGGCTCAATATGCCAATGGATATCAGTCTTCAGCAGTAATGTATGAAGGAAGTGCCATGCAGGGGGATGTTTTTGAAAAAGAGAGTATGTGGCAGGAGATAGAGCCACAGGTGGAAAATATTATTGCAGAAGCTGGTTTGGAAGTTAATGCAGATACTTTGGAGCAGGCAAAATGGTTATTTTCCAATGATTTGCCTATTACAAAGGAGAGTCTTACTGAACTGGCAACATTACAACAGGTAAAAGAGCATTATGATCCACAACAGGTTTTGGAAAAAGTAGTAAACAGCTATGCACTTGGAGAAGAATTGGAAGGTGTATTGCTTACTACAGAAAATATGGACGCAGCCATGCAAAGTGTGCAGGCCTTTTTAGCGGAAGTAGAAGAACAATTGCAAGGTGTAGTTCAGCTAGTTGATTCGGAGGAAACTTTGGAAAGTGCAGATATTTCTCTTGTTACAAAGAGAAGACAATTGGAGGAAGTAAGATTAAAAATGACTGCTGATGCAGCCAACCGTTTATCTGCAAAAGGAATTTCTTTTGATGTAGAGAATATTGAGGAAATCGTAAAAGAACTTCGAGAGATAGAGGATGCCTATTACCGTGGGATTTTGCAAGAGGGCGGAGTAGTGGATGACAAAGAACAGGTAGAACTGTTAAGGCATACACAAGAAACCGTTGCTGCTATTGGAAAACAGCCAAGTTACCTTCTTGGTTATACCCTTTCAAGAAGAGCAGAAATTACCTTGGAAGAAATCCATGAAGAAGGAAGTTCGCTTAAAGCAAAACTTGACCGGGCAGGAGCAGCCTATGATACTTTAATGACCAGACCGGATCGGGAACTTGGAGATAGTATACAAAAAGCATTCCAAAATATACCGAATATTCTGAAAGATATGAAACTGGACACAACTGAGGCAAATGTTCGTGCAGTAAAAATACTTGCTTACAACCATATGCCTATTACAGAAGAGAATGTGTATCAGGTAAAAGAGTATGATACACAAGTAAATCAATTATTAAAAGATTTACATCCGGCTGTGACAGTGGAATTGATTAAGCGAAATATTAATCCTTTGGAAAGTACCATTTCAGAATTGGATGCTACCATTTGTGAAATAAAAGAAGAACTTGGCATTACAGAGGATGAAAAATATAGTAAATACTTGTATCAATTAGAGCAAAGAAATGGAATTTCTGAGACAGATAGAAATACCTTTATTAATATATATAAGTTATTGAATAATGTGCAAAAAATGAGTGGAGCTGCAGTTGGATATGTGTTGCAAACAGAGAGAGAAATGACTTTAGAGAATTTATTAACAGCAGTACGTACCTTGAAAAGTGGCGGCGTGGAAGCAAAGGCTACGGATAGTAGTGACATGCAGGATATAAAGTATAGTAGAAGTATGTTATTGTCCCAGGTACAGGATGCTTTTAGCAAAGAAGAGAATGCAAAAGAAAAGTATTACAACATGGTTGTGGATGCTCTTTCTGAGGAGATATCTCCTGTAGGATTGGAACAAATGCAGATGGATTCCGGAAGACAAGGTGAAGAATTTGCAAATGAACTGTTTCAGCGTAATGTAGAAAAGTTGTTGGAGCAGGTAAGACAGGCAAAGAATGCAGACAAAAAGGAAGAAATAGATGCAGGCTATGAGGAAGAGTTTCTTAAGAATTTGCGACAAGTAACCGATAACAGTAGCAGAATGATTTCTTATCTGAATGCCAATGAAATTCCAATTACCATTGAGAATTTAATGGCAGCAGGAAATATCGGTACTGTCTATGAAGATTTGATGAATCAGGCAAAGAAGGCACCTGAAAAGCAACAGGAAGAGCTGAAAGAGACTGTGGAACATATGGTTGAGGGAATGGAAGATGCAGATGGAATGCTAGAACAGTATGACACATTGGTATCTAATGTGGAAGCTATACTGGAGGCAAGATTTGCAGACAGTCAGATTACATCTATGGAACTTCAGGAACTTCGCATGCAGACTGGAAGAGTGGGATTGCTTAGACAGTTGGCGGCAAGACAGGATTACCATATTCCAGTAGTTACTGGTGAGAATGTAACAAACATTCATTTAACCATAGTCAATGGCACAGAAGATGCAGGAAAAGTAGAAATTCGTATGGATTCAGAGCGATTTGGTAATATATCTGCAACTTTTGATGTGCAGGAAGATGCAGTAACTGGAGTGGTGCTATGTGCATCCAGAAAGGCTGCAGACGATATGCAGGAAGAAACAGAGAACTTTAAAGAGCGTCTTTTGGTTCAAGGGATGGAACTTGGGCGTGTGACTTATGGATTACAGACAAAGAGCATGGAGGCTTATGAAAATATAAAAGGCGATGCGCAGCATACAAAGGATACCAGAAAGTTATATCAGGTTGCAAAAGCATTTATTAAACATGTATCGCAGATGGAACAATAGTTAAGTTAAATTTAGGTTGCAGTTCACATACCTGTGAACTGTAACAAATTTAGTTAAGCCAATGGGCAGAAGGGAGCAAAAATATGAAGATTAATCATAATATTGCAGCGATTAAATCACATACCAGATTAGCAAGAACCAATGAAGCATTACAGGATAGTATTGAGAGACTATCTTCTGGATATCGTATAAATAAAGCAGCGGACGATGCGGCAGGAATGGCAATTTCTCAAAAAATGAGAACGCAGATTCGTGGATTGGAACAGGCATCCAGAAATGCGTCTGATGGTGTATCTGTAATAGAGACTGCAGAAGGTGCTTTAAATGAAGTAGAGGATATGTTACAGAGAATGCGTGAACTTTGTGTACAGGCAGCGAATGAGACAAATACTGCAGAAGATAGAGAGCAGATTCAAAGTGAGATTGAACAGCTTTCTGCAGAGATTGACCGAATTTCAGAAGATACAGAGTTTAACACAAAGAAATTGCTGAATGGAGATGCAGATCGTCAGTTTTATGCAAGTACAAGCAATGTAAAGTTTAAGAGCGTGTCAGAAGATGTGAAATCTGGACAGTATAAGATGGAGGTAACTCAAGTCGGAACCAAAGCAGAGGTTTCGGGAACTGCAGTGGGAACAGGTGCGGTTCCTGCCAGTGGAAAAGTCACTATTAATGGAGAGAGTGTAATTATTGCAGCAGGATCTAGTTTGCAAAGCGCATTTGAGTCAATTCGTGATCTTGGGGAATGTGTGGATGTGGAAGTTACTACAGACACGGCATTAGCAGCGGGGTCCACACTTACATTTTCTTCTTTATATGAAGGCAGTGGCCAAAAAGTGGAGATAAGCTGTGACGATGCAGATTTGGCAAACTTTTTAGGAATTAGTAATAGTACAGTAACTGTCTATGGAACCGATGCAGAGATTACTTTGAATGCAGATGATTTTGATACTGCAACAACAACAGTAACAGCAGATGGTAATAAGGTAACCATTCTTGGAAAAGATGGCTTTGAGATGAAAATGACTGTGTCTGCTGCAGAAGAAGTAGAGTTGACTGTGTTGGATGCAGGTCCGATTACATTGCAGATTGGTGCTAATGAAGGGCAGACCATTGTAGTGGGAATTCCAAGAGTAGATACAGAGACATTGGAGATTGCTGATCTTAATGTGCGTAATACAGATGGTGCAAGTGTAGCAATTGATTCTTTAGATTTTGCTATCAACAAAGTATCTACTGTTCGAGCAAAACTGGGTGCTTATGAAAATCGATTGGATCATTGTATTAACAATCTGGATACATCCAATGAGAATATTACAGAGGCATTGACTCGTATTGATGATTTGGATATGGCAGAGGAGATGACAAATTATAGTCAGTTGTCTATATTACAGCAGGCAGGAACATCCATGTTGTCGCAGGCAAATCAGATGCCACAGACTATACTAAGTATGTTACAAGGGTAAAGAACAAAAGAGAGATTCTTAAGGGGAAAGAGAGTCTCTCTTTTATTTTCGTTTTTGGTGGGATGATTTTAGAGAAATTTGGAAAAAATTCTAAGGAAGGGTGAAAGAAAGCCGATATATACAACAAGAGGAAGAGGTTCTTTGGGAAGAAAAACGTTGCACAGGCAACAGATGGGAGGAAGCAATGGACAAAGAAAAAAGACAAGAATATTCTGCCCGAGTAGTGCAGGCCAATCGTACAGAATTGCTTGTAATTGTATATGAAATATTGCAGGAAGAGTTGAAGCAGGCATTGATAGAATACGAGAGACAAGATATGGCAGCATTTGATACAGCATTAAAGAATGCGCAGAAGTTCTTAAATGAGTTGATGGGAACTTTAGATTACCAGTATGAGCTGTCTTTTCGGTTGCTTTCTATTTACAAGTATATTAACAAAGTTATCATACGGGATCGACTGAGAGGTCAGAACGATGAACTGGAAGGTTGCATTGGAATAGTAGGGCGTATTCATGATGCCTATGCAAAGATTTCTTCGGAGGACAGAGAAGGTCCTGTTATGAAGAATGTACAACAGGTGTATGCTGGATTAACTTATGGGAAACACGCTTTATCGGAAGTTTCTGTAGATGAGAGTAATGGACATAGAGGTTTGTATGCTTAGTTTTTAATGGCGTATGAGTATATAGAAGCGGTTGAGTATAATGGACATTGCTTGTACTTGGGCAAAATGTATGAAACATATAATATGCAAAAAGCAAGAATTGGCATAATTCACAAAAAACGAAAAAAATTAAAAATAATATAACGTTTTATGGAAAATATCCGATATTACTAATATAACGTAGAAGAAGGTGGTGATTTGTATGAGAATTGATGCATACAATGCAGTGAATCAGGTTTATCAAACTAACACACAGGCAAAGAAGGTAACGACAGACAAGAAGGCAAGCAGCGATAAGTTGGAGATTTCACAGGCTGGCAAGGACATTGCAGTAGCTAAGAAAGCCATTGCGGAAGTTCCGGATGTAAGAGAAGATAGAGTGGAGACCATTAAGAAACAGATGGCAGAAGGAACCTATTCTGTATCAATGGAAGATGTAGCAGACAAGATGATTGATAGCTTTTTAGGTGGAATTTTATAGACAACAGGATAAAGGCAAGGAGGGGGGGGTCCTTTTGGCAAGTGTGATACAAGAGCTGATTTCTATTTTGAAAGAGGAACAGCAGATATATGACGAACTAATTCCAATTGCGTCAGAAAAGACAAAAGTGATTATAAAGAATAACCTCGAATCTCTTCAAAAAATAACAGAACAGGAGCAAGAATATGTAGATAAAGTGACTGTTTTAGAAAAAAAGAGATCCGAGGTTATTGTTAATATAGGCATTATTTTGAATCGAAATGCTGCCGATATAAATTTAAGAGATATCATAAAGGTGTTGGATAATTCACCAGAAGAAAAGAAGGAATTATCTCAAATACACGACAATCTAAAGAGAACCGTTCAAAGGTTAGTGGATATCAATATTCAAAACAAATCGTTAATAGAACAATCCCTAGATATGATAGAATTCGATATGAATTTGATTCAAAGTACAAGGATGTCGCCGGGGAACAACTATTCAAAAGGTGCAGTTACAGTAGATGCGCCGGCTTTGCAAGCAGGGACGTTTGATACAAAGCAATAGTAAAGAGTTCTTCTTTGAGCAAAGCGATTGCTCAAATATTTTAGAAAGGAATAGGTGGATATCATGAGTAGTTTGATGACCAGTTTTTCTGTAGGCGTAACAGGATTAAAGAGTGCGCAGACAGGAGTAAATACCACGTCTCACAACTTGGTGAACGTGAATACAGAAGGATACAGCAGACAGCGTGTAAACACGACCGACCGTACATATAACACAGTGGGAAGTTGTTATATTAGTTTATCACAAATCGGTCTTGGTTCTGAGGTAAATCGAATTTCACAAGTGCGAGATGTGTTTTTTGATAAGTCATATCGTTTAGAAGTAGGACGTAAAACATTTTATGATGTGCAAAGTGAAGCTATATCAGAAGTAGAAGATCTTATGGGTGAGATGGAAGGTGCGGAATTCCAAGAGACACTTACTGATTTATGGAAGACAGTAGAAGAATTAGTAAAAGAGCCAGATAGCTTGGTAAAGAGATCTTCTTTGGTGAATACTGCCAATATGTTTTTGACTCGTGCCCAAGACGTGTATTCACAATTGGCAGCTTATCAGGAGAATCTAAATGAACAGATAAAGGATTCGGTAGATCGTGTCAATGAGATTGGAAATGAGATTTATGAGTTGAATAAACTTATTGTAAAAGCGGAAGCTGGAAATGAGATTGCCAACGATTATCGTGATATGAGAAATTCTTTGTTAGATGAATTGGCTCAGTATGCAAGTATTACTTACCATGAAGATGTAGATGGAAGAGTGATGGTAAATATTGAGGGTACCATGTTTGTTGGACAGGATTTTGTGTTTAACATGAAGACAGAGAAGAATGAAGAGAATAATCTAGTAAATGTAATTTGGGGAGATGGGACTCCAGTTTATAATTTGGATCAGGGATTTTCTTCTGAACAGAATACAGATGTGGGTAAGATTAAAAGTTTGCTATTTGCTAGAGGCGAGGGTGTGTGTAACTATTCCGATATTCCAGAGGAGACCGATGGATACGGAGAGGTGACTTACAAACGTTTATTAAAAGAATTTAATCAAACAACAAATGCTTCTGTTATTGCAAGTACACAGGCATATTTGGATAAATTGGTACATGCAGTTGTAACTGCGGTAAATGATGCACTTAGTCCAAATGAAGCAGCAGATGTTGCGTTGGAAAAACTTGGTATCACAGGTGTAACTACTGCTGTTGATGAAAAAGGAAATACCATTAACTTACAAAATGACGATGGTTCCTATATTCGTATTTTAGATGAATATGAATCTGGAGTTGGTTTAGATGACCAAGCAACCATTGGTGTGGAAATTTTTTCAAGACAAAGTGTGGAGCGTTATAAAAAAGCAACCATTACTTATCAGGATGAGAACGGAAACAATCAGACAAAGACCATTTATATATATAATGAGGAAAATAAGAAAAATTTAGCAGATGATGAGGACTATGGAGATACATATAGTTTATATACGATTGATCAGTTAGTAATCAATCAAGCTGTTTTGGATAATCCATCTATTATTCCACTTTCTGGTAATAATTATAAGGGTTATGCAGAGGGATATGATCCAGAAGTTTGTGAGCGTTTATCTGCATTATGGCAGGATACAAGTAAGATGGGAACTTTAGATCCTAACACTGCAACGCAATATAATATTGTGGATTATTATGGAGCTTTAGTGGGAAATCTTGCGACCATAGGAAAGCAATATTCTTCCAAAGCACAGACACAGCAGTCTTTGGTAAATAGTATTGATGATAACCGATCTTCGGTATCAGGAGTTTCCTCAGATGAAGAATTGACCAACTTAATTATGTACCAGTATGCGTACACTGCTAGTTCTAAGTACATTGCTACAGTAGACGCTATGTTAGAAGATTTATTAAATAAACTAGGATAAGGGGGGATTTGGAATGGCATCTACATTTTTTGGACTTACCATTGGAAAGACTGGACTCTATGCGTCCTCAGCAGCTTTAAATACTACGGCACACAACGCGTCAAATGCAACTACAAAGGGGTACTCCAGACAAAAAGTGACTACACAGGCAGGTACACCGATTTCTGTATACAGCAAGGCAGGAATGTCTGGTACAGGTGTTACCATTACCAGCATTGAGAGAGAAAGAAATGTTTATTATGATGAAAAATATCGTACTTCCAATACCTCTTATGGTTGTTATAAAGCGCAGGAATATTATTTATCAGCTATTGAAACATACTTTAATGAATCAGATTCAAATGCACAGGGAGTTACTTCGGCTCTTAGCACTTTCTATACATCGTTGGAGGATTTGAATAATAATCCAGCAGACTCTACTACACGTACCCAAGTAAAAGAGTCTGCCAACAATTTAACAGAATATGTGAATTACTTAGCACAGAGTTTGCAAAAGGTACAGCAGGAGGCAAATGCAGATATAAAAACAACAGTGGAACGAATCAATTCCATTGCATCTCAGGTAGCCACCTTGAATAAGCAGATTAATACATTGGAACTTCAAGGGGGCATGGCAAATGATCTTCGAGATCAGAGAGACTTGCTAATTGATGAATTGTCTGAATACTGCAACGTTTCTGTAAATGAAATTTATGTGGGAGATGATACGACCTCTCTCAATCAGTATGTGGTACAGGTAGACGGAGTTACTTTGGTAGATAGTTACATTTACAATACCATTGAGGTTGAGAATGAAGAAGGCCATGTAAATATGAATGATGTGGACAATCTTTATAAGTTAAAATGGAGTAACGGAGAAGATTTTAATATGTCTAGTCCATCTTTGGGTGGAAAGTTACAGGCATTGTTGCAAGTAAGAGATGGAAATGACGGAAATAATTTTACTGGCACAATAAAATCGGTAGAGGCGGATGCAGTTACAGGAAAGACAAGTATTGTTGTAACTGATACAAATTGTGAAAATGTAAATCTGCTTAATCTTCCAGAAGAAAAGGGAAAAATTACAATTGGAGCAGCTACTTATTATTATGATAGTTTTTCGGTGAGTGTGGCAGCGGATGGTTCGTATACCTATACCTTTAAGGGGATTACAACAGAAAATGGAAGTGATGTTTCTGCAACAGATACACTTTTAACATCAAAGATAGGAAGAAAATTTTCTGTTGGCGACAGCATTGACTTTATGGGAGTGCCATATTATCAAGCAAAACTCAATCAGTTTATCCGTACTTATGCTTCAGCAATCAATGAGATTCATAATCAAGGACAGGATTTAAACGGAGATCAAGGTTTGGATTTGTTTACTGGAGTAGAAGCAACTACAGGTAAAGATTATATATTGTATGAGCAAATATCCGAATTTTCTTCTAATGGAACTGCTACAAATGCAGATGGGACGGAAAATATTGGAGTTTCTTATTATCGTTTGACTGCGTTAAATACCAGTGTAAATGCAGATATTCAAAATAATGTGATGAAACTTGCTTTGGCAGGAGATATAAATTCGGGAGTGGAAGAGAGTAAGATTTTGGACAAACTGATTGCCACAAAAGATGATACAAGTATGTTCAATGAAGGTAAACCATCACAATTTTTGGAAAGTTTTACTGCGGATATTGGAACACAGACACAACAGGTTACTATATTTGCTACCAGTCAGAAAAATATAACAAATAGTATTGATAATCAAAGAATGTCTGTATCCAGTGTAGATCAGGATGAAGAGGCCATGAATCTTGTAAAATATCAAAACGCATATGAATTGTCAGCAAAGGTAGTATCTACCATGCAGCAGATTTACGATGTGTTGATGGCAATGGTATAAAGAGCAACGTTAGGAAGGAAGTGGAAATATGAGAGTAACCAATAAAATGATGTCTGCTGGAATGTTAAATAACATTATGTCTAATAAGGCAGATATGAATACAAAGTTTAACCAGTATGCAACTGGTCAGAAAATACAGAAGCCATCTGAAGATCCTGTAGTTGCTATTCGTTCATTAAAATACCGTGCTAATTTGACACAGGTAACGCAGTATTTAAAAAAGAATGTAGAAGATGCTTATAACTGGATGGAGGTAACAGAGTCTGCATTGAATAGTATGACTAGTTTGTTGACAGATATTACGGAATACGTGACACAGGGGTCTAATGATACATATGAAGTCATTGACAGGGATAGTATTTCCAGTCAGTTACAGCAGTATAAAGAAGAATTATATGGAATGCTTAATACAGATAATGCAGGTCGTTATGTATTTTCTGGGTATCGAACCGATTCCCCTGTATCGTATTTGCAGGCCGATTCTTCTAAGAAGTACACTATTACAGAACCTTTGACTTTTGAAAATATGTACGAGAAAAAATATGTTACAGGTTGTGCTACGCATACAGACGGATATACAGCAGAAGATTATTCTACCAATTTTGCTCCTGTGGATGCCAGTGTATATTGTTTGGATTTAGGATATAAAAATTTAGATGACCAGAATTTGACTTTTACTTATGTAGCAGAAGATGGGACACAAAATACGTTGACTTTGACTCCATGCCAGAGTTCCGATGCGGATGTATACGATTTTACAGGAACAGATGGAGTGAAATTTATTGCAGATACTGGACAAATTATTTTTTCACAGGATATGTATGACACTCTACGAACTGCAAAAAAGATTACCACTGAGTATCAAAAGAGTGAATTTGAAGTGGGAGATGTTCGTCCAGAAATGTACTATGACTGTACTGCAGTCGGCATTGTGAAAAATCCAGATGGAACGGTTACAGAGATTGGTGATACGATTAATTACAAGAAACCGGAAGAACAGGATATTAGTTACAATATTAGTTCCAGTCAATCTTTAAAGGTAAACACATTAGCCAATCAGACATTGAATTCTTCTTATGCTCGTGCATTAGATAATATCATGGAAGCTGTGGACAATGCTTATGATACACAGTCAAAGATTGAAGATGTAGACCTGCTTTTAACAAATAGTAATTTAACAGATGAGGAGAAAGAGGCATATACAAAATTAAAAGAACAGTTAGAGACGGAATTGAGCATTCGCAAATCTATTATTCAGGAGAATTTTGGACGTGCCATCACTGCTACCCAGAACGCACAAAGTGGTAGCAAAGTAGCTTATCAAGACGGTACTGTTAAGAAAATTGGTATTAATATTGCCTTGACAGATACAGGTAGCCGATATAGTAGATTGGATATGATAAAGACTCGTTTGGAAGATCAGTCTAATTCCATTACAGAATTGCTTGATAGCAATGAACAGATAGATATAGAAGAGGCCATTGTAAATTATCAGGATGCTTATACTACATATATGGCTTCCCTTTCAGCCACTGGAAAAGTAGCGCAAAATACATTGTTGGATTTCTTATAATAGGAAATATTGATAAGGGGTAAGTCACACAAAGGTGAGACTTACCTCTTTTAAAGTTGAAATCAAGTTGTATATAATATGGTGATAATCTGATGAAAAAATAAGTGTGAACAATGTCACATGGGGTTAGTGAAGGTTAAAAAAGTGACGATAATAGTAGCGTAATAGGAACTGACCATTTATATAACAGAAAGTAGGGCAGTTCTATAATAATACAGGATGGAAATTCATGCACGGATGCGATATATGTAGGAGGTAACAATTATGTTAGTAAAGACAAAATATTTTGGAGAGGTAGATCTTTCAGAAGATAAGATTCTAAATTTTGAGAATGGGCTTATGGGATTTGAGAACTTTAAGAAATATACGATCTTATTTGATAGTGAGAAAGAGCAAGATTCCAATGTAATGTGGTTGCAGAGTGTGGAGGAGCAAGCGTTGGCACTTCCGGTTATCAATCCGTTTGCAGTAAAGGAGGATTACAATCCAGAAGTTAATGACGAATTGATCAAACCTTTGGGAGAGTTGACAGAGGAAAATCTGTGTATTTTGTTGACCATGACGGTATCTTCTGATGTAAAAAAGACAACTGTGAATTTAAAAGCACCAATTATTATCAATTCTGATACTAATCAGGGGTGTCAGGCAATTGTGGAAAATCCGGATTATGTAGTGAAGTATAATGTATACGACGCTATACAAAAAAGGAAAGAAAAGGAGGCCGCATCATGTTAGCATTATCCAGAAAAAACAACGAATCCATTATGATTGGCAATGATATAGAAGTGACTATTTTAGATATTCGTAACGACCAAGTAAAGATAGGGATTCGGGCACCGAAAGATGTAGGCATCTATCGAAAAGAGATATATTTGCAAATTCAGGAAGAGAATAAGCAGGCGGTAGAAACAGAGGTTCCAGATTTAGGAGCGTTGGAACAATTATTTTCTACAAAAGAGAAAGAATAACTGTTGATTGAATTATGAAAGACTACCATCAATGGAAAAGTAAAAAAATCCCAAATGCTGTTAATTTTTTCGAAACAAGGCCGATAAAATAGATATAGGGTAAGTAGCGTGTTTCATTATATATGTACCCGGTTTGGAACAGATAAAATTAAAATTGAAATGGGGTGGGAAGAATGACAAATCAAATTAATGGAAACTATAATGAGAACCATAACAATGTGCAAGTAAAATCAGAGAGCGTAAAGCACAAAGAAATTGTGGGTGAGAGAACAAAGGGCCAACATAGTGATAAATCTGCGGATGCTAAGGGTACAGAGAAGGAAAACAACGAGAAGGCACTTACTGAGAAGCAGATTAAGCAGGCGATTGATGAGGCGAATCAGAGAGCGAAAATTACGAAGAAGTCTTTTGAGTATGCGTTTGATGATCGAACAAATAGGGTATCTATTACGGTAAGAGATTTGGAGACGGAAGAAGTAATTCGTGAGATACCTGCAGAGGAAACATTGGATATGCTGGCGAAGATTTGGGAACTTGCAGGAATTGTTGTGGATGAAAAGATGTAAGGAGGTAATCATATGGCAATTCGAATGACAGGTTTGACTTCCGGACTGGACACAGATAGCATTATTGAAGCATTGGTTAGTGCCCAGAAGATGAAGGTTACAAAGGTTGAGAATCAATTGACAAAGTCTGAATGGACAGAGGATATATGGAAAGATATGAATACAAAATTGTATTCATTTTATACAACAGAATTGACAAAATTTAAGACTCAGGGTAGTTATTTAACAAAGAAAGCAACTTCTTCTAACGAGTCAGTTGCAACGGCAACTGCAACAAATGGTGCAGTTTCAGGTTCACATACTTTGGCAGTTAAGTCTTTGGCGTCTTCACAGATGGTTACTGGAGCTAAGATTGATGCTAATTCTACAGTAAAGAGTTTGACTGATCTTGGTATGGCAGAGGGAACAGTAATCACTATTAATGGAGCAGATGGGAAATCCAGTCAGCTTGAAGTAACAGCAACAACTACTATTGCAGATTTTATTTCTTCGTGTAAGTCTGCAGGATTGAATGCGAATTTTGATACTACTCAGAAGAGATTATTTGTTAGTTCAGGAGACAGTGGAGCAGAGAATGCGTTTAGTATTACTACAGGAACTTCCACCAGAACCGAGGCAAATCAGACTATTAATTCTATATTAGAGAGCGCAAGCGCATGTGATGAGTCTTTGTATGACAATTATATAGCTGCAGCAGATGTAATTAAAGAGAAGTTACGTGCAGGAGTGGAAGCTGGAACGCAGGTAGACATGAATAATGCTGCCATTGATGTTTTGAACTGTGTTCGTGGGTATTATAGTGATACGCAAATAGCAGATACACTTGATAAATATGGTTTGACGGAAGAGGAATATAATGAATTTAAAACAGCATTTAATGCTGCACTAGAGAAGGATGATGCAGCTACACAAGGTACGTTAAATAATATTATGTCTGATTATTTAGCAGATTATGCGACCGCAGATGAGGTAAAAACGAATTTTAATACCATTGCTGCCAGTCGTGATGATATGTTCTATGCTTCTGAACTTAAGAGTGCATATGAGAAGCTACAATCTTTGGATGAAGCGACTTATACAGCGTTAAAAGGACTAGATTTAGATGCTGTAACAGATGAAGAAATCGCAGATGCAGGATTAACCCAAGAACAGGTAGATGCCTACCGTTTGTTAAAGACAAATCTTACAACCGATGAGTTTGACAGCTTTGATGAGCAAATGGTAAAATACATAAAAAATGAAATTACAGGCGGAACACCAACTGCAGATGGTAAGTCGCAGTTGTCATTGTTAGGATTAGATGAAATTGATTCAACAGGAAAGACAAGTGCAGACGATATCACAGGAACCAGTGGATTGAGTATAAAATGGGCAAGTGATGCTGTAATTGTATTGGATGGTGCAGAACTTACAGGAAGTAGCAATAATTTTTCTGTAAATGGTCTTACTTTAAGTCTTACATCTACAACATTAAATCAGACTACTGGTAAATATGATGAAATTGCATTGACTGTTAATAATGATACGCAGGCAGCCTATGATATGGTGAAGAATTTTGTGAAGAAATATAATGAAATTTTAGAGGAAATGAACACCAAATATAATGCAAAATCAGCTCGTGATTATGATCCATTGACTGATGAGCAAAAAGAAGCAATGTCTGATGATGAAATAGAGAAGTGGGAAACTAAGATTAAAGATTCTTTACTTCGAAGAGATAGTACATTAAATAGTCTCATTTCCACTATGCGAAGTTCTTTACAGGTTACTGTGGATGTAGATGGAAAGAAATATTCACTTTCTAGCTTTGGTATCAAGACATCTAGTGATTATACAGAGAAGGGTAAACTTCATATTTTTGGTGATGAAGATGATGACACCTATTCTTCAGAAACCAATGCGTTGATGGAGGCGTTAGAGAGTAATCCGGAAGCAGTTATGAAAACACTTGCACAAGCTGGACAAAATCTGTATGATTCTTTAACAAAGAAGATGTCAAAGACCAGTCTTAGCAGTGCGTTGACTTTCTATAATGACAAGCAATTAGATGATGCTCAGACTGATTATAAGAAGAGAATTGAAGAATTAGAAGAAAAATTAAAAGATTTAGAGGATCGATATTATAATCAGTTTACTGCAATGGAAACTGCATTAGCTAAATTACAGAATAGTTCTAGTGCAATTACCAATTATTTTGGTTCTTAATAAAAAAGAGGGAAAGATAGAATGTGTGAGAGGAATAGATGGCTTTTATAAGTCATCTATTCTTTTTTTAAAAACCTATTATTTCCAGTGAGGAAAAGGTCGATATAAATAATAACAAAAATAACAAAAGAAATTACTTCACAAAGTAGATAGGAGGAATAGATATGGCATTTTCAGGAGCAGCAGCAAGTGCGTATCAGGGAACAAAGATTAATACCGCTTCTCCGGCAGAACTTACGTTGATGCTTTACGATGGTGCAGTTAAGTTTTGCAATATGGCTAAGATGGCGTTGGAGAAGGATGATTATGAGAAAGCAAATCTTTACATGCAAAAAGCAAAACGAATTATTGTACAGTTTCGCAATGACCTAGATTTTAATTATCCAGTAGCAAAGGACTTTGATCGTGTATACGAGTATATTTATTACACATTAGTAGATGCTAATGTAAAAAAGGATATGGAATTACTGGATGAGGCATTGGGGCGTATCAAAGAGATGCGCGATACTTGGAAAGAAGTGATGGAGAAAGTAAAGTGTGGAGCTAGTTAAAAGCTATGGATGGGTCTTTCTATTCTTAATAAGGATAGGGAGACCTTTTGTAAAAGGAGGCAAAAGTGAATACAATGGATACGTATATTGATGTATTACTTACATCTCTAAAAAAGAAGAAAAACGTGTTGGAGAAATTAGACCGTGTAGTGATAAATCAAGAACAGGCGTTAAAACTTCCTAAAGTGAATATAGATGATTTAGATGAACTACAGAAGCAAAAAGGGGACTTAATTGCAGAAATAGAACAATTGGAAGAAGGCTTTGAGAAAGTATATACCAGAGCTGGTGAGGAATTATCCAAAGAACGACAAAAATATCGTTCCCAAATTGAGCAGATGCAGGGATATATTAAGGTGATTACAGATTTAACTGTAAAAATACAGGCACAGGAAGAGCGAAACCGACAGTATATGGAAATGTTTTTTAAGAACAAAAAAAAGGAAATTAGACAATATAACTTTGGAAATAGGCGAATGGCGCAATATAATCAGCATTCAGCAGACCCAGTTATGGGGCAGTCCTATTTTATGAATCGAAAAAAATAATTGTATATGTAAAAATATTACAAAGATATTTCGGAACAAAATTTGAATTAACCAAATTTTAACAAAAAAAGGGTTAATTCTCCAAAAACTACTCCGATATATATAACAAGTAAATCAAACATAATTTACTGAGAGAATTGGGTATCAAGGGCATCGGAGCGTACGGCCGATGGATACCGGGAACACATATTTAGTTTTTCAGCGGCAAGGAAGCTGCTGTATATTCAAGGAGGAATTATTATGGGATTAACAGTACAACACAACATGACAGCGATGA
>CAVIJT010000021.1:0-40441 GCA_963643465.1 Lachnospiraceae bacterium | reverse complement strand
ATTATCTCTTTGAGAACTTCAGCTACCCTAAAAATCAGTCTTTCTATTACTGTCTGTAACGAGTATGTAACGAGTTCAGATATACACTGAACGTGTACCCATTCTTTTTTGTATTATATCATAGTAACTGTCTTGAATGCAATCTATTTTATTCAATCCCTTCGTAACCAATTACATTTCTTTTACTTTTTTCAAAGAGATCCACAGTGTTTTCCCGTCTGGTGTTTTCTCTTTTATCCGTCCCCAATTTCCTACGATTTTGGTAATTTCAACAACTGTTCCGACTTTTGCAATTCCAATTTTATTTGCAGCAATTTTCGCACTCGCTCTAAGTGCTGCCTTCTTTGTCACCGTTGCTTTATACTGGTAGCCATTTATCAGATAACTATGTAAATGCTCCCATGCGGTGTTGTTTGTCCCTGTCATGCAGGCAGGGCATAACTTTCCATTTACATCCCAATGCCTAATGATTGTCTTTGCGTTTGGACACTTCTCTTGAATATACTTTACAAGTTGTCTAGTAGCCTTCATCTGCTCCCAGTTCGTTTCATCTACGCAATCACACAATTCAATGCTTACAGAATTTGCATTCGTACATTTCTGATAATATGTACCTGCTCCATTTGCGGTAGAATAAAGTCCACCAACCGCCCAAGCGGTTCTGTTCATGTTGACACTCTTCCAAACCTCTCCCTGCTTGTCCACGAAGAAATGCGCCCCTGCTTGTCTTGTGTTTGTGTTGGCGAAATACTTTGCGTTGTTCTCTGCAGTGTCTCCTTTGTTTCCCGTATAGTGGATAACTATGTATTTTACATCTTTTAAATCACGCATACTTCCATAACTAATTGCTTTTGCTAAAAGTATATTTATTTTTAAACCCATATTATTCCTCCTTATTTTCAACCTTGTCTCTTAATAGGTCTACTGCATCTGATAACGCCTTTGGTGCTGTCAGCCCCATAATACCAGCATTTTCTAAAATACTGATAGTTTCACTTGCGATAAACGCAATTGTAACGGTGTCTCGAATGTATGTAGTACCTAACGACATATCCAGTCTATGTGCTACGAACACTAAGACAAGTGTCATTATCTTTCTGCAGATACCTTTCCAGCACACATTACTTTCTAATGCTCCATTTTTCGTTTTTACGGATTGCTTGAACACTGCTGCCACTACCATTCCGCTTATAAAATCAGCTATCATGAACAAGATAAGCGTCAAAATCGCTGCGTCAAAGCCACCAAAAAAGGAAGCTACTACGCTTCCCATAAACCCTACTATTCCACATAAAAAGTCTTTCATAAAATTCCTCCTAATTTGTAATTTCTGTATCTTCTCTCAACTGCTGCCATGTATACTGTGACAATTCGCCCCAAGTCTTTACTGATAACTGTCCCCATGTATTGTAAAGAAGGGATAGGTCAATCAGTATGTTTGCCGGAACAATTCTATCAAGGAGCGTCTTTACTGCATTGTACTTTCCATCCATGTGCATTTTGATGCGTACAACAAGAATATATTCATCCTCTTGCATGGAAAGGGTATAGCCATCCTCTCCACATATGGCAGTCAACTGATTTCTTAAAGTTCGCATTGTATAAGGACGCTGCTCCGTAAAGCGACCAAGTATCTGATTTCTTCGTTCTGCTAACGTTAGATTTCTGCTTGTCAGTTCCAAGGAAGTCTCCCATCGCTCGCATCCCTCTTGAGTAAGTGTTTCAATAAAATTATTATCAAATATACTCTCTTTGGCATCGTCCAACTCCTCGGCATGCTTCTGTTCCTGCTCAAGAATAATCTTTATTTCCCTAAACTCTCGAAGGAACTCCGGTAGGTGTTCAATCAATTTTCTATCCATCTGACACCTCCTAAACAACAGTAAATTCCATGTTTTCAGCGACAAAGCAAGGTACTTTGTTGCTATCACAAGTATAATTTCCTGCATTCCCATTGATTTTTACATCTGTTATGTTGGCAAAGCCGGTGGTACCAAGACATATGGTTTCAATCCTTGATGGGCGGATAATTATATCTTCCTCTCCCCAAGTTTTTCTAAGTTCTAGGAAGTAATTTGAAATTCCTTGGTATAAATTTTCTGCTACGTCATCAAAACTGATACCGCTAGTCAATGTTACATTTGCACTAACCGTCACATTATCTTCGGATACCGTATCTACAGTCACAATGTGACCTATCGGGGCAATTCCTACCCCCATCCCGTCTTGTGTTGGGTCAAAATAATTCTGTACTTCCAAAAGGTTAGATGCCGACATTCCTTTGTAATCATTATATTTGTCCGTTACGGTAAGTTTTACCGTTCGCGGACCGTTCCATGCAGGTGTGACCTTGCAGCAAGCTACTCTTTCCAACGACTCCGCTTTTTCTTTATAATCTGCCTTATTTCCTCCAAAAGCTACCTCACGAAAACTATTAAAGTAGCGTTCCCGGAATTCATCCACATCCTCATCATCTGTTCCCCATGTGTAAACAGATGCAATTTGAACCTCTTCTAAACCTTCTATGTACCCAATCGGTATACATTCATCACCTGTGTTATTGCCATCTGTCCCTGCTTCAGTACACGTAATAAGATAGTCTCCATCATCTGCAGTTCCTGTGACCGTATAGTTAAACTCGCCTACATTAAACTCAGTCCCAAGTTCAATTTCTATATCCGGCGGTGTTACCGCTATCTTTAACACAGCAGGAATTCCTTCCTTATGGATAATCCCACGTTCTGCTGCACGTTTAATCAGATAATAGAGACTTGCCGTGTCCGCAAAGCATTCATCCATAATAACACTCAAATCGGAATAGGTCTGTGCCAGTTCTAGCGCAATAGGTGCCAAAGCATCATAGATAATAGAGCCTTCTCTTGTGTCCACATTGCCAGGAACATTTTCTAGCATGTCATCAAGAATGTTCTCATATGTCTTGTCCTCAAACATCTATATCTTCCTCCATTTCTATCTGCTCGCCTGTGGCGGCGGTTGCTGATACTGCCACATGTATGCTGTGCTTTCCTGTTACGGTCAATTCTGTCACTTCCACACTTTCAAAACGCTCATCTTTCAATATAGCCTCTTCTATACGTTCCGATAATTCATCCACTACCTCTGCCGTGGATTTCCCGTACAAATCTTTGAATTCTCTTCCGTAGCCGTAAGAGTAAATCAAATGTGCATCTGTTTCCGTAAGCAATATTTTATTCAATGCCTGCGCCAATGCTTCCTTGTCATCCACAATCCCGACAATTGTCATAGTTTCAAAATCCAGCCGATATGTAAGGTTTGGTTCTTCTTCCTCTTCAAAATCCGCATCGAATTCATCTAGTTCCAGCTCACTGTTTGGTATCATTCGTCCACCACCTTGTCTATTATGTAATACTTCTGTCCACCGTTCTGCCTCATCATAAGCACCTTGTCTCCCTTTCTAAGTGACGCATTTTTTGCAGTCTGTGTCATACTTATAAAGTCACTTGCAAGTGTTGCTTTTTGGTTTAGCCTTACCTTTACAGGAGATATGCTTGCAATCGTTCCAATTACAACATCACATGGCTTGGATGCCTTATAGGCATCCATCGCCGCAATTTTTATGAGTTTAAGTAAACTACTGTTCTGTTGTATCGAAATCACCTCCACTCAATGCTAAATTCATCGTATGCGATGCGTTGTTAAATTTGTGTGTCACTTTATCGACTAGCATGTAATTGGCTATCTTTTCATCGTATAGTTTCATCATGACTGGTAACATACATCCAGCGCGTACTCTGACGTCACCAAAACAATCATTTATGCTTATTGTTTTTGCTGATTTGCAATACGCTTGCAGCAAGACCTTCCCTTTCAGCTTACCAAGTTTAGGGCTGTCTATTTTCTCAAAATACTGAAGTAGTCCCCATTTGTTGATCGCTTTACTGTTCTTGCTGATAAAATATTCTTGAGTTCCTGTTGCGTCATTATCGTAGGCAAGTTTCACTTGGTTATACACATCACTATCAATCGTATCTGTGTATTCGTAAGTTTGCCCGGTTTCCTCATCAATCAGGATGTTTACCTTCCAAGGCTGCCTAATCCTCAATTTTCCGTAATCGTCATGCAACACATACACTTTTCCGGTACTCCACATAGTTTCGTCCAGATTATTTTCGTATATATCAAACAATGTCATATCATCATCAAATCTAGTCGCCGCATACTTCGTATCAGGTAAATCGCTATACACTTTCAGACCGTAATCCTTTGCTATCATCCGCAATAATTTTGTAGCTGTCTTTTTCTTGTACATATATGTGTCTTTATTTTTAAAGTATCGCAACTGGTCATAAACAGCGACATCCATTGTTCCATCTTGTTTAGGCTTAATTGTAAACACATACCCAAAGAAAAACTTTGTTTTATTCACCGTAAGAGAAATGCTGTCTCCAAGGGAAATCAGTTTCCTATCAAGGGTAGTTGTAAAATTAAGTTTCCCTGGAGTACCTTTTCGCTCCCATGTAACCGTAGCCCCTTCTTTTACTGGCAATTGATAAAACTTGTTATTATGATTTACTAATAAAGCAATCGCAAGGTTTTTACTCGTTTCCCTTCCGGTTACTGTTGCTGTTACACTTTGGGTTGTAGTGTTTGATTTCTTCGATTTTTCGTATTTCGCCAATATCTTTTTTAGATATTCTAATTCTTCCTTTGTAGTAGTATCTGCTACATTGCTCTTTTTGTTATCAGAAGAACTTGTTGCAGGTGTGCTTGTAACTGCAGGTGTGGAGTTTTTTTTGGTACTTGTGCTTGTAGGCTTAGTTGCCTTTGGGCTTTTCCCATTTTTAAAAGCCTTCGAAGCAAGACCATAACCAACTATTGAGATGTCAAGTTTCCAATGATGCGTGCAACGATACACTCCATCACATGATTTTCCTGCATTTCCTTCGATTGTATGTACTAATCCTGTTTTACTATCAAAATATTCCACTATTCCAACATGGGATTTTCCATTTAAAAAATAGATAATATCGTTTCGCTTCGGCTGATAATCAGGATTGTAAACTACATGTGATTGCATGTTGTGGTCGCAATACCACTTCCAACCTCTGGAACAGCCTGCCTCTCTAGGTACATACTCGCCTAGAACGCCTGCCTTGTATGCGCACCACGCCACAAACATGTGACACCATGCAAGACCATTTGCACCATACCACCTTCCGTATTTTGTACGGTTATTTCCACTTTCTTTATATCCGACTTCCTTTGCCGCTACACTGACTAAATCTGCCATATGTTGCACCTCCTAGCTACAAGGAATCTGCAACTTTGTACCTTCGTACAGGTATTTTCCATTGGCGCTTGTTTTTCTACCATTTTTTTTAGCTGCTGCCTCGATTACTTTTTTGTTTGCATTGTATATTTTCTTTTGATATGCTGCTCCTGTTTCGTTGTAAAATTTCTTTGCAATCAACATTAGTGTATTGCATGGCTTTTTTATCACGTATTCGATTGTGATTTTGGATTGGTTAAACGCCTCTCCTTTTGCTTTTTTGACCTTCTTCTTTTTTACCTTGTTATTTTTTACTTTTACCTTCTTTGCTCCGTAAGCTACATACTTTTTTAGACTGATAGAATATTTAACATCAAACCCATTTTCTGAATTCTCCTCAATATCCGTATCTTCAACGGTAACTTTTAAAGAATTTTTATGGATAACTGTACCATTGGGGAATTTTCTATTTACCGAAAAGGTTACAGGCTTTTTTGATGTTTTAAACCCTTCAATCTTCTCAATGTAATAAGACGCTTCCTTTGCCTCACCGTGTGTAAATGAATAAGGAACCATAGGAAGAAGTACATCAAAATCAATCGTTGTAAGTTTAGGGTCCTTCAACGTATTTACTTCCCCTTCGTTAATTAGGGTTACTGTCTTATTCCCAGTCTTGCCCTTCCAAGTAATCTTACTTGGTGGAATTGGAAGCTGAATTCCGCCCAATTTAACTACATATGCCATCTCAATGCACTCCTTCCATACTTGTGTTAATTTCTGTGTTCAGAACGTCAACGAGACGTCTCGCAATGCTGTCTACATCTGTATCACTTGATATTGAGTTATGGTTCGTCATTTCCACACTTACTGTTGTTCCTGTGTATCTGTTGATTGCTCTCTGTTCTGCGAAATCTTTGATATACTTAATGCTCTGTGCGGTAATATCAAGGCTATCTGCTATTGCTGCTGTCGTATCTGCGGTTTCTGCTGTGCTTGCTGCTATATTACTCAAGTCATCATTTGAGTTTAGATTTGCTGTGAAATTTTGTTCTTCGTTTCCGTCACTACTACCGAACAAATTATCACCTGCATTGTAACCTGCGTTCCACGCATCTTCGTAACTAGCTCTGTCTATGGTACAGTCCGTTGCATCCAGTTTTGCTACATACTCTGTCTGTTCTCCAACGGTCTCGTCAACCCAGTCTTGCATATCATTACGAAATCCTTGTAACGCCCCCGAATAATCTGTTCCTAGCACCGTGTCTATGATTGATGCCGCACTTTGTACAACACTGACTATTGTGTCGAATAAATCAATAAACAAGCGCGCGATTGCTCCGATAGGGTCATTGAACACATTTCCGAAAAAGTTAGCAAAAGATGCTATGAAATTCCACAATTCCACTCCCATACCAATAATGCCATTTATCACTCCAATGACTACATTAAAAATTGCTGCACCTACAGTTGCTATGGCTCCGAAAATAATCCCGGTGGCACTATATGTTTCACCAGTGACATTATTGATTGCTCCTACAATTGCATATATCACAGCTATAAGTGCGGTAACTGCCATTATGATTTTCGCTATCGGATTTGCCGACATAACTGCATTAAATATATTCTGTGCCGTAGTCCATATACCAGTTGCGACAGCAGCCGCATTTGCTTGAACCAAATACACTCCTGTAATAGCTATGATTCCTCCAAGCAAAGGAGCTAAAACATTCCAATTATCACTTAAAAATTGCACACCGTCTCCGAGCGTACCAACAACTTCATTCAATATAGGAAGCACATCACTAGCCAACTCACCAGTGAATGCCTGCCACGCCTCTCCTAGGTGTCTTACTTGGTTTGCGTAACTATCAGAATTCCTTGCATAATCTCCTTGCGCATCTGCTGTTTGTTGCATTAAATAGTTGTAACGTAACGTAGTCTGCTCTGCTTGGGACATTTCCGAATATGCTGTATTAATTCCTTGAGACAACGCATACGCTTCTAGGTTGGCAACCGACATATTGATACCTAGCTGTTTCAAAGGCTCCGTCTCACCACTGATACCGCTACGGATTTTTTCAAATGCCGCGTCAGTATCTAAGTTATAAAAAGATGCCATGTCTCCTGCAAGCTCAGTAATACTCATAGACATATCATTCACAGCATCACCAGTAAGTCCACTCGATTTCAGCATTGCACCCATAGTTCCTGCGTATTGTTTTGCTGACAGTTCAGATAAACCTACAGAGTCAAGCGTACCTTGCGCCCACTCATTTATTTGCCGAGAAGTTTCGCCAAATGTAACATCAACAACATTCTGCACTTCTGTTAAATCAGAGGCATACTCAACCGCACTGGTGAATTGTTCTTTCAACAAATAACCCAGTCCTAATCCTGCAATCACGCTACCAAGCGAACGAAAGCTGTTTTCTGTCTCTCTGACCTCTGTTTCAAGTTCAACCAAGCCATCTGTGTTTACTCTGATATGTGCTACCGAATTTGACGCAATATCCAAATCCTTGAAATGCTCTATCGTGTTGTCTAATGCAGATATCATATTACCCAACTGAGGAGTAAGCATATCATCAATGCTGATACTTGTTCCTATTCCTGTCACATTCTCACCGCCTCAAAAAAGAGATAGACCATATCAGCCTATCTCTTCATGCTATTTTTTAATTTTTTCTCTTCTTCTTTTTTCTGCTCTACATATATATCTATGGATGCAATTATAAATGCCTTTTCTTCCTGCTCCATTTTTAACCATTGGCTAGGAAGAATGTGCAATCTGTTGAGCGCATGGAAAAGATATGCTGCTTCTCCATCGCTCTCGATCAGTTTTTTGCTGCTTCTACCTTGTCGCTAAGTGTTTCACTATCACCACCAAAGTTTTTAACAAATTCAGCAAGAGAATTATACTCAACCGGATCATCTACCATTTCTTTTAATAACGCTTCTGGTGTCATTACTCCGTAGCTGTCTTGTAATTCTGCATTGTAAAGGTCCGGCACTACGGTAGATTTAATGATAAGTTGTTCTATGAATTTTGTATTATTCACCTTTGGACGGTACACTCCTGGTTTTCCGGTGACTGGTACCTCAATCGTGCAGCCCTCTGTAATCTTATCAATTTCCTTTGTTGGCACATGACGGAATTCCCACTTCAAAGGTTCTCCGTTCTCATCTAAAAGGCTTTTTGTTGGTGCGTAAAATTTATTCTCTCTTGTCTTTTTGTTCTTCTTTAAAAATAATGTTAAATTGCTCATTGTTTATCTTCCTTTCTTCTTTTTGCACCTCGCAATTTGCGGTTTGAAATGCCCGGAGGTAAGGCACTTGTCAGATTGCACCTATCAAACCGCATATTCGTTAATCTCCCATGTAATCTGGGTCTGTATATTTTTCTTGATGGTCGTAATCCATTGCATATCCTTCGATTTCCTGTTTGATAAAATCTCCACTTTCATCAAACATACTCAATAACACATCTCCGGAAATAATACAGTCATGATAAACTTTTGTGTCTGCACCAATATCTGATGCCGCATCACTAGAGGTTATCTGTGCTTCGAAACGTGGCATAATCCCTGTATCTTTAAACTCTGTGATAATATCATCAAACATACTGGAGCACTTATATACAGTACAATTGAATTTTAACTCTAAACCTGTTGCCTTCTTGCCTGTAACCAACATTCCCAATGCTTTTACATCTGCTAAAGTCGGTGTTGCCTTTACTTCAAACTTCTTGGCTGATAACATGTTTCTTCTCTGTCCGTCAATTGTACAATAGAATTCCGCACAATTTGCCCGAGGCGCATCATCTACTCTCATTGTTTTTCTCATGTTCTAGCACACTCCTCTCTACGATAACGTGGTAGTCATATACAGTTTACACATTGCCCCAACTGTAGTTGCCGCTGCTGATACCGCTACGGATTTTTTTGTATCTCCCTGCTCGACTATGATATCCTCTGCATTAAACTCTTCAATAGCTCCATTTTTAACTAATTCTTTGAATACCTTTACAATATCTGCCCACAAAGAAACTCTTCCTGTTTTTTTATTTGGTACTCTACCGGAATACTTTTTGTTAAATACCGAAGCTATTGAAGCTGCTATGCTGTCAATAATTCGGATGGTTTGATTGTCTTGGAACAATTCTCCCTGTTCATCTGTAACACTTACATACGAATTGATATCCAATAACACATGAACTTCATCATCCACCTTATGCAGCACAAATTCACCAGCCTTGATACACGCTTTGAGTTCATCCTGTGTGTATTCTGTGTTTACATCTAATTCCCCATTGTATGCAAGGTTGTCTGCTGACTTATTTACTGCTGTACCAGCGTTTACGCCGGCTACCCAATATACAAGTTTTGCACTGTTTTTGACGTTTACAACAGAAAAATCATCCGCCCGGTAGTTATAAACAACCGCTTGCATTTTGATACCAATTTCATCACGCATACGTTTTGCATACGCTGCATAAAGTTTCTTGATAGCTTCATTGTCTCCTGCATATGCAATTGTGTTTGTGTCGGTATAACTTTCTAGCTTATCAAGGAAAGTTTGGTGTGCATCCGCATCCGATGTTCCATTTGTACCTCCCGCTAAAGGTGTCCCGGCTGTCACTGCTAATACAGCAGTTTTATTCCATTCAACATAGGAGTTGTCCGTGAGTTCCCCTGCTGCCTTTACCGTTTGGCTATCCACTTTCTTTGTTCCTAAATACAACACCACATCAAATGCGCTTGTATCATCAACATTAGAAGAAATCACTACCTTTAAATCATTTCCTCTAGTACCGCTACATTTTGCCGTAGCAAAGTCGTTTGTAGCTTTCCCACCACCACTGGTAAGTTTGTAGATATGGAGTTTTTTCGCATAACAGAATAACTCTCTAAGTTCCTGCAACTCTGCACTGTCGTATGTGTAACCAAAGATGCTTCGACTGTATTTCTGGAAGTCCGCCAAAGACACATCAATTATCTTGTCATCTTCTCCCCAATTCAAATCCAGTCCAATTCCAACCACACCTCTATCTCCAAGTGTCGCGCTTGCTGTTAATTTTGAAATAAAGTTAAAATATGCTCCCGGTAGTTCTTTATTCTGTATTGTAAATGTTCCACCACCTAATGCCATTACTTATCACTCCTTCCGTAAAAATCTTTAATCATTTTGTCAACTTCTTTGAAAGAATAGCTTTTTTTAGCATCAAGATTTCCTTCCAAAAAATCTCGATATTTGCTATACTTCTTGGAGTTTACCAATTGCTCCTTGCTAAACACGGAATCCGTACTCTCCTTTGTCTTTGTTGCCATTGTCTATCACTCCTTCATATTCCAATGTCTCCATCAATTCTCCGGTTTCGTTTACTCTGTTGCAAAGCAACTCATATGTTGCAGTACATACAAGCACATCATCCACAATTTCATAGTCAATTTCATCTTTACAATGTACAAGTGAATTTCCCACACTGATTGTATCAAGTGCTTCTGAAAGCACGTCCCAAACAGCCATGCACTCTGTGCGTGCATCCGTATCTGATTGAGGGAAATAAGATATGCTAATCATGTATGTTTTCAGGACACGCGTGTTAAACTTACTCTGTGACCGACTGTTAAAGCACTTAACAGAAAAGCAGGGTGCTTTTAAACCCTGCTCTACTTTTTCTGTATATATTCTATATGCCAAGTCGTTATCCCGGATTGCTTTGATAACTCCGTCTATTACTTCTTGCGTTCTCAATTCCTGAACACCTCTTTCATGAATTTTTGAAGTTTTTTCTCTAAAATTTCCTGTGAGGATGCTTTGATTTCATCTACGGGTATACTAAGCATTCGGTGTCCTTCTACCCATCCCCAACCATCTTTTTTCTTAACTCTGTGCCCGTATTCAATATACACGCTATATTCGACTGAATTAGATATGGTAATCTCATAAGACCTTCCATTCCGAACAATTGTCAAGGAATCTACATATTTGGGGGGACTCTGTTTTGTTCCAGCGGTCCACCCTCTACGCAAATAACCACTATCTACAGGTGTGCGTTTTACCACTTTTGTAAGTAATCTCGCAGCTAGTTCCTTACTACAAGAAATCATAAATTGGTCTACCTGTTCATTCTTGTATTTTTCCACGTTCTTTTTGAACGCTTCCAGTTGGGAATAATCAACACTCATTATTACCACCACCAAACTCTTCCAGTGCAATTTCTTGATGCGTTTCATAGACCGCTGGCTTTCCAGAACGAATATACTCATTTGTACGTCCATTCTGCTCCACCACAATCTTAGAGCCACACGGAATGTCATGCTCCGGCGCTAGGAATAGCTTAATTACTTGTTGTGTAGTAGCAACTGTACCGTCACTATTTGCCTGCGATACGTCTTTGTACGACACCCTGCATGGCTCATTTTCTATAATTGTCTTGTCGTAAAATCCCATGGAACCGTTTGGTCGCTCATATTCTTCCTTCACTACAACGGTAGCTTTTCCGATATATAAATCTTCCAAAGCCTTACGTGCTTTTACCACTTGAACTTTCGATAACACGCAAAATCACGACCTTTCTTTAAAATCTCTACCAGTAACCGGAACTTAGCATCTGCACTCAAATCATCCGAGCTATCGGAATAGCTTATGCTTGCATCTCCTAAATCAATAGAAGATACAAGCCCTTGCAAATCAAGACCGTCAATATCCAATTTTCCCATACAATAAAGTGTGTTGAGATAGTCGCCAATCGTCATATCTACATACACATAAAAAAGACCTTCTGGCACTTCTGCAACATTGCATTCATTGCGTATTCTTTGTCTCATGGACTGCATTGATAAGGTCAAGAGAAATAAATCTCCACTCTCAATATCACTCTCCAAACCGATTTTAGACAGTTTTTCAAGCACCGCTGTAGCAACCGCACTGGATAGCGTTGCATCTACACCGGCAATGTATTCCAGTCTAGTATTTAACTGTTCCGTTATCACTCAGCATCACCCTGCTTTTTCTTAGAGGACTTCTTGGTCTCTTTCTTTTCTGCATCTTTTGAGGCATCAGATGAAATCTCATTAGAGACTTCATCTACAGTTAAAAGTTTTTTATTCTTTTCATCCCAATATTTCATACAACTACCTCCTTATGCTAAACCAGTAATTGCGCCGTGCATAAATGCCATACCATGATCAAGACCAATCTGACCATACAACTGTTTCTTATTATCTGCACCTGTCTTTGCAAGTTCTTCGACAAAGAGAACACCCTTCTCAGGAACCGGACAGAACACAGGAGCAATGTGTGCAATATCAGCAACAAGGATAGATCCGCCTGGAACAAATGTATCAAGCACAATGTTAATAAGTCCAAAATCGGTTTCAATCGTTACTATATTCATTCCGGCTTTCTTCTCGCCCATATTCATTTGTGCATTAAACTGATCCGCATAGATATTTGTGACCTGCTGCTTAAGAGTTGCTCCAACAAGCATTGTCATGTTATCCCACATTGCTCCATTATTAACTAACTCAAGATAAAATGCGTTCAGCAATGCTTTTGAAAGTGTAGCAGACTTTGCATCAATAGTTGTAACATCCTTACACAATTCAAACATACCTCTTGTTTTTGGTGCCACATCAGCGGATGTTGCTTTCTGATACTTTCCGTTTAAGAACGTATATTCTACATCCGTTGCCATCTTTGCCAACTTCTGCTCAATCTGCCAATCTTCCTCTTCCTTAGGATTTGCAGACTGACCAGAAAGGTTCAATCCTTCTAATTTTTCACGCTGTGACATCTTTGCATAAGATAAATCAATGGTTTCGTGGAAAATCTGACATGTATTGGTTTTCTGATCTCTTACAATATGTGTTGGCTCTGGAGCGGTAAGAGATGCTTTTTCTGAAATTTCTGGCTGAGATGCTTCTGGTAGAGAATACTCCTGTCCAGTTGTAAACTCAAAAGAACCTGACGTCTTTCCGCCAGATAAACCTCCAATCATGGATAAAAATGGTGTCTTTTTTGGCGATGCAGTAAACAACTCTCCTGCATAGTTTGGTAAATTAAAACTTGTTCCTACTGACATGATAAAAACCTCTCTTTCTAATAAAAAATCAACTTGTTACATCAAAACAATTCCGTCTGTTTGAAACGCTTCTCGCTTGATTGCAATTGCTTCGGTTGTGTTGCCTTTTTCTCTCGCCTGTGCAAGTTTTGCACTCCATAAACTTTCAGCTCCCGGCGTTTTCGAACCATTTACAGGTGTTACCCCGGATGGGTTTGTTTCCTGTTTCCCTTCAAAAAGAAAATCATTATCCTTCTGGATTGCCGCAATCTGTTCTTTAAGACCTTTGACAGCTCCGTTTTCATCAAATTCTGCCTTGTCTAAGTCTTTTAACAATGCCGTTGCTGCAGTAACATTTTTTGCCCCAGCATCCTTTAAAGCATTCTGTACCGCATTGTCAATCTGCATCTGCTTAATCTGCTTTTCATACTCCGCCTTGGCATTCTTGTTGTCTGTCTGCAATGTCTCAATCTGTTTCTTCAAATCCTCGTTGTCTCCACTGGACTTCTTCAAATCCTCAAGCTGCTTATCTCTTTCTTTGACCTGTTTTTCAAGTCCTTCATTCTCTGCTTTAAGATTTGCGATGTCTGCTCCAGCCACTTCCTTTGCGTTCTCAATGTCTGCTCCATTGATTTTCATAATTGTGTCAATTTGTTCCTTTGCAAGACCTAAATCCTCTAATTCTTTTCTTTTCATAAGTTTTTTCATCCTTTCTCTTACACTTTTTACGGGGTCGTTCCCATCTGATTAGTGTCGGTTTTACGTCTTGGCACACCCGACCATATAAAAAGGACAGCTATTGCTAACTGTCCTTACTTTCTGTTATTAAGCTGTTTCGTACATAAATGTAATGACCGCTGCTGCATCGCTTGGTACACCTATACCAAATGACGTTGCACCCGCTGACATTTTCTCAGTATAAATTTTATTTCCAGATGTACTTATTGCAGTTACATATGTTTCTTGGTTTGTTTCCGGCAAGCCAGAAATACTTGTATATCCTGTAGATGATACTCCTGTAATTCTTCCTATCACAACCGTTCCAATTTGATAAACAGAAGCGTATGTATAACCACTGCCAGCGATTTGTATTTCTTTCACAAAATTATTCGCTAAATATTTCTCCACAAATCTTTCTAATATCTTGTCAATAGTTACTCCTTTTTTTCCATCAATATATTTAGATGGTGGTGTATAATACTGCGGTTTTGTAGAGCCACGAACCAACATAGGTTTTATTGTCGTTTTATCAAAAGCCATCCCCTTTTTATAGTAAAAGCGTATTACAAGATATGTTTGTTCTGTTAATGTGAATGTGCATCCTGCCCCGCAATCTTTTGCCAATTCATAGTATTCCCCAGCATAATACGCTGCAATACTAATATAGTATGTTTCCTCGCTTCCACCTTCTGGACATCCTGAAAATGTATATTTTTCCGGGTTTCCTGTAAGTAAATACGTTTCTGGAAGTATTTCAGTTTCAAAAATTATTCCAAACCAAGAATCTGTCGCTTCCCCGTTTAATGTTATTGTTCCACCGCTATCCTCTCTTTTATAACTTATTCCATCGCTGGTTCCTGCACTGCCCCAAGCGTACGATGGATTGGTGTCAATTTCATCGTATGAGCCTAATCTTAATAAATTTACCATATCTACATGCTCATCCAACTTCTCAAAATTCTCGGTGATTTTGGTTATGTCAACAAAATCGGAACTTTCAGAAAGATTTAGACCTAGTTTTTCACTCGTTTGCATTGGCTGTTCCCCTTTCATCAAAAAAGAGACGTTGTAAAACGCCTCTTTTGCTATTCATCTTTTACATACACTTTTAAATTTGTTACGCTTAACGTTGCAGGGAATGTTGCTGTGGAGGAAGAAGAAGATTTTGCGCTTATACTTATATTATTTACCCCAGTGTTTGCACTTCCACCAACTGCATCCACTTCGTTCGAATAGTTGACATATTGCGCGCCATATAGTTGTGAACTGTCATTTTTTAATACTACAAGGAAACCAACTTTTTCACTAACCGCATCGTCTCCACTATATTCAAGCGAATCCCATTTAATATATACATGCTTACCAGCATTTTCAGTATCGATATTTTTTTCTGCTATTGCTATTGTTTCCCCTTTACTGCTAAGTGTATATGTTCCAGTTAGGCTATACAACACTGTAATACCTTCTTCATCCTCAATATCAACCGTAACCTCACATGTGGTCGTTTGCGTTCCACACATAGCTGTAATTGTAGCTGTTCCATTTGCTACACTCGTAACAATGCCATCAGACACCGTAGCTATATTCAGATCACTTGAAGTCCACACCACTTCGTCCGTTGTATCCAGAGGCGTGACTGTAACTGTTAAAGTGGCTGTTTCACCCTTTTCTGAAAATGTTAATTCTGCACTATCAAGAGTGATACTTGTACAAGAAATAGTATCTTCGTTTGCAACCGCTATTGCCGTAATAGTGATTGCACCTGTTACATTTGCTATTGTCACTACTCCATCGCTGTATGAGGTAGATGTAATATCTTCATCTCCCATTGTTACTATGACGCTTTCTAACGTATAACCAGTATTAGCTGTCAGTGTAGCGGTGTAGCCTTCATTTTCTACAACGTATTCATCCAAATTACTATTTGTTACATACGTTAAATTATTTGTTATGTAATGCTTTGTAACCAAATTTTCATTTGCTTCAATTTCAACCACTGTGGTGTCTATCAGGTATTGTGCAATGCCAACGAATTTTTCATCAACAAAATCCCTTGAACGTAAAACAATATGGTTTTGATATACGTCCACTATCGTTCCTTCTGATTGCGCATACAGATAATCACTTGCAGTTCCATCTACAATATCCCTTGGAATTGTTAGAGATGATAAGTGAACTAATTGTGCGCCGTCTTTGTATCGATAATAGTTACAATTTTTGTTGCTTTCTTGTAAACAGTATTTAATATGCGAATGCCCGCTGAACCAGATTACATTTTTATAACGTTCCATTAATTCCATGAATTTTATTCTATCGTCAGAAGCGGTCCACAAGTTAAGTTCATAAGCATTGTCTGGATTGGCAAAACCTTCAAGATCGTAAGGAAACACATGCTGAAACAAAAACACGCGCTGATTTCTGTACGTCTCTAACGTCTGTTCCAACCAAGATAATTCTTCGTCTGTAAACAAAGTATCTGATGCTGTTTTTCCGTGTATGTTTACAAAAACAAAGATGTCGTTGTTTATTTTTTTTGAATACCACATGCCGTCCGAGCATATCTGCTCCCAAGCCACACTAGCTTGGTAATACCAGCATTCATGATTTCCATTACAACTATAAAACGGTATACTGTTTGGTAAATATGTATCAATTGCATTTTTTACCTCTTGCATTTGGTATACTTCGCCACTTGCAGTAAGGTCTCCTGCACAGCATACTGCTGCCACATTTTCTTTTTCAAAATACTCCAGTGCTGCTTTGAAATCATCTTCACCAGTATCATACTGATAGTGAATGTCCGAGACAGCACCAAAACTATATAAGCGTTCTCCGTATGCACTACTATCCCATAACTTACTACTTGGGAATGTATATGTAGCCACTACTACTCCATCTTTAACAGCACTAATTCCTGTTGCATATTCCGGAATTACATTCGCACCAACAATTTTGTCATAAATTATCTTATCTGCAAAAGTAGCTGTAAGTGTCAGTGTGTTTATAGCTGTATAGTCGTTCAGCACTCCATCTTCGTTGCTCCAATATATCTCGTAATCCCCTAAATAATCTGGCTGGCTGGCAAACAAATAAATTTTACCCTCGGCATTCGCAGGTGTATCATTGGCAAATTCATAATATATGCTAACTCCATCATTTACCGGATTTTCTTCCAGATACGATTGTACCGCACTTGCAATCTGTTCCTCCGAAACCGAACCGCTGCCACCTTCTCCATCTTTTCCGTTTGTAATTTCAAATGTACTTGTGTTTCCATCTGTGAATGTGATTGTGTAGGTGTCTACCAAACCCGATGTAGATGTTTTAGTAATGCTTACAATGCCTACACCGTCTTGACCGTCTGCTCCATCACTTACTGGATGATTTGTCAGATAAGAATCCACTGCTTTCTGTATATCCTCTGTGGTTACGCCACTGATTGGATTTTCTGTGATATACGCATCAACTGCTGCCTTGATTTCATCCTCTGATACTCCATCCGCAGGATTGTTCTGCAGGTAAGTAGTAATCCATTCATTTACTGTTTGCTTGTCTGGAACAGTGTCTTTGTTCTCTTTGTACCACTCTGAAACAAATTCCTTTAACTCATCCTCCGACTTAATCATTTCAAGGCGTTCTGGAAGTTCCTCATGGTCGTAAGGTAATTTTAATTCACTCATGTCCACTCTCCTCTCTATCCTACTTTAACCAAATAATTATCTGACGTGTATAGTGTATATCCGTCAGAGGTTGTAACTGTATATTCCGTTTCTGTATCTCCTGCTATCCGATTATTCCATTCCTCTACTGCATCTGAAAATCCGTTATCCAGTAGAGTTACTTGGAACTCTTCATCTACAGTAAAGTCTTGACGAAATAGCTTTTTGATATCACCATTTTCACAGTAAATCATGCCGTCTCTGTGATATATGCCAAGTCTGCAATTTGTAATAAGTGTTTGCAACTTTGCAGTTCCGCCACAATAAGGACATGGTTTTAATGTCACCGCCATATAATCACCTGCTTTCTTGTATATTTATCTGGTTGCACCGGTGCAACTTTTAAATTACTCCACGATTACCCAATCTTCCGCTAACATATCTGTCTGACTTGCTAACCAGCCAACACAAAAATGATTATCAGCTGTTTTCATAACAACAGAAGGAAGAACTAATTCACCTTTCATATGTTCACATTCTGATAAATCTGCTTGTGTAGCTATATCAGTAGTTTCAGCTAAAAACAAGAACATACCTTTGCCATTCCAGTCTTTTCTTGCCACTTTTTTTCCTTTCTTCATTGCTTCAATCGCAAGTCCGAAAGTCATGTTGTCACATTCTATGTACGTTTCATTGAACTGCTTTTCAGGAGACCAGCTCTCATATCCAACAGAATGTTTTACTAAGTATCCTTTATCCGCCGGATTTTCGTCTGCCGGGATTGTCCAACCTCTATACTTGTTGTATTCTCCTCTTGTCATTGGTTTTGCTTCAATTACTTCTGTTCCGATAAATGTTTTCATAATCATCCTTCTTTCCTAAAAATTTGTACTAAAAAAGCACCCCTATTTAGGATGCTCTAATTTTTATTCCACTTTTTCTATTTTGTAAAATCAAGCTTTAAATCCGCTCTTTCAATTATGTGTAAATTACATTTATCACAATAATAAACATGATTATTATTTTTCACCTTCCAATACCCATCTTTGCATTTTGGACATTTGAATACTTTCCCCTCTTTAAGTGTTTTTTTCATTTCATCCATTGTGCTCATGTAATCACCACCTTAAAAACCGTATAATTCTGCTACCATCTTGATAATATCATTTTTTTCTGTTTCAGTCAATTCTCTTCCTAATCTGAATGAATATTCCGCAATAAAACATTCAATTTCTTCTTGATCTAGTGGCAAATTAGAGTTTTTCAACATTTTGTGTTTTATTTCATGAACAATAATCGCACTTGTTTCTGAAACGGATTTTGTTTTATCACAATATATCTTCACTAAATCATCTACTGGGTCGTATTCCCCAAGTAAATCATCAGGGTTATCTATCCCATAGCATAGATTTATTCTAACATTATTATTTTTAATATAATCTAATGCTTTTTGACCAAACTCATTCTTTTTTAAATATTTCTCAATATTGTACGGTCTTACGCTATCTGAATTGCTGTTATTGTACAATTTGAAATTTTCATTTTCCAAAGATGATTTTTTACGATATGAACCGCCTTCTTGTTTCATGTCTTTCGCATTGTCTTTGACAAAGCCATCTTTCCACTCCTCATATGTCATATCCTCCGGCACTTCGTATACTGTCTTGCCTTCTTCGTTTCTTGATGCCCTCATGCCGTTTGCAAATTCATCATTAAAGTATGGTACTGTGGTACATCTGCATCTTGGATGAAACGGTGGAGCGTTTACACCTATCTGCATTTCATTCTCTGGATAATGTTTTCCATCAAAGGAACCGCATACAGAACATGTGTGCTTATCTAGTGTGGCAACTACTTCATATTCCTCCACATCTAATTCCTTATATGTATCACGCTGTGCCTGCGTGGTAAAATATGCCTGTTCTGTCATAATCAAACGGCTTGCGTTATTTTTTGAGGTTTCCATGGCTTTTTGAATGTTGCGAATTGCTTTATCCGGACTGGCACCAGTCAAGACCATACGTGATAGTTCCTGATCTAATTGACCGACCAGTTTCGCTTTATTATTCCAAACGCTTGATGAAAAATCAGAGCCATCTAAATGCCAAGGTTTATTCACTACACGCTTTACCAAATTATCATCTAATTTTGCAGTATCAAAGCCTATATTCAATCCCTTTTGGATTTCATACATGGATCGGTAACAACCATCTTTGTATACATTTTGCAGATGCTTGTCCAAGTCATCCGCCATGCCACCTGTTAGTTTTTCAACCTGCTGCCGACATTCTATCTTCAAAGCCTCCAGCCTTGAGATATGGAATTTAGCCGATGCGTTTTCCAATTCCTTTTCCCAACGCCCATCAATGGCATTCTCTTTTCCGTGTTTGATATATTCTTCTACATTCCATTTTAATTCTGCAAGCTCTTTGCTATTTAACCATTTTTTAGCTTTTGACATAGATATTTGGTTGTTTTTGGCAAAACGACCATACCAAGCATCTATTTTCTCCTGTATATCTTGTTTGGCGCGTCTGTACTTCTTTTCCAGTTCTTCAACATATTCTACCGACATATCATTTGCAGACTGCTCCACAGTGCTGAACCGTTTTCTCCAGTATTCACTACTCTTCGGCATTTTCATCATCCTCTACTGTACGCACGAAACTATTGCCAAACTGCTCCATCTGTTCCTCTTCTTCTTTTTTCATTTCATCCAACTCGGCTTGTACATCCGAAACCCAAGGGTGCATAGATACAAGTGTACGTTTAGAGAGTAGTCCCGAACTATTACTAATGTCCGTAATTACTTGGCTTTCATTTACCATCATATCTCTGTTAAAGATTACTTCTACCTGTTCTGCTGCATATGTACCTTGCCCTGTCAATGCAAGATGCTGATTTACAAACCAAAGCAACTCCTCAAAGGATGCCTGGTATTCTGTCTCAATCTCATTTGCATCCAAATCTATGTCAGAGTATACGGATTTGATGGTCATTTCATTTGGACTTCCAGAACTTTTTAATTCCTCTACATCATAGCCTTTGCAGTTCTGAATAAGAGCCTTTCTAAGTTCCTGCAGAATAACCTTGTAATTCTCTGCATTTACTGTGATTTCAAGTTTGTCTATACCGCCATCTGCTCCGTCCACTGTACGGACCTTGACAGCTTTGTACTGGGACAAATTTCTGCGGAATACTCCAAGATTTTCTCCATCGTAGTTCTTAATTACTATGATGCTGTTCCCGGATGCGTTCTCTTCCATACCGTCGCCAAACTCAGATAGGATTTGATTGATACCATCTTGTAGACTCTTGCATTTCTTTAGCAACGGTGTACATGTAGAATTACTCTTAAATGCCACAAGTGGCACTCTGTTCCAGTTATGCTCCATTCCAGAATACTCTAAATGAGCGTGAGAATATTCCGGGACTAATCCGTTTTTGTCATACTCAAAATGATGTACTCCGTTCTGGTCGTACACGTCCAAATATCTGTAAATCTTTTCATTATCGCCTTCGTAGCCTTCCAGTTCATAGTATCTCCAGAAGAAGTCTATCTCCGTCTTGTCATCGTCTTTCCAAAATACTTTGATTTCCCATGGATGAAAACGTCTAAGTTTGAATTCTCCCTGTTCGGAATAGTATGGATGCAAGTACCCAATCGCTCCGTTGTAACTGTCCTTACCGACATTCTTAATGGTCCGGCGGAAACGCCTGTTGAAAATCCCTTGCAGCAACTCATTGTATTGCTCATCATCCGTCTTGAATGTGATAGGTTTTGAAAGCAGGTAATTTACTTTCTGGTCCACCATCTTCCCATACTGGTTGTCAATATATCGGTGGTTTGGTAATTTCTCATCTATTGTAAAATTTCCATCCTCACCAATTACCTTACGTTGCTTTCGCAAGATTTCCTGTTCGTAATCGTAATACTGATCTGCTTCAATCTGTCTCCTGCGCTCCTGTGAAACTAACCACTTATTCAGTTCTTTTGTAAGAAACGCAATATCGCTTATTCTGTTCTTTGCATCTTTTGAAATAATTTCATTGATGCGCCTTGTCTCCATTCCAAATTGTAGCATTGTTTCACTCTCCTTAATCCCAGCTGTAGACATTACCGTTGTTTATCTTTTCTGCTATTCCAGTAGTTGCATCCTGCGCATCATCATGCGCATTCTTTCCTTCTTTCTGATATTTGATCATGCTTTTGTAATACTCTGGCCACTTATGTTTCCAATTTACAGGGAAATAAATATGTTTCATTACCCATGTGGCATTTGACAGTATCCGGGAAATCTTGTTTTTACTCTGATAGAATGGATTTATCACCGTCTTGTTTGTTTTGTAGTCATCTTTTAAAATCCGTTCCACACTTCTTGAAAATCCACGACCACCATTATTACTTTCTATATCTGCCACATTTACTTTGTCCTCATAAAGCATCTTTGCAACTTCTGGCTCTGTAATCTCCATACCATCTTTTGTAAATATTACATTGATTACATATGCTTCCATATTGTATTCAATGTAATTTATGCTGCACAAATAATCATCTCCTGTATCAGCTGTATCCGTATAATTCTTAACTTTTCCAAGTATATTCCCTTGACTGTCTTTTGGAAGTTCTTCGTATGTCTTGAAAGAAGTATATAGGCAGCCTTTTAAGTCAATTGGTTTCTGTTGGTAGTTTGCCTCTGCAATATCTTCTCCCATTGCAGCTATTTTCTGCTCATAAGACTTTTTACTCAATACATCCTCACAAAGCATAGTTCCGTCATCCTGCAAGGCTTTCATGGTTATATGCTTAACTGGTATTCCCTGTTCTTCATAAAATTCTAAGGCTTTACCCGCAAGGTCATCACTGGACCATCTAGTCATTATAATGATTATCTTTCCGCCCTCTTCTAAACGAGATAGCATTGTATTTGTAAACCATTCCCAGTGCTTTTCTTTTACGTTTTCATTGTGTGCTTCTTCTGCGTTTTTGATAAGGTCATCAATAATCATAAGTGATGCACCAAAACCAGTTGCGGTTCCAGTTGGAGAAGTAGCAAGATAGTTATTATATCCCCCTTCTAAACTCCATAAGTTCATGGCACCGTCACCACGTTTTATTCTTGTGTCTGGAAAAACATCTGAATAAACCGGTTTGTACTTGTCCGCTTTCACTTCGTTAATTGTATCCCTTACGCCTTTTGAAAATGTAGTTGATAATGTCTCGTTGTAGGATCCGGTCATTATCTTTTGTGTCTTATCTCTACCAAGAACCCATTCAACTAGCTTTGAGGCTGTTCTCGACTTTCCATGGCGAGGTGGTTCATTTACAATCATTACGTGTTCTGTTTCAGATTCGATAAATTCTTGAAACTCATTACACAACTCTACAAGATATTTTCGCTCTGGCTTATAGAAATCCGGTGCCATTAAATTGCAATAAAAAAAGAACTCGCGTTTTGCAAGTTCTATCTTTGCCCATAGCCTTATTAACTCTTTATCCACCGTCACCACCTGCCAGTTTTTTGAGTTCCTCAGTTGTTAGTGAAGAGAATGGATTATTTACCTCTCCGCTATGCTCAATATCCTTTTTATCTCTCCATTCGTTTGGTTTCCGGTTCTTTAACCAGAAGATTTGTGCTGTTGTGTCTGGTACTACTTCTTTGGTTACCTCTTTGGTCACAACAAGTTCTCCGATTTCTTCGTTCAGAAAATCTCCTAAACTTAAGACAAATTGGACATAATCAACGATTTTTGCCATTCTGGTTTTATCGTAAAATGGCTGTGATTGATACCACGACATCATTTCATTATCTTTTTTGCTCGAATTGCAACTTGGGCAACACGGAATTACATTTTCTCTGGATAATTTGCCACCCTTATTTAATGGTTTTATATGATCTTTTGTTGGCTTATCCATGTGTTTACCACAATAGCAACAATTCTCTCCAAAATACTTTATAGCAAATTCCCATTCTCTTTCTGTAAGTTCCGACTCGCCGCCATGACGTTTTTTCTGCCCGGTATCTATAATTCTTTCTTTTGTTACTTCTGTATACTTGTAACCAAGTGCTCGTTTTAATAAGGCGTTTTCGACCTGACGGTCAATTACCTCTTTACCTCTTTTTAAGGTGTCGGAAATGTCGGAATACTTCTTTTTCCATTGTATCAGCGTATCTCTGCAAATTCCCATATTATCGGCAATTTGTTCATCCGTTAAACCATCTCGCGCCCAACCTTCCAGCTTAAGCAAGCCTTCTGGTGTTAGCCAATATTCATATTTTCCTTTTGCCATCCGGCCCACTTCCTTTCTTTTAACGTTTAAAAAACTTTTTAATGACTACACAAGCAATAAAAACAACAATTAATAACGTAATGACATCTTGTGCCGTTTGCCGAATTAGTTCTGTAATCGGCTCGAACGGTCCTTGTCTATTTGTGCCTTCGGTGAGGAAATCCCACATTTCTTTTTTTATCAACATTATCTCACCTCCCTCAATAAATACGATATAAAAAGTTGTATCGTCATGTCAATGGTTTTTGCTCTAGTTTTAAATTTAAAAAGGACAGCCGTGCGACTGTCCCAGATATGAGGGGGTGCTCCAATTGAGCTATATAGTTGTAAAATTGGAGCTGCAGGATTTGAACCTGTGACACACACCTTATAAGGATGCTGCTCTGCCGAACTGAGCTAAGCTCCAATATGGCAACACCTGACTGCTGCCATGGTAAAAAAATGAAGATAAAATATATACCAGAACAACCTATTAGCTATAGTTGTTCTAGCATAATTATATCATACTTTTTTTGTTAATGTTGTTAATCTTGTTAATGTTTTAGAATAATTATTTTTATATTTCATTTCAAAATAAGTCAATTGTAAATTACACCAAAAAGGCATAGCTAACCAAGCTATACCTTTCTTTTTTAAATCAATTACTATTTTTGTACTCCCAAATAATCCATTAACGCATTTTGAAATAATTTAGAGCAATTTACACCATCAGCTTCAGCTGCAGCAGAAAGCCAAGCTGGAAGCGAAAGTGTCTTTTTTACAAATTGGCTGCGGATTTGTTCCCGAACAGGTGGCATAAAAATATCTACTAACACAGGAACTTGATTCGCTTCTAGTACAATGTCTTTAATCGAAGTAGGTTCTGGAATATCCTCTTCATCCTGTTCCATACCAAATAAATGAAGTCCGAGAGCTTCTCTAGCGTTTTTTAATGCCACTTCTGTGTCGTTGCTATCTGTGCAAGGATAACAGCCCGGCAAATCTGGAAATTCGATACTTATACCATCGTCCTCATAAGAAAAAATAGCAATAAAAGCGTACCGCTTTTTCAACATATAACAACCTCCTTTCAATAAAAATTAGGAAGTGAGGGATTACGGAAACGTAACCCCAGACTGTCTTGAAATGCTCTTGAGAGTTCCGAGTGGAATATCTTTCACCGGGTGAGTGAGAGTAACTCGACCAGGTTTGGTTGGATGTTTGAATTGGTGATGGTCGCCAACACAATTAACTTCATACCAACCATCTGCAAGAAGCATTTTAAGCACTTCCCTTGATGAGTAACTTTTCATATTGTTTACCTCCTATGATTATATTATAATACATAATTTATTACGTGTCAATGATAAAATACATAATTTTTTACATATTAAAAGGCATAACCAATTAAGTCACGCCTTTATCCAACAATATACGATTTTGAGTTGCGCTTTTTGCCTCTAAATATTTTGAAATAATCTGAGAAATTCTTCCATGCGTATAGCCTAGCTCTTTTCCAATCTCTTCGCAAGTCATTCCCTCCAAATACCGATACTCAAAAATAGACCTCGACTGCATATCCTCTATACCTTCAACGAAATTCTCTATTTTTGTCATACGTGTACTAAGTTCTTCCATTTCTTTCTCTTTCTTTGCAATCTGTTTGCAAACTCTTTCTTTTTCCTCTGGAACTTCCATTTCCACGCTAAATCTTCGTTCTGTGTATGGGAAGTCTTTTGAACTGCCTTTTACTTTTCCTGATACACTGTCGATATCTCTTAGCCTTAAATTCTCAATGTCGCTCTTTAGCTTCTCCACTCTTTTCTTTAATGTCGGATATGTCTCTAATTCTTTCTTTGTCATTTTCTGCCCCTTTCTTACAACATTTCCAAATTGCAAGTATCAATTCGACTGGTTCTCCAGTCTGTACCGCCTCTAACGCTTGGCAATTTGGTACACCTGCACGTATTAACTCTAGCAACCGTTTAAGTAGAATTAAATACGCTTCAAAGTCATACCAGTGTTTTCTACTATCTAGCGTGTCTGCTGCCTGCTCTGCAAATTCTAAGGATGTTATTGCTGCTATATTTGTTAATATTTCCTGCTCCCTGTGCCGCTCATGCGCTAATTGTTCCATCTCTTCTACTATTTTTAGTAAACTCATGCGTTTTGCCACCTCCTCTCCTCCAGATTAAAACTATATTACTACTGCATTCTGTATGTCCGTGTATAAGAAACTCTGTCGCAATTCTCCATGTCGGACTTTTCTTACACAGGTTACGAAGTGTTTGTATTTTCTTTCTATTGTCCATTCCTCTGTTATCTGTTCGAATGTTCCTTGTGAACCTTCTCTTTCTGTGTGGGTTATTTGGATAGTTTGTCCGACTTCTAAGGATTTTTTGATGCCTTCGATATTGATACCATGGTATTTTAAATTATCGCTTTTAGCTCTCATGTTGTTCCTCCTTCGTTGCACTGGTGCAACTTTTGTATGGTTCCGGTAACTGCTGCCATGCGATCGGTTCAAACAATGGTGATATTGGTGCTTCCCAACTTTTTTTCCAGCCTTTGTTCCAAAACTTCCAAGCATGTATAACACCACTGCAGGTTGTTACTAAGTATCTGCCACTTTCTTTTGGTAACCTCTCATTACATGGAATCCATTTACCTTGATTGAACTTTTCATCTACTGCATCTTGGATTTCTTTTTGTAGTGGAAGTGGTATTCCACTTTGTTTTAGTGCCGCTGTGGCTTCTTTGTATGTTTGTTTATCCATTATTCTTTCACTTCTTCCTGTAAAAATTTTTTAATACACTCTTCGCACGTCCCATCACCGCATTTTCTTTTTTCCTTACTTAACGCATCTACGATACAATCCTCTTCATACTGGCTATACATAACAAGAAGTTTGCTTAATTCTTCGTCGCTCATGTTCTTAATTCTTTCACTGTTTGTCATTCCTCTACATCGCCTTTCTTGTTGAATAAACATTTGCTCCAATTCAGTTTGACAATCTTTGCAAATTTCTTTTATCATAAGCCAATCGTACGGAGGACATCCACCTTCAGAATTCGGTTCCGATTTAGATGTTCCGACAATATATCTCGCATCTTCTGTAATTTCCTTTTCGCATTTATCACAAAATATCTTTTTCATTTCAGTTCACTCCAATCTCTATATCTCTTCTATTATTGCCAGGTTGGCGAGCGGGTGAATGCGATGGAATGCAGGCTCTTGATTAGTCTTTTTTAACCATTCGTTAAATACTTTATCTATTTCTTTTTGTAATTCTTCTTCACCTTTATATTTGCTTCGTTCAAATTCCAACCAATCTTCTGCTGCCTCAGCACATTCCTCACAGGCATTTTCTTGTACCAAGTCTAACAAGTCGCTTGCACTTAATTGAGGGATGTAATCTTCACAGATGCCAATAACGATTGTGTCCCCTTGTTTCTTTCCATTTTTCACTGCATCTTTTATACAAGCCTCAATACTGCCAAATCGGTCATGTCTCCATATGTCGTCTGTTTGGTTTTCTGTCCATGTATATTCTCTCATCTCATTTATCCTTTCTTGCTAAATAATTAAATATTGTCATTTGTGCATCTTCTGCTTTAAATTGTTCTTCCAACTTCTTTAATATCTCCGTGTATTTTTTCTAGTTTTGCCAATATCAAGGTCCCTATCGCTATATTTGCCGCTTCTGTTTCAATTCCTATCGTAATACTTATTACATACAAAGCCAAGAAAGCGCCTGTGAATATCCAATACATCTTTTCCATTACTGTTCTCCTTTCATTATTTCAACTACTTTAGAACATTTTATCTCTCCAATCCTTCATTCATCCGTTACACTCCTTCAACAACTCTGGATTGTCAAAAATATTGTCGATTACTTCAACCTTGCTCCAAAATTCATGGAAATCCTGTTCTCCATCATTAATATCATCAATTACATACATTCCACTAACGTATTTAACAGGTCCTTTTAATAGAGCGGTATCGCATTTTACAATATCATTCTCCCAAATCTTATTACCGTTCTTGTCTGTAAGTCCTGTATATTGGCAAATAGTTTCTGGTATAATTTCATGACGAATGAAATTAGGGAAAAGTCCTGTAATATCAAATTCTCCGGTAAAAATAAAGTATCGTTCTTTTCCTTTAAGCTTGAAAATATAGCCTTCTAGCCACTTTTCATTATCTTTTCTTTTTGCTTTGAACAAAATCTCTCTACTCATACATATCTTCCTTTCTGTTTCGTTAAAACTTCTTGACATCATCAATAGTTTTTGCCCCAAAATATGCTATGTATAGTTGACCATTAAAAATACCATACACTGTTTTATATCCTGTTGTTCTTTTTATATGAAGCATAGCTTCTTTCAAATCATTTAAGCTACAGCCAACATCTACTTTACACATAACTGTTTCTTCATAAATTCCTCTATTCATGAGTTTCACTCCTTTATAGAAAAAGTAATTTCAACATTTAATTGCGTTCCATTTATGTTAAAATCAAGTTCTATAGTGTCTGTATTTCCTTTTACGCATACTTCTAGCAAGTCTGCCATATCATTCATAAAGCCTTGTGATAATTCCTTATTCATCTGTTTCACCTTCCTTTAATAGTTCCTGTGCCAACTTAAAAACAAGCATATACAATTCAAATTCAACTGTTTTGTTGAGATAATTTAATTTACATTTCTTGCATTCTTCGCAAGGTTCCCCTGCCCCATTTAGAGTGCGAAGTCCTGCACACATCCCTTCTTCCATCCCTGGGTTTTCATATTTTCTTGTCAAATGACATTTTTCTATTGCCTGTTTTATCATTTACTGTTCCACCTTCCTTTAACTGTTCTGCTATGCAATCAGCGCAATTTAATGCTTTCTTGCATTGCATTCCTCTACTATCGCAATGCTTATACCTGGTAACAAAATCATCAATAGCCTTGTTATAGCCAACAAAACGACCATCCGAAAGTCCTTTATCCTGTCCTTCTTTGTATGCTCTTTCATAAATATCTTGTTCTGCTTGTTGTTCCAGCTGTTTCACAGCTTTTTCAATATTTTCTATTGCAAGTAAAACTTTATTAACAACCTTCCCTTCTTCGCTTTCCCAATCTCTAAAACCTCCTTTTAATCTGCCATCAACCATTTTGCAACACTTTGGCACTAAACTCCTTAAAATTTCTTTTTCTCGATTATCTAACATATTTTTATCCCTCGCTTTCCATGTTCTTTAGTGCCTGCTCTGCTTCTTCCTTTGTCAGAAATACTGCTTTACCAAAATGCTCAATCATACTGTAATCAAATTTTTGTGTAAAAATCATCGGGTTTGTTCCTTTTATGCTTGTCATAATGCAATGCACCGTATCGCCAACCTTGCAAGGAAGTCTTAAAAGTAATCCCTGTTCCTCTGCATCTTCATAGTCTGCTAATTTATGCACTATGTCTAGCATAGTCGGCTCTTTTCCGCCTTTTACAAGCCTTGTTTCTCTGTTTGTTAATCTTTCCATGTTATTCCTCGCTTTCCGAATATATCCTGCTGCCATTACCTTAATTACTATGTGTTATTTCTACTCCAAACTCTGGAAGGATGTTCCATTCGTAATGGTATGGATCTACGTCTGCACCACTAATATCTTGTGCTACATATGTAATCCACCTATTCAGATAAATGAAGTCTTTCTTGTAAACTCCGTCTCCAACTTCACTGGTTATCTCCAGCTGGTTATCCCCAACATCTGTTTCTAAAGAAGCGAAGCCTTCGAACTCGTACAGCACTTCTCCACTTCTTGTGTTGATAACAGTAATACGTCTGCATACATTGAAATTGTCCGCCTCTTTTGAGATATTCTGTGATACTTGTTCCGCCTCTGTGCATCCTGTGATTGACATACTTAATGCTGCTAATAATGTTAATAATGCTACTGTTTTCTTTGTTTTCATGTTTGTTTCCTCCTAATTTCTAATGTAATCTGCTGTACATATGATTTAAAATTTATCGTAACCCTTTCTCTTTTCCCATGTAGCAGCTATAGCAACAGAAATACTTTGCCCTGCCATGCGAGCCACTTGTTTTCTTTTGAAATCTGTATATTTCTGCTCGTGACCGGGGCAAATAAAACGGTTCTTTGCATTTAAAGCATTTCTTCATTTCACTTTTTTTGATTTCCATTTTCTTGCGCTCGGTCGGAGTTAATATAGATGCGTAATCCATGCCCTTGCCTCCTGGTCCTAGTTAAACGGCAGCTCATCTTCTACACCATCCGGAATGTTCATAAATCCGTCTGGTCCTGCTTGCACACCCGAACTGCTGCCAGTCTGACTATGTTCTTCTTGTGTTTTTTTGCTTTCTGCAAATTCTATCTCTTCTAACACAACATCTGTGGTGTACACTCTCTGGCCGTCTTTGTTTGTATAGCTTCCAGTCTGAATACGTCCACAACCTACAACCTTTGTTCCTTGGTGCAGATAGTTCTCTGCAAATTCTGCTGTCTTACCAAAAGCAACACAGTTAATAAAATCTGCTGTCTGATCATCACCCTGACGTTTAAATCTTCTGTCAACAGCTAATGTAAATCTTGCAACAGCGGTTGTATTCTCGCCCTGGGAATATCTAATCTCTGGGTCTCTTGTCAATCTTCCCATTAAAATTGCTTTATTCATTTTCTTGTACCTCCACTTCTTCTATCTCCGGTTCTATCCATTCTTTCTTCATCTGTTACTCCTCTATTTTCTTCTTTATTGTTGCTTGTCCTTCTACCTTTAATTTTTCTTGTGATGTAAGCTGGACTGTTACTTTCATTTCAGCGTTTATCTGGATTGTTACCTTCTTTATCAGTTCTTTATCCGCAAGGTCGATTGCTTGATTTACGAATTCTAGGTCTTTGTCCGGTATTTGTCCTTTCAAAAGTGTTTCTGCTTTCTTTTTTGCACGCTCTCTTCTGTATTTTCGATTTACATATTCCATTGCATCTGTGCAGTTACACATTTCTACGGCAAATTCTTCTACAAGATGCTCATTCCAGTCCTTTATTACTTTAATTTGTAAAAATTGTCCGCAATATCTACATCCTGCACTTGTTGTTATTACGTTTGCAGGTTCTTCTTTTTCCATTTCTTCTAAATCTTCTTTTAGCATGTTATTCCTCCTTCAAAAAATCCCACTTTGAATAAATTAATTCTTTTTCATTCCAGTCCGGGTACCTGCTGCCGAGGTAATCTGCGAATATCTTTAGCATTTCTTTTCTGTTACCCTTGTTTCCGTTGTCCAACATCTCATGATGGTACTGACACCCAATTGCTCCATTCTCCGGAATACCTTTTCCATTCTGCGAACGGGGTATGTAGTGCATAATACTTTTTATTTCTTTTCCAAACCATGTACCCTTTCCTGTCATATATCCCTTTTTACAAAAGATACATTCATTATTGTCTCTTTGCATAATTTCGCTCCTGACTTTTGGAGAGAATTCACGCATTTTAGCTTGCTTTGATTTTTTCATCATTTCCTCCATTTCGTGCTTAGTATTTTCAACTATTTTAATGTTTTTGACTTTTATTCCTCTTTCCTGTAAAGCTCACAAGTTCCATCCAGTACCGCTTTTTCTTCGTCGCGTTCAAAATACCATCCGTAATGTTCTAATACCGCATATCCCTTTAATAGTGCATCTCCTTTTGTTTTGCTGAAATACCCCTGGTAATTAAATGTCTCATCTTCACCATTCATTGAAGCATTCAAAATAATCAACATTTGATGTAATACGCTTAGTCCTTTTGCCTTTTCTTCTGCTTCTTGTTTTTCCTCCTCTGTACATTCGCACCATCTTTTGCCTGCAAGAAATTCATTGATACAAGATTGGTATACTCCTGTACCTAGTACAAGCATTGCTTGCCAGATTGTATCTTTAACATCATTTTCATTTTTTACCCGGTCAATTTTTCCAGTTATGATGTTTTGTATGAATTCTTTGCGCCTAGCTGAACTTTCTTTCAGTATTGCCTTGATCTGTTTCTTTTTCTTTTCTCTCTCCTTCTGCTCAATCTCCTGCTTGGAAAGTTCTCTTTTCTCCTTAGGTGTCTTTGTAATTACTTTTAAAGTCCTATAATATACAAGCCAGTACATTTGCTCTTTTTCCTCCGGAAGTCGTAGCTGCTTTGGAACTTCCTTATCAAGTGCAAATTCTTTTATAGTTTTCCATTTGCCGGACCATATTTCATGTTCAGCCTTTTCCGGTGCTTTCTTCACACCTTCCTTTTCCAGCATATCGCAAATTTCTTTCTTGCATTTTTCTCGCTTTAACTCGGCTGCCGCATTTTGCGCTCTGGCTGCTAAGTTGCTTGAGTCGTAGCTTTCTTTTAAAATTTTATCTCTTAGCTTTATATCTGGAATTTTCTCTAATTCATACAAGTCTTTTAGTGTCAGTTGAAAACCTTCATCCTGCTCTTTCTCTTTGAGTACCTTCTGGTCCAGTTTTGCGATATTTAGTCTACGCTTAATGGTTGTCTTGCTAAATCCGGTCTTTTCTGCAATCTGTTCTTCTGTATCTCCAAGGTCAAGCATCATTTGAAATCCGTTTGCCTGTTCCCAAATAGTCAGATCATTACGCTGCATATTTTCTTCTAACATTATTCCTACTTGGTCTTTTTGGCTCATGTCGCTTATAATTCTGCAAGGAAACTCCTTAACTGCTGCCATCTTGCCAGCTGTAAATCTTCTATGTCCAATAAGGAGTGTATATCCATCCTCGAACCATGTACGGCTTTCATCCCAATGCCCTTGTATTACTGTTAAATTCTGCATGATACCCTGTTTCTTGATACTTTCTGATAGCTCTAGCAAATTACCTAAATCCTTTCTTGGATTGTCCGGGTGTTGGTAAATCTGCTCCGCTGGAATAAATACAATTTTATTGTTATTCATATCCTTATTCTCCTTTTTATCTCGCGCTTAGTCTTTTCAATGTTTTTCGCGTTTTTAATAGCGTAAATCTTGCGATATTATCCACATTTTCCATTTTTTTACTAGAATTGATGTCCGATTCGGTCTTTTCAATGCTTTCAGCCTTTCCCCTTTCCAAATTGTCCACACCTTCATCCACATTCATTTCCGGTAAAATTCAACTATCTTTCATTCTTCATTAATTCATTTACACCGTTCTTCAAAAAATCTCTGTATTCGTGATTTTTATTCAGGTGAAAACGGTATGCGTGCTTTCGCATTTGCAAATCCAGTGCTGTCCACTCCTTGCAATTTGCGATCTTTTTTCCTTTTGCAGTCATCCAGAAGTTTTTCTTCCACTGTTTCATCCAACCTAGTGTGTACGCAGAGGTAACGTATTCTGAGTCTGTGTATATGTTCAAAATACACGGTCTGTTTAGACGGTGTAATGCCATTGTTAGTACAAGTATCTGTGCCTGTTTCTCCGTCACATCCTCTATCATTTCAAAGCCATGTCTTTCTTCCAGCCCTTTTGATGTTTGCACTGTCAATTTGTAGCCAACCGCTCTATCGCGTCTGTTCAAGTCTTTAGTGCCTGCATACGTGTAAACATTCACCTCTTGCACAGCCTTTCCCTCCTCTCTCTCTCTCTCTGACTTATCAAGCGATACTCAATATAATACAAATATGACATTCCAGTATAGGGGTTTACACCTTGTATGATGCTGTCCTTGTCTATGTAATATCCTGGTGTCGGCTTTGGTCCTTCTTCTATTATTTTTCTCATCGTGCGGCGTGTATATTTTTTACGTTCTGGTTCTGGCCGCACCAAATTTCTTGAAGAACCTGTTTTAATCAATTTCTTTCTCTCTTTCTCAGGGAATAGAGAAAGTTGTTTGTTCTGTTCTTCATCCGGTTGTTTTACAATATATTCAGCAAGATTTTTAAAGCCTCCGCTTTCATATATATTTTCAAAATTTACCCTTCCATGGGACCACTTTTCTTGTATAAGCAAATCCGTATTCCCATCCAGTCGATTGATTACCATATGGATATGGATTCCACCCTTAGCTCCTATTTCAATTCGGTATACAAATTTAAATGGTTGTCCCATTTTTGTGTATGCCCTCCTCGTGGCATCAAGGAAATTCTTTCTATCCTTGTCTACTTCTTCAATTGTTTTTCTTGTCCCTGCTGGGTATTTGAATGTACACCATAAGTCTCCAGAAGAGAAATTTTCTTTCAGTAATCTTCGCATTCTCTTTTCCCGGTTCTGCTGGTTCTGTTTTTCAATTTGCTCTTTTGTGGCTTTCTTCTTTTTTGCCCTTTTTTCTCCTTTTGCTCCGTAGTTCCCTGCAAACTTATACTCATACTCTATAGAGTCAGGGAACTTCCATATATCTTTCCAGTATGCCATAGCATCCACTCCTGTTGTCTCTAACTTTAATATACTTAGATTGTTATTAATGAGGGCCGAAAATCCCTCTGCCTCTTGACTTTCCTCAGCACAAATGCTATACTGCTTCTAGTGATTTATTGCAATATAGCATTTGCGTTTGCACTAACATATTGGAGTATGTTAGTGCTTCTTTTTTTGTATTTCGTGCGCCCATTTTGCTATCTCTATCTCGTATTTCTTACTTATTTCCCTTTGAAACCACACGTTTCCATCAGCATCTTTAAAATACTCGTACAGTTCACCATTTCTTGTTTCTTCTGCAATCTTTATTGCGTTATTTGGTGGATTGAACCCTCGGAATGTCCATGCGTTCGCTCTTAGATTTTCGATGTTATGATATTTTCTTAAATCCTGTAATTCTTCCATTGTCAATCACCACATTTTCTTCTCTAAGATAATTCAACTCACAGTCACCAACGGTAACGGCTTTGTAATCTTCTTTCTGTCTTTGCATCCAGATTAAGCATTCACAACCCTCTGTGTGTGCTTGGATGTATCCCGCCTGTTTTGCTAATCTATCAACAATCAGCAACGCTATTTCATCTCTTTCCTCTTTGCACTTTTCCCAGTCATTTCCTTGGGATGTCTTTTGGAACAGTCTTACTTTGTAGCGTTTATCCGCTTCAACATAATCTTTTAATAAATCTTTTATTTCTTGTTTCATATTCCACCTACTTTCTAAATCCCCTCGGATAACCGCCCCGATTAAAGTGTTTATCTAACATCCGCGAAAGAAAATTTTGGTTTGGGTACATTTTGTAAAATTGTATTGGAGGGATTATCGGGACGGCTGTCCGAAGGGATTTTATTTAGTTGTTGCTCTTTGTGCTAAAGTCCTAAATCAATACATTCCTTAATCGCAAATGCTTTCGCATTAATCCAATAAGTCCACTCATTCTCAGAGGTTTTTACTGCATATCCCCATGGATATCTCTCTTGCTTTAATCCTTCACGGACTGTCTGGTGAGCCACTCCCATTAGTTTTGCCGCTTCCTCTGGTGTTAGTTTTGGAATTGCCGCTTTTGTAATAATTTTTACTTTTTCTGTTTGATGCTCTTCGAAATACTCTGCATCCAATCCTAATGCAGTCGCAATCTCTTTTCTTCGCTCATAGCTTGGTACATTCTTACCACTCATGTATTGAGAAATTGAACTTTTCCCAATCCCGGTCAATTCAGAAAGTTTAGCTTGAGAAACATCATTCTCCTTCATTACGTCTTTTAATACGTTATGAAACATCCGCCTCACCTCGCTTTCTATTTACGGAAACTAATGTGTAAAATAGCCAATTGACAAGCCTTCAATAAAAAAACACACCTCTCTTTGTTTGTCCTCTGGTAACTTGTTAAATAGTTTCAAAATTCTCTGTAATCTTTTTGCATTACTCATAGTCGCACCTTCTTTCTAATACATATTAGCCTTACGGCAATTCAGTAGGAAGGACTCGAACCCTCGACATATAGCTTTAAAAGCCACTACTCTGCCAACTGAGCTACTACTGAACTAGATCATTAAGGAGAAAAAATGCGTGCGGTATTCCCTGCTTATATTTCCACACTGCCTCAAAACCTCATTTCAAGGTACTTTTCTTCGTCAGCCAAGGCATGGTATTTCTTCATCCTTTTAATTACAAATTATATTTCATATAGATAAACGGCTTATCATCTTGTATCTCAATTTTCGTAATACTGTAAACATATGGAATGTTCCAGCCCTTTTCTAAACAATGTTTTCTCATTGCTTTAGCGTTTCCTCCTATTGATGAACTTCCCATTGTAATTGCAACCCATTGTTCATCATCAAACTTTTGTAGTAGATCTATAATATTCATACTAAATACCTCTCTTTTTCTTTTTTCTCTCCTTTGCTATACTGTATTCACAGGCATCTGCCAATGCCGAGTACATAAGAAAGGAGATAACTCATGACTACTGAATTTAAACAGGCTTTATCTAAAAAAGTTTCTGAACGAATAGACAGTACACTTCCTCAGGATGACAGTGGTGTAACCAAACTCATTAAAACAATTTCTGATATAGCCATTAAAGCTACTCTTATTACACTTGAAGAGTATGAAAACCTCAAAGATGAATAGTAGTATTGCTAAGTTTTTCAGCAAGCTCATATAAAATGTTGTCAGCATTAGAACATTTTTGACAATTCATTTGGGCATTCATCGTAGCTCTTGCATTTACTAACTGTGCAAGAGCTACCAATGCCATGACATTGTAAGCATCTACTTCCATAATGTCTTTACACACCCTAATGATTACTGCATCTATGTTTTCTTCTACCTCTTTTACAGTTTCTTTTGTTTCAATCATTCTCTACTCATCTCCTGACTCGCTAGTATTCTTCAATAAAATTTTTTACTTTTTTCACTGCCTCACCGTCATCGTAAAATGAAAAACTTTCATCTTCTGTTTCAATGTCGAAGTTTCCTAACGTTTCATCATAAAATACTTTCAGACCTTTTTCTTTTGCTCCATTGAATTCTCTTGTAATTTCTTCTTTCATATACAATCACCCTCGCATTCTATGTTTGTTTAGTTGTTATCAAGCTGGTTTTAATAAATATCTGTTACCCTTACTAAAGTATCTAAAACACTTTCATTTTCTTCTACAATTTCAAACGCTACTACGTTTTCATTGTCCGGCGAAACCGTTCCATCTTTTAGAAGTTCCTCTTCATCTCCGCTTTCATCCCAAATTTCCAAAAACTTGTAAACTTCTCCGATTTTAATTTCTCTATCCCCGTTAAATGTTTTAACCATAATAATCACCGCTTCCTTTCATTTTGTTTGTTTTTTTCTTTTTATCTGTTAGGTACACTAACAATATAATACGATTAACTAACTTTGTCAATACATTTTTGTTAGCTTATCAAACTTTTTTATTGATTTGCATTTTTCTCTGTGGTATTATATAGATATAAAAACAACAAAGAGGTGATATTGGATTGAATACAAGAATAAAAGAATTAAGAAAAAGATTGGGACTAACTCTTGATAAATTCGGTGAAAGAATAGGTATAAAGAAATCTTCACTAAGCACAATAGAAAGTGGTAAGACAAATGCCTCAGAACAAACGATACTATCTATATGTAGAGAATTTGGAGTAAATGAACAGTGGCTTAGATATGGAGAAGGAGAAATGTTTCCCAAGAAAACAGAAGCAGAAGAGCTTGCTTCGCTTGTTCCAAAAATAATTAAATCAGATAACCCTTTCGTGATAAAAACCATGACAGAGATGTGTAAACTATCGCCAGAGTGCTGGGATGAAATAGAGAAAATGATAAAAAAAATAGCAAAAGAAAACCGATTGTAAAAAATTGGTTAAATTGCCATCTTGTAAAAAATCATAGTTGCGTTATAATTATACATATTGCAAACATATGTTCTGTTTTTTTTACAAAGGAGGTAGCTATTTGAAGGAAATCATATTAGAATACGTCCAGAACTTGGACGAAGAACATGATGCTAAGCTAGTTAGATTAATATACTATTTTATAGATGCTCTAACAAACTAAAAACTGCTACCTGCGGGAACAAGTAACAGTTTTAGCTTAGTTAATCAACAGGAAATAGCGCCCATCGATATAACAGTACACCACACACATTATATCAGATAGGCGCTATTTCCGCAACGAAAAAGCGTCTTTTTGTTTTTAACAAGGAGGAAAAATTTAATGAAAATTATAAAATGTGTTTTTCTAGCAGCGTGGACGCTTTTTTGTTTAGTTGGAATAATTAATAATTTCAACCATTATGGAATAGTAAACTGGATTGTGATTATTTTACTCACTTTTACACCATACATTATCATGTACTTTACGCAAAAGAGAGCGCCAAAAAAGCATCCTTTTGTTTTTAACAACAGAAAAAATATAAAAATTGCAAAATATATTTTTCTGGTAACGTGGACGCTTATTTCTATTTTCTCGGTCAGATTTTTTGATAATTTTACTCATTATAAGGTGAATGATTGGATTGGGGTCATTTTACTCATTCTTACACCATACATTATCATGTATTTTATACAAAAGAGAAAAGCTCGGAACCCAAATGAACATGATAACACTAATAGTGATGTTGAAACACGCAATGAACAAAATGAGATTGCAAATACTGCCGTTCCGTCTAAGTCAAATGCAAATGACACGATTGATAATCTTGACTCATTACTTTGTAGTATGATAAAAATAACCACAAAACCTACTAAGACTACTTATCCAGAAGAAGTATTAGCTTCGATGCGAACTGCATATTCTCCGGTGCAAGCACAAAGTGATATACGGATATTGAATGACTGTGTAGATTTGTTACAAAACACCGAAAACCTTGAAACATTTTTTTCCAGATTCGAATTAGCAATGCGAAAAGCTTATACACTAGACCAAGCAAAAGCCGCTGGAATTTCTATTAGTACGTCAATCACACCTAAATATATTTTATCACTAAAAAAGGAGCGTGCTGATTATGTTTTGCAATGTGCATATACTAATGAATTAAAAAAAATAGCCACTTTGAAAACATCTACTGGTAAAATGAATAGAATTGATAAATTTATAAATTCTATATCCGGATACCAAACTACGTTTGAATTTTCTGATACATACGAAAATATTATAAATGATTTGAATTTATTAAAAAAGAAACTGTAAATATTCGAAAAAACCGCCCCTGCTACCAACAGGAGCGGATAACATAGATTACTTAGCAACACTGGGATGCTATGTGTAATCACCCTCGCAAGTAGATTATACCACGCATCCTTAAAATTGACTAGGGTGTATTTTTTATACCCTGCTTTAAGAAAGGCTGATTATAATGAGATTACCAAATGGCTTTGGCAGCATAACTAAGTTGCCGGGAAATAGACGAAAACCTTTTGCGATAAGAACGAAAGCACAAAACATAGATGGCAAATGGAAATATAGATATATTAGTTATCATGCAACACGAGAAGAAGCAATGATTGCATTAGTGCATTACAATGAAAATCCTTTTAGCCTTGATGCTAATAATACTACATTTGCTGACGTATACAAAAAGTGGAGTACGGAACATTTCCCTAAAATATCAGAAAGCAACCAGAAAGGTTATTCCGCTTCATATAAGAGTTGCTCTTCTCTATATGATTTGAAAATGAACGAAATCAGAAAAGCGCACTTGCAACATGTTGTAGATACCTGTGGAAAAAACTACCCAACATTGCGAAAACTTAAAGTATTATTCAATTCTATGTATAAATTTGCTTTAGAAAATGATATTGTAGGAAAGGATTATTCGCAATTTGTTGATATTTCCCAGTATCGCTCCAAAAACCCTAACACTATCAACAGAACACCATTTACCAAAGAGGAAGTTGAAAATGTATGGAAATATACCAATAATGAATACTGTTCCGTAATACTAATGCTAATTTATAGTGGTTGTCGAGTATCTGAATTGCTAGACCTTAAAAAGGAAAATGTAAATTTAAAAGAACGATGGTTTGATATAACCGCATCCAAAACAGCAGCCGGAATAAGGAAAGTTCCAATCGCAAAGAAAACATTGCCATTTTTCGAATATTGGATGAATGAAAATGAATGTCCTTACTTGCTTTCCACTCCGGATGGAGAACACTTTTTATATCGAAATTACTTTGATAGTTACTGGAAGCCGCTTATGAAAGAAATGGGATTAGAACATAAACCTCATGATACTAGACATACTTGTGTTACATTTTTAACACTTGCAGGTGTAGATGATAGGATTATAAAAAGGATTGTCGGACATGCCGGAAAGAATGTTACGGAAAAAGTATATACACATTTCGATATTCAAGCACTTTTAGATGCAATAGATTTGATATAAACATACCCTGTGGCTGTGTAAGCCATAGGGTATTTTGATGTCCAAGAATGAATTTTCGTGTAACGAGTGCGTAACGAGTATGTAACGAGTAGCAAAAATATTCACATTTACGCAAGTTACTGAACATACAAAAATCCCCCAAAAATAAGAATTTTTGAGGGATTTGTAATACATATTCTTTTGAAATAATTATCTCTTTGAGAACT
>CAVIJT010000020.1:0-46154 GCA_963643465.1 Lachnospiraceae bacterium | reverse complement strand
GATTCGCTTGCGAACATTCCGCACTATGTACTCCATGTTCTTACGCCCGGCAAATACAATTTCATACAAACACGATTGTACTGCCAAGCTTTTGCATCAAAAAAGTCCCATAAACACTAGGTCTATGGGACTTATCCATATCATTTATTCACTTGAAAATTGGCAATTAGCAAACTCCTTGAGCGATCATAGCATCTGCAACCTTCTCAAAACCTGCAATATTAGCACCAGCTACATAATCGCCTTCTTTACCATAACGCTTAGCAGCCTCATCTAAGTTATGGAAAATATTAACCATAATACCCTTTAACTTAGAATCTACTTCTTCAAATGTCCAGCTTAATCTCTCGCTGTTCTGTGACATCTCTAATGCAGATGTTGCCACTCCACCAGCGTTAGCAGCCTTACCTGGACAGAACAATACTTTGTTGTCCTGTAAATACTTAGTTGCCTCTAAAGTAGTAGGCATGTTTGCACCTTCAGCAACTGCAAAACATCCGTTAGCAACTAATGCCTTAGCATCCTCAAGATCTAACTCATTCTGTGTTGCACATGGAAGTGCGATATCACATTTCACAGTCCATACACCCTTACCTTCATGATATTCTGCACTCTTACGAGCAGCAGCGTACTCTGTTAAACGTGCTCTCTTCACTTCTTTGATCTCTTTCAATAATTCTACATCAATTCCTTCTGGATCATAAATCCATCCTGTAGAATCAGAACATGTAACAACCTTAGCACCCAACTGATGTGCTTTCTGAATTGCATAAATTGCTACGTTTCCAGCACCAGAAACAACTACTGTCTTACCAGCAATATCTTTACCATTACACTTTAACATTTCTTCTGTTAAGTATAATAAACCATATCCTGTTGCTTCTGTTCTTGCAAGAGAACCACCATATGAAATTCCCTTACCAGTTAAGACACCTTCATACACGCTCTTAATCTTCTTATACTGTCCGAACATGTAACCGATTTCTCTAGCACCTGTTCCGATATCACCAGCAGGAACATCGGTATCTGCTCCAATATATTTGCAAAGCTCTGTCATAAAGCTCTGACAAAATGCCATAACTTCTCTATCTGATTTTCCCTTAGGATCGAAATCAGAACCACCTTTACCTCCTCCGATTGGAAGACCTGTTAAAGAGTTCTTAAAAATCTGCTCGAAACCTAAGAATTTGATAATACCCAAGTTTACAGATGGATGTAGACGTAATCCACCCTTGTATGGTCCAATACTATTGTTGAACTGTACACGGTAACCTGTATTAACCTGTACCTGACCCTTATCATCTACCCAAGGTACTCTAAACTTAAATTGGCGATCTGGCTCAACGATACGCTCTAACAAAGCCTCCTTACGGTACAATGCTTCGTTCGCATCAATTACAGGTCTTAATGACTCTAAAACTTCACGAACTGCCTGATGGAATTCAGGTTCACTTGGATTCTTCTTGATTACTAAATCAATAACTTCATCAACGTATGACATGGTATTTTGACCTCCTAAAAATAAAAAATAGAACTATAATAAAAAGACAACTTTTCATTAGGTATCTTCTTATTATCTTTGGCAATTCATGGCAGTGCATACATTACCAGCAATTACCTTATTCACAATTTTACATCATTCGCAAAAAAATAACAATAGCTTTCGGTCAAAATAATGTAACATTTTTTGAATATTATGTTCATTTTTTCTTAAACATCACAAAACATGTAGTGTCAACTTATACAATTTCACTTATATACCATTTTTGCCATTAATTGGCACTTCTCATTTTTTTAATTGCAAATAATTACATTTCTAAAACCAACACTTTTTCTTCCTATTAATAATTATCTATATATACCCTCACAGATCGTTTTTTACTCTACAAAAAACTTTGCTATAAAAATTAGATAGCAAAAGCTCATTAACTAAATTGCACAATTTGACAATTGCCTGAAAAACTATAAACTTTTGACACCAATCCTATAGAGCAAAAAATCCCCCTCATAATGAGGGGGATTCCTATTATCCACGAAATTAGTCGTTTAATTTCCAGATATCATTGTTGTACTGTTCGATTGTTCTGTCTGATGAGAAGAAACCAGCTTTGGCAATGTTTACTAACATCTTCTTAGCCCATGTCTTACGATCCGCATAATCAGCAAATGCCTGATCTTTCACCTTACAGTAATCCTCAAAGTCAAGTAAAGTCATGAACCAATCCTTAGTAACAAATTCCTTGTGAAGTCTAGCAAGGTGATCGTAATGACCGATGTTTAACATTTCAGGACTTAACAAGAATGCTACACACTTAGCAATCTCTGGGTTATTCTTAATATAATCAAATGAACAGTAATCTGCCTTTGCATAATGCTCAATAACCTGATCAGAAGACTCACCAAAGATATAAATGTTCTCATCACCAACAAGATCATGAATCTCTACGTTAGCACCATCATCTGTACCTAATGTAACAGCACCATTTAACATGAACTTCATGTTACCAGTACCAGAAGCCTCTTTAGAAGCAAGTGAAATCTGCTCAGAAATATCACATGCTGGGAATAACTTCTCACCTGCAGTTACATTATAGTTTTCAACCATAACAACCTTCATGTATGGACTTACTTCTGGATCGTTATTAATTAACTCCTGCAAACAGATAATTGTATGGATGATATCCTTAGCAATAATATATGCAGGAGCTGCCTTTGCACCAAAGATAAAGTTGATTGGTGTTGCAGGCTTCTTGCCCTCTTTAATCTCTAAATATTTGTGAATGATATATAACACATTCAACTGCTGACGTTTATACTCATGCAAACGTTTTACCTGAATATCATAGATTGCGTCATCATCTAAATCCTGTCCTACGTTTGATTTAATAAACTTCTTTAACTTCTGCTTTGCGCTCTTCTTGATGTTTAATAACTCTTCTAAAGTAGCGTCATCATCAACAAACTGTAATAACTTCTCTAATTCGTTAGCATCCTTCTTAAATCCATCACCAATCTTAGATGTAATGAAGTCTGTCAACTCATGGTTACAGTGCATTAACCATCTACGGAATGTAATACCGTTTGTTTTATTATTGAACTTCTCAGGATAAATCTTGTAGAAGTTATTTAATTCGCTCTCTTTTAAGATACGTGTGTGGTCTGCAGCTACACCATTTACGCTGTATGAATAATGAATATCCATATGAGCCATGTGTACTCTGTCGCTATCGTCAATAATTGCTACAGATGGATCTGCATATTCAGCCTTTACACGAGCATCTAAATCTCTGATAATTGGCAATAAATGAGGTACTACTTCCTCTAAGTAGTCGATTGGCCACTTCTCAAGAGCTTCTGCAAGGATTGTATGGTTTGTATATGCACATACCTGCTTAACAACCTCAATTGCCTCATCTGTAGATAATCCTTCTGCTGTCATTAAACGGATTAACTCAGGAATTACCATACTTGGATGTGTATCGTTAATCTGAATACGTACATACTCAGGCAATTCACGAAGATCCTTCATACCTCTCTCTTTTGCTTCATCAATTGCAAGGTGAGCGCCGTTGCAAACCATGAAATACTGCTGATAAATACGAAGAAGCTGACCTTCTCTTGTACTATCATCTGGATAAATGAACAATGTAAGGTTCTTTGCAATATCATGCTGGTCAAAGCTAATGCCATCGCCTTCTACCAAACCTTCATCAATAGTATCTACATCAAATAAGTGTAACTTAATTGCTTTGCTATCATATCCACTTACATCAATATCATATAAAGTTGATTTTAAAGAAAATCCCTTGAAAGGAACTTCGTAAGATCTTCTTGCATCCTTTGTCAACCAGCTATGCTCTGTAATCCAGTTATTTGGAGTCTCTTTCTGCAACTTGTTCTCAAATACCTGTTTGAACAAACCTAAATGATAGTTCAAAGATACACCAGCACCATTCATGCCAAGTGTAGCAATAGAGTCGATGAAACATGCAGCAAGTCTTCCTAAACCACCGTTACCAAGAGATGGCTCTAACTCGATTTCCTCAAGCTCAGCAAGGTTCTTACCGTTCTCTGCAAGTTCTTTGCTAATCTCATCATAAATTCCAAGGTTGATTAAGTTGTTAGATAATAATTTACCAATCAAGAACTCTGCTGAGATATAATAAATCTTCTTCTTTCCCTCATTGTAGCCCTTGCTCTGAATTGCATCTTTTGTGTAGTTTAATAATGCAATATAAACTTCCTCGTTTGTACACTCTGCAATCGATCTACCGAATTGCTTCTTTACTGATTCTGCTAAATTTGACATCAATCATGTGCTCCTTTCTTATGTGCGCTTTTATAAAATGTTGTATCCCGCAATTTCTGACCAGATACAACGTTAGCACGCTTCTGTTTAAGCTCAATCTTAGTTATTATACACTATATAATTAAAATATGCTAGTCTTTCCTGCGAAAAACTTTTATACATTATTTATACAATATCACCTATACAATTTCAAGTACATATACAACTTATTCTGATACAATAATGCTCTTTTTGTGTTTCGCATTCCATTTTCCTTTGATATTTTCGTATTTTTCTTGTACTTTGCTTACTTTTAAACATTTCTCTCAAACTATACCAATGAAACTTTTATACATTAGTGAAAAACTGCCTTTATTAATTTGCGAAGTCCAAAGGCAGAATCTTTTCGAAAAATCCGCTCTAACTGTTCTAAATTTCTATCAGAATGCTCAATTTCTCTTGCATATTGATAGGTTAATGCAACCCAATCGGCTTTTTCCATTTCTTTTCCGGAGATCATCCATTTTGCAAATATCATTTCTTCTATAATAAAAGCACTTAATACCGCCAGTTTTACTTTAGAATACACATCCTCATCGTATACGGAACCACAAAAATAGTGTAACAAAAAATAAACCATAATCTGTTCCTCATACAATGCAAACTCTTTTTTCTCATCATCAATTCCACTTTGGAACGCTCGAAACTCTTCTTTTGCATCTATGTAGGCATCTTCGCCCTCTGAAAATAAAATTTTCTCACATTTTTCCAACCATCTTTTCCAAGCACCCTGTCTAATTTCAAGACCTTTTAGTACACGAAAATATGCTTTGGATACCAAAAATCGTTCCTCTACATCACAGGTATATTGTTGCTTTTTCTTTTTGAAAAATCGCCATGTATTTTCCCCACGATATTTTTCTATAAGCGCATCTACAGAAAACAATTGTCCATTTCGAATTCTCCGCTGCATATCATGTCCAAATGCTAAAAGCACAGCCTGACGAATTGAAATTTCAACCTTATCATTCTGCAGCATATCAAGAAGATAGGTCCGACTTTCCTCCAATTTATCAAACAAAAAGAAGTCAAAATCTTCCGACCACTCTTCCTCTTCTTCTGTCTCAGTCTTGCACAACACAATTTTTTTCTTTCTTCCAAGAAGCATATCTGCCACAATCGGACAGGACATACACAAAAATTGTTCTCGCAACCCATCAAATTCTTCCGTATATCTTGGATAAGTCTTACAAGTATGACACAAATGTTCTTTTCCCAATTCTGCATAAATATCACATAAATGTTCCTCGTTCAAAAAACAGCAATCCCCTTTATATTGAGAAAATACACCTTCTTTCCAGTCAATCTCATTTTTTAGCCGATTTCCAAAAGCACCTTCTTGTTGTCTATATTTTTCCAAACTAGATTTATCAATTACAATTTGCCATCCTGCACAGCAAGTGTCAGGACAGGCTCCCCCTACACATGAAAATTCTTCATAATAATCTGGTCTTGTATATTGCATCACTGCACCTCCATTTCTACTCTATAGGACGCATTTTCCTATAAGATAAAAAAGCAACAGAGGAGCTACTCCCTTCACTCCTCTGTTACTATATTAATGTCAGTTCCTGTTGTGCCAAAAGCAACTATCAATCCCCTAAAGGCAAACTGCTCTTTCCTTTTTATTGTACAAATGTATCATAAATTGCTTTAATAGCAACCTCGAAGTCGCAATTGCTTACACCAATAATAATGTTAAGCTCAGAAGAACCCTGATCGATCATTTTCACATTCACTTTTGCATGTGCCAAAGCTGAGAAAATGCGACCCGCAGTACCTCTTGTTGCTCTCATTCCACGTCCTACCACAGCAATTAAAGCAAGATCGCTTTCCAAATCCACAACATCTGGATTTACTTCACGATCAATTCCTGCAAGAATCTGCTGTTCTTTTCCTTCAAAACTCTTCTGCTCTACAAAAACAGTCATAGTATCGATTCCAGAAGGTACATGTTCAAAAGAAACACCATTTCTCTCAAATACGCCAAGAACTTTACGTCCAAAACCGATCTCTGAGTTCATCATATCTTTTTCAATGTTGACAGCAACGAAACCTTTTGTTCCTGCAATACCAGTAATTACATACTCTGGCGTATGACATGTACTCTTTACAATCATAGTACCTGCATCTTCTGGTGCGTTCGTATTACGGATGTTAATTGGAATACCTGCCTGTCTTACTGGGAAAATAGCATCTTCATGTAATACAGATGCTCCCATATATGCTAACTCACGTAATTCTTTATATGTGATAGTCTTAATCACTTCAGGATGTTTAATAATTCTAGGATCTGCTACTAAGAAACCAGAAACATCTGTCCAGTTCTCATACAAATCAACCTGAGCAGCTTTTGCAACGATAGAACCTGTTACATCAGAACCACCTCTTGAGAATGTACATACAGTTCCATCCTCATGAGCACCATAAAATCCAGGAATTACTGCACGATTTTCTTTTTGTAATCTTGCACTTAATACTTCCTGTGTCTTATCTGCATCAAAATTACCTTCTTTATCAAAGAAAATTACTTCTGCCGCATCAATAAAGTTGTATCCTAAGTAATCTGCCATAATAATTCCATTTAAATACTCACCACGAGAAGCTGCGTAATCTTTTCCAGCTTTCTCCTTAAAGTTTTTCTCTACAGTCTTAAATTCCTCATCAAGAGATAATTTTAATCCTAATCCTTTAATGATTTCATCATATCTGGCCTTGATTGCTTTTAATTCTTTGCTAAAGTCCTTTCCAGCCTCTGCTAATGCGTAGCAGCCATAAAGCATATCTGTTACCTTTGTGTCCTCAGAAAAACGTTTTCCAGGAGCAGAAGGTACTACATATTTTCTACTTTCGTCTGCACGAATAATATCTCCAACTTTCTTAAACTGCTCTGCACTTGCCAAAGAACTTCCACCGAATTTAACAACTTTCTTCATTGATTTATCAATCCTTTCCAATATTACAACGCAATTGATTTATATTCTACACAATTGCGATTTTTTCGCCACGTATTATACTACACATCTATTTCCATCTTGTCAACACAATTTTTTTCTTCTTAACTCTTGAAAAACCAAGGTTTCTAGCAAAAAAACGGCTGAAAGATTGATTTTCAGCCGTTTTTCACCGAACTACAAATGTTCGTCACAGAAAGATTTTTTTATTATTTTACTCAACTATTCTAGTTCAAATGCACCTGTATATAACTGATAGTATTTTCCTTTTTCTTCAATCAGTTTTTCATGAGTTCCTCTTTCAATAATTCTACCCTGTTCCAATACCATAATTACATCCGAATTCTTTACAGTCGATAAACGATGGGCAATTACAAATACCGTTCTTCCATGCATCAAAGAATCCATACCGCGTTGGACAATTGCCTCTGTACGAGTATCAATAGAGGACGTTGCCTCGTCCAAAATCATAACTGGTGGATCTGCTACTGCAGCTCTTGCAATAGCGATAAGCTGTCTTTGTCCCTGAGACAAATTAGCACCATTTCCTGTAAGCTGTGTATCATAGCCATCTGGCAAACGAGTAATAAAGTCATCTGCACCTGCTAATTTTGCTGCTGCAATACATTCTTCCTCCGTAGCATCCAATCTACCATATCGGATATTATCCATAACAGTACCGGTAAACAAATTTGTCTCCTGTAAAACAATCCCCAGAGAACGACGAAGATCCGCCTTTTTTATTTTGTTAATATTAATACCATCGTAACGTATCTTTCCATCCGCAATATCATAAAAACGATTAATCAAATTGGTAATTGTGGTTTTTCCAGCTCCAGTAGCACCTACAAATGCCACTTTCTGTCCAGGTTCCGCAAACACATCGATGTTATGCAATACGATTTTTTCTTCATTGTAGCCAAAGTCTACATCAGCTAAACGAACATCTCCTGCTAACTTTGTATAAGTAACAGAACCATCTGCACTGTGAGGATGCTTCCATGCCCACATTCCTGTATGCTCTTTACACTCAACAATCTGTCCATCTACTTCTTTTGCATTTACAAGTGTAACATATCCTTCATCTACTTCCGGCTCCTGATCAATCAATTCAAAAATTCTTGACGCACCAGCCATAGCCATAACAACCGAATTGACCTGCTGTGAAACCTGACTGACATTTCCTGAAAATTGCTTTGTCATGTTCAAAAATGGAACTACAATACTTACACCCATTGGAATACCAGACAATCCTATGTTTGGAGCGTTATAATAAACAAGCAAACCACCTACTGCTGCCACAATTACATAAAGAATATTTCCCACATTATTTAAAATCGGCATAAGCATATTAGAAAACTGATTGGCTGCCTCTGCATCTTTAAATAACTCTTCATTTAATTGGTTAAACTTCTCTTCTGTTTCTTCTTCATGGCAGAAAACTTTTACTACTTTTTCGCCATTCATGATTTCCTCAATATAACCTTCCATTATACCTACAGCCTGCTGCTGACGAATAAAGTATTTTGCAGAAGCACCACCACATTTCTTAGTTATCATAATCATGACAATTACACCTACTACAACTACAAGCGCCATCCACAAACTGAAATATACCATAAGGAAAAATGTAGTACAAACCACAACAACAGCATTGATTAACTGGGGAATACTTTGGGAAATCATCTGACGCAATGTATCAATATCATTGGTATAGTAACTCATGATATCTCCATGGTTGTTCTGGTCAAAATATTTAATTGGAAGATCTTGCATCCCATTAAACATCTTCATACGAAGTTTCTTCAAAGTTCCCTGTGTAATAATGGCCATCATCTGGTTATATGCAATATTTGCTATAATAGAAAACACATAAAACGTTCCAAGAATCGATACCAAATGTATAATCTGACCAGACACTCCATCCCAATCTCCACTCTTGTAAGTATCACTGATCAACGCAATTACCTGCTGCATAAAAACACTAGGAATAGAGGACACTATGGCACTAAACAAAATACAAATCAAAACTACAGGCATCATAACCGGATAAAATTCAAATAATGTCTTAATAATCCGTCCAAAGGTTCCTTTTTTTACAATCCCCGGCTTTCCATTTTTCTTATTCATCTTCATCACCTGCCTTATTCTGAGAGAAATATACTTCTTGATAAATCTTGTTATTCTTTAATAATTCTTCATGTGTACCAAGTCCACTTATTTTTCCGCCGTCCATCACAATAATGCGATCAGAATCCTGTACGGACGAAATTCGCTGGGCAATAATTATTTTTGTTGTTTCTGGAATAAACTTTGCAAAACCTTGGCGAATCAGTGCATCTGTCTTTGTATCTACCGCACTGGTAGAGTCATCTAAAATTAAAATTTTCGGTTTCTTCAAAAGAGCTCTTGCGATACAAAGACGCTGCTTTTGTCCACCTGAAACATTGGCACCACCCTGCTCAATATACGTGTCATATTTGTCCGGGAAGGTCTGGATAAACTCATCCGCCTGAGACAATTTACATGCTTCTAACATTTCTTCATCTGTTGCCTCTTTATTTCCCCAACGCAAATTTTCTTTAATCGTTCCGGAAAATAGCACATTTTTCTGAAGCACAACTGCCACTTGGTTACGAAGGGTTTCCAAATCATATTCTTTTACATCTCTTCCGCCTACTTTTACAGTTCCTTCTGTAACATCATATAAACGAGAAATCAGTTGTATAAGAGAACTCTTTGACGAACCTGTGCCACCAATAATTCCAATGGTTTCTCCAGATTTTATATGCAAATCAATATCTGCCAGTGCAGGTTTACGTGCATTTTGGGAATATTTAAAATTAACATTGCAAAAATCAATGGAACCATCCTTTACTTCCATCACTGCATTTTCAGGATTTTCAATGGTACTTTCTGTATCTAACACTTCCACAATACGCTTTGCAGATTCCATAGACATGGTAATCATAACAAAAACCATTGATAACATCATCAAACTCATTAAAATCTGAAAACTGTATGTAAGAAGCGAAGAAATCTGTCCTACATTTACCCTAACACCCTTTGTAGTAATCACAATATAAGCGCCAAAATACATAACAAACAACATTACTGCATACAAGCAAAACTGCATAGTTGGTGCATTAAAAGCTAAAATACGTTCTGCTTTTGTAAAATCTTTGCAAACATCTTCCGCTGCTTCGTTAAATTTCTTCTTTTCATATTCCTCACGAACAAAAGATTTTACTACTCGCATAGATTTTACATTTTCCTGAATGGAATTATTCAAACGATCGTACTTTTTAAATACCGCACGAAACAATGGCATTGTTACTTTGGTAACAGATACTAACACAATAATCAAAATTGGAACAACCACTACAAAAATGGTAGCCAGAGAACCACCCATCACAAATGCCATAATAACTGCAAACAAAAACATAAGTGGGGCTCTTACCGCAGTACGAATCACCATCATAAACGCCATCTGCACATTCATTACATCTGTGGTAAGTCGAGTTACTAAAGAAGAAGTAGAAAAATAATCAATATTTTCAAAAGAAAATTCCTGAACTTTATAAAACATATCTTTTCTCAAGTTCTTTGCAAAACCACATGCTGCCGTGGAACCGGTATAACCTGCCAATCCACCACATGCTAACGATAAACACGCCATAACAATTAATATGGCACCATACTTCCAAATAACATCCAACTCACATCCTGCTTGTATCTGATTGACTAACTTACCAATAATAAACGGGATGATACATTCAAGGACTACTTCTCCAATAATAATAATCGGAGTAAGTATGGTTGCCCGTTTATACTCCCGCAGGCTTTGTAACAATCTTTTTAACATGGACTCATCTCCTTTTCTAATATTTTTGTAAACTACACACTCAAACGTCTTTCAACGCAAGAAGAAAGGGTACTCCATCTTCTCTCTGGAGTTCCCTTTCTGTTCAAGTTAATATTCTAACACCTTTTTTTCCATTTGTCTATGGAGCATTTTTTCTCAATGAAACAATCTATTTGTTACTATTCTCGCACATATAACCAGTAACACTTATTTTTCATTTATCATCTCTTCTAATACAGCAGGCAACTGAGAAAAAGAAGTTACTTTTTTTACATCTGCATCTACCTTTCCAAAACCATAGGCAGCATATACAAATTCAAATCCAGCCTCCATAGTTGCTTCATAATCTCCCTGAATATCACCTACATAAATAACTCGCTCCAAATGATTTCTCTTAGCAAGCAATTTTTCATTCTCTGATTTTTCTTTGCCAGTATTTCCAAAACATTCAAAATCCTCAAAATACTGCCCCAATTTATGATATTCTAAAAATGCCTCAATATACCCACTTTGACAGTTACTTACGATATATAACGGATATTTTTCTTTCAATTTTGAAAGTGTCTGTTCTAGTTCTGGATAAAGAATACCACCATGATTTCTAAGATACTCATTTTCCACCTGATAGCATCGTTCAAAAATCTCATCCCTCTCTTCTTTTGGGACATCTGGCAAAATACTTTCTCCAATCACATCCATTGTCTTTCCCATAAGACTTTTCAAATTTTCTAAACTAAGAGAAACTCCATGTTGCTCTAAAACTGATTTCCAAGATGTCCAAATCTGCTCAGTGGAATCCCATAAGGTTCCATCCATATCAAATACAATTCCTACTTTCATATATATCCTCCATTCCAAACTATGCTACCGGTTCAAACTGACTATTATATAATTTGGCGTAAAAACCATTCTGTTCTATCAATGAAGCGTGATTGCCCTGTTCTATAATATTCCCATCTTTCATAACTAATATTACATCAGCCTCCTGTATGGTAGATAACCGATGAGCTACGATAAAACTGGTTCTTCCCTGCATCATTCGTGAAAATGCCTCTTGTATTTTTATTTCTGTTCTAGTATCAATAGAAGAAGTTGCCTCGTCCAAAATAAGCATTGGTGGCAAGCATAACATAACACGCGCAATACATAACAACTGCTTCTGTCCTTGAGAAAGAGAAAAACTGTTTTCTCCAATTACTGTATCATAACCATTGGGAAGTCGTTTGATAAAGCTGTGGGCATGAGATGCTTTTGCTGCCTCTACCACTTCTTCCATCGTAGCATCCGGTTTTCCCATGCTGATATTTTCAAAAACAGTACCGGTCTTAAGCCAGGTTTCTTGAAGCACCATACCTACATTACTTCTTAAACTTTTTCTGGAAATACTTCGAATATCTTTTCCGTCCATTTTTATACTTCCACTGTTTACATCGTAAAAGCGCATTAACAGATTAATCATAGTGGTCTTTCCACACCCCGTAGGACCTACAATGGCAATTCGTTGTCCCGGTTTCACCGATAAGTTAAAATCTTCCACTAACTTTTTGTCCGCAACATAAGAAAAATATACATGTTCCAATTCCACAGCTCCCTTTGCCTTAGAAAGAACATCCACACATTCCTCTTCACCCTCTGCCTCCTCATGTATCAATTCCAACACGCGACCTGCACAAGCCAACGCATTTTGCAGCTCTGTGATAACTCCTGAAATTTCATTAAAAGGTTTGGTGTACTGATTGGCATAACTTAAAAAACAAGATAACCCACCGACCGTAATCATTCCATGAATGGAAAATAAAGCTCCGGAAAGCCCCACTGCTGCATACACTACACTATTAACAAAACGTGTCATTGGATTTGTAAGAGAAGAAAAAAAGGTAGCTTTCAACGAACAAGTCTCTAACCGCTGATTAATATCATCAAATTCGTCCATCACTTCATCTTCTCTGTGATAGGCTTTTACTACAGATTGATTTCCAACCATTTCTTCTATCAATGCCGTTTGCTCGGCTCTAATTTCTGACTGTTTTAAAAACATATGGTAGGTCTTTTTTGCAATAAACTGTGCTACAAACAAAGATAATGGTGTCAACACAACTACAATAAGCGCAATCCACCCATTAATGTAAAACATAAAGAACAAAGTGGCTGCTATTGTAACAACACCAGTAAACAACTGTGTAAATCCCATTAACAATCCATCTGCAAATTGGTCTACATCCGCAATGACACGGCTAACAATTTCCCCATAAGAATGTCCATCAATATATTTTAGTGGCACATGCTGCAATTTTTCAAAAGCCTCATCTCGAATATCTCTAACCACTTGATAAGTAATTTTATTATTAATCATATTCATAATCCACTGACAAAGCGCCGTTAAAACTGCAAGAACTACCACTCGTACAAGCAATCCTAACATTCGTTTATCTACGTTTCCAGGTCCCACAATTAAATCTATGGCATCTCCAACTACAATAGGAATATATAGTGTAAGTATCACACTGATAAAAGCAAATACCATGGAACAAATCAGCAAACCATAATATTTTTTAATATATTGAAGAACGGATGACAATGTACTGCTTTTTTTCTTATTTTTCATTGTTCTCCTCCTTCTTAAACTGCGAATAATAAATTTCCTGATAAACTACATTTTCTTTTAATAATTGCTCATGCGTTCCTTTTCCAACCATTTTTCCATCATCTAACACTAAAATTTGATTTGCATGTTGAATAGAGGACGTACGCTGGGACACAAGAAAAATCGTCATTTTTTTCTTCATGTTGGCAAGTGCCTTTCTAAGTGCTGCATCTGTAGCGTAATCCAACGCAGAAGAACTATCATCTAATATAAGCACATCTGCATCTTGCAACAAAGCTCTTGCAATGGTAAGTCTCTGTCTTTGTCCTCCTGACAGATTCTTTCCTCCCTGCTCCACCACAAAATCTAATTTTCCCTCTTTAGAATCCACCACTTCTTTTGCTTGCGCAATGGTAAGGGCTTCGTAGATTTCCTCATCAGTAGCATTTTCATTTCCCCATCTCAAATTCTCACGAATGGTTCCATGAAATAAAACTGCCTTCTGCAAACAAACCGATACTTTGGTTCGTAAGGTTTCGTACTCATATTCCCGTACGTCCATTCCATCTACCAAAACTGCACCTTCCGTTGCATCATAAAAACGTGGAATAAGATTTACTAAGGAAGATTTTCCAGAACCAGTTCCTCCAATAATTCCAATAACTTCTCCCTTTTTTGCTGCAAAATCAATATGGGAAAGCGTTTGCTCTCCGGCATTTTTATACGTTAATGTCACATCCTCAAACTCTACCATATACTCTCCCATATTCTGTCTGACAGCCCTTTTTCCTTCCTTCATGGAACTTTCGATTTCAAAAACTGCCTGAATACGATTTCCGCAAGCAATGGTCTTTGTCATATTGATAATTAAATTTGCTAACTTAATCAATTCTACTAAAATCTGAGACATATAATTATAAAGAGCTACCACCTCTCCCTGTGTCAACACTCCGGCGGCAACACGAACAGCACCTGTCCAAATCAAATAGGCGATTGCCACATTGATAATAATATAGGTTACAGGATTCATTAACGCAGAAATGCGTCCCACATGTTTTTGTAGTTTTGTTAAATCTTCATTTGCCAAATGAAATTGTGTAATTTCTTCCTCTTCTTTACAAAACGCACGTAGCACTCTGGCACCAGTAAGATTTTCCCTTGTCTTTCCAAGCACTCTGTCCAAACGTTCTTGTACCATGCGGTATCTAGGTATACACCAAAGCATAATTCCAAATACAACCACAGAAAGAACCGGAATAGCCACCACAAAAATAAGGGCAGCCTTCACATCAATAGTAAATGCCATAATCATTGCACCAAACACAACAAAAGGCGAACGAAGCAACAGACGTAATGTTAAATTTACTCCTGTTTGCACTTGATTCATGTCACTGGTCATTCGTGTAATCAGGCTTGATGTTCCCATTTGATCCAACTCAGAAAAGGAAAGCGATTGAATATGTTGAAACAAGGCATGTTTTAATTTCTTTGCAAATCCCGTTGCCGCCTTTGCCGCAAAATATTGAGCACTAATTGAAGCAGCCAGACCAAATAACCCAAATAGAACAAGCAAACCAAACATTTTGAAAATGTGAGTCTGGTCATTATTGGCAATACCATCATCAATCAGTGATGCCATTACCAATGGAACCATTAACTCAAAAATAACTTCCACCAGCTTAAATACTGGTCCTAGTATACTTTCTTTTATATAATCTTTTAAATACACTAATAATTTTTTCACAATATAATCTCCCAACTATTCTCACAGTATGTATTTTTATGCTATCCAAATGTTTCTTTCCTATTATCTTTTCCACTTTCTGTTTATAGTAAGCACACTTATCATACCATTTTCGACTATTTGTTTCAACCAACCAAAAAAAAGTTTTTGCCCCATAGAACCTAGGGTTACTGTGTTCCCAACAAAGGGAAAACAGTAACCAAAAGTCTATTTCACAAAAACTTTTTCATCTTATTTTAGGATAGGAAGAAGATTTGCAATTTCTGCCTGACAAATGGAAGATTGGAAAGAATCATAACGGTAAAATGCAAAACCACTTACACTTTTCACGCTTCTTCCATACTCAATTTGTCTCTTTAACACATCATCTGAATTGGCCCATTCCTTTTCCACATCACTTCCGGCACGATATACCGCAATTCCTATGTACAATTTCACACTATCGCTTGTTTTAAGAGCAGCCCATTTATCAACCGTTTCTGCAAACGGACATGTGCTGTTTTGGAAACTCCAATAAATTTGTGGACAAATATAATCTACATATCCACTATTTGCCATCCATGTCTTTACATTAACATAATATGCACTAGAACTAAGCAGATTATTGATATTACCTGCCGGGCTAATACCAAACTCTACATTTGGATTAACCTCTTTTACTGCTGCATATACTTTTTTAACTAAAGTATTTACATTGCTTCTTCTCCACTGCACAATGGTCTTTGGTGTTGTTCCATTCTCTTCACATTTTTCCACATAAGTCTCATACTCTGTAGCATCAAAATTAGTTTCATAATCTGTTCCAAGATTTGGATAAAAATAATCATCAAAATGAATTCCATCTACATCATATTTCTGCACAATTTCCTTTACACCATCTACAATCAATGTACGAACGGCTGCACAACTTGGATTATAATATAAATTGCCTCCATAACTCAATACTCTACGTTTTACCGTCTCAGAAGAATTGTTTCTCCATTTTTTAGCAGGATGTCCATCTGGCAAAGAAGATATATTTGTGGATCCAAGAGTAACACGATACGGATTTACCCACGCCTGAATCTTTAGCCCCTTTTGATGTGCAAGTTCTACCATAATTTTTAATGGATCATAACCTGGATTTGTTCCAAGAGTTCCTGATGCGTATTTTGACCATGGAAAATAATCCGATTCATACATAGCATCACTAAATGGTCGAACTTGTACAATTACTGTATTCATTCCATAGGACACACAATTATCAAACATAGTGTTCATTTTTTGCGTAAATTGCGCTTCTGTCTTAGCTCCATTTCCATACTCCAAATAGGAAATCCACATTGCCTTCATCTCTGTAAACCCATCAGATACGGCTGAACCTGTTGCAGCAGACCCGGATGTAGAAATCGACGGACCAGATACCAACTCATCGACGGACGGTGTCTCCTCTGGTTTTGGTGTCGCTGTTGGCTCAACTGTTGGTGTTGGTGCCACTGTTGCAGTTGGTGTCACTTCCTTCTTCGTCTTTATAACACAAGTTCTGGATGACTGCTTCCATGTATAACTCATGCCAAAAGTTTCAATTACAAACCGAGCAGGAAGCATATTATAGTTCTTTTTCTTTGCCACATAATACATACGCAAAGCCTTAGAACCCATAGAAACTTTTTCACCATTTACTTTTGCATATTGGGAACCCATAGTAATCTTAATGGTTGTCCCACTTTTCTTCAAAGTAACTACTTTATTCTTTGCGTTATACTTATAAGTAATCCCCAATGCTTTTGTCTTAAAAACGGTAGGAGATACCAAATTCACACCGTCTACAATTACTCCCGGCATTGTTGTTTTTACCACTTTGCCATTTACCTTTGCCTTTGTCTGGTTTCTTGCATTAAAGGTGTGTCTACTACCGCCATACCGAACGGTAATAGAGGACGCCGCCTCCACATATAGCGATTTTCCGCCAAACACACTTGTAACTGTTACGAGTAAAATAAGAATCATACTTAAGAGCCTTGCTCCCATTTTCTTTCTCATTTTTCTCCCCCTTTCATTAATATATGGTAACTACATTGCTTTTCTGCAAAAGACTTTCGCAATTACATGTTTTTTCAATTAGTTACTACCAATTTACTATATCGGATAATTGTGGCATTTTCTTGCACTTTTGCACACATTGTAATTATTTACCTCTTTAATAACGGAATAACCTGTGTCAAATCCGAAACACATTCATACAACTGTTCTCTTGTTTCTTTCGACGGCTCATCTAAATCTGGAACCATAACTGGTATACATCCGGCACGATAAGCTGCCAAAATGCCATTTGGCGAATCCTCTAATGCCATACATTGCTTTGTAGGTAACTGCAATCGCTTTGCTGCCTCCAGATAAATGTCTGGCTCTGGTTTTCCATTTGCCACCATAGGTCCACAGACAATTTCATCAAAATACGCATATTTTCCTATGCTTTTTAAATATTTTTCTGTTCTTTCCTCATCTGTTGCAGTTGCTACCGCCATGGCATATCCATTTTCTTTTGCATAGTCAAGCAATTCATCCAATCCCTTTTTCTTTTCCAACCCATATTGCTCCACATGCTGATTCATAAGTTCCATTCTTCTTGCCCGTACTTTGTAATAGTCAAACTCTTCTCCAAGCATAGACTTTAATTTGGGAATGGCAAACTTTGCAGCCAGACTTCGAATCTGTAATACATGCTCAATAGTCATGGGATATCCGAATTCATTTGCCGCCTGCACCCAATATTTGTGCAGCAACTTTTCTGTATCAATCATCAAACCATCCATATCAAAAATGATTCCCTTTATTTCCATGAAATCTATTCCTCCAATTCAAAATAACGCAAAAAACTCTTTAAACTTCCTGCAAATACATTCATATCCACATTTCCTTTTCCATATGGCCAGTCTCCCTTTTCTGAATACTGCCAAAATGTCCATTGACGATTTTTTACTAAAAATGGGCGATAATAAGTATTCCTTATCCAAAGTGGATACGCATTATAGTATTCGTTAATATATTTGTTATAGACTGACATGGTAGTGTAAATAATTGGTTTACACCCATACTCCTCTTCTATCTCATATATAAAATTATCCAGTTCTTCTCTTACCTCTTGTACGGAAGGAGGATTGCTGGCTTTATCATCGTAATATTCCACATCTACAACCGGTGGCAACATATGGTCTACAACCGTTACATATTTCATGAAATTTTTCGCCTGAGTTTTTCCCGGACTATCAAAACTAAAAAAATGATACGCACCTATATATAACCCACTCTCCTGAGCTTCTTTCCAATTTTCTTCAAATTTTTCATCTACATGGCCACTTCCCTCTGTTGCCTTAATAAAGGCAAAGGTAATATCCATATCTTCTTTTATATTCTTCCACTCTACCTCTCCCTGATAATGAGAAAGATCAATTCCTCGTACCGGATAATTTTTTTCTAATGGTTCATGAATAAACAGTATTCCTTCCCAAAGCAAAAAAGCAAATGCACTGAAACATATCAGAAGCACCGCAGCTACTATTTTTATTATGTTTTTTCCTTTCATCTCATTTCCTTCCTCTTTTGCAAATAAACTGGTTTCTTTTCCATTAAATAGCCGTTTCATTCTAACATATTTCCTATCCACCCTCAAGTCTGAAAGCAAAAAGTAACAAATTCCCAGTCATAAGAAATCCTACAAACAGTGACGGAAACTTTTGGCACAATAATTTCTGTGAATATGTTTACAAGAAAAAATTTTTTTCCTATAATATAGAAGATAGGAGGCAACACAATGAGACAGAAAGAACATATTCATGTTATCAATATTTTCAAGCATTTTCACACCATAACCAAACACCGTCATGCTGTGATTAAAAATTGTTTCCGCGCAGGTATCTTATGGCAAGGTCTGCGTCATGACTTATCTAAATACAGTCCTAGCGAGTTTTGGGTAGGGGTTCGTTATTATCAGGGATTTCGAAGTCCAAACGAAGGGGAACGGGATGCCTATGGATATTCCAAAGCATGGATGCATCACAAAGGTCGTAACAAACACCATTTTGAATATTGGACGGATTATAATAAACATAGTAAACAAATGGAGGCAGTACCTATGCCTACCAAATATGTAATTGAAATGTTTTGTGACCGAGTAGCCGCAAGTAAGATATATATGAAAGAAAACTATACAGATAGCAGTCCACTGGAATATTTTTCTCATAGAAAAGATCATCGTATGATTCATCCAGACACTGCAGCTATACTAGAACAATTACTGACTATGCTTGCAGAAAAAGGAGAAAAAGAAACCTTTGTATATATACGTACACTAAAGCGTTAATCCGCCTATTTTCTTTTGAAAGACAGGTAAACGCTTTCCTTATTATTAATTTTTTGGAGGTGAATACTTTGGCATTTGACGGAATCGTAATTTCCAATATAACCAAAGAACTTTCTGAGCATCTGATAGGCGGACGAATCAACAAAATTGCCCAGCCGGAGAAAGATGCTCTTTTACTTACTATCAAGGGGAACAAAGGACAGGAACGATTATTTCTCTCCGCCAACGCCAGCCTTCCTCTTATTTATCTAACAGATAAAAATAAAATCAGTCCTATGGTTGCGCCAAATTTTTGTATGCTACTAAGAAAACATTTAAATAGCGCAAGAATTTTATCTATTACGCAACCAGATATGGAACGAATTGTAAAAATTGAAATCGAACATTTAAATGAACTGGGGGATGTTTGTACCAAATATTTGATTGTTGAAATTATGGGAAAACACAGTAATATTATTTTCTGCGACAACGATCTCACTATTATTGACAGTATCAAACATATCTCTAGCATGGTTAGTTCCGTTCGTGAAGTATTGCCTGGTCGCACTTATTTTGTTCCAAAAACGCAAAACAAGTACAATCCACTTACTATCACACAAGAAGAGTTCCTAGATACCATCTTTCACAAACCACTGCCATTAAATAAAGCGATCTATACTTCCCTTACGGGATTTAGCCCTTTGATGGCAAATGAGCTTTGTGTACGCGCAACTTTAGAGAGTGATTTATCTGCTACTGCTCTATCTGAAATGGAACAGCTACATTTGTATCACAATTTTTGCCGCATGATGGAAGATGTGACAAATGGTGAATTTACTCCAAACATTGTAACTGAAAAAGGAAAACCTGTGGAATTTTCCAGTTTTTTACTTACTTCCTACAAAGGATATGACACTATGCAGGAAGATTCCATTTCCAAAGTATTAGAATCATACTATGAAACCAAAGATTTATATTCTAGAATCCAGCAAAAATCAGCAGATCTTAGAAAAATTATTTCCAACGCACTGGAACGAAGCCGTAAAAAATATGATTTACAATTGCGCCAATTAAAAGATACGCAAAAACGGGATAAATATAAAGTATATGGCGAATTAATCAACACTTATGGTTACACAGTCCCTGACGGTTCTAAATCCATGACATGCTTAAACTATTACACCAACGAGGAAATTACAATTCCTCTGGATGACACAATTTCCGCCCTTGAAAATGGAAAAAAATATTTTGATCGTTATGGAAAACTAAAACGAACCTTTGAGGCATTAACCATACAAACCAAAGAAACCGAAGAAGAAATCCGTCATTTAGAGTCTATAAGCAGTGCGCTTGACATTGCGGTAGCCAGTGAGGATTTGGCACAAATTAAAGAAGAACTGGTGGAATATGGCTATATGAAGAGAAAAGGTTCCACAGGCAAAAAGCGGAAAGAAAAAAATGTGAGCAAGCCTTTCCACTATTTATCTTCTGACGGATTCCATATGTATGTGGGAAAAAATAATTTCCAAAACGACGAACTAACCTTTAAATTTGCCACTGGAAATGACTGGTGGTTTCACGCAAAAGGAATTGCCGGGTCCCATGTAGTTGTAAAAACCAATGGAGAAGATTTGCCAGACCGCACTTTTGAAGAAGCTGGGCGACTAGCTGGCTATTACTCAAAAGGTTCTGATCAGGACAAAGTGGAAATTGATTATACTGAGAAAAAAAATGTAAAAAAACCAAACGGAAGCAAACCAGGTTTTGTCGTTTATTATACTAATTATTCACTTGTCATTTCTCCTGACATTTCAGGTATCAAGCAAATTTCAGAATAATACAGAAAGGAATACCATTATGAAACTTACCGCAGATTATCATTTACACAGCTCCTTTTCTGGAGACTCAGATACTCCAATGGAACAAATGATTGAACAGGGCATTTCCCTTGGACTAAAACAAATTTGTTTTACCGATCATATGGACTATGAATATCCAAAACGATATATGGAGGAAGGCTTATCTTTTGAATTTGATGTGGAGGCTTATTTTCATGCCATTGAGACACAAAAAGCTCGTTATCAAGACCAAATTGAAATTTTAGCAGGTATTGAACTTGGAGTGAAGCCAGAAATTGCTTCTCGTCTTAACCAATTAGTAGAAGGTTATCCTTTTGATTTTGTGATTGCTTCCTCTCATCTTTTAGATAACTACGATCCCTATTTCCCTGATTATTGGAATGACATTCACCATGATGCAGATTTTGCCATTCGCCGTTATTTCCAATCCATTAAGGAAAATGTTGAGGCATTCTCTAATTTTGATGTATATGGACATTTAGATTATATTGTACGCTATGTTCCAGATCCTAACTTTTCTTATGAGCCAGAACGTTATCAAGAAGAGATTGATGCCATGCTCCTTGCCATCATCCATGCCGGAAAAGGAATTGAAGTAAATACTGCGGGCTTAAAATATGGACTTCCTTTTGCACATCCAAAGCGAGAAATTTTAACTCGGTTTTTGGAACTTGGCGGAACATACTTTACTGTAGGTTCTGACGCACACAAACCGGAACATTTAGCATACGACTTTGAAAAAGAAGGGGACATCCTAGCTGGAATTGACACTTCCAAATACGCTATTTTTAGACAAAGAAAACCTTTTTTCAAGGCTTAATACTATATATTTGCTTTTTTTGCTTATTTTTTATATAATAATACTTGAACATGAGCAAAGTGGCTTTCCGCTTTGCTTTATTCTTTTTAAGGAGGTTTTTTATGGAACAATTGGGAAAAATTCTATCTGCAATAGATGAATTTGTTTGGGGGCCACTTATGCTGGTTTTACTGGTCGGAACTGGTATTTTCCTTACAATTCGTCTAAAATTTCGGCCTTGGAGAAATCTAGGCTATGCAATAAAAAGTACATTGAGCAAAGAGGCTAGAAAAAAAGGGGAAGGTGACGGGGATATTTCTCCTTTTTCTGCCTTGACTACAGCCCTTGCTGCAACTATTGGTACTGGTAATATTGTAGGCGTTGCAACCGCTATGGTTTCCGGTGGTCCCGGTGCCTTGATATGGATGTGGCTCTCTGCTCTGTTTGGCTTATCTTCTAAATTTAGTGAATGTATGCTTGCCATTAAATATCGTGAAGTTAACGAACGTGGAGAAATGTCCGGTGGACCTATGTATACCATGAAAAAAGGATTTAAAAATAAGAAACTGGGTGCTGCACTTGGATGGATGTTTGCTCTATTTGCAGTTCTTGCCTCTTTTGGTATCGGTAATATGACACAGGCAAATTCCATTTCTGAATCGCTAAACAATACCTTTGACGCATCTTCTGTTGCAGTTGGTGCAATATTAACCATTCTTGTACTTATTATTATTGTTGGTGGTATTAAGTCTATTTCCAAGGTTTCTTCTGTTGTTGTTCCGCTAATGGCAGTTTTCTATGTAATCGCGGGTCTTTTGGTGATTATTATCAATATCAAAAATCTTCCAGCGGGAATTGTTATGATTTTCAAAATGGCATTTAGCATAGAAGCCGTAGGTGGTGGTCTTTGCGGTTCTATCACCGCTGCTATGATGAATTCCATGCGTTATGGAATTTCCAGAGGTATTTTTTCAAATGAAGCTGGTATGGGTTCTGCTGCCATCTCTTCTGCGGCAGCTACTACTGACAGCCCGGTTCGTCAAGGATATATTAATATGACTGGTACTTTCTGGGACACTATTGTTGTCTGCACCATCACAGGTCTTTGTATTGCAAGCTCTGGTGTGCTTGGTATTACAGAAGCAAATACTACTGGTACTTATGCAATCACTAACAACAATATTGCAATTTCTGAAACCCAATTAGGAGATACTCGTACTACCGATACCGATTACGCATATACCATTGCAAACGATGCACTGACCCTCACTTCCAAAAAACAAACGCTAGATTTAACCTTTACAGAAGATGAGGAGGCACCAATGGATGCTTTTGTATCTAAAAATGGTTCTTGGCATGACGGTTCCGGAAATGAATATCTGTTCAAAACGGATGGAACTTATGAATACAATACAGTAGTAAAAGGGGCTGCCCTTACCATTGCAGCATTTGAAAGTGCCCTCGGAGAAACAGGTGCTATTTTAGTAAGTATTGGTATTGCATTATTCGCCTTTTCTACCATTCTTGGATGGGAATATCAAGGTGAAAAGGCTTTCGAATATATTTTTCATACCCACAAATTTAATATGTTTTACCGTATTATCTTTTCACTCATGGTATTTGTAGGTGCCACTACAACCCTTGATATTGTATGGAGTTTCTCAGACATTGCCAATGCACTGATGGCAATTCCAAACCTAATCTGCTTATTAGTATTAAGTGGAGCAATTGCCAAAGATGTGGAAGCATTTCAACCAGAAATTGATGCCAAACGGAGGAAACAAACATTCACAGAAACAGAAACGGATGTAAAGAATAATATTGCATAAAAGGTTAGAAAATGTTAAACTAAAAAAGGAAGTATTTGGTAATTTTCACTAAATAGCATAATTACCAATGATAAGAATTAGCAAATGGCAATACCTATTGCCAAAACACCATATGGAGATATTTTAAAATAGATATAGGAAAAGGGGGACAGATGTATTAGGGTGTTACTTTTGCGATTTAAGGGGGAATGTAAATGAATAAGAAGGAAGAGAAAGTCAAAAGCCCGATTAGCCAGGAGAAAATTTTTAAGATTATGCTCATAATCACCTTTTCTGTTGCAGGAATTTTCTTTCTAAAGAATGTAATTGGACAAAATGTAAAAGGCGCAGCTGTCATTGGCGTCTGTCTGCTTTTCTTAGTAGGAACTATCATGATTATGAAGAAATTCCAGGTAGAACAAGTAAAGCAACAATTTGTACTAGCTATTTGTCTGGTTGTCATCGTTTTTCTTATTTCAGCAAATAGTGGTAATTATTACAGCGACGATTTTCCACTGTTTTTGGCAGTCATTGGATTGTGTGGTATTTATTTGGAACCACATTACGCAAAATATCAAACTATTCTAATTACCATTTTATTAGTAGTTTTATATTTGCTCAATCCCAAAAAAGCGGATCCTTTATCTCAATATATTATGTGTATTGTTGTGTTTGATGTGGCAGCTTACACCTTTTACCTAGTTATCAAACGAGGACGTGCCTTTATTGAATTAAGTTTCATGCGAGCAAAAGAAGCAGAAGAACTTATTGAATCCATCAAAAATGTAGGAAATGACCTACAAGAGAATTATGAGAATTCATCTGGTCGAATTGATGGTATGAGAGAAGTAAATGCCAAACTAGAGGAAAATGCCTCTGAACTAAAAAAAGGATCTGGAGAGATTTTTCAGGAAACCCATGACGTAGAAACTTCTTGTGCCCAAGTACAAGAATGTATGCAAGTCACAGAGCAACATATCGATTCGCTAAACGAGGAAGTACAGAAAGTAGAGAAATCTTTATCCGAAAGTAAGATTACCATGCGTGAGATGGACGAACAGATGCAATCGGTAAAGAAAACAGTGGATGATACCAAAGGGGTATTTGCCCTATTACAGGAGCAAATACAGGAAATCTCAAGAGATACTGATCAATTGACGAATATTGCTTCTAATACCGAGATGTTAGCACTGAATGCTTCTATTGAAGCAGCAAGAGCCGGAGAAGCCGGTTCTGGATTTGCAGTGGTAGCTTCACAGGTACAAACATTAGCAGTAGACAGCAATCGTTGTTCTGAGCAAGTAATTCATGTAGTAGATGGAATGAAAAAGCAAATTGCAAAAACAACCGACCAGTTAGAGGAAAGTGTTCTTGCAATTGATACTTCCCTAGCAACTTTGCAAGGATTGCAGCAAGGATTTGATTCCTTAACCACACAATTTGGCTCTCTTTATAAAAATATTGAAGAGCAAAATGAAAATGTTTCCAACGTGGATGCAATCTTTGAACAGCTACAGAAGAAAATTTCAGAAATGAGTTCTCATTCAGAAGAAAATGAAGCGGTTGTAGAATCAATTATAGATGCTATGCACACTTATCAAGAACATATGAATTTGGTAGTGGAAGATACAAAGCAAATTCGTGAACTTTCTGCTACAATGCTTGCTATTTCTGCAAAAGAAAATGATACCGTACAAGAATAGTTGTTATAAACGCAAAGGCTACTATCCCTTTTAAACGGGGATAGTAGCCTTTTTATATGAAATTTTTATAATTATAAAATACCCAAACCTTCCAGTAATATTTTCATTCCGATTATAATTAATATGGCACCGCCTGCAAACTCTGCTTTGCTTTTATATTTACTTCCAAATACCGAACCAATCTTTACACCGATACAAGAAATCACAAATGTAGTAACACCAATAAAAGCGATAGCAGCAACAATATTTAATTTCATCAAAGAAAACGTAATCCCTACTGCCAACGCATCTATACTGGTTGCAACGGCTAATAAAAACATTACACCAATTGCAAGGGAATCATTTTCCTTCTCTTCTTCTTTACTAAAGGATTCTTTTATCATATTTCCACCAATTAGCAATAATAAGGCAAACGCAATCCAATGTGCAAACGCGTTTACATATTCTGCAAACTGACTTCCCAAAATATATCCAATCAGTGGCATTAGCCCCTGAAAAAATCCAAACCAAAGCCCAACAATAGAAACCTTTTTCAAGGTAATCTTCTTCATTGCCAAGCCTTTACAGACAGAAACAGCGAAGGCATCCATAGATAATCCTACTGCCAAAATAAATAATTCCATTAATGATAGTGTCATGTGTATAAATCCTCCTATTTGTAAAATAACGTTTTGGGTAACAAAACAAAAAAGACCCACGTATAGCCCAAAAAGCTATACGCAAGTCTCATTCTTTAAGATTAAGCCAGACCGAAGTCATTATGTTGACTTAACCACGTATTCATTACCACGCGAACTACTCCCTTACGAAGCAGTTATATTGTACCGTAATTGACAAAATGTGTCAAGAAGATATTTTATAGCTATACACCTTTACTGTTCACACGCACATCAACAGGAACTACACATCTTCTTATAACTTTATAATCTGCACAGGTATTGGTGGATTATTGGGCCGATTGTAATAAGAACTTAATAACACTAAATATTTCTTATCGTCCAATTGTTTCAACCATGCAAGTACCGCATCTCTCTCCTCAAATCCGGTATCTCCACCACTATAAATAACCAAACTGATTATTCCATGTTTCTTTAGCAACTTCAACGACTGTTCTAAAGCAACAATAGTGGTATCCGCTTTCGTAGCCAAAGCATGATTTCCTCCCGGCAAATATCCAAGATTAAAAGTAATGCAGGAAACAGTCTCCTCTTCCACATACTGGTGCATATTGCAATGAGAATCTACATATACCTTAGCTCGCTCTGCAAATCCCTTTTCTGTCAGTCGTTTTTTTGTATGTTCTACTGCCAGCTCCTGTATATCAAAAGCAAGTACCTGTCCCTGTGCTCCCACTTTCTCACACAAAAAAACCGTATCATGTCCATTGCCTGCTGTGGCATCCAGACACAAATCTCCTTCCTGTATGTGTTCTTCTAAAAAGCGATGTACCAATTGTGTAATTCCATAACTCATGTTCCGTTCCTCTATTCTCTTCCTTGCAAATCTTGATTTAACATATCCAGATAATGTACCATCACACCATCATAAGTAGAAATTTGAAAATGTGGGTCCAGTTCTTCATAACGAAAACTTTTTCGACCACCCTCATTTGCCCGCTGCCAGAATTCTTTCATTTTTTCAAACGTAAGATAATAAAACACATTTTTCTTTTTAAAATACAAAAGCAAAAAAGCTATTCCCTCCTGCTTTTCAAACTCTTCCATAAATCGCATTTGATGTTCATGCACATTAGCAACAGGAAACGTATCGGTGGCACATTCTTTTGCATCAAAGCAAACAGGAACTCCCTGCACCACTCCAATATAATCCACCGTACTTTTTTGTTCAAAATAAGCAAGGGTAATGTGTCTGCTTGCAGGATCAATTTCAATGGGTTTTATAGGTGTGGGAATTTTTTGAATCAATGCTAATCCTTCTCTTCGATATCTATCGTTCGTATGATTAATCATCTCTTCTAACAAAGAACCTCTCAGCCCTCGACTGTTCCATGATGGCATATCTCTTCCCCCTACTTTTCTAAATGCAGTTTCTTTTTTAGCTCTGCAAAATATTCTGGTACCGGTGCCTCAATAGTCTTTCCCGATATCCCCGCAAATTCCGGTTCTTCTAATACAGGTAACACTAATTGCCAGGAATGCAATACATGATGCTTTAAACGACACTCTTTTCGCAATTTTTTATTGGTTTGCACATCTCCATATTTACCATCTCCAATAATAGGATGCCCTATACTTTGTAAATGGGCGCGAATTTGATGGGATTTTCCTGTAAATAGTTTTACTTTTAAAAGCGTAAATTCCTCGGTTACAGAAAGCGGCTCATACTCCGTCTTAATGTAATCCGCTCCCTCTGTTGGTGTAGTAGAAATCTGTACCTTATTATGACTTCTATTTTTTGTAAGATAGCCTTCCACACACTGTTTTTTTGTAACTTTTCCTTTTACGATGCACTGATAATATTTATCTAAGTTTCTAGTTTTTAAAAGCTCAGACATTTTCTGCAACCCAAGCAATGTTTTTCCTGCAATAATAATACCACTGGTATTGCGGTCAAGACGATTGCAAACTCCCGGATGAAAGCTTTTTAGCTGCTCCTTTGTAAGTTGTCCACTCTCTAATAAATATGCTGTAATATGCTCAATCAGTGAGATGTCCTCTTTTTGAGCCTTTTGGGATAACATTCCCACTTCTTTATTGATAATGAGCAAATTGGTATCTTCATATAAAATAGAAAGATTCGACTGCACCTCTGCCATAGTTACTTCTTCACTAAAATTAGAAATAGTTTCCTCAGAAAGGTACAGCTTAATCACATCTTCTACCTGTAACTTTTCTGAACCATCTGCCTTTCCATCATTTAGCTTAATATTTTTTTTTCGAAGCATTTTGTAGAAAAAACTTTTTGGTGCTTTACTCATATATTTTGCAAGAAATTTATCCAGTCTTTGCCCTGCCTCTTTCTCCGTCACAACAATTTCTCTCATGCCAACCTCTTTTCTTATACAACGAGAGAAAAAATAAACTTCTCCACGTTTTCTCTCTCTTTTTCCGTAATTTCTTTTTCTTTTGCCTCTTTCACATCTTTCAGAAACTCATTAAAATTACTATACATTTTTACACAATATTTATCGCTCCAGTTATTTACCCCTTTGCGCAAATAGTTCTGTATTTCATCTACATTTTGTTTTTGGTTCATTACAAGACCTACCACATAGCCATTTCCCATAACCAAAAAGCTTAATCCCATAGATTTTTCTGTAGATGTAATCACCATATCTGATGCAAGCACCGCATCTTCTCCAATGGCAGATGCCACTTTGTCATATTGCTCTTTGCTTGGTGTGCTATATGGAAAAAATACTATAAATTCCACTAACACTCTTGCCCACGGCAACACAAATAAAATAGCCAGTACCGTAAAAATATTTTCATATGACATCTTATTCAAAATTAAACCCAAACCAAAAACAGCTAACGCAACTCCCACATACAAAAGCATCTTTATCACATCTATCCGTTTTGACTTAGCAATATATCCGTATTCTCCCTTTTTCTTCTTAAACATATTGTTCCTCACTTCTACTTTTATTTTTTATGCACATTTCGAATGGTCTTCTTTTTCTTCTTTGGCTGTGACACTTTGCTGCTTTTTTTGCCTGCTCCAATTCCTTTCATGGACTGCTTGCTTGCAACTTGCCCACTGTGTTTCTTTTTTGTCCCATTCCCATGACCAGAATAAGCATTCTTCCTTTTGCCATCTTTACCAGTCTCCTGTTTCAATTTACGTGGACGAATCAAACACTTCTCACCAAATCCTATCAAATCCGTTCTATGTGCCACATGCAAAGCCTCCATCACCAAATCATAATTGTCTGGATTTCGGTACTGAATCAACGCACGCTGCATCTCTTTTTCATGAGGATTTTTTGGCACATATACTTTTTTCATAGTTCTTGGATCAAATCCTGTATAGTACATACAAGTGGAAATAGTAGATGGCGTTGGGTAAAAGTCCTGCACCTGCTCCGGCATATATCCCAAATCCCGAATATACTCTGCAAGCTCCACCGCCTCTTTCATAGTGGAACCCGGATGGGAGGACATCAAATATGGCACTACATACTGTTCCTTTCCCACAAGTTTGTTTGTCTTCTTATAACTCTGAATAAAGGCTTCATATACATCATTTCCAGGTTTTCCCATCAAAGATAACACTTGATCCGATATATGCTCCGGTGCAACTTTCAACTGTCCACTTACATGATGTTGGCACAACTCTCTCATAAATGTGCTATCCTTGTCATGTATCAAATAGTCAAATCGTATTCCGGAACGAATAAATACTTTCTTTACTTTTGGAAGTTTTCGAAGTTTTCGAAGCAAAGAAAGATAATCTTTATGATCTATTTTCAAGTTGGCACAAGGTTTTGGAAACAAGCACTGCTTGTTGACACAAACACCTTTTGTTTTTTGTTTTTCACATGCAGTATCCCGAAAGTTTGCAGTAGGCCCTCCCACATCATTGATGTAGCCCTTAAATTCCGGATCTTCTGTAACTATCTTTGCCTCCTCAATAATAGACTCATGACTCCTACACTGGATGATACGTCCCTGATGAAACGTCAAAGCACAAAAACTACAACCACCAAAGCATCCACGATTACTTACTAAACTAAACTTCAATTCTTTGATTGCAGGAATTCCTCCATCCTTTTCATAAATTGGATGGTAAGTTCGCATATACGGAAGACTATATACCGCATCCATCTCTTCCTTTGAAAGTGGCATTGCCGGTGGATTTTGCACCACATACTCTTTTTCTTTGTACTGCTCTACCAAAATCTTTGCAGAAAACGGGTCTGTGTTGCAGTATTGCTTATAAAAACTTTCTGCATAGGTCTTTTTATGTTCCACAATCTCCGGATAGGATGGCAACTGGATAAAATCATATAAATCTTCTGTACTTTTTGCTCGGTACACCGTTCCTTTGATAAAGGTAATGTCCCTCACATTAATTCCGCTATCTAAAGCCTCCGCAATCTCAACAATAGAGTGTTCGCCCATTCCGTAAGATAAAATATCCGCTCCAGAATCAAGAAGAATAGAACGTTTCATTTTATTGCTCCAATAGTCGTAGTGTCCTAATCGTCGCAAACTTGCCTCTATCCCACCAATAATGACTGGAACATCCTTATATGCTTTTTTTACTAAATTTCCATATACGATAGTTGCCCGATCCGGTCGTTTTCCCATCTGGCCTCCCGGTGAATAATTATCAAAATGACGGTGTTTCTTATTTACCGTATAATGATTCACCATAGTATCCATATTTCCTGCACAAATAAGAAAACCCAGTCTTGGTTTTCCTAATACCTTTACCGATTCCTCGTCTTTCCAATCAGGCTGAGAAATGATTCCCACTTTAAAGCCATGACTCTCTAACACTCTGGAAATAATCGCCGGACCAAAAGAATGATGGTCTACATAGGCATCTCCTATCACATAGACAAAATCACACTGCTCCCAGCCTCGCTTTTTCATATCCTCTTTTGAAATTGGTAAAAAATCTCTCATAGTAGCTCCTTATAAGAATGAATATAATAATCTGCAGTTTTCCGCTTATTCTCATCGTCATCTGCAGAATAGCTGTCATAAATGGCACAAGTTTTCATTCCTGCATTTTTTCCTGCTAAAATTCCCATTACAATATCCTCAAAAATAAGACAGTTCTCTGGTTTTACTTGCAAATCATCTGCCACTAAAAGATAAATGTCTGGAGATGGCTTTCCCTGCGCCACTTCATTGGCAGTATGCACCGAATCAAAATATTCTAATATACCATTTGCCTTAAGAGTGGCTTCTACAAGCACATGAGAATTACTGCTGGCAATACCTGTCTTAATGCCTTTTTGCTTTAATTCTTTTAAAAATGCTTCCACATATTCTTTCTTCTTTACTTTATGCACATACATATCCATAGCCATATGATTCCATATGTCCATCAACTCTTCCACGGATTCCTCTAAACCAAACCGGTTTTTAATATACACTGCAGACTCATAGAAACTTTTCCCATCTAATGCCTTTTGCAAATCATCTGGAAGTTCCATTCCATGCTGCCCTAAAAATTCTATATCTACTTCCGGCCAAACCCACATAGAATCCACAACAGTTCCATCTAAATCAAAAATTACAGCTTCTTTTTCTTCCCAAATATGTCTCATTGTTTTCATCCTTTTCCTGTGTATTTGCAATACCGCTTACTATTCCTCCAGCAAACCACCCAATTATTTTGCTTCACAATCTTTTAATTCTGCAATTTCTTTCTCTGTCAATGCTCGGTACTCTCCTGCTGCCAAATGTGCATCTAAACATAATTTTCCCATAGAAATTCTTTTTAAATACAACACTTTTTTATTTACTTTTTCAAACATACGCTTTACTTGATGAAATTTTCCTTCACAGATTGTCACTTCTATTTCTGATTCTTCTCCAGATGTTAAAATCTCAAGCTTTGCCGGCATAGTGGTAAAATCCCCTAAATCCATTCCTTCTGAGAAAATTTTTACATCTTTCTCTGTGACCTTACCTGCAATCTTTGCATAGTACCTTTTTTCAACATGCTTTTTTGGTGACAATAATTGATGTGCCAAAGGACCATCATTTGTAATGAGCAAAAGTCCTTCCGTATCTTTATCCAGTCTGCCTACCGGAAAAAGTTGCTTCTTTATAGGTGATTCCAATAAATCTAATACTGTTTTCTCACGCTTGTCCTCTGTGGCAGTCACTACACCTGCAGGCTTATGAAGCATAAAATATTGCATTTCTACAAAACTCACCATCTGGTCATCAAAAGCAATCTGGTCCACTTTCTCATCTATCTTTTGCTCCGGACCATCTGCTCTCTCTCCATTAACCATTACCCGACCTTTCTTTATATAGGTCTTTACCTCACTTCTAGTTCCAATTCCCATGTTGGAAAGATATTTATCCAATCTCATCTGTTAAAACATCCTCCATCCAGAATGATATTTATTTTTCAACTTTCCTTTATTGGCTTTTGCCCAGCCTAAAGGATACCCATCTACACAAATCAAATACAACCCACTTGCTTTTGAATCGTCAATCTCCAAGGTTTCTCCCTTTAAGTATTTACGAACCTGAATATCCTCTGCAGAATAATTTACCACCTGATCATACTCTTCCATTTTAAGTGCCATGGCAAGAGATTGGCTTGGCTCAAAACGATTCTTTTTTAAATCACCTAAATATAACCCACTTCGCAGTACACGATATCCTTTCATATCTACCGTTCCATCCGGTAAATACATCAATTTATCTTTCACCTGCACACATTTTGACAAATCCATTGGCATCTTAATATGCTTGAAAAACTCTGCTGCCTCTTCTGGCATTACAAACTTTTTCTTTCCTGAAAACTCTGCCTTCTGCCCCTGTTCTCCGTCTTTTGAAAGCAATGCAATAAAATGCCCCTCACCTTCCAACTTATGTGGCCACAAACGAATACATTCTTTTAATTCTTCTGGTCCATCCACCCATTCCGGATGTCCCGGTGCAAATTCGTGCCATACCTTTTCTGGTTTTTCAATGGAAAATTCTGGATGCTGCTCCAGTAAATATTTCATACTTCCTTCGTCCTCCTCTGGAGAAAACGTACAGGTAGAATATAAAATTTTTCCGCCCGGTTTTAGCATTTTTACTACACTGTCTATAATGCCTTTCTGGAGTTTTTCAAAAAAGGCAACGCCATGCTCTTCCCAGCTTTTTACCATAGAAGGTTCTTTTCGAAACATTCCCTCTCCAGAACAAGGCGCATCAATCAATATTTTATCAAAATATCCTTGAAACCTGGATACTAAATTTTCAGGAACCTCACTGACTACATAGGCGTTTTTTACGCCCATTAACTCAATATTTTTTAGCAAGGCTTTGGCTCTGGAATTACTAATATCATTAGATACCAGTACACCCTCTCCTTTTAATTTAGCCGCCAATTCTGTACTCTTTCCCCCCGGTGCTGCACACACGTCTAAAACACAATCTCCTGGTTCCACAGGAAGCAATTGTGCGGGGGTCATAGCTGACGGTTCCTGAATGTAATACAAACCAGCATAATAGTATGGATGTTTAGCTGGCTGTACATCATCTTCATAATAATATCCATTATCGGTCCATGGTATTTTCTTTAATGCAAAAGGAGATATTTTTTCAAACTCCTCTGGCGATATTTTTAATGTATTTACACGAAGTCCTCTTACATTTTTCTTCTCAAAACTATCTATATACTCTTTGTATTCTTCTTCACCAAGCAAACGCTCCATACGTTCTGTATATTCTTCTGGTAATCTCAATCCACTCATCCTATCTGAAATTTATATGTATATGCACAATGAGGCTGTTGTAAACACAACAACCCCATCATCCTGTTTTTAGTTTCTATATAGTTACCACTCATATCCCTAAAAAATTCTCTGCGCCCGATAACTTTCTGCAACAATATCCAATTCCTGCCCAAAACGTTCTATTTTATTTATGTTGTCCTCTTTATAAATAGCCAAAAATTCATCCTGTATTTTTAGCACTTCTCTCTTATTGGCAACCTTATATAAATTTTCAATATTAGCAAGAATATTGGACACTACGGTTGTCTTATGCTGATAATAATGCTGGGCATCTAAAATCTCTTTACGCACAACTGACATCTCGCTATCCAAAGTAACAATAGCCTGTGCAGATTTTAACAATTTATCCTTTACATGTTCCGGCATATTGCCCTTATATTTATACTGCAAAGAATGTTCCACTGTAGACCAAAAATTCATGGCGAGCGTTCGAACTTGTATCTCTGCCTTGATATTCTTTGGTCCTTGAAGAGTCTGCACTTGATATTCGATAATCAAATGATAACTTTGATATCCGCTTTTCTTTGGTTTTCGAATATAGTCCTTCTCTTGTACAACTTTCATATCCGAACGTTTTCTAAGAATTTCCGCTACTTTTTCAATATCCTCTACAAAACGACATATAATGCGTACACCTGCAATGTCATCTAATTTATTTTCCACATCATCTAATTCAATCTGTTTGCGCTGCGCTTTTTCCAAAATACTAGAAATCTTTTTCACGCGACCGGAAACGGATTCTATCGGCGAATATTCCCCCGCGTATTCAAATTCGTTCTTGATATGATTCATTTTCACCACTAACTCGTCTACCGCTAAGGAGTATGGCTCTAATGTCTTTCTCCATAATTGTAACTCCATATAATACCTCCCAATCTGATCGTATACATCATTCTTTTCTATACGTGCGAACCACATCTTCCGTTTACATTCAAGTACGCCCCCGTATACTTGCTGTCAGGTGTGCAGCTTACATGTCCACCGCCTAAGTTGCGCTTAGAGGCTTACATCATGTCCTGTCTGATAAAGTTATTCTATTCCTATATTATAACATGTTTTATCACTATTTTGAAGATAGCATTCGCAAAATCCATCCCACGTATTACTATAACCAATCTACAGCAATACTTTGACACGACTTTATCAGTATATGCGGCAGTTTTCCAATTTATGACTGACAAATTTTTTCTAATACACGTAACAAATACTCATATACACGCTGAGTAGAAGAAATAACCAAACGTTCCTTTGGAGTATGAATGTCTAAAATATCCGGTCCCATGGAAACCATATCAAGTTCTGGCATTTTCCCTGCTAAAATTCCACATTCCAAGCCTGCATGGATTGCCTCAACTTTTGGCTCTGTTCCATACTGTTCTTTATAAACTTCCACCATAATATCACGCAATTTAGAATCTGCACGATATTCCCAAGCCGGATACTCACTTTTCTCTGCAAAGATGCCTCCTAATTCCTGAATCAAATCCATCAATTTATTTCTCATATACAGTTTATAACTTTGCACCGAACTTCGAAGGGAAAACGAGAAAAAGACTTGGCTTTTGTCTGTTTTACAAATTCCCATATTCAATGAACTTTCCACTAAGCCTGGAATAGCTGCACTCATTCGCTGTACGCCATTTGGTGTCTGCTCCAAAAAGAATGCCACTTTTTTTGTCACACTCTCCTCAATAATTTCTGTCATCTGTTTTTCAGATGCCGAAATGGTAAATGTAGCATCAGGCTCACTATATTGCAATTCCTTCTTTATCATTTCTGCAATCTCATTGATTTGTGCCAAAGACTTTTCTTTCTCTTTTACAAGTACATTCAGCTCTGCACTTCTTGGAATTGCATTATCTTTTAGTCCACCATTAATCTCCATCAAACGATATTCCACTTTTCGGTGATTCATAGCAGTCATCATTCTACCAAGCATATATACTGCATTTTCTCTATTTTTATCTATCTCTGTTCCAGAATGTCCACCTTGTAAACCTGACAATGCAATGTGTACCACATAACCTTCCTTTTTCAACTTTCGAATAGGAAAACTTGCATTTACTGTCATTCCACCAGCACAACTGGTAAGAAGAGTTCCTTCCTCTTCCGAATCAATATTTATAAAATATTTACTCTGTAAATCATCACAGGAAAGTCCAATCGCACCATCCATTCCTGTCTCTTCATCTGTAGTAATTACCACCTCTAACGGAGGATGTACCAAACTGTCATCATCTAAAATTGCAAGAGCATATGCAACTGCAATTCCATCATCTCCACCTAAGGTTGTATCTTTTGCATAAACATAATCTCCATCTACACACAACTCCAACGGATCTTTCATAAAGTCATGGTTGCTATCTAATTCCTTTTCGCACACCATATCCATGTGTCCCTGAAGCATAACCGTAGGCTTTCCTTCACATCCTTTACTGGCATCTTTCCATATGACCACATTTTCATAAGAATCCTGACGATACTTTAATCCATGTGCTTTTGCAAAGGCAACAAGATACTTGCTAATTTCTGTTGTATTTCCCGAACCTCTAGGAATTTTACTAATCTCTTGAAAATACTGAAATACCTTTTGTGGTTTCAAATTTGTCAACATGACCATACGCCTCCATACTATATTTTTACCCGAAAAAGGCGGGTACATCTCTGTACCACGCCTCTATAGTTATCTTAGTTCTTAAAGCTATGAATTGGTGCAGGAATTCTTCCACCACGATTAATAAAATCCTCACTGGAGAATTGATTTACTGGCATGATAGGAGCATAACCTAACAATCCACCAAATTCAACAATCTCTCCTACTTCCTTACCAATTACCGGTATCAAACGAACTGCTGTTGTCTTTTGGTTTACCATACCAATTGCCATCTCATCTGCAATAATACCAGATATGGTAGTAGGCTTAGTATCTCCAGGAATTGCAATCATATCCAAACCAACCGAACATACACATGTCATAGCTTCCAATTTTTCTAATGTCAATGCACCAGCTTCCACTGCATCAATCATTCCCTGATCTTCACTGACAGGAATAAATGCACCGCTCAATCCACCTACATAAGAAGATGCCATAACACCGCCTTTTTTCACCTGATCATTTAACATAGCAAGAGCGGCTGTAGTTCCAGGAGCTCCCGCTTTCTCTAATCCCATTACTTCAAAAATCTCAGCAATACTATCTCCCACTGCTGGAGTAGGCGCTAAAGATAAATCAATAATACCAAATGGAATTCCCATTCTCTTAGATGCCTCATTTGCAACTAACTGACCAACTCTGGTAATCTTAAATGCTGTCTTCTTCACAGTCTCACAAAGTGTACCAAAATCTGCGCCTTTTACTGTTTCAAGAGCACTCTTTACTACACCCGGACCACTGACACCAACATTGATAATCGCATCTGCCTCTGTAACACCATGGAATGCTCCAGCCATAAATGGGTTGTCATCTGGCGCATTACAAAGTACAACCAACTTCGCACATCCGATAGAATCGTTTTCTTTTGTAAGTTCCGCTGTTTCTAAAATAATATCTCCCAACAACTTCACTGCATCCATATTAATACCTGTCTTTGTAGAACCTACATTGACAGAGCTACAAATAAATTCTGTTTCTTTCATTGCCTGTGGAATAGAACGAATCAAATATTCATCACTCTTTGTCATTCCTTTTGCAACTAAAGCTGTATATCCACCAATAAAATTAACTCCTACTTTCTTTGCTGCGCGATCCAATGCCTTTGCAAGTACAACATAATCCTCTGGACATTTACAAGCTGCAGCACCAACCAATGATATTGGAGTAATGGAAATTCTCTTATTTACAATTGGAATACCAAATTCCTTCTCAATTGCCTGACCAGTAGAAACCAAATCTTTTGCAACAGTGGTAATCTTATTATAAATATTCTCTGCAACAACATTTACATCGGTATCTGAACAATCTAATAAGCTAATACCAAGGGTAATCGTTCTAACATCAAGATTCTGCTTCTCAATCATCTTGTTGGTTTCTAATACTTCATTTATATTAATCATGTTTGCAATTTCCTTTCTCTTTCTTATAAACGATGCATCTTATCAAAAATGTCCTCACGCTGCACTTTAATAATACAGCCGATTTCTTCTCCAATTGCCTCTAACTCATTGGAAATTGTAACAAAATCCTTATCTGTTTCACTGACATCTGTAATCATCATCATGTTGAAGTATCCCTGTACAATAGTTTGTGAAATATCCAAAATATTGACTTTGATGTCTGATAAATAGGTACAAACCTTTGCAATAATACCTACACTATCCTTACCAACTACTGTAATAATTGTCTTTTTCATAAAATATATCCTCCTAAAATTAACAGATTATCATCTGAATTTTGTACCTTTTTTGCTACAGTTTATCTGACCTGTAACCATTCTCTAGTAGTATACAACATTTTTATCTATATTTCAAATACAGATGTTGTTTCAAAACATTTTGCTACCGACAAAAAATTAGATTTACAAGAAATCCCTCTGTCCTGTAGTTCACATTTTACTGTTTCATAAGCTAAATCGGGAAAATTATTTTCCTTACTTAAGTGTCCCAATATGACATGCTTTACTTTATCATCCACTAAGTCGCACAACAAATTTGCAGAAAGTAAGTTAGATAAATGCCCCTTTTTTCCAAGAATTCGCTGTTTTAATACATATGGATAAGGACCAACTTGAAGCATATTCACATCATGATTTGCCTCCACCAACAATACCTCTGATTCTTTTAAATGGTCTACCACATAATCATTGTATGTTCCAAGGTCCGTTGCGATACCGATTTTATGTCCATCTTCCTCAAACGTATATGCTACCGGATTGACCGCATCATGAGAGATGGAAAATGGTGTAATTTCCATGTCTTTTACAGAAACTTTCTGATCCGGCTCTACATAGTGCAACAGTTCCGCTGGTATTTTTCCTACATTTTTTGTATGTAACATTGCATAAATGGTCTCCACCGTAGAATAGATGGGTATGTGATACCTTCTTGCCATTACACCCACACCCGCCACATGGTCGCCATGCTCATGTGTGATAAAAATTCCATCTATCTTAGCCGGATCTACATCAATCTGGCTAAGTCCTGTTTCAATCTTTTTACCACTAATTCCAGCATCTACCAAGATATTTGCATCTTTTCCTCCAACATAAATGCAATTTCCATCACTTCCGCTAGATATACTACATAATCTCAAATCGCTTCCTCTTTTCTAACTTCTATCTCTAGTTTTATCACAACCAAAAAAGGTATTCTATTTCTGCCTGCCTTTATTTTTTCCAATATAATGCAATTTGATCTCCATCCTTAATTGGTGTAGAAAAAGTTGCATCCATTCCATTGATTGTTGTTACAATGGCTGTACCGCCTGCCACACTTGTATCAAATGGATACTCATCCAATATATCCACAAAAACATAGGAAGATTTACCGGACAAAATAATACCCGTTTCGTTTACGGTCACTGCAATGCTATGAACACCCACATTTGCAGCTTTTTTTTCTGAATTTTCATCTGCTGCCGCTTCATTTATATGCGTTTCTTGCTCTTTTGGCTCTTCCACATATTCCTGTTCTGTGTTCGTCTGCTCCGCTGTTGGACTTTCCTGTGTTATGATTGCTTCTTGTTCCTCATCGTCCCATACACATTCCACAGAAACACCATCATAAATCCGATCTTCCCAATTGCTTTCTCTGCCATTTAAGAAAAATTGTACTGGTAGAGGCATATCCATATATTCCATCAATTCCTCTATTACATAATAATCAAGAATTTCCAATTGATCTTCTTGATTAATTTCCCTTGTTTCCAATGCCACTTCCCCGTTTAATCTTACCATTCTAGGACAAATAATCGGTTTCCCATTGACTGTCAGCTTAAGTTCGCCTTTTCTCTTGTACTCTGGCACATCACTAACCATGCTCTTCGCATCTGCACCAGCCGTAGACTCTGTAATCTCAATAATATCATCAGCCATAATCTTTGTATTAAAACTAGCTGATTTTCCATTGACCATAATCACTGCGCCCTCTCCAGCTTCTCCACGAACCATGCGTTTTTCATTATTTACATAATAAGTCAGTTCCTTTCCTCGCTTTGGAAACAAACTGTCTTTTGGAAAACCAATTTGAACAGTGGCATCCATAACCGTCAATTTGTTATTATCATACAATTTAATTTGACGACCATTCACAGAAACCATAATAAAAGCATTATTTTTAGATAAATAGGTTAAACAAATTCCAATAGGCGTAACAAGCGTAGAATCCACCTTTATATCTTCTTGTTCAAAAATAATATCATTGAACACTTCTTTTCCTCTGACTGCAACACGTTCATATGGCAATTCCAAATGCTCTGCAAGTGTAGCAGCAAAATTAGGTAATTTGCCACCACCACCTACAATGAATACCGCACTGACAGAACTTCCTCCATTTAACTCTTTAATCTTTTCTGCCACTTTTTTGGTAGTAGTGGAAATAGTATCTTTCAAACCTTCTAAAACTTCATTTGCCTCTATCTTATGCTGTATCCCCATAATATCTTTATATTTTACAGTCTTATTTGCAAAACAGGCAATTTTAATTTTCTCTGCTCCTGCAAAATCCACAAGATATTTTTTTGCAATCTCTTCCGTAAAAGCATCACCAGCAGTTGGTATCATACCATAACCAATAATACTTCCATCTTTTGTAATAGAAATATCAGAAGTTCCTGCTCCTACGTCTACCAAAGCGATATTCAATAACCGGAAATTAACCGGGATTGCCACTTCACTGGCAGCAATTGGCTCTAGCGTAAGATTTGCCACCGATAGTCCTGCTTTCTCCACTGCAACATATAAAGAATCAATAACCTCATCTGGAAGAAATGTAGCAAGAAAATCTGCCGAAATCTTTTTCCCTTTATGTCCTTCCAGACTAAGCATTATATAATCATCCAAATAGTAATGAATCACTGTAGAACCAACACAATACATATTGATATCCTGTTCCATGCCTTTTTTCATCTTTTCATAGGCAGCTTCCATTCCCAGTAATTCTAAAGTATGAATACATTCCCCATCTATAATTTGTTCCTCTTCAAATTCATACTCTGTGTGTACCGTTACCGTCTTTAAGACTCGCCCAGCTGCTGCAATACATACTTTCTCCAATTTGTATTGCAACCGCTCCTCTAATTCATTCTTTACCGCACAAATAGTATCTGCAACCTTTTGGATATCATGAATCTGTCCATCCAACATAGCTCTTGTTTCGTGCATACGAACGACCTGTGCAACTACATGGAAATGGCGTTCATCTTCTCTATATCCTACGGTCCCTACAATACTTCTCGTTCCGATATCCAGCCCAAAAATAAAATGTTCTGGACAACTTGTATATTCCGCCACATCAATTCCTCCCAAACGTATCTCTATATACTCCAATATAATTATTTTTTCGAATAGTTTCATTATAACATACTTGCAATTATGAAACTAGATACTTTTCTAACTGTTCTAAAATCGAATTTTCATCTTGGTTATTCTCAATAATCTTTTGACATTGCAGTTTCCACTTTTCATTCTCCTGCTGCTGTCTCATGATAGAATCCACTTTTTCATCGGAATACCCACGATTTTTCTTCAATCTTTCTCTTCGGATTTCCTCCTTTGCATCTACATACCATACTTCTGTGCACATAGAATCAAGCTCTGTTTGAAATAGAATCGCACTCTCTATTATATAATAAGAAACGTCTTGCTTTGCCTGCTGCTTTTCTATATCTTTTCGCAAATACGCTTTTACCCATGGATGAATAATTCCATTTAACACCTGTAATTGAACATCATCCGAAAACACAATCTGAGACAACTGATTTCGATCTATGGTTTTATCTTCCCGCAAAATGCCCTTTCCAAAATGCGCTACAATCTTTTCATAACTTTCCTGTCCCGGTTCCATAGCCAAATGACCAATATTATCTGTCATCATCATTTTCACAGAAAAATTTTTTTCCATCAATGTGCCTACTGTAGACTTTCCACTGCCTACACTTCCTGTTAAACCTATGATTTTCATACGGTATATATCTCCTTTGTACTCTTTAATGAGCCTCGTTCCAATTTTCTCCCTGTTCCACTTCTACTTCCAATGGAACAGAAAGCTCTAAAACCCCATACATCTCTTCCTGCAATATCTTTCTAACCACTTCTATTTCATCTGGATGTGTTTCCACTAAAAGCTCATCATGAATTTGCAATAATAATTCTGACCTTAGTCCTTCTCTTTTGATTCGGTCATTTACTCGAATCATAGCAAGTTTCATTATATCTGCAGCAGTACCCTGGATTGGTGAATTCATAGCAATTCGTTCTCCAAAAGAACGTTGCAGGTAATTACTGGAAGAAAGTTCTGGCACTGGTCTTTTTCTTCCCATAAGAGAAACTGCATATCCATTTTTCTTTCCTTGTTCCACCGCATCATCCAAATATCGTTTAATTCCCGGATATGTGTCAAAATAACGACTGATATATTCCTCCGCTTCCTTTCTGGAAATATTTAAATCTTGTCCCAATCCAAAAGAACTAATTCCATACACAATTCCAAAATTAACTGCTTTTGCATTACTTCTCTGTTCTTTTGTCACTTGGTCAAAAGGCGTGTGAAAAACTTCTGATGCAGTAATTCGATGAATGTCTTTTCCTGTATTGTATGCCCGAATCAAACTTTCGTCACCAGACATATGTGCCAAAATTCGAAGCTCTATCTGAGAATAATCTGCATCTAAAAATACATATCCTTCCTTTGGAATAAATACTTTTCGTATTTCTCTTCCGATTTCCATTCGAATTGGAATGTTTTGCAAATTAGGTTCTGTACTGCTTAATCGCCCAGTTGCTGTGATTGTTTGATTAAATTTTCCATGAATTCTACCATCGGTAGGACAAATATAATTTGCCAAACCATCCGCATAAGTAGATTTTAATTTGGTAAGCTGTCTGTACTCTAAAATATCCGCCACTATTCCATGTTCTGATTTCAAGCGCTCTAACACCTCGGCAGAAGTAGAATATCCGGTCTTTGTCTTTTTTCCGTTTGGAAGCTGTAATTTTTCAAACAAAATTACTCCCAATTGTTTTGGTGAATTGATATTAAATGTTTCTCCTGCCTGTTCATAAATAGTAGTTTCCAACTGCTCAATTCGAACCATAAGCCGTTCCCCATAGGCTTTTAGTTCTTCCTTATTTGCCCGAACTCCCCGTTGCTCCATTTCAAACAACACAAACACTAATGGAAGTTCCACTTTCTCATACAATTCCTTCTGCTCTGTATGTTCTAGTTCCTTCTTTAATTCCTCTGCCGCATGAGCTGCCACATAGGAATGATAACAACACATACTTCCAAATTCCTGCTCCCCTTGTAGCTTTTTGTCATGCCAACTTTTCTTTTCTAAATACTCCTTCTCCGATGGCAATTGCAAATTTAAATATTCCTTTGCTACATAATCATAACCATATTCTTCTTGCAACGGATTCACTAAATATGCTGCTACAGAAAGATCAAATGCTTGTGACATTTGCTCCTTATTTAACCAATCAATAGAAATACCATGCCTTTGTGATAATTTTTTCAAAATATATAAAGAACGCTTTAAATCCAAAACAGCCACATTTTTCTTATCTATAAACCAACTACGTATCTGTTCCAGCAATTGTTTTTCGTCAAACCATTCTTTCTGCGTGTCTAAATAATAATTTTGCTCATTGGTTGAAATTGCAACACCTAGTAAAAAAGTTTCCTGCATCGGTTTTTCAACTTCAAATAAAGATAACTGCCCACTTTGTTCTATAAAGCATGAGGAATCTTCTTCCATGAAATATTGTTGAAAAAAGGTATCTTCCACAACCAAATGAAGTCCGATTTCCCCATCTTTCATAAGGGCAATTTCCTGAAAAATTTCCATTGCTTCATTCCAAGAAGAAACCATAGAAAAACTTTTCTCTACTTTTGCACTATTCATTCCTGTTACATCAAACTTTTCAAGAATATCCGAAAACTCTAAATCTGAAATATCCTTATACGCCTTTTCTGTAAATACATTTGTATACTCCGCCTCCGAAAGAGAAAACTCTGTCACACAATCTTTCTTTATAGTAAATATTTTCTTTCTCTGTTCTATTTGTTCTCTATATTCTATCAATTTTGCTCTTACAAAGTTGGGAGAAACCTCTTCTATATGCTCATATATTTGCTCCAAAGAACCGTAGGTTCTCAGCAATACTGTAGCGGCTTTCTTTCCAATTTCAAATGGATTAATACCGTTCTCTTCTTCTCCTGCGATTGCATTTCTATCTGCAAGCTGCGTTGGCTCTAAACCATATTCGGACACCACACCTTGAAAATCATATTCTAAAATCTCAGATTCTTCCACGGAAATAGCAGGTATAATAACTTTCCTCTCCTCTGTAGCAAGCTGCAATAAATTGCGATTACAGGATAATAAAACTACCTCTACATCCTTTTGTGCGATATCCGCTAAACTTCCCAACAAATCCTCAATTCTACTTGTTTCCTGTGTCAAAACATGTATTTGCATATTTCCAAGTAATTCCTCCAATTTAAGGAGCTGCTCTTTGAAATCCTGTGCTATTTCCGGCTTTTTTTCTTCATTCTCCAATTGTACAGTATCCTTTTCATTTCCAAAAACAACCATTACATAATCTGGTTGCTCTCTATCCAATTCCCTCAACATCACATGCAAAAAGCCATACAATCCATTGGTATGCTCTCCCTGCACATTCATCATATCCGGAACATGATAAAATGCACCTTTCAATATACTATATCCATCCATTAAAACAAGTTTCTTATTCATATTGTTCTCCAATCCTTCTTTACTATGAACGTATTTATAACCCCAAAAGTAATCTGGTATACCAAAAGCTACATCCGTCTTACTTAAAGCCTTCTATTTTACTTTTTGCTGCTTCCAAATAACTGCCCTATTTTATTTCTTTTAAAATTTCCTTTTCTTTTTTCAACTTAGAAAAAGAAATAAACGGATCATATTCTGGCAACTCATTTAAGAATTCTTCACTTTTTTTCTGAATACTCTCCCGTTCCGCAATATGCTCTTGCTCTCTTGTAATTAAAACCAATAAAATACCTACAAGCGCTAAAAAAAGCACCATTCTAGGGGTTTTCCTTAAATGATGTTTATTTATTTCTGTCCGTGAATGTTCTAAAAGCTCCTCAAATTGGCTATGCAAATCTAGTGACTTTGGATTATCTTCATCCAATTCCTTTATACCAATCATCATTATATAGTATACTTCCAGTTCCTCTTTACAATCCGGACAATTATCAATATGTTGAAAAAAAGCCTTTGCCTGTTCCATCGTCAACTCACTTTTAATAAATGGAACAATCAAACCTTGGGTTTCTCTACAATCCACATTGCATCCTCTTTTCCGTTCCATAAAGGTTATTCTACTTTTATTATAGTCTATTTGTCTATATTTTTCCACTTTTTTAAAAGTTCATCGTAAATAAAGAGAACTTTTCTATAAAGCAAAAAAGCCCTTATCACAAGATAAGGACTTCTCTCATATATCTTCAAAACTGCACACTGTAATTCATCCATTTTAGCTAGGTCAAGACCTCGACCTATTAGTATTGGTCAGCTACAT
>CAVIJT010000019.1:0-52469 GCA_963643465.1 Lachnospiraceae bacterium | reverse complement strand
ACCCGCGACCCTCGCCTTGGCAAGGCGATACTCCACCACTGAGCCACTCGCGCATAATAAAATTAAAAATATTCTGTTGTCAAAACTCATGTGTAACCATGAAAAGCGCGAGACGGGATTCGAACCCGCGACCCTCGCCTTGGCAAGGCGATACTCCACCACTGAGCCACTCGCGCATAATAAAATTAAAAATATTCTGTTGTCAAAACTCATGTGTAACCATGAAAAGCGCGAGACGGGATTCGAACCCGCGACCCTCGCCTTGGCAAGGCGATACTCCACCACTGAGCCACTCGCGCATCTCTTAACTTCTTAGCTGTCAAGCACGTTTTATATTCTACACGAATCACATCCTAATGTCAAGAACTTTTTTTCTTTTCCATGTATATTTTTGACTTCCTTTAAAACTCCTTTTTTGGTAATAAATTCTATTTAATAGAATGTTTTTGTATTTCTTTGCCTAAAAAGCACTTTTCTATTGACTGTAAACCTTGTTTATACTTTATAATGTAGGTAATGTGATGGCAAAAATCTCTAAAATAGACTTTTTTGCATATTCAAAATAAAAACTCTTTATAGAAGAAACGGAGGAAAAAAGTGTATGAAAATATTAGATGTAGAATTAAAAACCGGATTAACCAGAGCTAATATTCGATTCTACGAAAAAGAAAAACTAATTTCGATAGCCCGAAATGAAAACGGCTATCGAAATTACACAGATGAAAATGTAGATACCCTTTTAAAAATTAAATTGCTACGACAGTTAAAAATTCCCATTGAAGAAATCCGGAAATTGCAACAAGATGAAGTGGAGTTACAAAAAGTATTACACCAACAAATGCAATATCTAAATGCAGAAATAAAAGAATTGGAATATTCACATGAAATTTGTGAACATATTTATACAGAAGGAAGCTCTTATAAAGAATTGAATGCCTTGAAATATTTGAATGAACTGGCAAATAAACAAAAAGAACCAAAAGAAAATGCACTTAGTACACCTGCTGAATTAGAACACGATGTCATAATAACACCTCCTCATCCATGGCTTCGTTTTTTTGCAAGATGCGCAGACTATACATTTTATATATTTATATTGCACATATTTTATTATTTGATAGCAGGCAATAAACCTAACTTTAGTCGGTCTTTTCATTTTATGATATTTATTACTTCTACTATAATGATGGTTATTGTGGAACCAATCCTTTTATCTACATTTCGAACAACACTAGGTAAATGGCTCTTTGGTATTTCTGTAGCAGAAGAAGAAGGAGGTAACTTGTCCTATCACGATGCCTTTTGGCGTACCATAAGAATGATTCAATACGGGCAAGGTTACTACATACCAATCTATCATCTTTATTGCTACTGGTGTTGCAAACAAGACTTACGAAAAAATCAACAATTACCATGGGATGATGAATATGACTGTCAGTACCATTTTCGAGATACCAAAATAATACGCCGTATTGCATATATAATACTATCCGTAGCTATACTATTTGGCGAAGTTTCTATGTTAGTTTACGCAGAGCTGCCTCGCAATAAGGGCAATATCTCCCTAGAGGAATTTGCCGAAAATTACAATGACTATCTTGAATATTATAATGACAATTTTCATATGGCTGATGATTACGATGATTATTGTTTAGATAGTAATGGATTATGGCGGACAAAGGATTCTTACAACCCTGCGTATTTTGATTCGGGAGTGGTTGAGATATCCTATTATACGGACACCCTACCTTTTCCTAGATTTACTTATGTAGAACAACAAGGAATCTTAAAAGAAATTTCCTTGGAATACGAAACCGTTGCTAAAAAAAATAGGGAACTTTATGGAAATTATACCGCAGAAATAACCCTTGCCATTCTCTCTTATGCCTGTGCGCAACCAGGCATGGGAAGAAACGAAATGAACGAAATAATAGAAAATGTCATAGCAAAATTGACGGATGGAGATGCAGATTTTACCTATTCCATAAAAAATATTGATATCTCATGTAAAATAGAAGACAATTGCCCTGATTCCTATTCTGTTTCCTTTTCTATGAAAAGCAATGATACAACAAAATCATAGTCTTATGATTGGCTTCTCAGTTATACTGGGAAGCCAATTACTATAATGACAAATAACTGCTATTCTCTCTTTTTTTTCCAAGCGAAACCACTCCAAGCCCAATTCCTACCACTGCTGCAATTCCCAAACTAATCCCCAATTCCCAAGTAAGGGTCTCTTCTGCCAAAAATGGAAATAACTTATAAACCTGTTTCGGATATGCAGTGGCAATTACCGAAAATCCATTATTACAAAGGTGCATTGCCATCGATACGAAAATGCTACCTGAACAATACACACTATAAGCCAGTGCAAATCCAAAGAAAGAAATGGTTATTGCTTTTATAATACTCATGTGATACACACCAAAGACAATCCCTGATACTAGAATAGCAATCCAAACATTCCACTTATTTTTTAAAGTTCCAAACAAAAATCCACGAAATAGCAGCTCCTCACAAATCGCAGGCAGAATTGCTATAACAAAAAACAAATTGACAAAGGACTGTTCCTGAAACCACTGCGAAATTTGTTCCATAGAAGAAGCACTTTCCGGAAATATTTTTGCCAATGGTATGCTGAGTAACAAAATGGCTGCATAAGTTCCCAGCCACAGGAAAATTCCCCCTAGAAGATGTCTTATTTTAGGCACACGGAAAGAAAACAGTCGCTTGTAATCCGCTTTCATATACCATGCAAATCCAAGAGTCAGCACCAAAAACAAAAGCTGTTCTACTGCCACACCTGCAAATCCCAATTTTGCTGTGGCGATACTTCCAATATACACCAATGCCAAAAGTGACACACTCAAAAGCAAACATACATCTCCAATTCCCGGCATTTGCCCTTTCTTCATATTCGCGCGACTCTCAAACAATTTGACACTTCCGCCCTCTCCAAATAAAATACTTTCACTATTATAAATTTTACTAAGGAGAAGCACTGCAAGAAAACTATATGCCACATTAATTATAAGCACTAAAAATAAATTGGCAAAATTGTAGCGGAACATAAATATGTCTTTTACAAGCAATACAATATTGGCAATAGGTATCACTGCATAGGTGCTGTTAAGAGAGATATCCGGAATCACTCCAATATAACTAACTAACATAACCACAAGCAAAAGTGGTGTAGTGTAATTTTGTGCTTCCTTGAAACTTTTTGCAAAAATGCAAATACACAGACACAAAGCAGACATCAACATAGCAAATACAATGACACATAAAAGCATCAAACACAAAGCAGGCAAGAAAGATACCACATCTATTTCCATATGACTTGCACCACCAAGAGACAGGGACTGATACAAAAATACACCAATAATTCCTACAGAAATAAAATTCAAAAAAGCTGACACAGATGCCACTGTAGACACTGCCAAAAACTTACTGATAATCAACTGCAAATTGCTGACAGGCAGCGTAAGCAACGTTTCCAAAGTTCCTCTTTCCTTCTCCCCAGCAGTAGCATCAATGGCAGGATACAACGCTCCCATTAAAATACTAACCACCATAAGAAAGGGCAATATGGAACCAATCACATTTCCAAAACTTTCCTCATCCGTAGACAAATCCACCTCTGTGGCATGAATAGGATAAAGTACCGTTTCCACATCCAGTCCATTTTCTCTTATCGTATCTTTTCGAAGTTTCTCCCGATAATCTTCCAACACCGTCATCATTCTGCCCGCTGCGGTGGAAGAAGAAGATACAGAGGATACATACTGAATATGATACACTACTTTCTCATTTTTTATCTCCTGCGTCACGCACGCATCAATCGTCCCATGATTTAATGCGTCTTGCCACTGTTCTACCTCTACTATTTGAAATAAATACTCCCGTTCTTCTTTTTCCTGCTCCATCACCTCACATATGGCATCTTTCTCTGTCACTTGCCAAAATGCCACCCGGTAAGTTGCCTCCTGCTGATTGGATGCAATCATAGATACCACGGACATTGCCCCCACAAAAAGCAAAGGATATACAATAAGCGGAATTAAAATCATGACAAGAATGGTCTTTTTATCTCTTAGAATATCTAATATTTCTTTCTTATATAATGCATGTATCATACCATTTGCTCCTCTCCCATTAGTGAAAAAAAGACCTCCCGCAAATTTTTTGTTCCTGTCTGTGCCATAAGTTCCTGTGGAGTTCCTGTGGCAATGATGGCTCCCTTATACATCATATAAATGCGGTCACACAAATACTGTGCCTCCTCCATATAATGAGTAGAATAGATAACCGCTTTTCCCCGTTCTTTCTCTTTTTTCATAAACTGAACAATTGCTTCACTACTTACAATATCTAATCCTAACGTAGGTTCGTCAAAAATATACAGTCTTGGTTGATGGATCAGGCATCTGGCAATGGAAGCTCGCTGCGTCTGTCCTGTTGATAACTTTCCAATACGGTTATCTCCAAAGTCATCCATTTGTAGCACCTTAAAAATCTCCTCAATCCGGCAGTTTGCCTCCTCTTTATCCAGTTTGTAAATACTTGCAAATAGCAATAACATTTCCCTAACACTGAGCCTTTGATATAACTTTGTATTGCCAGACAAATATCCAATTTGCTTTTTACGCTCTACTATGTCTGTTATCTCTGCCCCTTTCGAGTCCGTCAGCACCACCTGTCCCTCTGTCGGCTCCATCAAACTGCCAAGCATACGAAGAAGTGTGGTTTTTCCTGCTCCATTTGGTCCTAAAATCCCAACAATTTCTCCGGCATTCACTTGAAGAGATACGTGGTCCACTGCCAAAAACTCTTCCTTTGTCTGCCTCTTTTTCTTGTCTCCCACCTTATTGCGCACAAACTGCTTACATAATCCCTCTGCCCGTATCATAGGTATCCCCTCCATAAATGTCTAATTGAATACATTTTATGTATTTTAGTTTATCATTTATTTGCTTTTTCAAATAATTCTATAATTTGAGGAAGTATTACTTCATCTGTTTCATAGCAGCTATTGTCCAAATATATAAGCATTTTCTCATCACTTATCCCCAGCAATGAAATTCGCCTTTCTTGTCCTTTTTCATACTTCAAGACATAGAAATAACCACCATAATAATTCACATCACTTTCATATTTACTTTTTTTTAATGAAAGTTTTGCTAATATATTGCACATTTTTTTCAAGTCCTTCCATTTACTAATAGAGGATGAGCTTGTCACACTTTGTACTTGAATAAGACCTTCAAAAAAATCTTCTGTAAATACTTCATTTTTTACATCATTATGATTTAAAAGAGATTTTTCTTGATACTTATAACCCAATAATACTATCAGCCAGATAAGTAACAAAAATACAACTAATAAAATCCACTTCTTTCTTTGAATTTTTTTCACTCCATTCAACTCCCTACAGTTTTCACTAAAAAATCTAGTAATCATATGACTATTGTCAGAACTCTCAAATCCTATACAAAACAGTCTATTTCGATTAATATCTGATTTTACCTTAGCCCATGATATAGGATTTCCCTGTTTAATTGTATATGATAATCCATAATGTTTCAATGCATCTCTCACATTTAAAACAATTCCTCCCAAATACCAATTCATCCCCATCATATATAGGTATATAAGCCATAACTTCATTCTTATTAACATTATAACATTGTATTCCATATCCATGATTCTTTGATTCTTTTTTCCCTATATCCAACAACAACCGATTGCTTTTTTTCCTTTCCTATGCTACATTGATGATACAGTTCCAACAGGAGGATACAGAAAATGAAGTATGAATTAGCTATTTTTGATATGGACGGCACGATTTTAGATACACTGGAAGATTTAACGGATAGTTTAAATGCCTCTCTTCAGGCATTCGGCTACCCTTCCCGCACCATCGAAGAAGTGCGCTCTTTTGTAGGAAACGGCATTCACCGTACCATTGAACTTGGTATACCAGAAGGGACCGGAGCGAAAGAAATTGAACAAGTTTTTACTTTTTTTACCCCTTACTATCAAAAACACTGCAACGACAAGACCAGACCTTATGAGGGAATTGTCTCTTTAATTGAAACCTTGAAAAAACAGGGAATAAAAACGGCAGTGGTATCAAACAAAGCAGACGAAGCGGTACACGCACTTTGCAATACCTTTTTTTCCGGACTTTTTGACTATGAAATTGGGCAAAAACCTGAAAATAAAAGAAAGCCTGCTCCAGACTCCGTAAATGAAGTTCTGTGCAAACTTTCTGTAAATCGAAAAAATGCTGTATACATCGGTGATTCCGAAGTGGATCTTGCCACAGCCGCTAACGCACACATGGATTGTATTGCTGTTTCTTGGGGATTCCGTGGAGAAGCCTTTTTAAAACAACAGGGCGCGGACAAAATCGCCCAAACGCCCCAAGATGTTTTGTCATTTCTAACAAAGGATTAAATGGTCTTACCGTTTTCTCATTTTCGTTATGGTATATGGAGCTGGCAGTTTTGTTGGCTCCTAGCAACCATAATTATCAAATCCTACCTGATTCAAGGTCATGCCAGCACACTGTGCCATACAACTCCAATTTGCATAACACTTCCACAAATATACATTTGCATTTTGTTCCATCTGCTCCACCCAATCTTCTTCCTCTGCCTGAAAGGTAAGTTTCTCTGTGCCTGTAAGTTTTTTCACATTCACATTTGTGTAAATACTTCCAATATCCACTTCTTCATAAATAATTTTTGAATAGGATTGTACATTTGGATCTATTGTTATGGTTAAAGAAGCGCTTTCATCACCAGTGTCCATTCCATAAATAAACAAGTCATGGAAAGCATCGTAACTTATATAATATACATTCGTTCCATCTTTTATATAAATTCTGTACACTTCCTCTTCCATCTCTTCACCCATGGATTGTATATATTTCTTCCATTTGTCCAAGGCTGTCGTTGCATCTAAGCTCACCGGATATTTGGTATCTACCTCTTCCAACTCTACATTTCCATAATTATCATATCCCAGTTGTTTTAGAGAAAGTTCTATCTCATCCAATTTATTGTTCCATACTTCCATTCCGGAGTACCACAACACATTTGCCACATTCTGCATATCATTGTCCGATATATCCCCCATAACATAAAAAGCCTTTGCTGCGAAGCGGCTATAACTTAGGTTCTCAAAACTTAACATCGCCTTTCCACTTTTTGACAAATCTGCTGACGTACAACTACATTTCAATATAGAACGGTCATTTGCAAAAGGATTACTTTCCATCACCAAAACTGCCTCATATCCATTGATAGGACCGGATACCGAATACAGTATCTCATCTGTTGTCAAATTGCAGGCAATTTGATACTTCCATAATCCGTCCTCCCCTTGCCATTCCAAACAGAAGTTACCATTAGAGTCTACATCTCCATTGATAATGATATACTTGCGAAGTGTCTGTATGCTACTTTCCAATGCTTCATCTCTAGTATCCGTTACTTCTGCTGTTGGCGTTATAGTCGGTGTATTCGTTGGCTTAACAGTTTCAGTCGGACTTGGTGTTTCCGTTGGATTTGGCGTATCCGTTGGTGCGACTGTTTCGGTTGGACTCGGCGTATCCGTTGGTTCTGGTGTTGTCGTTGGAGCCTTTGAAATTTCTGGTGTTGTCGTTGGCTCTTTTGTATTTGGCACATCGGTTGGTAACATCGTCTCCACTGGCTTCTCTGTGGCGCTTTCTATAGTCGGTACTGGTGTCTCCACTAAATTTGTTACAATTGGTTCCTCCTCTGGAACTTTGGTAGCGACTGGAGTTAATGTTTGCGTTGGTTTCTCTGTTACTCTCACCGGTAAATAGTCAATATCCAGTGTTCGTTTTGAAAACCATGTATCATCTTCCAAACTAATGGAATAATACAAAACCCCCTCTGAACTACTACCTGCCAAAAATTCTGAAGCAGAAATCTCTATATCACAAAGACATTCGACTCTCCCAGTATCTCCATCCTCATTGTCATCCTCCTCATCTTTTTCCTCTTCTACAAAATCATCTGCGGTAAAAGACTTGCTTTGGTTATACACTAATTCCTGCTGCGAATTATATACTTCCAAGTCCACTTTGCCTGCATATTCTTTCCTCGTCTGATTATCCGACAATTTAATAGAAAAATACAAATGATACATGCCCTCTTCTTCATCATATTCAAGACTCTGATCCGCTAAATATTTCTGATTGGCATTCACACTTGTTCCTGGTTTTGTAGTAGCCTTTGTGGTTGGTGCTGTCGTCGGTTTTGCCGTTACGGTAGTCTTTGATGTATCTACGTCCTCATCTGTAGGTGTACTTTGCTTTTTTACCGTTACTTTGCAAACAAGTTTTTTATTTCCGCACTTTGCATAAATCTTTGTACTTCCTGCTTTTTTAGCTTTTACCTTTCCAACATACTTCCCCACACTGGTAACAGCTGCCACTGATTTCTTGGCACTGCTCCAAATTACTTTCTTTTTATAATTTTTCACCCTTATTCTCGTTGTCTTGCCAACTGTTAATGTGACTTTGCTGGTACTTAATTTTATAGTAGAAGCTGCTTGCGTTTCCACAAAAGACATTCCACATACCAGCATAGCCACTGCTGTCACACATGCAATTCCCCTTCTCCAAGCCTTCATGTACTCACCTTCTTTTCCCTTTGTGCCTATACCGTTATCTTTTAAACTAACGGTCGTACATCTCCACATTTATGCAAAACTTCCATGATACCGCTACACTTTTTATGAAATTCCAACAAATTTTGCAACTCAAAATCTATTTTCTGTTTTTTCATTATATCATATCTCTAATTTCTTATCAATTATTCTTGTACATTTTGTAAATTTTCACTTTTTATGAACCCGATTAAGTTTTTATAAGGCAAATTTCATATAAAAAAGGATACCAAGCCTATTACGGCCCAATATCCTTTTTCATTTTTTTCATTATTTATCTTATTCAAACATTTCTACCAGGAGCTACCGCCTCCGCCGCCGGAGCCACCACCGGAACATCCACCTCCAGAACTACCGCTGCTTCCACCACTACTGCTTTTAGATGGATGACAAGTCATAGAGCGATGCGCTCTTCTCATAGTTCTACCAAAAAATGTACCGAAGGCTGCTGTATGAAAGCCAGACCGACTGTGATACCAGTGTGGTGATGCTAATGTTATCATTTCAAATTTCTTTATCCAAGCATCCGAAATGCCCAACACATATGTATATGGTAAAATATCATAAAAATATGTAGGATTCTCTAAAATTTCAGCCTCTAATCTGCTTTTTTCTGATATTTCTAAAAAATGTTTAAAACCTAAAATTTCTCCATATATCTCGTTTCCAAGAGGAGTCCTCTTTGGCATAATTTTCAAAAACGCCACCATTCCTGCTATACAAACCAAAGTAAACAAAATGCCTACAAGATAAAACGGCTCATATCGCACCGCATCCACGATCGGTAATTTAGAAAAGAACACACCGGAATGCACAACAAGGAACACACCCATAAATATTCGAGCAAAAAGCTGCATGCTACCAAAAATAAAAACTCCATAAAATGGTGTATATATTGCCATGAGCAATAATGTGTAACTAAGTTCTGATTTTGTTGCAATTTCTAAAGTAGGTATAGAAACTGCCACCACTAAAGAAAAAAGTATTCCTATAGCAACCAGCACCTTCTGAAAGGTAATTTTGTGCATAACTTTGTGTACATTCTCTTTCGCATTTATCTTTTTCAATATTTTATCTACTGTAGTGTAAAAACTATATTGTAGCTCCGTAATCGTTACCGAAGACCGAAATGCAAATAAGTCATTGAAGAAAATACGTTCACATTCATTGTCCCCGTCATATTCTTTCAATTTTGTAATTACACACTCATTATCTGAAGAAAATAACGTTTTTTCCTCTGTTTCTTCAATTGACAAATACCCTTTATTTGCAAGATAAACCAACAATGAAACTACATCGCTTCCCTTTGCCTTTCCTTTGTATAAAAAACCAATCTCCAAACTGTTATAGCCTCTTGGCGGATGACAAAACATCTTCTCTTCCGCTTTCTTATCTCTTCCAAAAATGAACCATAAAACAAAAGCTAGGAAAAGACAGGCTGCCGGAACAAGAAACATAGGTGCATTTTCACTATTAATCCAATTACTTTTGCTTACAAAATACCCTTCTGGCAGTTCCAGTCTGACAGTCACCCCTTCTTCGGGATTCAAGGTATTATAATACTCTCCTTCAATTTTCTTACCCCATACAGTATAATATACATCCTGGCTCTCGGTCGATCCTTCCGGACCCACAGCAAATCCCAACTTGTTCTCATCGAACTTCTTTGGCATTTCTATAGAAAAATTCACATATTGAATGGTTGTATCCCATTCCGTTCCAACCAAATTAAAATAAAATTCGTCAAAGCCGTCTCCTGCATCCATTCCAATGTCATAGTGATAGTTAATGGTATAATTTTGAAACTCCGTTACCGTTTTATTTTCGGAACCAATTTTTATCTCATAGTAATTCCCCTCTACCGAAGTAGTAAATTCATGATCCGCCACCGTTACATCGGATATTTTAGTACGATTTTTTGCTTTGCTTCCATCCTGCCTCACAATCTGATTCACAATCGGCAACTTACGGGTGATTCCATGTCTTGGCTCATTATAATAAACTTCCAATCTTTCCGTTATATCCATAGAATTATCTTCATTTACCTTTACATCAACAGAATAATTCGTAATTTCATAATCATAACTTTTCATATATTCTGTGTCATCTTCCATAGCAGAAGCATAGACTATAGAAGGTGTAAAGAACGCAAGCATAAAGAGCATTCCCACACAATATAAGAATTTGCGATTCATATTTTTTCCTCCTTTGTTTTATATTTTTCTTTTCTTATCATACTTCAAAAACCTCCATACTTTTTCATTTTGTGAATGTTCCTTCTTAAATAACTACATTTCACTATAGCATTATTATATTAGCAAATCTTGTACTTTTTTTGTAGCATTCTATATGCGGAGCTTGAAACACTTATCTGTAACTGTCCAAAACACTTATCTTATATTTAATTGTCCAGTCAAATAAGTCAATTCTTCTATATTTGTCACTCCTAATTGTTTCAGTTGTTCTATGGTATATTGCCAATCTTTTTCCTTATTATATTCTGGAATATGTGGCACTTTTACTTTTACTCGTTCTGGTCCCACCAACTTCAAAAGAAGTTTCAAATTTTCTTGCATAAGAGATACCGATTTTTTCGTATATGCCTCATAAATAGTTTCAGACCAATCCTTGCAATCCACAATAAAAAAGTCCACAGCTTTTGCAGCCTCCTCCACGTAGGCTGGCGGTGCATACAATGAAGTTTCCAAATTGATATTCCACCGGGTTGCAAACTGTTCCTTAAACCTTCGGATAAAAGGGCTGTGTAACAATGCCTCTCCACCACCAAAGGTTACTCCACCGTTGGTTGCCTGAAAATATAAATCATCCACTTTCACTTCATCATATAACTGCTGCGGTGTAAAGGCACGAGTTTCTGTTTTCTTGTCCCACACCATTTTGTTGATGCAATACTGGCAGCGGAGAGGACAGCCATGTACCCCCACTAGAGTGGTAATCCCCTCTCCGTCTGTTTCCATTCGAAGACGTTGTATAGCAAAAACGGGCAATGTGTCGCTCATTCTTTTCTCCTCCTATTTTACTGTTATTGTTACGCTCCTATTCTTTTTGCAAATACCATATATTTTATTTTTTTCAGAATCTTTTTTATAAGCGTACACTGCCACATAATATTTCTTTCCTTCTCGAAGTCCTTTTACTTTCACACTGGTCTTTTTACTTCCCACTGTAATATATTTTCTTCCTTTTGATAATCCATTATTGGATGCTAACACAATCTTATACCCTTCTGCCTTTTGGACTTTTCCCCATTTTATGTATAAAGTTCCATCTGCCAAAGATTTTACGTTTCGAATGGCCGTTTCTTTTACGGTAACTTTTTTCCAATGGGCAACTATATTCATATTTCCAGATACTTTCGTGTTTGCCGATACTTTTTCCTGCTCTTGTCCCTGTACATACCAACCATCAAATAAATATCCTTCCCGAACGGGATTTGGCATGTTCTGTAATGTTGCTCCCTGTTCTATCTCTTGAATTTCAAAAATGGTCTTTCCATCTTCATCTAAATAGGTAACAACACAAGTAGTCTTTTTCTCCGTATCCATAGGGGCATTGGTTGTATTTGCAGTAGTCATCGGCTGCTCCGTATTTTGCGGTATAGGTGATTGGGTATACACAATATATTCATCTGTAGGTGTTGGTACTGCTGTTATTTTTGGTGTTTCTGTTGGCTGATAACTGCTTACAGGTGGAGTAGCCGTATTCTTAGGTTCCATTGTTCCTTCCGGCAACGGTATTGGGGTTGCAGTTATTACCGGTGTTTCCGTTGGCTTTTGGGTTTCTGGTGTTAGTGTTTCTGGTGTCACGGTTTCCGTTATGGTTGGAGTGGTTGGTGCAGCCGTTCCACTAACAATAGCCGAAGGAGTGATTGTTTCCAACACGTCCGGTGTAGCTGTTACTTTTGGTTCCTCACTTACTGGTGCCATCGTACCTTCTGGCAACGGTATTTCAGTTGCCGTTTCCCATGGTTGTGGTGTGGTTGGCATAACTCCTTCCATCTTATCCCATGGTGCCTCACTTGCTGGTGCCATCGTTCCTTCCGGTAGCGGCATAGGTGTCGCAGTTAGAGTTGGTTCCATCGTTCCCTCCGGCAGCGGTATTGGGGTTGGCGTTTCTCCTGTTATTCCCTGCGAATAGTTGGTTTGTGATAAAGTCTTTCCATATACCTGCATACTGCTCACCTGCAAGGTACTGGTAAACATAGCAGCAGAGATACCTGCCACACATACTACTTTTCCAAGGCTTCTCCTTTTCTCTAACTGTTCCTCCAAATATGCCACTTCTGCCTCACATTTTGGACAAGTTCCCTTACATCTTCCTTGATGGGTACACTCCTCAATTACCATTTGAATATCATTTTCTTTGGCAATCTCTTTGCGGATTTCTTTTAACATTTTACATTTTTCTTTTCCTATCATGTTTCAAAAACCTCCATACTTTTTTCATTTTTCGAATGTTACTTTTCTAAATAGTTGCAATTCTCCAAAATATACTATACAAAAAAAATTTGTACTTTTTTTGTAACATTATTTCTATTATCTAAACAGTAATCTCTTCCCCCAAAGTACCATTGGGACAAAAAAATGCCATTCGAACAAATAATCTAGGTATATATACAAAAATGTGAATAAAAAAATCGACAAAATATGACAAAAAAAGAAAATCTTGATAAAAATATTTGCAAAATGTAAAATTTATTGTATGCCCAAATAAGGAAAACTATGGGCTGAAGAAAAATAAGCATATATTAATTATACAAGAGATGGAGAATCTGTGTGTGGAGAAAGACAGTGGACAAAAGAGGCTTCTAAAAAAACAGATTCGAATTATTATAGAGCATCGGCTTCTACATGGGATTCTTTAAATCCGGTTACTGCAAAAACAAAATTTCACTATCATTGGGAATATTTTTAAAATTCGCAATGTAACTTTCTAATTATATGACAAGGTTGTAAATGTAGACTTGGAAAGCAGAGAATATCTGCTTTCCAATAAAATAAAAAGAGAGGAATATAATGAAAAAGAGGCTAAAACATTCGAAACACCTAATGGTACTATATTTTTTAATTGCCGTTATGACGTTACTGACTGTAACGCATTTGGTGAATACATATCGTATGGAAATAAAAAGTGCCAATGGGTTAAGTGAACATTATGTAAAGTTAGGAATGATGGACTATTTTGATGCCTGTTCCATATATCAAAATCTCGAAAAAGAGGAAAATTTTATTATAGAGATGGAATTAGCAGACGGAATTACGGGCGTCTGTTACAAAGAATTTCAATTTCGTCCCCAAATACTTAGCGGACGAAATTTTTCAAAAGAAGATTTTTTGGCACAACGTAACGTAGTGTTAATTACCACATCCATGAAGAAATATTGCGAAAAAGAGGGAAATACTCTTTATTACTATTTGGACAATATGAAATTTGAAGTGATTGGTATTTATGAGAAAGAAAACAATTTTGTAAATGAAGATGCAAATGTATATATAAATTTTACTGCCAGTCAAATGGCGAATTTTTCTGCATCAGGTTATGTCTATGTGGATAGTGAAAAAAAGAATCCAATTTCCTTAATTTCTGCCTGTGAAAACGATACTATTTCTATACAAGAAAACCGAGGAAAGACAACAAATAAAGATTTTTTTGTAAAAAATATAAAGGATCAGGAACTTACTGTAGAAGCCTATATGATTGTGTTACTGGTAATGATATGCAATTTAGTTTCCATCATTAATCAGTGGATATACCGAAGAAAAAAAGAAATCTATGTCTTGCATTTGGTAGGAGCAAGTAAAAGAAATATTCGCCAAAAATTGGATGGGGATATTTTAATGGTGATGTTTACATCCTTTATAATAGCAATTCCTGTGTGGATAATGTTGACTCGTTTTCCTATGCACTATTATTGTTGTGAAATCTCATTCACATCCATAGGATTATCGATTGCAGTATATATGGGAAGTGTACTGTATGGAATCCTTGTGGAAAAAATTAGCCTTGGATGTCTGAAATGGAAAAGGGGGACTGCGTAATGTACCAAATAAAAAATGCCTATAAAGATATGCGAAAAAATTGGGGATTTTATGGACTTATGTTTGTGCAATTAGTGATTTGTTTTACACTATTCTCTTATTCCTTTGTGTCTGTAATAAAACTTAGTGATGGATTACGTCAATTGCACGACTTAGCACAAGAATCATCCTTTGTGTTGCGCGATACTACGTCAGAGAATCAAATCTCAAAAATATTCGATGATGAAGATAGGATGTTTAAAAGATTAGAAGGAATCTTTGATTATTTAGAAAAAAAGAATATAAGATATATGTTGAATTGGAGTTATCAAGATTATTCACCGAATGGAACTCAAATTTCAGAATATACTGTAAATCAAGAATTTTTAGACTTAAACAATATTCAAGTTTGTGAAGGTCGCCTATTTAAAGAGGAGGACTATACTATTAGCGAAAATCAAGTGCCTGTTTTAGTAGGAAAGGATTTGCAAGAAGAATACCCGCTTGGACAGACCTTTACCTATCAAGATGGGGATTTAGGGAAAGAGTGTACGGCAAAAGTGATAGGAATCTTGGATGAACATGCCACTCGATTTGATATTGGATTCTTTGAAAATGAAACCTTAAATAATGCCATTATGAAACCCTTTTCCAAGAAAAGGATTTTAGAAAGTAAAAATATGGCTTCTTTAGATATGGCACTAGGTGGTATGGTGTTTATTGCTAATGCAAAAGATGCAAACCAAATAGAAAAATACATAGAAAAAACAAAAACCTTTTCAAAAAAATTAGAAACCGTGGAAGATTTGTTAAAAGAAATTTCAGAGCGCCAAAAACCGCAAATGGAATTTCAAATTTTTATTTTGATTCTTGTGTTCATTTTTGTAGTGTTTGGATTTGTTTCCTGGATGCTTGTAATGATGGAAAAAAATATGGTGGAGTATGCGATTCACATTCATTGTGGTGCAAACGTGGAAAGGATTGCGTTTCGTATGACAGTGCAAGTATTTACGTTATCTATTCTTGCTATGATACCTTCTATACTTTTGTATCATTTTTCGCGAATAAGCATGGTTACTTGTTTATTGCCAGTTGTTTTGTGTCTGGTTATGACAATTGTCGTGGTTCGAAAATTAAAAAATACCAATATGGTACAAACAATTAGGAGGTATGAATAAATGATTAAAATGACACATATAAGAAAAATTTACGACGAAGGAAAAGACAATCAATGTTGTGCTTTGCAAGATATGGATTTACAAGTAGAAAAAGGACAAATGGTAGCAATTATAGGTGCGTCTGGTTCTGGAAAAAGCACATTGTTAAATATTATCGGTTTGATGGAGCATGATTTCTATGGTGATTATATATTAGATGGTATTGATGTACGAAAGTTGTCCATGAATAAAAAAGCAAAGATGCGAAATGCGTATCTTGGATTTGTGGTTCAGGATTTTGCGCTTATTGAACAAAGCACGGTATTTCAAAATGTGGAGGTACCACTCATGTATGCTCAAAAAAAGAAACCGAGAAAAGAGAGAAAAGAAAGAATATTAGAAGTCCTAGAAAAATTGGGTATTGTGGAAAAATATAACGTTCCGGTTCATAAACTGTCAGGAGGACAAAGACAGCGTGTAGCAATTGCTAGAGCAATCGTCAATGAGCCGGAGATTATCTTAGCAGATGAACCAACAGGTGCGCTAGACAGTACAAATACCAAACAAATCTTACATTTATTAAAAGAACAAAACGAAGAAGGAAGAACGGTTATGATTATTACCCATGATATGGAAGTGGCAAAATATTGTGACGTGATTTATGAACTGCAAGATGGAAAATTTCAAAACTACAAAAAAAATACAAACAAATTTGTATAATAGCTGTATGTAGTATATAATTAGTTGTGAAAAATATACAGATTAAAAGGAGAGAAAACAATGAAAGTTTTGAAAAAGTTAGGAATTTTTATGGCGTGTGCCATGTTGGTAACATCGGTTGTACCTGGAACAACAAATTCTGCTAAGGCTGCAACGGAGACGGATGCAGAGAATGCCTCAACTGCACTAGCAGAAAAATATGAAGAGGAATATGCACATGATTCTAAATACAAAAATCCACTTCCTGCATTTTATGATATTAATCAGGATGGTGTAGACGAAATGTTTATTTATTATGAAAAAAATTCATTTCACACAGTTGAAATCTTCTATTATGATTATTCCGGAGAATATGGTAACGTTGTACGTGCAAAAAAAATCACAAACTGTGATTGCATTCAGTATAATGAAGCCAAAAAACAAATCAATGTTGTTCGTTCTGCCAGTTATACAGAAACTACTGATACCATTTACAGTTTTACTGGTAAGAAATTAAAGAAGGGAACCAGTTATAGCTTAAAGTCAAGTGGAAAAAAAGTTAAATACTACAAAAATGGCAAGAAAATATCAAAAAAGAAGTATACAAATGCTATGACAAAATTTTCAAAGTGGGAAAGAATAGATGATTTATTGGAAAACTGGTATTAATACAATATCTATTTAATACCAAATAGTATTTATTCGGAAATCCATATAAAGCAAAGTGGAGCAAGTTATTCAATTGGAAGAGCTTGCTCCACTTTGTTATTTACTAGGAAATTGCCACCTGGGGAGTTCAAAAGAAACTAAGTTGGATACACCTACTATCTCATCACTGCTTCTTTCATTTCCTTTACATACTGTGCCAAATAAGGAACCGCCTCTTCCCCATACTGCGCGCAAATCTTCACGATGGCAGAACCTACAATAACACCATCTGCCTGTTTTGCCATGTTCTCTGCCTGTTCTGGTGTGGAAATACCAAAACCTACGGCACAAGGAATATCCTGCTGCTCTTTTACTTTCTTTACCATTGCACGAATATCTGTAGTAATGTTTGTGCGGACACCGGTTACTCCAAGAGAAGAAACACAATAGACAAAACCATTTGCCTCTTTTGCAATCATTCCAATTCGCTCTTCGGAAGTAGGTGCTATCATAGATACCAAGTCCACACCATATTGCTTGCACACTCCATCAAATTCCTCTTTCTCCTCAAATGGAATGTCTGGAAGAATAATTCCATCTATGCCTACTTCCTGACAATTTTTCATAAAGTTCTCTGCACCGTAAGAAAATACTACATTTGCATAAGTCATAAATACGAATGGAATTTTCACTGTCTGGCGTAATTCTTTTACCATATCAAATACATCATCGGTAGTTACCTTATTTTTCAGTGCTCGGATATTGGCATCTTGAATCACCGAACCTTCTGCAGTAGGGTCTGAAAAAGGAATTCCAAGTTCAATCAAATCTGCTCCTGCTTTTTCCATCTCAATGACCGCTTTTTTTGTTAAATCCAATGTAGGATCTCCACAAGTAATAAATGGAATAAATGCCTTTCCATGGTCAAACGCTTTTCTTATGTTACTCATATAAATCCTCCCCTCTATAACGGGCAATTGCTGCACAATCTTTATCTCCACGTCCGGAAATATTAATTACCATAATCTGATCTTTGCTCATAGTTTTTGCAATCTTCATAGCATGTGCTACTGCATGGGCGCTTTCAATAGCAGGAATAATTCCTTCTATTTTTGCTAAATATTCGAATGCCTCCACAGCCTCATCATCTGTAACAGGTACATACTCTGCTCTTCCAATATCATGCAAATATGCGTGTTCCGGTCCAATTCCCGGATAATCAAGTCCCGCTGAAATGGAATATACTGGGGCAATCTGACCGTAATCATCCTGACAGAAATAGGATTTCATACCATGGAAAATTCCAACTTTTCCTGTATTCATAGTAGCTGCTGTCTCAAAGGTATCAATACCACGCCCAGCCGCTTCACACCCAATCAAACGTACCTCTTTATCTTCAATAAAGTGATAAAATGCACCAATGGCATTGGAACCTCCACCTACACATGCAAGAACCGCATCTGGAAGTCTACCTTCTTTTTCAAGCATCTGCTGTTTGATTTCCTTACTGATAACTGCTTGAAAATCCCGAACCATAGTAGGAAATGGATATGGTCCCATAACCGAACCAATCACGTAATGAGTATCGTCTATTCTTGCTGTCCACTCACGGAAAGTTTCGGACACCGCATCTTTAAGAGTTGCAGTTCCTTCTGTTACTGGATGCACTTTTGCACCAAGAAGGCGCATACGGTACACATTTAACGCCTGTCTCTCGCAATCTTCTTTTCCCATAAAAATTTCACATTCCATGCCCATCATAGCAGCTACTGTTGCAGTTGCCACTCCATGCTGTCCAGCACCTGTTTCTGCAATGACTCTTGTCTTTCCCATACGTTTTGCCAAAAGCATTTGACCGATTACATTATTAATTTTATGAGAACCTGTATGGTTTAAATCTTCTCTCTTTAAATAAATTTTTGCGCCGCCTAAATCTTTTGTCATACGCTCTGCATAATATAGTCTACTTGGTCGTCCTGCGTACTCATTAAACATAGTTTTTAATTCTTTGTTAAATTCCGGATCGTCCTTATATTTATCATAAGCCTCTTCCAATTCTAATATAGCATTCATCAATGTTTCCGGAATATACTGTCCACCATGTATTCCAAATCTTCCTTTTGACATATTGTCAACCTCCTTCATTTTATAAGCACGCTCTGGGACGCTTTACTATAGAGTATCTAATTGTTCCATTATAGAGGGTTCTGAATAATTACACTATAGAATCAAAAAATCTCCTGTCCTAAAAAATAGGACAGGAGATGAATCATCTCTTGCGGTACCACCTATATTCATGTATCATACATGCTCTCAGTTCGTGCCATCACACGTTCTCCCTGTAACGTAGGAGTTACGTCGGATATTACTAAGCATTAGCCGTTCTTTCCGCCCTTATGAGTCCATTCACAAAAAGCCTATCTGCTGCCTTCCCACCTGCCGGCAACTCTCTGGATTTTGATTGCGATTTGCTACTCTTCTCAATCATCGGTTTTCTTGTTCTAGGATATACGAATTTTTTTAGAATGTCAATGCTTATTTTTTGAAACTTGTAACTATTTAGAATAAAATTTGAATTTTCGGGAAATTTCTGCTGAACAAAAATCAAAATTTCGGGAAATTTTCACCAAATAAAAAATGAATTTTCGGGAAAAATCAAGATTATAAAATTGAAAATTTCGGGAAAACATGATACATTAAAGAGTAGGAAGAGGTGGTTTTAATGGTATTTAAGAGAAAAATATATAATAAATTATTAGAGTGGAAGAAGTTATCAAACGGTCAATCCACAATCTTGCTTGAGGGAGCAAGACGTATTGGTAAAAGTACAATTGTGGAAGAATTTGCCAAAAATGAATACGATGATTATATTATTCTGGATTTTGCACGTGAAAACAAAGATATAAAACAAAATTTTGAAAATAATATAGGCGATTTAGATACATTTTTTCGAAATTTATTTCTTTTAAAAGGAAAAGTATTACCCCCTAAAAAATCAGTTATTATTTTTGACGAAGTACAATTGTTTCCAATTGCAAGACAAGCCATCAAATATTTAGTAGCAGATGGAAGATATGATTATATAGAAACCGGTTCTTTAATTTCCATAAAAAAGAATGTAAAAGATATTTTAATTCCTTCCGAAGAATATAAACTCAAAATGTATCCTATGGATTTTGAAGAGTATTTATGGGCAAAGAATGACACGATTACTATGCCAACCATACAAGATGCGTTTCAAAAAAGAAAACCCTTAGGAGATGCCATACACAGAAAAATCATGCAAACTTTTAGAACTTACATGGTGGTGGGCGGAATGCCACAGGCTGTAGACGCCTTTGTAAATGGAAGAAGTTATGAAGAAATTGATTTTGTAAAGCGAAATATTCTTTCATTATATGAAGATGATTTAAAAAAATATGATGAAGATAATCGAGAAAAAGCATCTGTTATATATAAAACAATTCCGGAACAATTAGAAAATCATAACTCCCATTTCAAATTTTCTTTAGTGGATAAGAATGCACGATATAAAAATTATGTAGATGCAGTTAATTTCATTTCAGAATCCATGATTGGAAATGAATGTATAAATGTCACTGCACCGGAAATTTCCTTAGAGGCCTACGCGGACAGATGTAATTTTAAATTATATATGGGTGATACTGGATTACTAATTTCTCAAATGATGAAAAATAACGGTTCCACAGGACAAGATTTATATAAAGCATTAATTTTTGACAAATTGGGAATTAACCAAGGAATGATTGTAGAAAATGTAGTTGCACAAATGCTTAAAGCAAGTGGATACGAATTATATTTTCACGAATTTCTGTTCCCATCCACTCCTAATCAGAATGCGAAAAAATATGAAATAGACTTTATGATTGTAAAAAATAAAAAAATCTGTCCAATTGAGGTAAAATCATCTGGATATAAAACACACAAATCGTTTGATTGTCTCATTGAAAAATACCAATTAAAAGTACAAGACCGATATATTATCTATACTAAAGATTTGAAATTTGAAGATGGAATCACATATATACCTCTTTATATGACTTGTTGCATTCAATAATTTCTTTAAGAGAACCCACGTCTCAAATACGGTATGGGTTCTCTTTTCCTGAATTAGCTGCCACAGCAAGCTTACCTTATCACAGGAAATCTTACCTCTATCACAAAACGCTCTTCTACTATTTTTGCCTCTATGGTTCCATTCATACGTTCCACAAAACCTTTAGCTATGGATAGACCTAATCCAGTGGAATTTCTACTGCGAGATTTATCCCCTTTATAAAATCGTTCAAATACTTGACTTATATCCACATTTTCGGGATTTTTCATCCCATTCCCGAAAGAGAAACATACTTCTTTTTCATTTTTTGTCATTGATATTGTAATACTCTTTTCCCCATGTATGAACCCGTTTTTTATAATATTTTGAAAGGTTCGACTTAATGCAGACTCGTTTCCTTCCATATAGATATCACCTTCATCAATGAAAAATTCCGGTACAATCCCCTGCCGATTCCAATCGTCATAATAAGAAAATACCGTTTCTTTCAACAGACGGCTTACGCATACACTAGAAAGTTCCAACTGGTAATTGTCATCTTTTAGTCTGGTAAACACAAACAGTTCTTCTAACATATTTTTCAAACTGGAAATTCGCTCCCGAATAACCGTCAAATATTCCTGTTGCTTTTCTTTATTTTCGCTATCCGCTAACAACTGCACATAACCATCCAAAGAAGTAAGAGGTGTTCGTATATCGTGAGATAAATTGGTATATACTTGCTGCACTTGTTGTTCTTTTTCTAAATATTCTTTTTTTCGTTTTCGATTTATCAAAATAATAGTATTGATTTTTTCTACCAATTCTCCTATTCCAAATCTGGTCGTTTGAGTGGTAATCAGCATATTGCTTTCCTGTTCCTCCAAAAACGACAACTGGCGGCAGATATCCTGTATCTGCCGCTTTACAAACCAAATCATTCCTATTAAAATCGTGCAAAGTATTAGTAAAATACTAACTAGAACACTCATTTTTTCTCCTTTCGAGATTAAAATTATACTAATCTATTTGTATCTTGCTAGTTTCGCAAATCCCCACACTCTCTATATATCTTTTTTGGTAAATATTACACTTCCTATCAAGAAAGAAAGTATCATATAGACTGCTGCAACCCCAAGTGTTTCTATACAATCCTGTCTAGAAAAAGTTTGCTCCAACATACCAATTCTACCAGATACGGTATAAGTTGAGAAATGGAAATCTTTTATTCCAATTTTAGATGCTATAATATCAATTCCAGCATATACCAACGTTAATACATTCCAACAAATGCTGATGGTAAGCACCATGCTGATGACCGTACTTCTGCTTACAAGCACAATTGCCAGACAAATCAGCGCAAAGGCAATATGTAAGACCATATGTACCCCAAAATAAGAGAGAAAACTTCCCATATCTCCCCAATGAATATATCCAAAGAACACACCATTGGCTGCTATCTGCACTGGAACAAATAGTAGCATCATACTCACTGCATAGATACTTACGGCAACTGCTTTTCCCATAACAAGACAAGTCCTACTTTTTGCCTGTCCCACAAAATTTTTAATATATCCACTGGTAAAATCTGCTCCACCAAATAATACTACAAAAATCGCAATATAAAAAGCAACTATCATCCCGTTAAAATTAGAAAACATCATATCAAATATAGTAATATCAGAAAGATCATCGCCTGGAGCCGTTACCTGCATTCCAATTGTGATACCATCTGCATCTTCTACACTCTCTAAATTTTCTTCCGCCTGTTGCTCTGCTGTTTCCAAACTTTGCTGGGATTCCTGCGCTGCCTCCTGATAATAGGATGCCTCATAATCCACTGCCCACGTGGAAATAAAAGTCATTGCTATCATTACAAGCATCATCACATAAAAACTTTTCATCCGCACCATACGGTACAATTCCATTTTTATTATATTATACATGATCCATTCCTCCCGTCACTCTCAAATAATAGTTTTCCAGTTCCTCACCAGCAACGGCAATTTCATTTACTAAAATATTTTCCTGTACCAACCGCTGATTAATGATTCCACTGTCATCCAAACGTTCGAAAATAGATACATGCGTTTTGTCTGTAACCTGATACTTGGTAATTCCCATGTTATCTAACACCGTTACCGCCTGCTGCGGCTTATCACAATTGATTACAATGCGCTGACTACATTGCTCCATCAATTCTTCTCTGGTAAGTTCCTCTAGCAGCACACCCTGGTGCAAAATCCCGTAATGAGTGGCAATTTTAGAAAGTTCCTCCAAAATATGACTAGAGATTAAAATCGTCATGTTTCTTTCTTTATTCAGTTTTAAAATGGTCTCTCGCACTTCCACAATTCCTTTTGGGTCCAGTCCATTAATTGGCTCATCAAGCACAAGCAAATCCGGCTCTCCCACCATAGCAAGTCCGATTCCAAGTCTCTGTTTCATACCAAGGGAAAAGTTTTTTGCCTTTTTGTTTCCCACATCCGAAAGCCCTACAATATCCAATATCTCCTCGATATAGCCCTTTTTCGTCATACCACAAAAGATACATTTTGCTTTTAAATTTTCGTAAGCGGTAAGATTTCCATAAATTCCGGGAGCTTCAATTAAACACCCAATTCTCTTTCTTACACTGGAAAGGTCTTTTCCTGTCCTTCCAAACAGAGAAATCTCCCCTTCTGTCTGTGTGGCAAGTCCGCTTACCATTCTTAAAAAAGTGGTTTTTCCAGCTCCATTTCTTCCAATAAATCCGTAAATAGAACCTTTATTTATGGTTACATTTACTTGATTGACCGCTTTCTGCTTACCAAATACTTTTGTCAGATTGCTAGTCTTTAATAAGACTTCTCCCATCGCTCGTTCCTTCTTTCTTCCTTTTTATTATATCTGTTGCAATCAGCTATTTCTGAATTCTCTTTTATTATACTGACACCTTCCTAAAAAAAAGCTAACAAAAAGTAAAAAAAGAGTAAAGATTGTTTGAAACATTTATTTTGCCAAACGATACCCAATACCCCAAACAGTTTCAATATACTCTGTCTCTGTGTATGCTTTTATTTTTTTTCGAATGTTGCTAATATGTACATCTAAGGTTTTCGTTTCTCCCATATATGGCTCGTCCCAAGCATACTCAAACATCTCTTCCTTACTAAACACTCGATCCGGATGTTTCAGCAATAGCTCCAAAATGGCAAATTCCTGTTTTGTAATTTTGGTCAATGTCTGCCCGGAAATTGCTACTTGAAAACTTTTTCGATTCAATGCCAAATCCTTATAGGTTAGTTCGTCTTTTTCCACACTTTTCTCCGCATGACGTAGCTGAATCTGAATCCTGGCAATTACTTCTTTAATTTCAAAAGGTTTCACAATATAATCATCCGCACCACTGGTAAGCAAGCGAATTTTTCCATCCAAATCATCCTTCGCAGTCAGTACAATCACAGGAGTATTGCCCTTCTCCCGAATCTGCTTTAGCACTTCTTCTCCAGATAATCCCGGTAACATCAAATCTAGCAATACCAATTGAAAACTTTTCATGGCTAGAAGCATGGACGCTTCCGTTCCCGAAAATGCAGAAACACATCCATACCCTGCTCCAGTGATCGCTTCCTGCAACAGTGCATTGATGTGTACATCGTCTTCTACAATTAAAATATTTTTTTCTTCCATGTTTCTTTCTCCCTATCAATACTTTGTGAAACTGAACTGTACTGCATACAAAAGCGTTTCACAAAGGATTTTTACTCTAGTAATTTACTATTTTCTCTAAATGAAATAAGGTTCTGGCATTTTTCCACATCAAATCTTCATATGCCCCCGCACTGATTCGTTCCGGCAGTACATGAAAATAATCTTGATATATAGAACGATCTCCCTTGGGATTACAAAGATATGTGTCAACACCATCAATTGGCATATCACTACCAAATACCATACATTTGCTTCCATAACGTCGGATTGCCTCTATGGTGGCATCCATAGACACCCAAGTAGTATCTCCATACAAATTATCTGCTTTTCCAAGTAAATCAAGTGCTGCTTTGTGGTCACTCTCTAATCCCATATGCACCATAACAAAATTTACATTAGGAAACATTTTTGCCGCCTCATAAAGATGAACTGGGTCTGCGGCTTCACAACCTCCCGTATGGGAAACGACTGGTAACTGCAACTGCTCCGCCAGTTTTAAATATGGCAAAACCCTCTCATCCGTAGGCAACACATTAGAATGAAACGGATGCAGCTTAATGGCACAAATCCACTCTTTACTATCCCGTATCATCTGCTCCAATTCCAGTGTAAGCCCTTGCAAATAAGGTTTTATCCATGGTGCCACACCAATTTTCCCCGGATGTTTTTTAGCAAAAGTAAGGGTACGTTCCAACGCCGTCTCCTGAGAAATTTGTTTTTCCCTTGGAAACAACTGTTGCTTGTGGTCCATTTCCCCTGCATCGGCATTAGACACTACACAAAAATCAATGTGGTACCGTTCCATAGCCTTTAACACCATTTCCTCATTCATGTGAAATCCATTTGCCTCACCACCAATATGCACATGTGTGTCGATTATCATTTTTTCTCCTTTCCCCATAACAAACCATTTTTCCTCACTTCTCTGTTATCCCCTAAAAGTCCTTATTTATTCTAGCATCTCTCTCTATTTTTGTGAAGTATCATTTAAAAATATACACACAAAGAAATGGGGCTGCTTACAGCCCCATTTCTTTCAATTTTGTTCTATTGTTTCCTTACAAAATATGAGCTATTAATCACCCATTCTCATAGTTAATTGGATTCTCTTCTTTTGCAAATCCACACTCATTACTTTTACTTCTACAATATCTCCTACACTAACTACGTCTAATGGGTGTTTTACATATTTGTCTGCAAGCTGAGAGATATGAACCAAGCCATCCTGATGCACTCCGATGTCCACAAATGCACCAAAGTCAATGACGTTGCGAACCGTTCCTTTTAAAATCATGCCCGGTGTCAAATCCTTCATCTCCAATACATCTGTACGAAGAATTGGTTTTGGCATTTCATCACGAGGATCACGTCCTGGTTTTTCCAGCTCTTTCATAATATCAAGCAGGGTTTCTTCTCCAATCTCAAGTTCTTGTGCCATTTTCTTTTTGTCTTTTACTAAAAGATTGAGACCTTTGACACCACCTTTTATGTCCTCTTTCTTTAAGCCGATTTTATCTAACAACTTTTCCGCTGCCTCATAAGACTCTGGATGCACACTGGTTCCATCTAATGGATTCTCACCATCGTTAATACGCATAAATCCAGCACACTGTTCAAATGCCTTTGGCCCTAGTTTTGCCACTTTCAAAAGCTGCTTTCGATTTGTAAAACGTCCGTTATCCTCACGATAAGCCACAATATTTTTCGCAAGTGCCTTGCTGATACCAGACACGTATTCCAGTAATGCCACAGATGCGGTATTCACATCTACACCAACTTTATTTACAGAACCTTCAACTACTCCAGTTAATGCCTCTCCTAGTTTTTTCTGGTTCATATCATGCTGATACTGCCCTACACCAATAGACTTTGGATCAATCTTTACAAGTTCTGCAAGGGGATCTTGAAGTCGTCTGGCAATGGATGTAGCACTTCTCTGTCCCACATCAAAGTTTGGAAACTCCTCAGTGGCAAGTTTACTTGCGGAATATACAGATGCACCTGCCTCATTTACAATCACATACTGAACAGGCTTTTTTATTTCCTTTAACATGTCCACAATGACACATTCTGACTCTCTGGATGCAGTACCATTTCCCACAGAAATCAAAGTAATGTTATATTTGTCAATCATTGCTTTTACAGTTTTCTTTGTCTGTTCCACTTTATTTTGTGGTTCTGTAGGATATACAACTGTAGTGTCTAATACCTTTCCAGTTGCATCTACTACTGCAAGTTTACATCCGGTACGGAACGCTGGGTCCCATCCAAGAACAACCTGACCTACAATTGGAGGCTGCATCAAAAGCTGCTCTAAATTTTTTCCAAAAACTTTAATTGCGCCGTCTTCTGCCTTTTCAGTCAAATCATTTCTAATTTCTCGCTCTATAGCTGGTGCAATCAAACGAGAATAGCTATCTGCGACTGTATCCTTTAAAATCTGAGTGGTATTTGGATTTTCTTTTGTGATGACCTTTCTCTCCAAATATCGTAAAATATCCTCTTCCGGTGCCACTACTTTTACAGTTAAAATCTTTTCTTTTTCTCCACGATTGAGGGCAAGTACCCTATGTCCCGCAATTTTATTGATTTTCTCTTCAAAATCATAGTACATTTCGTAAACGGATTGTGCCTGTTCATCCTTTGCAACAGATGTAATCACACCTTCCTTTACGGTCAAATCACGAATTCTGGTACGATAATCTGCTTCATCAGAAATGGTTTCTGCAATGATATCCATAGCTCCTTGAATGGCAGCCTCCACCGTTGTTACTTCCTTTTCTTCTGATAAATATGCCTCTGCCTCTTTTTCAATGGAATGTTCTGTCATCTGAAGGCTAATAATATTGGCAAGTCCTTCCAAGCCTTTTTCTTTCGCAATCGTAGCTCTGGTTCTTCTCTTTGGACGATATGGACGATACAAATCATCTACCAATACTTGGGTAGTTGCGGCTAAAATCTGTGCCTTTAATTCCTCTGTCAGTTTTCCCTGCTCTTCAATGCTGGCAAGAACCTGATTCTTTTTATCCTCCAAATTTCTCAAATAGGTAAGACGTTCGCTAAGATTTCTAAGCTGTTCGTCATCTAAAGAGCCATGTTTTTCCTTACGATAACGAGCGATGAAGGGAATGGTATTCCCCTCATCAATGAGCTGTATTACTGCCTCTACCTGCCATAACTCAATGTTTAATTCTTCTTTTAACTGTTTTGCAATGTCCATCTGTAAATCTCCCATTACTTAATCTTTAATTTTATAGTTCCTTTAATCTTAGGATTACTCTTTGAAGTTGCTGTAATTTTTACTGTATGCCCTTTTCCTTTCTTTTTCGCTGTAACTTTTCCTTTCTGTGTTACAGTAGCATACTTCTTGTTGCTGGTCTTCCAACTTAACTTCTTGTTTGTTGCTGTTACTGGTTTTACAGTTGCTTTTATCTTAATAGATTTTCCAACTTTAATTGTCTTTTTAGATGCGGTAAGTTTAATTTTCTTTACTGCAACGGTTTTCTCTTTTGCTATTACATTAACAGTACCAACTCCATATATGGTTCCTCTATCTTCTGCAATGGCTCTAATCTCCACAGTCTTTCCTGCTGCATCTGCTTTTGCAGTAACGATACCATTTTCATCTACTGTTGCTACCGTTTCATCACTGGATACCCAAGTCAACTTCTGATTATCCGCATCTTCTGGATAGATATAACTGTTCATCATCACTTGAGAACCAGCCTCTACCATTTCTTCTCCTAGCATAACCATTGTTACATACTTACCAAAGTCCGCAGAAACTGTAGTTGTTGGATTCTTTACTAAAACAGCCGCATTGGTAGCTGTCTGTGGTACTCCGTCTACAGCCCAACCTTTCAAGAAGAAATCATCATTTGTATAAATCTTAAGGTGCGCATATTCTCCATTGTTATAGCTTCCAAGTCCGTCTACATAACCACCCTCATAAGTCTCCGCCTGCACAACCTGACAAGTGGTATGTTTTACATCAACAGTAGTAATAAGAGTTACATAATCTGTTCCTACATCCTCATATCCAGTCTGTTGTGTGGTTACTTCTTGCTCTTTTGCACAAAGTCCGCTATTGGAATAATATTCATAATAGTATTCCTCTACTGCCAAACTCTTCTGCTGTCCGCTGAAAATATAGAATTTATTTCCTACGGTAGCTCCTACTACATTATCATCTTTTGCAAGAGTTGAGAACTTGATACCTAATGTTTGGTATGAATTTGAAGAAACATTATAACTAAATGTATTTCCAATTCCTTCCACTTTCAATCCTGTGATAACCATTCCCTCGTCAGTTGCACCTATAGCTCCATCATAATAATGGAGTGTACGCTTAGCTGTACTATAAGAATGATCTACTACAAGGTCTTCGCTATCTTTTAATTCCTTAGAGTAAGCCACTGATACCGAAGTTTCATTTTCCTCTAACACACCAGTAAGTGCTGCACCCTCTGTCCAGTTGGTTCCATCAAAGAAGAATGTCTTTCCACTTCCTGCTGTTTTTTCATCACCTGTACCACCAAGGATTACAGCTAATTTCCCATTGGTCCACACTGCCTTTGATAAGAATTTTCCTTCTGGCAATGACGCTACTTCGCTCCACTGATTATTTGCTAAATCAAAACGATATACCGTAGACACTGTCTTTTGATTTTCTACCTGATAACCACCGATTAAATACAAAGCATTTCCATAAGCTGCAAATGTAGCACCTTCCATATTTTTATAGATTTTTGGCACGCTTGCAACAAAATCCCATTCTGCCTTTTCTTCGTTCAGTTTTACTAATGCTAACTCTTTCGCATAGCCCATGTCCATTGCAACTATAGTGTATAGTTGCTTTCCACAGCTAACAGTATCTGTAATTTTAGACAAATCATAATCTACAACTGTTTTGTATTCCTTACCAAAAATATGCTCCTTGTCAAAAGATTCTGCCACACTACACATTTCCAAATAAGGAAGTGACTCTTTATTTTCTCCATAAAGTTCTCCAGAATAGTAATACATCTCATTCTGTACCGGATAAGCTACTGCATAACCGTAATCATTCACCATATAAATCTGATCTCCATCAGACACTACTTCGCTAACTCCAGATATATTGTCTGTAACTGCAGTTGCCTTGCTTTGTTCCCCTCCTGTAAAGAAATAAGAAGTAGTTGTAGTTCCCTGCTGATTTGCCAAAGTAATTTCAAGTTTCTGATTTTCCTTTGCTGCAAAAGATACTTTACTATCACTGCTGGAAGTCAATGTTACTGCTTCTCCATTTACTGTTACACTTGGATTTTCTCCAAAGAATGTACCACTTAATGTTACGGTTCCTTTGTCCATAACTGCATTTGTAATCGAAGGTTTTGGTTTTGCAAAATTTTCTACGCATAACATTCCATTAGAAGCTACTTTTCCCTTTAAGGCTTCTGTTTCTTTTGCAGAAGTAACGATACGTTCTCTGCTCTCTATTGCTGTATCCTTTGGATATAATGCTTTTGCTACTGCCACACTACCTGTCACATATGGTGTTGCCATAGAGGTTCCATTATAATAGGCATATTTTCCAAACTGATCAGAAGTCACTTCTGCTTTACTGTTTGCAAAATCGTCTAAATAGAATGTATAATCTCCATCCATTCCAATTAAAAGATCAATTTCAAACACATAACGTCCTGCATCTTTTTCACTTAATTTGTTCATTTCTTTATAGTTGCATTGTGACCAATAATTACTTGAGTCTAATATATAGGTAGTACCAATTAGCTTAGACTCTATCGCACTTCCTGTTGTAACCTTTGTATCTGATACATTTAAGAAAGTAGGATAGTAATCTTCCTCTGTATAAAATTTGTCCCATGAAAATTCCGGTTGTTCCATACGATACATGAAATTCTGATACACAGGTGTTGTACTTGCCTCTTTATCATAAGCAATATAAATCTTATACTCTTCATTCATCTGTGCATTTTCAATTTTCCACATCAATGAACTGTTATTTCCATTTGCAGATTCCACATAATGTTTGTCAGAGCGTGTTACGCTGACTTTAGCATCTCCTTCTGCTTCCACTGCATACACAGCACCACCAGTTACTGCTGTCAAATCAGCATCTGCCAACTCTTCTACTTTCACCTGCTGTGGCTCCTGACTAAAATCCTGATAATAACCACAAAGTTCTTCTGGTTTCTCATAAATACTTGGAGTAAAATTGTCATAAGAAACGGTAGACAAAATATCACTACCAGGCGCAGCTATATCTACTGTAGTAGCACCATAGTTAGAGAAGTTTGCCAATTCGCCTTCTGCATTGGTAGCTGCTACCGAGATAATATAGTCACTATCCAAACATGCAGGACTAATATCTTCATACTCATCGTTATCTGTTCCTTCATTAGAAGCTGCACATACAGACACAGCACCTTTTTCACCAACTAGATTGATAACCTCTTCCAGCACGTCATCGCCATACTCATAGTCAAGCATACCGCCCCATGAGTTATTTACTGCTACTACGTTGACACCAAGCTGCTGAGCTTTATAAATATAGTTATAAGCACTAATTGCTGAATATGTATCACCCGCACCATCTGCATCAAAAACTTTTAATGCCATGATTTTCACATTGGAACCATCTGCAATACCTGTCACACCGCTGTTATCCTGACCATTTGCTGCCATAATTCCAGAACAATGCGTACCATGTCCATTATCATCCATAGGATCGGTATCTCCATTGACAAAGTCATAACCATTGGCACCCTTCAATTCATCCTGATATGGATTCTGCCAAACGGCTTGTTCTAAATCTTTGTGTGTGTAGTCTATACCAGTATCTACCAATGCAATAACCTTTTCATCTTTGGAATACTGACTCTTATCTACATTTTTAATACCCACGTCAACATTTTCTTTTCCGCCAAACTGTCCTTTGTTGTCCAATCCCCACAAATATTTTTCGTAATTGGATTGTGCTGTATCAATTTCGCGAATATAGTTTGGTTGGGCATATAGCACACCATCTGTGTTCTGTAAAGAAGTAATCAACTCTTTTGTTGAAAGAGTTGCAGAACGAACTAACGAAACAGTATATCCTGTTTTTGTTCCTAAACTCTTTGTAGACATATTTCCTTTTTTCGAATCCAACGTAAATTCACAGGAATTCTCTACTGTAATATCGCTGCCAAACATAGCCTTATTTCCGACAGACGATTTCTTTATTGTAGACTGCTTCGTTCGATACATGACAATTGCCTGTCCCTCTTTGTAGGTCGACTTTTCCTTCTTTGCATTCTTATCAGGCAATTTTGACAAATTTCCTTTGTCATTTGCAAGCTTCTGGGTCACTGCTGACTCCTGGCTGCTTTTCGCCAAGGCCTCAATCCCTTGACGCTCCCATCCTTTCTCAGGCAATACGCTGACAGTCATAGCTGCTGCCATTGTAAGCGATACTGCACTTTTGAAAACCTTTTTCATTTTTTTGCTCCTCCATTCTGAATATGTATTGTTGGCATTTTGCCTATCTGTTCCATCGCCTCATTGAAACATTCCAGATAGAACATACCATCTCACAAGACGAGTATTTATTTTATTTCTGTTCCCTCCCTACTTTCCAAACATCCAAAAAGTCCGCCAACAAAATTCGCTGACACTGCTATAAAACAGCAATAAAATTTCGCCAAGTGTTTATAGTATACCATATATTATATTTCCTTTCAAAAAAAGACATGCTTATTTTTAAAAAGAATCATATATATTTAAAATTTATTTACTCCAAATTTGCAGCTACTATGTGGGAATCCAAATATAGGAAAAAGTTTCGAATGGTATAAAAAATCAAAAAAACCTCACACAGATGTCTGTATGAGGTCATTAGCTGGGATAGAGGGATTTGAACCCCCGAATGCTGGAATCAGAATCCAGTGCCTTACCGCTTGGCGATATCCCAATATTCATGTCGCATCTCTCAGCGACAATGATTATTATATATGATTTCATTTTAGAATGCAAGCACTTTTTTTATTTTTTTTCATTTTTTTATCATATTCGTTTTTATTCCTCTTGTTCCTTCTCCTGCTCCACTTCTATTTCTTCTATGTCATCCTCTGGAGCTTCCGTCTTTTCACCATTAGGCATCCAAATACTCATAGAACCATCCAACACCGTAAAATTACCAAATCCACCCTTTGTAATCACAATACGGTCTGTATTATTTCCTAATACATCGGTATATACCTCACCTGCATGTTGTTCTCCCACAAACATTTTCTTACTACCGGCTTTATTTATGGTCATCAACAAAGCAAATCCGGAATTTGGATGTTCACTATCTCCATCTCTTACCCAACCCACAATGGAAGGATCGTCAAAATAATCATGCTGTTCTCCATAGGCAGCTTTTTGACGCAATTCTAATAGTTTTGGTAATTCTTTTAATGCACTTATCTTATCATGTGGAATTCCGTAGTAATCTCCGTAAAATACACATGGATATCCTTTCTCTCGAAGCAAAATTAAAGCATACGCCATAGGTTTAAACCAAGGAAGAATCCAAGATTCTAATGCCTGTCCGTACTGGGTATCATGGTTGTCCACAAATGTAACGGCAAGTTCAGGGTCTGCCTCCACAAGAGTATCTTTAAACAAATTTCTCATATCGTAAGTTCCGTTGCTTCTAGATGCGTCAAACATATGAAAATGCAATGGAACATCAAACAAAGACAATGCCCTTCCAGACTTTTCAATATAGTTTTGCAAACGGCTAAGCTCTGCATTCCAATACTCTCCAACTGCAAACAATTTCTTTCCACTGGAGGCACGAAGTTTCTCCAACCACACTTTAAAGAAACGGAATTCAATATGTTTTACCGCATCAATACGGAACCCGTCTACACCAGTAAAATTCAAATACCATTCTCCCCAACGATCCAACTCTTCCAATACTTCCGGATCAGACATATCAAGGTCTACACCCATCAAATAATCAAAATTTCCATTTTCGCTGTCTACGTGGTTGTCCCATTCTTTTCCAATAAAACGCAAAATTCCATTCTCTCTGCTATGGGCATCATAATCTGTTCCATGAAAATTTGTCCAATCCCATTTAAAATCAGAATATGTTCCATTTCGTCCCGGAAAAGTAAATTTCGTCCAAACCGTTACCTTTTTCTTGCCATGCGTCTGTCTGTTTCGGTCCTCATCCGCACTTCCATAAGCAAAAATACGCTCTTTATCATCTGCACCAAGGCGATGTCCCAATACAATATCTGCCAAAACTTCAATTTCCTGTTCCTGTAAGGTACGAATAGCGGCTAAATATTCGTCTTTCGTTCCATATTTTGTAGGAATACTTCCCTTTTGGTCAAATTCTCCCAAATCATAAGTATCGTATACTGCATACCCTACATCACTGTCTCCATGAGCGCCTTTATAAGCAGGTGGCAACCATACGCTGGAAATTCCTGCCTCTTTTAAACTTGCAGCCTCCTGTGCGACCCGTTTCCACAAAGAATGGTCATTTGGTAAATACCACTCAAAGTATTGCATCATTGTTTTATTTTCCATCGAAACCGTCTCCCTTCTCCTCCAAATATATCTCATAATAACGGTCTTCTTTTTCTATATATAATGCACCTTCCGAATCCACATAAAAGGCAGTGTCAGAGATATCCTCAATCTCGTCCTGTAATTTTTCCTGAGCAGAAGCAGAAAACTCGGAATATGCAACTTCAAGAACGTCCTCTTTTTTATTAACACTTATTTCTATGAATTGCAAGCAATATTTTTCCAAATTCACAGAAAACTCATAAAGTCCATTTACTTTTTCTACATATAAAAGAATAACGTTTCCCCTTGTTGCTGTTTCTGCCATATCACCGCTATTTCCCTTAATTTCCATTTCCGCACCACTCTCATAATTGGCTATACTGTCTTCTACACTTTCCTCTTTGGCATTTGTCTCTGTTTTCTCTTTCCATTTAGATAATTCCCCATCGGTTTTTTCTTCCTGCAATGCTCCTTCCGATAAAGATGCGCTACTATCACTGCTTTTCTCTACCCCTAGCATCTGTTCACTGCTCTCTCCAACTCCAGACCGCATCACAGAATAAGAGGCAAACACCAACAATGCTGCGGCTGCTACTGTTCCCATAACTACAACTTTTCTCCCCAATGTAAAACGTGCTTTTTTATTTTTCTTTACATTTTTATTGTCTGTCTCTTTCTGTTCTTGGCTTTGGTCCAATTTTTCCTCGATGCGGCTCCAAAGCTCCGGCATATTCACTTGTTCAAACTCCTGCTCTTTTATTGCAAAATAGTTTTCCTCTATTTCATCCCAATCTTCATATTCTCGACTCAAAGCCCACACCTCCTTAATTTTTCCATTGCCTGCCGATACTGCCAGGTCACAGTTCCCATAGGTTTGTCCAGTGCATCTGCAATTTCCTGAAAGGTCATTTGCAATAAGATTTTCATATTCACAATTTCCTGTTCTTCTCTTTTCAGCGTTTTGATTGCCTGCTCTACCGCCATTTTATTGACGGTATCGGACTCAAAATTTTTGTCTCCGATTTCCTCTTCTTCCATATCTTCATAGGAAATATGTATTTTTTTCTTTCGAAGAAAATCTATTGCCATATTGTGAGCAATCCTTCCCATCCATGCCCTATGTCCATGTCCTGCCTGATACTTTTCTGCCACATTCCACAATTTCAAAAAAAATTCGGTCGTTACGTCTTCTGCATCTTCTTTATTCTTTAAAATATCATAAAGTATGATATATATGTATTTTCCATAGGCCCGATAAATCTGCTGCAAACCGTCCCGGTTTCCATCCAGCATCAGACCTATACAGCTTGCAAACTGTTCCTCCGTCAATGTTGTTTCCTCCCACTTTAAACAAGATATTCTAAATCCCTGTTACTATATCGAATCGACGGAGGAAAGTCAATGTCCTTATGAAAGCTGTTCTACATCTCCCATAAATAAAATCACGCCAGTTTCCACATCCCTTATCACAAAAAGAAATGGCTCGTCTACAATAAATTCTTTCCTTTCGTCTACCATTGCACATCCTTCCATTTCTACGGCAGTAACGGCTGCTGCTTTTGTTCCGGCTTCATCCACTATAATTTTTGCTTTTTGAAACACACTATTTATACATAAATCTGATGAAAACTTAGAAAAATCTGCATTTTCTCCAAATGCACTGGTCATTCCCATCTGTTTTAGCGCATCGTTCAATTCCTTTCCCCATTCCATTTCAAATTTAGGAATTGCAATCTTAGAAAATGTTTCGTAGCCACTTGTAGAAATGGTTTCAAACAGTTCTTGTTTTTCCTTTTTGGTAAGCTGATTCCAATATTCCAATGTGGTTAATCTTCCTGTGCCACAATCGGAAGGTGTTCTCTTAATAATATCCATTACTACCGTATCGTCTTTATAAGGAAGTTCGATTGCACATAATTCTCCACACTCTGCATAACGATAGGATCCCTCATATTGGTGCATCATATCCACCTTAACATTTTTGTTTTTACCAACAAACTCCTGCTCATAAGTATCCTCTTGGTCAAAAGCAGTCTCCCATTTTCCTTCAAAATAAATGGCATTCATTAAAATCGTCTGCACATCTTCCTTTATATTCTCGTTATACATTTCCGGTATCATATTTTCCGTATGCTCTGCTGCCCACTGGTTGATTGCATTTCTTGTGTCATCTGTATGCAAATCCCGTCGTTCCACACACGCATTATAATAATCCATAAGTACCTGCAAAAAATCTTCTTCTGCACGTTCCGATAATGCAATATCTTTCTCCATCCACAAGGAATTGGCAGTCAACACTTTTGTATTTTTTCCAAACTCCTGGTTCATATACCAATTTACACTATTGTTCCAACTGTCTAAATCCATGATACCAAGAACTTGTTCCAACTCTTCCTTTGTACTTCCCTGCGCTGCCACGTCCACCATAGACATTGCCATTGCCACACTATATGGAGAAATCACCAGATTTTCCCCATCTGCCATCTTTTCAAACAATTCATAAGAAAACCCATTAACGCCTGATGCAAATGCCTGTTTTTCTTCTTCTGTCACATTCTTTTTTGGTTGTTGTGTTTCCTTTGTTTTGCATATGGTTTTCGCTACTTCTTTTGTTCCTCCTCCAGTTCCTGTTTTGGTTGTTCCACAACTACCAAGGCTCATTCCCATAATAACTGCCATTGCTAAAGCACTAATCTTTGTCATTTTTTTCATCTTCATATCCATTTCTCCTTTCGCTACTACCTTTTAAGGAAATTGCGAAACTTATCCACACAAATGGTTCTTGTATATTGAAAGTTTCGCAAACACCTACTAATTTTAACTTTCATAAAATATACGAATCTTTAGCTAGACTTTTATGGAAAAATATTTAAAATTCATAGAATTACGAAGTGTAATCATCCACACAGATTTTTTCTCCAAGAACGCTTTTTTCCGTATACACCGTTTGATCCTCCTTTGTCCCAAGCGCCCATTTAACTAGCGTAATACACTTATTTTCAATTTCAATACAGGTAATTCCCGCAGGAGAAACACAACTGCCCGTATTAAAATATGGTGACTCCTTTGTCCCCACCATTGGATGATGTGTATGCCCAGCAATCAATATATGTTGTTGCTTTCTTGTCCAAGCAGCCAGACGTTCCTCTGATTTTCTCTTTTTTGTGTTATTTTTTGCTGCACTGGTCGGATCTGGAACTCCCAGACCTTCAAGCGGCTTCCAAACATATCGTACCAGAAATCTGGACAACGGCCAGAGCGTACTATTTAACCAATCCGCCTGATGCCCATGGGTAAGATAAATATCCTTTACATTTCTCCCGCATTTTTTTTCCTCATTCTCCAAAATAATTCCAGAGTAAAACAAGATATCCGGAAATAAAACATGATTACTCAGTGTCTTCTCACAGTAATAGGTCTTACATTGCGTGGCAGGAAAACGCTTTCTGCGCTTTACGATGTCATGATTGCCATAAACAGCATAAAATCTGCCCTCCTTATAATATCTTGATAACAACTCAAAAACCTGCGTATGCATGTTTCTTATTGCGCAAAAGGAACGATTTTCCCAAAGTTCATCACCATCCCCCAATTCCAAATACGTAAAACCTTTGGAATAATAATAAGATAAAGCTGCCAGATAAATAAACTCATTTTTGAGAAAATTATCATTTACTCTGCCCGTTCCACGATGACAGTCACTAAAGATTATATATCTTGAATTTTTATTCAAAGGCAAACGACATGCTTTCTCAAAAGCAGCAGATATGCGACTATCAGCACTCATCGAAATCCTCAACTCCCTTTTTGCTGTTTTTTTGTTTTTCTATATTTCTTGTGATATTTTTGCTTTCGATTTTTTTTGAAGCGAAGCATATGGCGGAACGCAATCGGTAAATAAAAATACAGATACAAAATTTTATCCATGGTACAGGTAAATGGTCGTGTAAGAAAATGGTATAATCTAAGAAATACCCTGTTTTTCCACTGTGATATAGCAGCTCTTATACGGTACACCAAACGCGGTTGCCTCGTGTGAGGTATGGAATAGGAAAAAGAAACCGTATTATAGCAAATATCTATTTCACATCGTTGATACCCCATGCGGCAAAGACTTTCCACAAAACACGTTTGCATTTTCTCATTAGGAAAGACAATAGAAAGCTCCAAAACAAGATCCTCTGGTGTGCAATAATCCCCCATGGAAAATCCAGTAAGCCACCAATGTCTGCCACTGAATGAGAAAAATGGCTGTCCCTTATAATGTAGCTTCATAGAAATCGGCAACATTTCCGTTTCTTCTACCCCATGGAAAATCGTCTTTTTATACTGTCTTGGCAATACAATATTGTCTGCATAATAAACACCAATTTCTGCACCTACATTAATGCCATACTGTCCCTTCCACAACTCAATCATCCATGTACGATTCCCATAATTGAAATAAATTGGTTCACAATCAAATACCATATTAAACTTCAAGGCACTTTTATCATATAAGGAACAGTAGCCAAAATTTTTTTGAAACGCATCAACTCTTGAAGTTATAATATCCATGTCTAAACAGTAACAAAAACCAAACGGTTCTGCTAAATCATTAAGCAGCTTCAACTTATCACATAATTCCATACAACAAACTCGGCAAATAATACTTTTTCTTCTGTAAAAATTAATGAGCATAAAAAAGAAACATAATACAAGTAAAACACCAATACATATATACATATGAAGTCCTTCACGATTATTTTTATTCTATATTATGCAAATACTGTTTTTTGGTTATGGTAGAAAAAAAGCAAGACAGAAAAAAACGAAAAAACCAGTTTTTTCCTGTCTTGCTTTGCAAACATACAAATTTTATTTCTTAGCAATTACTTTTACAGAACTGTAAGAACCATATACTTTTTCATTGCCGTTCTTCTTATATGCACGCACTTTTACATAATATTTTGTATTTTTCTTTAATTTTGTTAATGTGTAAGAAACTTTTTTTGCTGAAATAGTTTTTGTTGTTGCCTTTTTAAAGCTTCTTGTTGTTGCATATGTAATCTGATAACCAGAAGCTCCTGCAACCTTTTTCCACTTTACAACCGCTTTTTTCTTAGCCGTTCTCTTTGCAGCAGAAATCTCTACTTTAGAAACAGTTACCGGCTTTACGGTTGGTGTTGGTGTTACCCCATCTGGAGATGTCGTCGGTGTTGTAGTAACTGCACCTCCTGTTGCTGGAACTGGTGTTGCTGTTGATGCAGTAGGTGCTACTGTTGGTGTTCCTGTTGGCGCTACTGTTGGTGTTACGCTTGGTTCTGGTGTTCCTGTTGGTGCTACATACACTCCCTGTGACACAAATGGAATCTGATATTCATTTGCATAAGTTTCTGCATAACTTCCTGTTAATCCGTAGATAGAAAAGTCAATGCAGTTATAGAAAGCATTTTCTCCAATTTCTGTTACTGACCCAGGAATAACCACCTCTTTGATAGAGTCTGCTTCATACATCATATACGCTGGAATTTTAGTCATTCCTTCCGCAAATGTTACCTTTGTCAAATTGGTACATCCATAAATTGGACTTCTTTTATTCTGCGCAAAACTAGAATAGCCTAGCGCATTTGTTGTTGTTACATTTTTTGGTATAGTAATCTCTGTTAATCTGGTACAGTTTGCAAATGCCTGAACATTTAATTCTTTTAAACTCTCTGGTAAAGTAATGCTCTTTAATCCAGTGGCTCCATTAAACGCGTTTTCCCCAATAATTTCTAACTTTTCTGGTAATGCAATCTCTTCGATTCTTGTACATGCCCAAAATGCGCTTTGTTCAATTTCCGTTACACTGGCTGGAATACTTACTTCCTCTACGTTTTCTGCTTCATATAATATAAATGCTGGAATCTTTGTCATTCCTTCTTCAAATGTTACCTTTTTCAAATTGGTACATCCATAAATCGGACTTCTTTTATTAACTGCAAAACTAGAATAGTCTAGCGCATTTGTTGTTGTTACATTTTTTGGTATAGTAATCTCCAGCAATCTGGTACAATTTGCAAATGCCTGCAAATTTAATTCCTTTAAACTCTCTGGTAAGGTAATGCTCTTTAATGCAGTTGCCCCATTAAACGCATTTTCCCCAATAATCTCTAACCCACTTGGTAAGGTAACCTCTGTAATTCCCGTACATGCAAAAAATGCACCTTGTTCAATTTCCGTTACACTGGCTGGAATACTTACTTCCTCTACGCTTTCTGCTTCATATAATATAAATCCTGGAATACTTTCCATTCCTTCTTCAAATGTTACCTTTTTCAAGTTGGTACATCCATAAAACGGACTTCTTTTATTAGCTGCAAAACTGGAATAATCAAGCGCATTTGTTGTATCTACATTTTTTGGTATGGTTATTTCTGTCAATCCAGTACAATTTGCAAATGCCAATATATTTAACTCTTTTAAACTTTCTGGAAGTTTAAGTTCAGATACTCCTGAAACACCGGAAAATGCTTGTTTGCCAAGGCTTACCAAACCTTCTGAAAATGTAATCTTTTTAAGAGCGGTACACTCTGCAAATGCACCCTCACCAATCGTCTCTAAATTCTTAGAAAAGTTTAAATCCATAGCCAAGTTGGTAGCTTTATAAAAGGCATAATTGTCAATACTCTTAACGGTATCAGGAATAGTAAACTCTGCTCCAGTTAAGAAATCACACTCATAAAATAAGTTATTGGCAATCTCTGTCGTTCCCTCTGCAAATGCGATTTGTTTTAAGTTTGTACAACCTGTAAATGGACTTTTCTTACTTGTAACAGTATCTAATGTACTTGGCAATGTAATACTTTCCAATGCAGTACAATTTTCAAAAGCCAAAGAACCTAATGTAGTCAATCCCTCTGGTAATTCTACGCTTGCAAGACCAGTACAATTGCGGAATGTTTCCTCTCCAATACTTACTATTTTAGAACCGGATTCAAATTTAACAGTTGTTAATGTTGTATTTCCAGAAAACAGTTTATCAGCAATTTCAGTTACTGGAAAATCCCATCCTTCATAATTAATTACACTAGGAATGGTTACTTCCTGTGCAGAAAAACCTTCTTCCAAAGCACTCACTTTTAACTGTGTATTCCCTTGAATCACTTCATACACTAATCCGCCCTGTGTAAAAGTATCACCATCTTTTGTGGCAGCTAATACTATGGTTTTGTTTCCTACCAACATATTCTGTGCCGATATTCCGGAAACAGCAAGCGTAACCGCTGCCACTGCTGCAGTTACTTTTCTTATTTTTCTTTTCATGAACTTCTCCTCCTATTTTTACAAAACAAAAATTTACATTTCTAATTTTATCATATTTGCTAAAATCTTACAATATTTTTCACAACTTCTAATCTTTTTCTAATTTTCCATTTCCTCTCTTCTAGTCAAAAATGTATACTGCTAAGAATCCAAAGAAATAGGTTTACAAATCCGCCTCAAAATGATAAAGTATGTAACGGATAGGATTCCGAAAAGTACCTATACCTATAATAAATATGAAATCAAAAACTTTCATTTCCCTTTTCTTATAGGAGAATGGCGCCTAGCTTACAGCAGACGACCAAAAATGTAAGAAATTTCGTATCTGTTATTTTACAGTTACAACGTTACTATGGAGGTGACAAAAGTTGAAGATTGGATTTATCGGAGCTGGAAAGGTAGGTTGCTCTCTTGGAAAATATTTTTCCATACACGGAGTAACAATCACTGGTTATTTCAGCCGTACTGCCGCATCTGCCAAAGATGCCGCACAATTTACAAATTCGACCTATTATTCCTCACAAAAGGAACTGATTGCAGCCAGTGATGTGATTTTTCTCACAGTCACAGACGGAGCAATTTCTTCTGTGTGGAACTCTATAAAAGGAGCAAACCTTGCAGGAAAAATAATCTGCCATTGTAGCGGTTCGCTCTCCTCTGGTATTTTTTCGGACATTCATGATTTTGGAGCATACGGATACTCCATTCATCCACTTTACGCAATTCCAAGTAAAACTACATCATATCAGGATTTAGCACATACTTTGTTTACTTTAGAAGGCCATGAGATACATTTACAAGATATGAAAGCCTTTTTAGAGAAATTCGGCAACCGTGTACAGGTCATTGCCACAGAGGAAAAAGCCAAGTATCATGCGGCGGCCGTATTTGCCAGCAATCATGTGGTAGCACTATCTCAAGTAGCTATGGATTTACTGATACAATGCGGATTTTCCAGTGAACATGCCCTGTCTGCTATCGGACCTTTGATGCAGGGAAATGTGGCACACATTGTAACAGATGGACCTGTTTCTTCTCTTACTGGTCCGGTAGAACGAAACGATGTGACAACCATTGAAAAACATTTACACTGTATGCCACCTGAATATCATGCACTTTATAAAGAACTTTCCAAAGTGCTGATTACAATTGGTAAAACGCGACATCCAGAGGAAAATTATGCACCTATGGAAGAACTTTTATCCAATCAAGATGAACCATAATTGAAATTGCAAGGATGAGCTTGAACCTAATAATTGGGATGCCACTATCCCACCATGTAAAACAAATAGAAAGGACTTGTACATTATGAAAAACACTGTATTAACCCTACAGGAGCAAAAGAAAAATAATGATAAGATCACAATGCTGACTGCCTATGATTACTCTATGGCAAAACTTATAGACGAAGCAGGCATTAACACCATTTTAGTAGGCGATTCGCTTGGAATGGTTATGCTTGGATATGAAGATACTCTTTCCGTTACTATGGAAGATATGATACACCATTCTGCCGCAGTAGCAAGAGGTGCTAAAAACGCCTTTGTCGTAACGGACATGCCTTTTATGTCCTATCAGACCTCTGTGTACGATGCGGTAAAAAATGCAGGCCGATTGATGAAGGAAGGTCGTGCCAACGCAGTAAAATTGGAAGGCGGCATGTCTGTCTGTCCACAAATCAAAGCTATTACTGAATGCGATATTCCAGTAGTTGCACATATTGGACTTACTCCTCAAAGCGTCAATGCTTTTGGTGGATTTAAAGTACAAGGAAAAGATATAGAAAATGCCAAACGAATTGTCGAAGAAGCAAAAGCAGTGGAAGCTGCCGGTGCATGTATGGTTGTGCTGGAATGTGTTCCTGCTGCCTTAGCCACTTATATTACAGAACAGCTTACTATCCCAACCATCGGTATCGGTGCCGGAAATGGCTGTGATGGTCAAGTATTGGTTTATCAGGATATGCTTGCCATGTATTCCGATATGGCACCAAAATTTGCCAAACATTTCGGAAAAATTGGCGATGCCATGAAAGAAGCATTTACTGCTTATATTAAGGAAACCAAAGCGCAGACGTTCCCAGCACCGGAACACTGCTTTAAAATAGACGAAGAAGTGATGAACGCCATCAAAATAAACTAATTGCCAAATTCAATGTCCCCATTGACAATTTACGCAATTACACTACAGAAAGGAATAAAATATGATTACAATAGCAACAACCGTAAATGAAGTACGAACTCAGGTAAAAGCCTGGAAAAAAGAAGGATTAACTGTTGGTTTTGTGCCAACTATGGGATATTTACACGAAGGACATCAAAGTTTGATCAAACGTGCCGTAGAGGAAAATGACCGAGTAGTTGTCAGCATTTTTGTAAACCCTATGCAGTTTGGTCCAACGGAAGATTTAGAAAGCTACCCAAGAGATTTAGAAAAGGACAGCGCACTTTGTGAAGCTACTGGTGCCAATCTGATTTTCCATCCGGAACCAGAAGAAATGTATACAAACGGTTTCTGTTCTTATGTGGATATGTCCGGATTGACAGAAGAACTTTGTGGATTAAGCCGTCCTGTACATTTTCGTGGTGTCTGTACCGTAGTGTCTAAATTATTCCACATTGTTGCACCTGACCGTGCATACTTTGGACAAAAAGATGCACAGCAGCTTGCCATTATCAAACGTATGGTGCTGGATTTAAATATGGATGTTGAAGTAATTGGATGCCCTATTATCCGCGAAGAGGATGGACTTGCAAAGAGTTCCAGAAATACTTATCTTTCCCCAGAAGAAAGAAAGGCGGCTCTTATTTTAAGTAAGACAATTACACTTGGAGAAAATATGGTGAAAAATGGCGAGAAGGACTGCAAGGTAGTTCTTGATGCCATGAAGAAAAATATTGAAACAGAACCAATGGCAAAGATTGACTATGTAAAAATCGTGGACGGACTTACCATGCAACAAATTGATACCATTGACCGCCCAATTTTATGTGCAATGGCTGTTTACATTGGAAAGACAAGACTGATTGATAACTTTATAATAGATTAATTCTATTCAATATGGGGGAAGAGGTTCTGAATAGATATGATTAATTCACCATACCTGTGTCACAGGTTACAAGAAAGGAATGGAAACATGTTAGTAAATATGTTAAAAGGAAAAATTCATCGTGCAACTGTTGTTCAGGCAGAACTGGACTATGTTGGAAGCATTACTGTTGATCCGAATCTTTTGGAAGCCGCTGGTATTTTAGAATATGAATATGTACAAATTGTAGATGTAAACAACGGCAACCGTTTTGAAACTTACACCATTGCCGGAGAACCGGGTTCCGGCATGATTTGTTTAAACGGTGCGGCTGCCCGCTGCGTTTCTGTAAACGACAAAATCATCATTATGTCTTATGCACAGATGACTCCGGAAGAAGCAAAAGAACATAAACCAAATGTAGTTTTTGTAGATGACGACAATCAGATTGTCAGAAAGACCACTTATGAAAAACATGGACGTTTAGAGGATATGTAAATTTTAAAAGGACACTTTTTTGATATCTTAATCGACTATCAAAAAGTGTCCTTATTCTTTGCTCCTATCACCTTACAAATATTTATCTATCAATGAATGTTTGGTTTCCATATAACTATTAAGCAATTTCTTATTGGTGCTATAATATTCTATTGCAGGATTATAATAGCATAAGTCCCCCTCTACTGTAGTGACACAATCTCTCGTAACATTGAAACATCCGATCCACATATTTTCTGCTTCTGAATATATTTTTTTATCAGAATATTTATTGACATAGGAAGCATTGCAAAACAGTAAATACTCACAATCTGTCTGCATAAAGGATCTCTCCATTCCTGATAAGATTACATCGGTTCCATTATAAGAAAGGGAAGAAGAAAGTCCATTTGTTATCCATACTTTATCATAAGAACATTTGCCCTTTATAACTTGTTTTACCTCAACTTGTTGTAAAACCATATCCTTATTAAAATAAATCTGTTCAGTAGGTTTCACAAGCAATATATTAGGGCAATTTTCTGCTTCCTCTATTTGCTCTTGCACAAAATCTTCAAAATATTCATCTGTACATCCTTCTGCCTCATCCACATACTGAACTCTTATATTTTGCTTTTCTAATTCTTCAAGAGTCATCTCCGTTGAAATTGGGGCATTCTTATACCCAACCTGTCTGGCAATGCAACACAAACATATGACGCAACAAATAAAACCAATCAGTAGCACGCCTTTATTCTTTATGATCTTTTTCAACATGATAAAACGTTCCTTCCTTAATCTCATATATTTCGTCACATAACACTTGTATATCTTCCGCATTATGGCTTGCCAGACAAACAATTGCCCCTCTCTTTTTCTCTTCTAATATAATTTGACGAATTTCCTCTACCCCTTTTTCATCCAATGCATTTGTTGGTTCATCTAATAATAACACTTCCGGTTTTTCCATAATAGCCTGCGCTATTGTAATGCGTTGTTTCATTCCTAGAGAATATTTCTTTATTTTTCTTTTATCGTTTGCACATAATCCCACACGTTCTATTGCATCTCTGATATCTTCATCTCTGACTTTTTTTCTAATGGATGCAAGCAATTTTAAATTTTCGAATCCGGAAAACTCTGGATACATTCCCGCGTTTTCAATTAAAATTCCTAACGAATATGCAATTTTTTTCCCGAACATATTTTTCTCGCCATTGAAACTAATTTCTCCTTCACTAGGATTTATTAATCCTGCTAACATTCGAAAAAACATGGTCTTTCCTGAACCATTTTTTCCTACTATACCATAAATTTTACCTTGTACCATTTGTATATTAATGTCATTTAACAAAGAAATACCATCTATTTCTTTGGATAAATGTAGTATTTCCAATTTATTCATAACCCATTTCCTTTCTTACGAAACATCTGTCCTCATACGAATTCCAATCTCGATTTTTCTTAATTTTATCCAACCAATCAAAGAAAGCAAAACTCCAAGTCCTAAATAGTATCCAATTCCCCATTTCACATAAATATCATTAAAATTCCAACTCACCAAAATATTAGACATTGGATTTAGCCTATGTATAAGCATAACAATCGGTTGCCCTGAATGTATTTTTTGTAAATTCATTGTTAGTATGGTACTCACGATTAGTATTGTGTATGTAATAAGGAAACCAATGCTATTTCCAAAACGTATACTAAATAAATTAATAACTAAAATGCTACAATACAGGAATAAACTTAACATCAAAAATGTACACAACAAAATCTGAATATCTTGACTTCCAATCCTTTGTGTAGCTGTCATTTGTGCATTACAAGCATAAGGAAGCATATAAAGAATTATCCCAAGAACAGAGTATGCCATAACTCCTTTTAGTTTTTTTACATACCATACCAACCGATTGGAATATCTTGAAAAAATATATTCCGAATTCACCCGGATATCCTGTGCAATATAGTCTGAAAACAATAAATCTAAAAAAACAATTCCAATTAAACCTAATACGGAAACTGTCATATCCAATTCATCCATTTTATAACTTCCACCAAAAAAGTGCATCAAAAAGACTTCCCCAATTCGTTCATCCATTGGTTCTGCATACAAAAACAAATCAAATCTATACACACAGATAATAGGTAAAAGAAAAAAAATAGATACATATTTTTTCTTGAACATTTCTCCTAACCCTCATCTTTCTTTATTTGCATATGTACAATTATCAAGCTAACAAATGTTAGAAAAATTAAAATTCCAAACATGACTGGATAGAATTTTCCATATTGCGGTAAGCCCCCACTACAATAATCTAAAATTTTCAAATTTATATAATAACCTCCAAAACATGCTTTATCCCACAAACTGTCTAAAACATGAAACACCTGAAAGATAAGATAACTAGAAAGTAACAACCATACACTTCCTCTTTTCACAAGAAGCGAGATGCTATAAAACAAACAAGCAATCAAACCTAAAACAAAACCACTCACTATTGCAATCAATAAATTGCTTATTTGAGGATAATCAATAAATAAATGTTTAAAGAAAGCTCCATGTGCAATTGTATTTTTATAATATCCCTCTCCCATAACAGAATATTGATAACCTAATGAATATTTATGGTATCCATTTCCCCAAACCTCATTATTTCCGCTATTTGGAAACAAGATACTATTCAAAATAATATTTATGATAAACGGAATTGTTATCACCATCATGGTTCCAAGAAAACAAGTTATCATTTGTGAATAATAATACTTTTTTCGTTGTTTTCTTGCCTGTATATAAATTGCTACTCCACTTTTATGTTCATTCATATAAGAAAAACCATATGGCAATAATAAAAAGCAAGGCAACACTAAAGAAAGATATTCCCAATATACACTACCATTAGAAGCAATAAATACACTATCCGCAGAAGGCAATTCATACTCATATGCTCCAAAGTATTTCGTATAGTAAAAAAGCGGTAACCCTATACAAATCAATAGCATAACTCCAAAGGCAAACTGAAAGGTCTTTTGCCGAACCATTATTTTAAAATTGAAAACCAAATTCTCTCTCATATTTTCCTCCAAATTGTGCAGTTTAACATCTGCTTTATTATCTGTTGTTCGCATTTTTTCCACTAAAGTAATCGGTGTAGACATTCCTTTTGTAACAGTTTGTTCTTTCTGCGTATCACCAGTGACATTTTTTCTATATGTACTTTCACCTCTCTTCTTTTGTGCGCACTACGGCATACTATCACATTTTTTCACATAAAAAAAGACCATTTGCGTAAACGTCCGATTTTTTATTAACATATTCTTGTATATCTTAAAGTAATTCGTTAGAACCCCCTTATCCTATCACATAAAATGATAAAAAAAATACCATTTGCGTCAATGGTACTTTTTTTGTTCGAACGGTCATTATGTAGAACTAAACATTTCTTATTTGATACCAAAAGAGGACAAACTCCAAATTTAATACATAACACAAACGCTGTAGCATTATTCAGCACTTTCATATTTCATTTGTATTAAAAGACTATATCCGTTATTCTCTTCAAGACCTTTGGAAGCATTTAGTATAATATCATCTGTACATTCATAATCTACATCATCTCCAAAGTCCAGATTGGAAATACTATCCACGATATCACTTAACAATGTTTCATCAAATTCTTCATCAAGATTTGAAAGTATTGTATTCAATGCATCTGACAATTCCTTATTATTATCATCACTTTGAAAATACTCAGGATTTATGTCAACCTTTATTCTAGAACAATGCTCTCCATCTTTTGATGTAATGGTGACCTGAATATATTCATTTTTTCCAAGATACTGGTAAAGATAAGTGTCCAATTTTTCTTCAAAACCTATCTTTTTCAGTTCTTCACACACCCCACTAAATTCTATTTTATTACTATTAGCCATAAATTCCTCTTCTTCCTTTATGGCAGCAATTTCTTCTTCAGATAATCCTTCTAAATCATTGGTATCGTAAACCTTTACCGTATTGGAATGCTCATATTTTGAGCAGCTACATAAGAAACAACCGCAGAGCAAAACAGTTATTATGAAACACTTTTTATTCATAACAAATTCTCCCTTCTTCCATTTCATATACCTTGTCACATAATCTTGCAATATTTCGTTCATCGTGACTTGTCAGTAAAATGGTTTTTCCTTTCTTTTTCTCGCAATTTATCAAATCTTCCACTCTTTCTACACTTTTCTTATCTAATGCATTAAAAGGTTCGTCTAATATAAAATACTTCGGGTCCTCCATAAAAGCCTGCGCTATTCTTAATTTCTGTTTCATTCCAAGAGAGTATTGTCTGTATTTTTTGTCTTTTTCTTTTAGAAGTCCCACTTTATCAAGCCACTCCTCAATCTCCGTTGTGGAAACTTTCTTTCGTATTGCTGCAAGAATTTCCAAATTTTCCATACCTGAATACCCTCCCATAAATTGAGGTTCCCCTATTATGATACCGGCATCCTTCATATAATTATCTTTCATGGAAATACCATCCACATCTACATCACCCTGATCTGGTTTAATGTATCCGCATACGGCTCTAAGTAACATAGTCTTTCCACATCCATTGTATCCTACGAAGCCATAACATTGCCCTTCTTCTAAAGTAAGCGTTATATCATCCAGTATCTTTTGTTTCTTTAATGTTTTTGAATAATTTTTTATACTAATCATTATCTTTCTCCATCACCAATCTAATCTAATTTCAATAAATCAATCTTTCTATTTATACAATGTATAACAGTTCCCAATAGGACAAGTACGAACATACCTAAGAAATTACTCTCACTCGAAAAAAGTAGCAAGTTAATTCCTTTGCATTCCACTGCCACATCAAACATCAATATCGTGACCACCAGAATAATTCCCGTCAGAATCGAATCTGTAATGCCTCTTCTTAAAAAGACATACAAAAGAATCACTTTTATCACCACAAAAAAAACGATTTTTGAAACTACCCCTAATAACAACGCAGTCAAAATCTTGTCCAGTTTTGTACTTTCGTATCCATAAATATAACTACAAACAAATATAGATGCATAATATACTATACTGTAAATGAAAATAAGAGAGAGCTGCTCTTTGAAAATGCCATTCACAAATGTTTTCTCTTTTTCCTTTCTTGCATATACAAATTGATAATATCCTCTAGGTTTTACAAGAAAATTAAATCCGGCAATAAATAATCCAAATACTAAAAATGATAATGGTTGAAACATCAATCCCATATCATTCTTTTCCAGATAAAAGATATGTCCTACATTATCGCCTACCAATATGTAACTCAAAAAATCATAAAGATCCGGATAATAATTTTCCAGATTACACATATGCTCAAACTTTACAGCCAGCACCTTACACTGTAAGAATCCCAATAATATTGCAAACAAAAGAACTACAACTATCGGCAATATTTTTTTATAATACAATTTTTTCATTTTTCTTAACTCCGCAAATTAGTAAAACAGCATCAATCATGACCAAAGAAATAAGAGGAACAAAACATTGACCGGTTGTGTAATTGGTACAAAATACTGTGGTACAAGATGAAATCTGTAATATTCTAATCCCAAATCCATTTCCTATATAAGAGCCGACCACATACACAAACATCGGAAAAATGATACCGGTAAGCTTGTTATTAAAACAAAGTAGCGTTCCACAAGTCATAATGGCAAATAAAATTCCAAAAAGAAAATAAATGGTAAAATCCATAAAACACAAAAACAAAAATGGATGTTCATGGTACAGATTATAATTAAAAATTGATTCAAATCCGCCTAAACTTTGAATTTCAGGAAGGCAAAAATAACAACCTACTAAAAAATATAGTAGAAAACCTAAACTTATGCTTAATCCTCCCATTAATCCATAAGAGGCAATGGATTTTCCAAGTTCTTTTCTTCTATTTGCAAATCTATTTGCTCCCACTTTAAAATATGTGTTGATTTCAGCCAGAAAAGGAAGTGCTGCTATAATTGCATAGATTGGAAAAATATTTTCATCATACCAAACTCCGTCTTGAAGCCAAAATTCCCAGTACAGCACACTATCAATTAAAAACTTCTTATGCTCATACTCCGTTATATTTCCCGAAATTTCACCACTATAATCATAAAATAAAATTTCTAAAATTTCGCTATGTATAAGAAATGAACATGCTAACACAAAAAACAAAAGCATAATCGAAATAAATAGATATTTATTTTTAAACCGCTTAAAATATATGGACTTCATAGTTTCTTTCCTCATTTCCTCTCTTTTCATATTGTTCCATAAACGCCATAACTATTATGAGAAATACGACTAAACACTTTATACCAATGAATACACTTTCATACTTCATATAAAGTATGAAAGTGTATATACCTCTACTTATGATCTAGGATCTGGTGACCATGTACCTTCAACTATGGTTACCTGTCCACCACCTGTATCATATGTCTTTGACATACCCAGTTTATAATTTTCATCTTTTGCTGCTCCTGATGTACACATGATAGCTCTACTTCCTCTTTGTAATGCAACAGTGCCATAATTCCCGCCACCATTTGCGTTTCTCATTCGAAAAGTAATCCATGCAGATCCGCTATCATTTTTTAAATTAATTACTGTTTCCTGCTTTGCTGTTGTCTTTTTTAATTTGGTTGTTAATGTAGTTTTATCATAATATACGGTATAACCGTCCAAGTCTCCGATATTTCTTGCAGAAGCTGTCGAACCAAATGATCCAAAGCTTACGACACCAGCCATTGTTAAAACTAACATTTTGTTTAAAAGTTTCATTATAATAACACCTTCCTTTGTTTTTTTCTCCTACTTGACAACCATCTACCTTATGTTATAATTGGGTAACTTGATTTATCAAGTGATTCTTGTATATTCCCGAAAAATGGTGGAAAATACTTTTTCGGGAATGTCATTTACAGTTACATTTTTTCTATATGTACTTTCACCTCTCTTCTTTTGTGCGCACTACGGCATACTATCACATTTTTTCACATAAAAAAAGACCATTTGCGTAAACGTATGCGATTTTTTATTAACATATTCTTGTATATATACTTAAATTAATTCGTTCAAACCC
>CAVIJT010000018.1:0-67163 GCA_963643465.1 Lachnospiraceae bacterium | reverse complement strand
GTGCAAGCACATTGGGAAAGTGTAACGTCGCGGAGCGTGCTTGCACGCTTTGTTCAATAAATAGAATATTATATAAAATCATAAGTTGTATTTAGATGGGGTGTTTTTATGTTAAGATTACGACCATATAAAAAATGTGATGCAAAATACATTGTAAATTGGATAGAGGACGAAGTTACTTTTAGAAAATGGTGTGCAGACATGTTTGATAAGTATTCATTCTGACTGGGGGCAATCTATGGTAATCGAAGGATATGCAATATATCCCGATATTGTTACAAATGATAATACAAAGGCAATATGGTTGATAGCTACAGAAGAATTGATAAGAGACAGGTTAAATAAAAGTAAAGCATTTTCTTTTGCTTTGATGAATGCTGATAGAATGCCTGAACTTTATGTGGTAAAATAGAAAGAAAATTTGAAGTTAATGAGGTAGATAATATTGAAATATACAAATTTTTTTAATGTAAAAGCACATGATGGATATACTCTTGAAGTAAAAATAGATTATTCGTCAAATACCGAAAGTATTATTATTTTTTGTCATGGTAGTGGTGCCAATACGTATGATAATCATAGGGAAATCGAAGGTAAGCAATTTAATTATTTTGATTTGTTTGCAGAAGAGTTTTGTAAGAGAAATATAGCTTTTTGTCGTTGGAATACAAGAGGGTGCAGTTTATCGGATACTCCTCCAGAGTTTGTGGATATTAACATAAAGGAATATGAAACTTATTGTCCATCAACATCTATTAAAGATATTTTAACTATAATAACTTTTGTAAAAACACTTCCGCAATTTAAGAAATCTAAAATATTGCTCATGGGAATTAGTGAAGGGGCAACCCTTGTCCCTTTTGCTGCAACACAAAGTAAAGATGTTTCGGGATTATTGTTGTTAGGTTTTGCTTATGAGAATATGCGAGATACTCTTGATTGGCAATTAAGTGGTGGAAGTTCGATGGTAAATATGTGCAAATACTTTGGTTGTTCAGAGAAAGGATTTATAGAAAAAGAAGATTTTATTGTGGATAAATATAATGTTCGCCCTTCTCTTTTTCCAGATACCGAATTTGAAGATTTAGACATAGATCAGGATGGAAAAATAACGCAAAATGACTTTGCACTTCAACTATCAGAATACAAAGCACAAGTATTTAATGCTATAGAGAATAATGATGACGAATGGTTAAGGGAAAATTATGCGATTACCATTACTTCAAGATGGTGTAAAGAGCATTTTGCATTGCCTAATGTGTCAAATGCAATATGTTCACTTTCTATACCAATTTACATTTTTCACGGAGAAGAAGATGCAAATATTCCTGTTTCCGATATTGAAAAAATCAGAGCAGACTTTGAAAAAACAGGTAAAGAAAATCTGCATATATATACTTTTCCTAAGCATGACCATGATTTAAATTATTTACAATATCCATTTAATGGAAGTATATCAGACGGGTTATTGAGTGTATTCAATACTGCACAAACTATTTCATGAATTTTAATTTGAAAATGTCAAGAAATTAAAATTTTTGGTGGAAAAACAATAGCTAAGGTTAAGGAAGAATTCATAAGGAACAGGTTAAATCAGAGAAAAAAATATTGATTTTTGATTCCATTTGGAGAGGTAAAAATAATGGGAGTTATTTTTGAGGATACGTTAAACACACGTCCAATTTTAGAGGATGGATTGAAATTTATTCGAAGTGATGTGCCAACGAAAGTATCAGAAGAGGAAAAAGAGTGGTTGTTGTCAAAAAATATTACCACACTCATTGATCTAAGAACAGAGGAAGAAAGAATAAAAAAGGAATGTCCTTTAGCAAAAGATGAACGATTTCACTATTATTGTATGCCTGTTACAGGAGGAAATGCAGTACCGCAGTCTGTTGATGATGTATCAAAATCCTATATAAATATGGTGGATGTGCATTTATATAAAACGATTAATTTTATTTTGGGTGCTAAATCAAATGTTCTCTATTTTTGTAATGCTGGAAAAGACAGAACAGGGGTCGTATCAGCTATTTTGCTGTGCAAGCTGGGAATGTGTACGGAATATATCATTGCTGATTATATGAAATCTAAAACAAATCTCCAAGATATGCTAGAAGCGTTTGCAAAGCAAAATCCAGAAATTGACATTGATGTTATAACACCGCATGAACGTTACATCAAAGAGTTTCTTGAATGGTTTGTGACAAATCTAATTTAATGGTGGTGAAAGAATGTTATTCCATGTTTTTAGTTCTCAAGAGGAACGAAGAAATTATGGTGGTTCTGCATTTATAGAAATGCAATTTTGTAAGTTATCTTCTGCAACTAAAATAAAAGATTTAGTAGCAGTAAGTAATATAAATCACTGGGAAGATGCTTCCTTATATATAAATGATGATAGTGTGTTTTATAAAGAATATAGTCATATTTTTAATTGTGGCATTTACAATAACTTGAAAAGTGGAATTGTTGATGTATATGGTATCAATTATTATGCTCCATCATTAATAGATTCCATAATAAAAAGAGTTCTTGAAGATAAACCAACAGATTATGAGATGTTGATTAAATGGCTGAAAAAATCTAAAATGTATAATGGTTTTTATATTTTAGGGATGTAGGAAAATTTTAAGTTATAGGAAACTGAAATCTGCGGGGGATTTAAAATGTCATTAAAAGAAAGAGCGGGAAAACTAAAGAAGGACATTCCAGCAGTGTTCTTAGCATTAAAAGATAAGGATACACCATTGCTTGCCAAGTTGTTTGCCGGAATCACAGTGGCATATGCTTTATCACCCATTGATTTTATTCCAGACTGGATACCATTGCTGGGATATTTGGATGATGTGATTTTGTTGCCATTGCTTGTTGCGTTGACGGTCAAATTTATTCCAAAGGATAAGTTTGAGGAATGCAGGCAGAAGGCGGAAGGAATGTGGGAGAGTGGAAAGCCGAAGAAGTGGTATTATGGAATTCCGATTATAGGTGTATGGTGTTTGATTTTGGTATTGGTGTTAAAGTGTATATTTTAACTTTGCATTTGTGCCTTCAAAGGGCATGAGGAAACTAATAATGTTTTTTACAGGGATATAAGAAAATTTGAGATGGTGAGATAACATAATGTCAGAAAAGAAGATTATCATAGAGACAGATAGATTGATTTTAAGAAGATATTGTAAAGATGATTTACAGGATTTATATGAATATTTAGCTGATGAAGAAGTGGTAAAGTATGAACCATATAAGCCTATGGACATCAATGAAGTAGAAAGTAATTTAGAATGGCGAATTTCTACAGATGAAATGATTGCAGTAGAGCTAAAATCTAATGAAAAGATGGTGGGAAATATATATCTTGGAAAAAGGGATTTTGAATCTTTGGAAATAGGATATGTTTTCAATAGGAATTATTGGGGGAAGGGCTATGCTAAGGAAAGTTGTTACGCTTTAATAAAGAAGGCGTTTTTAGAAGGTACGCATAGGATTTTTGCTGAATGTGACCCGTGCAATTTAAACTCATGGAAACTACTGGAAAGTTTAGGTTTTGTAAGAGAGGCGCATTTAAAACAAAATGTATATTTTTGGAAAGATGATAACGGCAGTCCAATGTGGAAAGATACTTTTATTTATGCGATTTTAAACAAGGAAAGGGCAATATAAATGGGTATAAATTACCAGATGTTGTTGAAGAGAAAAAGAAAAACAGATGATAGTCTATGATAATATTACGCATTGGAATGAAGAGGCTAGAGAATTGCATGTTCCTAAGCATCTTAAAGAGGCATATCATTTAGGAAAAAATTTTTAATATAGTTACTCTTAAGACCTGATAAAAATGTTTATTGGGTCTATTTTTATAAGAATACATTTACGGTTATCTATGTATGTGGTATACTTTTTGTATAGACACATATCAATGTGAGGTGAAGGAAGATGAATACAGCAGATGTAGTAACTATATGTAAAGCACTTGGGGACAACAACCGTTTGCAGATTGTTCAAATATTATCAGATGGAGAAAAATGTGGTTGCAAATTATTAGAAACTTTTGAAATCACACAGCCTACGTTATCTCATCACATGAAAATTTTATGTGAGTGTGGTCTTGTAAATGATAGAAAAGAGGGAAAGTGGCATCATTACTCTATAAACAAAGTAATTTGGAAAGAATTTAGTCATTTTATAAATATAGTAGGAAAGGTAGAGTAGTTATGGAGGAAAGAGCAAAGAAAATTATAGACATGTGCCTAAAAGAGAATAGTCGAAATCCTGTTGAAATTTTTTTGGACATAGCTAAAATGGATTTTGTTAGGATACATGGACCAGAACACCATATTTTAGATGGAGCAGCTTTGCTAACGGCTTTTTATAATGCAGGTGGAAAAATTGATTTGGAAATAAGTTTGAAAGAACTTATGAAAAGAGGATTAGAAATGCCCGGTGCAACTTGTGGTATGTGGGGGATTTGTGGGGCGGTAAGTTCAATGGGAGCAGCTTTATCAATTATGGATGGGACTGGTCCTTTAAGTGTAGATGCTTCGTGGGGAAAACACATGAAGTTTACTTCTGATGCACTAAGCAGCTTGTCACAAGTGGGGGGACCGAGATGTTGTAAGAGAGATGCGTTTTTATCGTTTCAAAAGGCAATAGAATATATAAACGAGAATTATGATATAAAAATGCAAAACAGTAATATGGAATGTTTTTTTAGTGAAAGAAATCAACAATGTATAAAAGAAAGATGTCCATTTTATAAGCAGCACAAGAAAAAAATAGCATTTATATGTGTGCATAATTCCTGTCGAAGCCAAATAGCAGAGGCGTTGGGAAAGCATTTAGCCTCTGATGTATTTGAAAGCTATTCAGCCGGAACAGAAACAAAACCGCAAATCAATCAGGATGCAGTTCGTATAATGAAACAGTTGTATGGAATTGACATGGAACAGACACAGTATTCAAAGTTGATTTCAGATATACCAGAGCCTGATATAGCTATTTCTATGGGGTGTAATGTAGGGTGTCCGTTTATAGGTAGACCATTTGATGATAATTGGGGATTAGATGATCCGACAGGAAAAACGGATAATGATTTTATTGAAATAATCAAAGAAATTGAACTAAATATTTTACAATTAAAAAAAGTGTGTTCATAGGGGCGAAATGATGATTGTTACAATTTCAATTTATAATGATTCAAAAGTGGAATTGTAGGGTAAGAGAAATCTTCTTATAGAACTTGACAAATAAAAATAAACATGCTATATATTAAAAATATATGAAATTTTTGGACAATAAATGTCACCTATCTACTGTCAGACGGATAGGTATGTTTATTGTCCTTTTTTACTTTATAGGATTAGGGTGTCAAAAGCTCATAACCTAAATTGTACTTGTCAAATTGTACAACAATAAAATAACAGTTTACAGATGGTGTCCGTGCCAGCCAAGCACAAGCAGATGATAGGAGAATTTTGCCCGATTTTGTGAGTAAGCGCAGATGTTGGAGCATTGTTTGAACGAAGCGAGTTTGCGGAAACATCTGCTAATAGGCGACGGAGCAAAATGGGCGAAATCGACGTGCCTGCGGTGGTTGGCTGGCACGGACACCATCTGCAAATGACAATTTCGAATTGTGCAATTTGACAACAAAAGGTATAGAAATGATTAAGGAGGAAAAAAGAGATGCCTAAGACGAGGATGGAAACTGTATTTTTTACTGCAATTACTGCATGGATGATGGTGTATATAATGACGCTGTATAATACAGTTTTAGCAACAAATTGTTTTACAAATCAAACATTTCTTATTGCATTAAAAGGAATGTGGGTGGAGTTTATTATTATTTTTTTACTTGCGTATTTTGTTTCAGGACATATTGCAAAATATTTTGCATTTCGGGTTGTACAGCCTGAGGATCGTTCTATTTTTATTATATGTACGATTCAAATATTTACTGTCATTGCACAGGTGGCATTTGCAAGTATCATAGGTGTATATCATGCTTATGGATTTACAAGTAATATTATTCCAGACTATTTAAGCACATACTGCAAGAATTTTGTTATGGCACTTCCAATGCAGCTATTTTTGGTGGGGCCTTTGGCTCGTTTTATTTTTAGAAGTATATTTGTAAGAGAGAAAAAAAGTTCAAATATAAAACGTATTTGCTTTAAGAGAGTGAATACCTAATAAAAGGACATTATGAATAGCCCGCTGTTTATTTGACAGCGGGCTATTCATAACACTGCTTGATTTTAGTCCATACAATCCCAAAAACGTTTTAAAGATAAATATCCGGTTAAATTACCCGAACTATACTGTGACTGCATAAACTCCTTAACCAATGTTTTAAAATCCATTTTGATGTTTATGTTAGTTGCATCATATTTCAAATCACCATTCACTCCCCCGGCTGCATTAATAAAATCGCCAAAGGCATTTTTAGTCTGACCGGAAACATCAAGATATGTAGAATAAGCCAGCATTTCAAGATAACTTGCATTTTCAGGGTTTACCTGTCGTAAATTGATGTTGTACTTTGTTTCTTCGCCATTTTCATCCCAATGTATGACTGTATATTGCGGATTTTCTTCAGAATAACCATCCGCTTTAAATACAGACACACTTCCCCCATCTGGAAATCCTACGGAAGTCAATGCACTTTCTTTGGTATCCCCATCACTCATGTATAAATTAATACATGATGTTGTGCTAAATGAATCAGATACCTGATTCGTATTCCTATTTAGTTTTGCGTTGTAATAATTGACGTTACTTACCGCAACGCCGATGCCTGATATTGACATAGTAACCTCCTTTCTGCAATCCTTCCGTCAATCTGGATTGCACCACTCCCCAAAAGGTCCAAGTGGTATATATAATGTTTTTAGATAAAAATAGCGTCTATTTCCAAATAAATCCCTTGAAAATAAACGCCATCCTTAGCTATTAATTATATCGGTAAATTATTCCATTTTCTTAACCATATAAAGTATCTATCATGCTTCTAAAGACTTCTCTGCATAGTTTTATCAAGAATAGAATCTTACATACATTCTTCCGATCAGATAGCACAGCACAGTTACCGCTGCATATATAGCTATGCAAATCAGCACTTTTGATACAGTGGATTTTTTTCTATCAGCAGCTATAGTCAGAGAGATACATGCAAAAGCACCGGAAAGAGCGCCGCCAATTGCTCCTCCCATGATATAAAGAATATTGAAAATGTAAGGAATTACAAAAAACCATGCCCATAGGGGAACTTTTTCTACTTCATATACCTCTCCCGTAATACAGTCCTGACCGTCAATAGTCAAAACAGGTTCCATTGTTTTGTTATTAAGAAGATGCAATACAGCAGTCTTACTTCCCAAAGGTATGAAATATTCATACTCTCTCAAGTGTGTTTTCTTTTTAAAGTCTGATAATGCAAAAACCTGTCCATTGATAGTTAGTTCTTTATTTAGTGTTAGATGATATTGGGAACCATCTATCGTTATATTCCATGTCTTTTCCATTTCTATCTTTCCTTTCTACTAAAAATGTAGTGAGATAAATCACAAATTTCATATAGGTATGCGTATTCACACGTCAGTATATTATACCTCTAAACGGTAATTATTCGCAAGATTTCGTCAAAGAAAACCAGTGTCATTGCCTAGGGGGAAAGACTAGATTTGCATTATAGGGTATGAAATGGTATTGAAATATGTTGTGAGAAAAATGAGATTACAATATAATTAGAATATATAAGGAGTGATAACTATTAAGAGAGATTTTGAAATGATAAAAAAATTAGTGGGTGAAACAGTAACAGAGCAGGATTTGCATTATGTGGACTGTTATGTGCAGCAGCATCTAGGAATTTTTATTCCTTTTGGGGACGGGTGCGGATACGCAAAACGACTGCAACACACCCATCCTGCCTATATGCTTGTGATTTACTTTGGACAGCCCAAGGATGTGGGAAATTGCTATGATTGCTATTCTGCATGTATATATTCACCTGAAGTACCTCATGTGGATGAAACACCAAAAAATCCGTATTATTGCATTTTAATTGCTAAGGAATATTTTGAGGAAGAATATTGTAAATATGCGGATGCAGTTCCGCATTTTAATGGAATGCAGTTTTCCATTTGTCACGATATTTTAAAAACATTGAATTTATTTTCTTTTGAATATAGCAAACAAATGTCAAATTCAGATGTTACCTTAAATGCTTATGCTACCATTATTACCCATTGGCTCATTCGTAGTGTTCTTGGCGAAAGTTGTGATATGCGTGCCATTTCTGATCATTATGCAGTGGCGCGCGCCCAGCATTTTATCGAACAACATTATGCAGAGGAGATTACAGTAAAAATGCTGGCAGAACTTGGACACATATCCGTTTCCAGCTTTACTCGCATTTTCAAAAAAGAACTTCATGCCACACCTATTGAATATCTGATTGAAATTCGCTTGCAGCAGGCTAAAAAATTATTGCGTCGAAAAGAAATTTCCATTACACAGGTTGCGTTGCGCTGTGGATTTAACAGCAGTTCCCATTTATCTGCCAGTTTTCAAAGAGTGTTGCATATGTCACCTAGCCAGTATCGGAAATTATATTGTGAAGTCTAGTATAATGTTTATAAAAAATGTTTTTACTTTATTCTATAAAAAGTTGCTTTAAATTTGAAAGTGCATATGAGAACTCCTTGATACAATAAAGAAAATTTGAAAAAAGGAGTGCAATGCTATGAAAAAAGAAGAATTGTATGCAATGATGAATGAAAATCCTGCCTTTCATTTAGCGACCGTGGAAGGAAATCAGCCACATGTGCGAGGAATGTTGCTTTTTAGAGCAGATGAAAATGGAATTATTTTTCATACAGCATCTTCTAAAGAGGTGTACCATCAGCTGAAAGACAATCCAAAGGCAGAATTGTGTTTTCAAGCAAATGGGACACAGATTCGAGTGACGGGAGAAATAGAAGAGATAAAAGATGAGGTTTTAAAACAAGAAATTAGGAATCATCCTACCCGAAAATTTTTGCAGGCATGGAAAGAGATGGGGATTGACCATTTGCTGTCTGTTTTTTGTATGAAAAATGGAAAAGCTACCACATGGACAATGGAAACCAATTTTGATAAGAAGGCATGGACAGAACTGTAAAATTTATCAAAAGCGTAACAAAAAAGTGGATAAATACATAAAAATAAAAAGGTGTTCTATATCAGTTGAATGGATAGATATAGGCACCTTTTCCGATTTTATGGATGACGAAAAGGCATTTCTATGATATACTTATAAAGCATTTGTGGCAATTTGCTCATAAGCGAGTGAAAGGTAGATATTTAAGTTAGAAAAAGAATAAACGAGGCGTAATAAGATGATTTCAAATGCTGGTAATGTACAGATTAAAAATATTGTAAAACTGCAAAAGAATGCCCGAACCAGAAGGGAACAAGATGCTTTTGTAATAGAAGGGAAGAAACTTTTTGAGGAGGCGAAGTTATATGGCAAGGTGAAACGTGCATATGTTACACCAGACTATATAGCAGAACTTGAGACTTCCGAAGAGAAGTATTTTTCTGGTATTGAGTATGAACTTGTGGAAGAAAAGGTGTTAAAAGAAGCTGCGGATACCAAAACTCCACAGGGAATATTAGCTATAGTGGAGAAACCTCACTATACATTGGATTCTATACTTTCTAAAGAAAGTGTAAATCTTTTACTGTTAGAGGACTTAAGAGATCCAGGTAATTTGGGAACTGTGATGCGCACTGCTGAAGGAGCAGGAATGGATGGAATTATTATGAGCAAAGAGACTGTGGATTTATTTAATCCTAAAGTAGTTCGTTCCACTATGGGTTCTATCTTTCGTGTACCATTTTTGTATGTGGAAGACATCATAGATACCATTACGGCATTAAAGGAAAAAGGAGTTGTAGTCGTAGCTACCGATTTACTTGGAAAAAATTCTTATGAACAAGAAGTATATCCATCTAAGACAGCCATTGTTATAGGAAATGAGGCAAAGGGAATTACCGATGCCATGCGCAATACAGCAGATGTATTAGTGCGAATACCTATGTGTGGAAAATTAGAATCTCTCAATGCTTCTGTGGCAGCAGGAATTATGATGTATGAGTTATTCCGTCAACGAAGAAGCAATTTCTAATGTATTCTTAACTTGATATGTAGAGAAAAATCGAATAAAATAATATTAGAAATGCGTGAGAGGAGGAAAGAAAAATGAGTGATATGACTTCTGTTTTAATTATGTGGTTATTGCTGATTATCGTTTTTGTAGTTATTGAGATGGTTACATTAGGTTTAACTACAGTATGGTTTGCCGGTGGCTCTGTAGTTGCATTGATTGCGGGTGTCTGTGGTGCCGATGTAGGAATACAGATTGTATTGTTTTTCGTAGTTTCCATTGCATTGCTCTTTTTTGTCAGACCAAGTGCCTGTAGAAAATTTAACAGTAAGCGTATAAAGACAGATATTGCAACGCTTATAGGAGCAGAAGGAAAAGTAGTAGAAGAGATTGATAACTTCAATCAAAAGGGCTGTGTAGTGCTTAATGGTAAAGAATGGACAGCCAGAAGTGCAGATGGTACATCCATCGAAGTGGGAGCAAAAGTTTCCGTCAATGAAATATCAGGCGTGAAATTAATAGTAACAAAAAATGAAACAATTAAAATGAAAAATGAGAAGGAGGAAAATTAGTTATGGAATTTGTAATTGCATTAGTGGTGATACTTATTGTTATTCTAGTGCCATGTATCAAAGTTGTTCCACAGGCAGAAGCATTTGTTGTGGAGCGTTTAGGAGCTTGTCAAGGGATTTGGGGTGTAGGTTTACACTTGAAGATGCCTTTAATTGATAAGGTGGCTAGAAGAGTACCGTTGAAAGAACAGGTAGTAGATTTCCCACCACAGCCAGTAATCACAAAGGATAACGTTTCTATCAGAATTGATACTGTAGTATTTTATCAGATTACCGATCCTAAGGCGTATACATACGGTGTGGAGAATCCAATTCTTGCTATTGAGAATTTGACAGCAACCACTCTTCGTAATATCATCGGTGAATTGGAATTAGACCAGACTCTTACTTCAAGAGAGATTATTAACACAAAGATGAGAGAGACTTTGGATATTGCAACAGACCCATGGGGAATTAAAGTAAATCGTGTGGAACTTAAGAACATCATTCCACCTGCAGAGATTCAGGACTCTATGGAGAAACAGATGAAGGCAGAGCGTGAGCGTCGTGAGACATTACTTAAAGCTGAAGGTGAGAAGAAATCTCGTATCTTAGTTTCAGAAGGTAAGAAAGCATCTGCAATCTTAGAGGCAGAGGCAGAGAAAGAAGCTGCAATTCTTCGTGCAGAAGCTAAGAAAGAAGCTATGATCCGTGAGGCAGAAGGTCAGGCAGAGGCAATTCTTCGTGTGCAGCAGGCGAATGCAGATGGTATTCGTTTCTTGAACGAGGCAAATACTTCACAGGCAGTTATCCAGTTAAAGAGCTTAGAGGCATTTGCTAAGGCAGCAGATGGTCAGGCTACAAAGATTATCATTCCTTCCGAGATTCAAGGTTTGGCAGGACTTGCAAAATCAGTAGTTGAGGTAGCGGAGAAATAAGACGGTTTTACCAAAAAGAAGTAAGCAGAAGGAAATGTGAGAAATTCGCAAAGCGTGTTTCTTATGATTTCATAGTTTGCTTGAATAAGGGATAGTATGAAAAAGCTGCCGTCAGCAGAGAATGCTGGCGGCAGCTTATATGTATGTATGAGGATTCCAAAATAGAAATTAATAAAGGGATGAGATAGCATTGGAAAAGATAAAAAAGATAGTTGCATCACCAAATATGCTTTTGCTTTTTTTGGTGGTGAAGGTGGTTACGTATTATTATTTAATTGATGTAAATATACTGTTCCACCCTTTGTTAATAGGCACTGTGGGAGTGTTTTGGATTTTGTTTACTCATTTAAGTGAGAGCAAATGGAAGAAAAAAGAGCTGCTATTTATATTGTTATATGGATTTTTTAGTATCATTATGTTTGCAGATACTATGTATTACAATTATTATAATCAAACCGTATCTATACAGCAGATTTATCAGGCATCTAATGTGGCAAAAGTGCCAAGTAGTTTTATTGCCACATTAATACCAGCCAGTTTTTTAATTGTGTGGGATATTCCTATTTCTATATATTATTTTCGAAAAAGAAGCAAAAGTTTTGAGGATGGAACGAAAAAAAGAAAAACAAAGAAGCAATATAGAATAGTAGAGTTTCTTTGTGCGGCGATTATTGTTTTATTTGCAGTGAATCCGTTTGGAACAACTTTTGTAATGAAGGTGAATACAGTAGGGTTTTACACCCATCATATAAAAGATATCATAGATGTGGCATATAATGCAGTACATGATGATTTTTGGAAAAAAGAGGATGTTATTGAGGCAGTGGAGGATGCCACAGAGGCAACTCCGTCAGCCACAGATGTATCAGAGGAAGTAAGGAGTTTAGCAGGCATTGCAAAAGGAAAAAATGTGATTGTCATACAATTAGAGGCATTTCAAAATTTTGTAATCGGGGCGGAATATAACGGACAGGAATTAACGCCGAATCTCAATCAATTGATTGGCAATGACAGTATATATTTTGATAATTATTATTCTGTAATAGGAAAAGGAAACACTGCAGATGCAGAATTTGCAACGTTAAATAGTATGTATCCGGTAATTGATGGTGAGAGTTACCGATTGTACACAGACAATACATATAATGGGCTTCCATGGAAATTGAAAGAGCAGGGATATGAAACCTTTGCTTTTCATGGAAATGAGGCAGCCTTTTGGAATCGACAGGAAGCATATCCATATCAGGGGATTGACCATTTTTATAGTATAGAAAATATGGATGATACAGGTATCGTAGGGCTTGGAATTTCTGATTCGTCCTTGTTTCAGCAAATGGTAGATGTGTTGTCAAAACAGGAAGGCAATTTCTTTTCGTTTGGAATTTCTCTTTCCAGCCATCATCCTTATGACTTAGATGAGGAGTTGCAGGAAATTGAGATTTTGCCGGAAGATGAAGGAACAAAATTTGCCAATTATTTGCAGGCAGTACATTATACCGATAAGGCGATCGGGGAACTGATACAGAGTTTAAAGAGTGCCGGATTGTATGAAAATACTGTACTTGCTTTTTATGGAGATCACCATGGATTAAATTGTACCATGGATGACAATGATATTTATGTTTCTAATTTTATTGGAAAACAGTATGGATATGAAGAAATGATGAAGGTACCATGTATTATTCACATACCAGGAAGTGAAACCAATGAAAGAGTGTCCACTTTGGGATGTCAGGTGGATTTTTTACCAACTATGGCATATTTGATGGATTTTGAACTGGAGCAGCCTTATATTATGGGGCAAAATCTTTTAACAGCAGAACATGGATTTGCAGCTTTTACTGCATATTTATTCGAAGGTTCTTTTGCCTATGATAATGTAATGTTCCAAATTTCCAGAGAAGGAGTTTTTGAAGGAAGTACGGCTTGGGATAGAGATACATTGGAGACGCTGGATATTAGTAAATACGAGGAGCAGTATAACCGTGCCGTTGAGTTAAAAGCAGCATCAAAGCAAGTGCTAGAGCAGGATTTAATTGCGGACTATGTGACTCATGAAGTAAATATAGATGGTATTTCTGCCTCGGATTCTACCAAGGATGAAGAGAAAAATGCGGAAAAAGAGGAGTAGTTACTGTTCGGCTATGGCAAATGACTCTGCATAAGGGTTGACAAAGAATAGAAAAACAGATACAATGAATAAAAATACATTTTCGTGATTAAATATTCGTCTGCGTTTTTGGCTTTTATGAGCAAAGCACAGACGATGCACAGACCTTTAGGAGGGATTGTTATGAATTTAAAAGGACGCAGTTTTTTGACATTAAAAGACTTTACAAAGGATGAGATTAGTTATCTCCTTGACCTTGCAGCAGATTTAAAGGCAAAAAAGAAAAAGGGAATTACCGGAAATAGTTTAAAAGGAAAAAATGTTGCCCTAATTTTTGAAAAGCCATCTACAAGAACCAGATGTTCATTTACCATCGGATGTATTGATGAGGGTGGCCATCCGGAATATCTTGGAAAAGATGATATTCAGCTTGGACATAAAGAAAGCGTAGAAGATACAGCGCGGGTTTTAGGAAGAATGTTTGATGGTATTGAATTCCGTGGATTTAAACAGGAAACAGTAGAAAAGTTAGCAAAATACAGTGGTGTACCAGTATGGAACGGTTTGACCGATGACTATCATCCAACACAGATTTTGGCAGACTTCTTAACTCTTCGTGAACAGTTTGGAAATTTAGAAGGTCTTCATTTTGTTTATGTGGGAGATGGAAGAAACAACATGGCAAATAGTTTGATGATTGGAAGTGCCAAGATGGGATTGCATTTTACGATTCTTGCACCAAAGGAATTGTGGCCAACGGATGAGCTTGTTTCTTTGTGTGAAGGGTATGCAAAAGATTCTGGTGCTACGATTACAATTTCTGACCAGTTGGATTCCGTAAAAGATGCAGATGCAATTTATACAGATGTATGGTGTTCTATGGGTGAAGAAGACAAGGCAGCAGAGCGTATTGCAATTTTAAAACCATATCAGGTTAATCATGAGTTGTTTGCTCGCACAGGAAAGAATAGTACCATCTTAATGCACTGTCTGCCAGCAGTAAAAGGCAAGGAAGTAACGGAAGAGTTATTTGAGGAACATGCAGAAGTTATTTTTGATGAAGCAGAGAATCGTATGCATACGATTAAGGCTGTTATGGTGGCAACTTTAGGAGAAATGTAACAGAATCTTAATTTTTTATAAAAAAGCCCCATTTAGGGGCTTTTTTGTGTTATAATAAAAAAAGATAGATAGAAGACCATCAAAGAGAGAGGAGAATTACATGGCAGATTATTTTTCAGAAATGGCACCAGAGATACAGGAGTTTGCAAAGATTTGTAAAGAGAATGCAGTGATTGATACAGAATTGTATTCCAAGTACGATGTAAAGCGAGGATTGCGAGATGTGAGTGGTAAGGGTGTACTTACAGGGCTTACCGAGGTATCTGAAATCCGCTCCTATACCATTGTGGACCATGATATGATACCATGTGAGGGAAAACTTTATTTTCAGGGAATCGATATCGAAGAGTTGACAGCGGGATTTTTGAAGGAAGATCGTTTTGGATTTGAAGAGACAGCGTATTTGTTGATCTTTGGAGAATTGCCTAACAAAGAACAAGCAGATAAATTTAAGAAATTGTTGGCGAATTATAGAAGTGTATTGCCAACCAGTTTTGTAAGAGATATTATTTTGAAAGCACCAAGTCAAGATATGATGAATACTCTTGCAAGAAGTGTACTTACATTGTATTCGTATGATGATGCAGCGGATGATACATCTGTAGAGAATGTGTTGCGTCAGTGTTTACAGTTAGTTGCATTGTTCCCAATGCTTGCTGTATATGGTTATCAGGCATACAGCCATTATACAAGAGGTAATAGTTTATTTATCCATCAGCCAGTGGAGGAGTATTCTACTGCGGAGAATATTTTACATTTATTGCGTCCGGATAGTAAATTTACAAAATTAGAGGCAAAGATTTTAGATATTGCATTGATTATTCATGCAGAGCATGGTGGTGGAAATAATTCTACATTTACCACACATGTGGTTACTTCATCTGGAACAGATACGTATTCTGTTGTAGCGGCATCCTTAGGTTCTCTGAAGGGACCAAAGCATGGTGGAGCGAACATAAAAGTAGTTCGTATGTTTGAGGACATGAAGAAGAACGTAAAAGATTGGAATAATGAGAAAGAAATCGAACAGTATTTGTGTGATTTATTAAATAAGAAAGCCTTTGACAAAAAGGGACTGATTTATGGAATGGGTCATGCAGTGTATTCTATTTCTGATCCAAGAGCTGAGATTTTCAAGGGCTTAGTAAAAGATTTGGCACAAGAGAAGGGGCGTATGGATGAATTTAATTTATATGCTACCGTAGAAAGACTTGCGCCTAGTGTAATTGCAAAGGAACGTAAGATTTATAAAGGTGTCAGTGCTAATGTGGACTTTTATAGTGGATTTGTGTATAGTATGTTGGATCTTCCACCAGAGCTTTATACACCAATTTTTGCCATTGCTCGTATTGCAGGGTGGAGTGCGCATCGTATTGAAGAGATTATTAACGAAGGAAAGATTATTCGTCCAGCTTACAAAGCAGTAGCAAAGCATAAGAGTTATGTACCTTTAGATGAGAGAGTATAATAACGATTCTATAAAATAAAAAAGAAGTGAGTTGTTGTGTTTCGCAATAACTCATTTCTTTTTGGGTTAAAAAATAAACTTTGTTGTTAATGTAAAGAGAGGGGGAAATTATTGCGTTAGGCAATTCTTTTCCGTTCTTGTAAATATATCCAATATATGATATTCTGTAAAGAAGCGTATTGTTAAAGTTTAGGTAACTGTTTCGAACCTATATTCGTAAAATGCCAGAATATACATATGAAATAACAAGGTACTTTGTGGCAGAACAGTTATAAGTTGAGGTAGTCTTTTATGGAAAAAAATGTAGTATTATGTGCATCCAGTGCATATGAAGAAAAATATTATTTGAATGAAGAATTTTTGCAGATGCCCGAAGCGATTAAAGAAGAACTTCAGATTATGTGCGTGTTGTTTACAGCAGATGTAGGAGGAATTCTTACACTGGAGTTTGACGAAGAAGGACAGCTTTCATTTCAGACAGAGGCAGATGAAGGAGATTTGCTTTATGATGAGATAGGAAGTGTGTTAAAAATTAAACAGATTCGAGAGCAGAAGAAGGAACTGTTGGAAAGTTTAGAGTTGTACTATAAAGCATTTTTCTTAAATGAAGATGTGACTGCACTGTTGACAGAGGAATAGTTGTTAGCTGTTTGTAGCAGACGCGTAAGAGTAAGTAAGATGGAGGATTTGTATGATTTTAGTGGTAGATGCAGGTAATACAAACATTACGATTGGTGTATTTGATGGACAAAAATTGATGGGAACTTATCGAATGATGACAAAGATTGCACGTACGTCGGACGAATATGGAATCTTTATCAGAGATTTGCTGGAGAAAAATGGACTCAATCCAGAAGAGATTGAAGACGTGATTATTTCATCGGTAGTGCCAAATATTATGCACTCCTTTACCAGTGGTATCAAGAAATATTTTAAAGTGAATCCTATCATTGTGGGAGCAGGTATTAAGACGGGAATTAATATTGCCATAGCAAATCCAAAGTCTATGGGTGCAGACCGTATTGTGGATGCAGTGGCTGCTTATGAATTATATGGAGGTCCGGTAATTGTAATTGATTTTGGAACCGCAACAACGCATGATGTGGTTACTGCAGATGGTTCGTTGATTGCAGGAGTAACCAGTCCGGGAATTCGAATTTCTGCCAATGCCTTGTGGAAAGATACTGCTATGCTTCCAGAAATTGAAATTAAAAAGCCGGAAACTATTTTGGCTAAAAATACAGTAAATAGTATGCAGGCAGGTTTGTTTTTTGGATATGTGGGACAAACGGAGTATATTATTCGAAAATTGAAAGAAGAACTTGGAAATGAAGAATATAAAGTAGTTGCAACAGGTGGACTTGGAAAAATTATTTCCGATGAAACGGATGCAATTGACATCTATGACAGCGATTTGACTTTGAAGGGACTTCGTATTATTTATGATTACAATAAGCGATAAAAAAATCTATCCATGAAAGGAAAGCAAATGAAAATCGGGAACGTAACAATAGATGGAAATTTGGTGTTAGGACCCATGGCGGGGGTAACAGATTTACCTTTTCGATTGCTCTGCAAAGAGCAGGGGGCGGATTTGATTTACACTGAGATGGTGAGTGCCAAAGGAATTATGTATGGAAATAAAAATACCAATGTATTGTTGGAAGTAGAGGAACAGGAACGTCCAGTAGCGTTGCAGTTGTTTGGCTCAGATCCAAAGATTATGAGCGAGCAGGCAAAGCGAATTGAACATCGCAACTTTGATATTGTAGACATTAATATGGGATGCCCAGTGCCAAAAGTAGTGAATAATGGTGAGGGTTCTGCTCTTATGAAAAATCCTAAGCTGGTAGGTGAGATTGTATCAGCTATGACAAATATTTTAGAAAAGCCGGTAACGGTGAAAATTCGAAAAGGATTTGGAGTGGAAGATGCCAACGCACCGGAGATTGCAAAAATACTTGAGGACAGTGGAGCAGCGGCAGTTGCCGTTCATGGAAGGACCAGAGAACAATATTATAGTGGAGAGGCAGACTGGGACATTATTCGGAAAGTAAAAGAAAGTGTGTCTATTCCGGTTATTGGAAATGGAGATTTGTTTACTCCTCAGGATGCAAAGAGAATGCTTGAGGAAACCGGATGCGATGCAGTTATGTTTGCAAGAGGTGTCAGAGGAAATCCATGGTTGTTTCATCAAACAAAAGTATTTTTGGAGACAGGAGAAGTGCCAGAAAAACCTTCCATTCATCAGGTCATTGAGACGATTCTTCGCCATGCCGATATGCAGGTGGCGTATAAAGGAGAATTTATCGGGCTTCGGGAAATGCGAAAGCATGTGGCATGGTATATGACCGGATATCCTCAGTCAGCCAAATTGCGTGGAAAAATCAACGAAATTGAGGATATGGATGCGTTAAAATATTTGTTAGAAGAGTATGCAGAACACATTTGTGCAAAATAAAAGCAGGAGTGAAAGGAGCAGAGAATATGAAGAAAAATATCTTAGTAGGTCAATCGGGAGGACCAACAACAGTCATTAATGCCAGTCTGGCAGGTGTGCTTAGTGCGGCATTTAACTGTGAGAATATCGGACAGGTTTACGGAATGATCAACGGGATTCAAGGAATGATGGACGATCAACTGATGGACATGAATAAAGAGTTTAAGGGAAATCAGAAAAAGTTGGAGCAGCTTCGCATCACACCATCCATGTTTTTAGGTTCCTGTCGTTACAAATTAAAGGACCCTGCCAAAGATCCAGCGGATTTAGAACGTGTATTTGAGATATTAAAGAAATATGAGATTGACTACTTTTTATATATTGGAGGGAATGACTCCATGGACACAGTAGATAAAGTGTCCAAATATGCCAAAGCCCATGATTATGACATCAAAGTTATTGGAATTCCAAAGACAATCGACAACGATTTGATGGAAATTGACCATACCCCTGGATTTGGTTCCGCAGCAAAATATATTGCAACTTCTGTGCTTGAAATGGCACATGATACCTATATTTACTATATGCAGAGCGTATTGATTGTGGAGGTAATGGGAAGAAATGCAGGTTGGCTTACAGCAGCCTCTGTACTTGCTAGAAATTCCTATAATGAAGCACCACATTTAATTTATTTGCCAGAAAGAGATTTCTCCACTGAGCAATTTATTCAGGATGTGAAAGAAGAACTGAAAAAGCGGAAACAGGTTATTGTAGCAGTGTCTGAAGGAATTCATGATGCAAATGGCGAGTATATTGCGGCAAAATCTGAAAAGACAGATCAATTTGGTCATGTAATGCTTAGTGGAAATGGAAAATATTTAGAGTCATTGGTGCAAAAAGAAATTGGATGTAAGGTTCGTTCTGTGGAATTAAATGTGTTGCAGCGTTGTGCCGCACATATTTCTTCTGCAACGGATGTGTCAGAGGCATTCCATTTAGGTGAAAAAGCAGTGGATGCAGTTATTCATGGACACACAGATGAAATGACATCCCTTCGCAGAATTTCAAATGATCCGTATGTGGTAGAATACACTACTGTTCCTGTCGTTGATATTGCAAACAAGGAAAAGAAAGTACCATTGGAATGGATTAACGAAGCAGGAAATGACGTAAAGCAGGAGTTAATTGATTATTTAAAACCACTGATTGAAGGAGAAGTGAAGGTTGAATATAAAGAGGGAATTCCAAATTATATTAAACCGCAGATGACTTCCAAGTAAAATGTATGAGGTATTCTCCGGAGTAGATGAATACCTGTTATGAAAGAAAATTTTATGGAAAAAGGTTGACATTTGTAAAATGGCGTGCTAAAATTTCGAACATAAAGATTGGAGACAACGAGGTCGTAGTGCTTTTGCACTGCGACCTTTTTCTGTTTTCAGCTTTTTCTATTTCTTTTGCGCAAAAGGGATGAAAGTGGTGTAACCCTAACTATTATTTACTCATAAAGGAGGCAACTCGAATATGAAAAAAGTAAGTAAAACATCCCCAATAAAGAAAATTATAAGTGTAGGAGTGGCATTTGTGTTGACGGTATCTTCTCTTGCGGTCTCCCAAAATGTCAACGCTTACAGTGGAACATCTGGCGAATATTCCCGATATGCCAGATTGGAACAGCCAAGTGTGACAACAAAATTTGAAGCTGGTGAACTTGCAGTAGTGAATTTCCAGACAAAGTATGGTGATAAGGAAGCCAATATTGCCAGTATGACAGAGTATATTGAAGAAGCGGACAAGATTGGCGTAAAAGTATTGCTGTTCCCGGAAATGTGTGTTACTGGTTATGTTTCTTCCAGCAATCCTGAATCTGAGGCATATCAGTGGGCAGTGGAGAGTGCGGAACCATTGGATGGTCCAACTGCAAAATATTTTGCAGAGATTGCAGACGAAGATGACATGTGGATTATTTATGGAGCCACACAGACCATTGAAAATGACAGCAAACATGCTTATAACTCCGCATTTATCTGTTCTCCCGAAGGAGAGGTAACTGCATACCAGAAAATTACTCCAGTGGAAGGTAGTTGGTGTGTAGCAGGTGAAACCCCAGTAATTATTGATGCAGGAGATTATGGAAAAATTGGTGTGAGTATCTGTTTTGATACCTATTCGACTCCAGAGCTTGAACGTTATTATGCAGCGATGGGATGTAACATTTTAGTGAATCCTACGGCGACTGGTGGTGGTTGGAGTATGGGAAATATGGATAACTGGCAGGAATATTACAAATTAAGATTAGAAAGTATTGCATCTCGTGACGGATTTACCATTTTAAGTTCTGATTTGGTAGGTGTGGGAAGTGATACAGAAGATAGCGTATTTCCGGGAGGAAGTGTCATTGTACAGGGTTCCTTTAACGGTGCAAATTACTATGCAGGAGCAACTGTTTCAGACGGTTCTTCCCAGAATAATGCACAAATCATTACAGCAGAAGAAGGTTTGCTTACAAATTCCGTAGCACTTACAGCAAAGACAGGAAGCACTACTTCAAATTCAGATTTTAATCCAGAAATGTATGCAACTTTATATAAAGACATTGCAGATGCGGCGGCAGTTTCTGGTGGAACGATTAAGTACACACCAACAAAAACAGAAGGTCCGAAAGTTGCTATGGTAAACATGACAGGTTACTGGGGCAACAAAAAGAAAACCTTAGCGAAAATGATTGATTACATAGAAGAAGCAGGAAAACAGGGGGTAGAAATGATTGTGTTCCCTGAGACAGTGCTGAGTGGATATGGTTATTTGAAACCTGAGAAAGATCCATTTTATCAGAAATATGGTGTGTCTATGCAGGTATATACCGCAGAGACGATTCCTGGTGAAACAACAAAGACATTAGCAGAATACGCAAAGAAATATGGAATGTATATTATTTTTGGTATGACAGAGAAGGATGAAAGTGGTGCCATTTATGAAAATGGTGTGGAAAAAGTATACAACTCAGCAGCTATTCTTTACCCGGATGGAACCATGGACTCTTATCAGAAAATTCACAGAGCAGGAAGTGAAAGTGAATGGTCAGTGCCAGGTACTACTCCAAAAATGATAGAAACAGAATGGGGCAAGATTGGTATTGATATTTGTAGAGATGGACATTTTTATCCGGAACTTGGAAGATATTATGCAGCCATGGGATGTACTATGTTTATCCATCCAACAGCAACCACTGGAAATGCTTGGTATCGTCAGACAAGAATTGCTTCTTATACAGATCGCGATGGAATGGCAGCAATCACTTGTAACTTACTGGGTGGAGACGGAATTTATACTGCACCGGGCGATACAGCATATGATCCAAAAGATACCGAAGGAAACTTTGACAGTGAAGGAAACTTTATTGGGGGAAGTCAGATTCCAGACACAATCTACAATCAAAAAGAAATAGAAAATGATCCATATTGGGATGCGAAGAATTGGACAGGTGGTATTTTTAATAGTACAAGTTTTATCAGTACAAAAGGTTCTACCAGTACCACAAATCCAAAAGCACGTATTAACTATAATGGTACAGGACCTGCATCAGAAGGATTTGAAGATAGAGGAAAGACAAGCCCTCTTGGTTTAGAAATTGCAACTATGAACTTAAAAGGAACCGGATTTAGTGCAACCAGTCAGACATACAATGCAAGTCTTTATTCAAAATTATATGATAAACTGGCAGTGTTGTATCGGGAAGGATATACTTCTTTATATGGAGAAAATGCGGTGGCAGAACCAGTTACTATAAAGTTGACCACAACTTTGGAAACACCAGATGTAACTACTACACCAGAGATTACTGGAACGCCAACAATAACTACTATACCAGCAATTACTGGAACACCAACTACCACTACTTCTCCGGCAATGACAGCAACTCCTAGTGCAGTAGCTTCAGACTCGTCTATGAACGCACCTGCGAAAGGCACTAAGTTAAAAGATACAAAAACAAAGGCAGTATATAAGGTAACAAAGGCAGGGGCTACTGTAGAATATGTAAAAACAACGGTAACAAAGACCAAGAATATTAGTATTCCGGCAAAAGTAACAATTAATGGAGTTACATATAAAGTGACTTCGGTGGCAAGTAAGGCATTAAAAGGAAATAAGAAAGTAACCCAATTAACCATTGGAAAAAATGTAACAAAGATTGGAGCAAAGGCATTTTATGGATGTAAGAATCTTAAGAAGATAACAATTAAAACATCCGGTTTAAAAACCACAAAGGTGGGAGCAAAAGCCTTCAAGGGAATTTCTTCTAAAGTTAAGGTATATGTTCCAGCAAAGAAACTTACATTATATAAGAAGATTTTAAAGAAAGCTGGACTTTCTGCAAAAGCTATCATAAAAAAATAGTTACAAAGAAAAACAGTTAAACAAAGGGCAACCGTATTTATGTGCGGCTTGCCCTTTGCTAGTTGCGCCAGTAGTGAGTCAGTCTGCTCGATTGTGCGTAATATACCAAAAATAACAACAGAATATCAAATTTAGCTCTCAGATTCGACAATGTGCATAAAATTAAAGGAAAATGGAATTTGTAATTGCATTTTTCAAGTGAATAGTGTATTATTTTTAGCAGACGGACAAATGTGCGTGTCCGAAAGACAGAAAAAGGCGAAAAGAGGTAATATAAAATGAGCGATAAGTTAAAAGTAGGTATTCTTGGTGGAACAGGTATGGTAGGACAGAGATTTATTTCTCTTCTTGAGAATCATCCATGGTTTGAGGTAACAACCATTGCAGCAAGTCCAAGAAGTGCTGGAAAAACTTATGAAGAAGCAGTTGGAGATCGTTGGAAAATGGATACTCCAATGCCAGAAGCAGTAAAGAAGATTATTGTTCATAACGTAAATGAAGTAGAAGAAGTTGCAAAGACTGTAGATTTCGTATTTAGTGCAGTAGATATGTCTAAAGATGAGATTAAGGCAATTGAAGAAGCATATGCAAAGACAGAAACACCTGTTGTTTCAAACAACAGTGCTCATAGATGGACACCAGATGTACCAATGGTAGTGCCTGAAATTAACCCAGAGCATTTTGATGTAATTGAATTCCAGAAGAAGAGACTTGGAACAACAAGAGGTTTTGTGGCAGTTAAACCAAACTGCTCTATTCAGAGTTATGCTCCAGTTCTTACAGCATGGAAAGAATTTGAGCCATATGAAGTAGTAGCTACTACTTATCAGGCAATTTCTGGTGCTGGTAAGACTTTTAAAGATTGGCCAGAGATGGTTGAGAACATTATTCCTTATATCGGTGGTGAGGAAGAGAAGTCTGAGCAGGAGCCACTTAGAATTTGGGGTAAGATTGAGGATGGCGTAATCGTTAAAGCAGATGATGTAAAGATTACTTGCCAGTGTATTCGTGTTCCAGTTCTTAACGGACATACAGCAGCAGTATTTGTTAAGTTCAGAAAGAACCCAACAAAAGAGCAGTTAATCGAGAAGTTATTAAACTTCAAGGGTCTTCCACAGGAATTAGAACTTCCAAGCGCTCCAAAGCAGTTTATTCAATATTTAGAGGAAGATAACCGTCCACAAGTTAGTCTTGATGTAGATTACGAGAATGGAATGGGAGTTTCTGTTGGTCGTATTCGTGAAGATAGCGTTTATGATTGGAAATTTGTAGGATTATCACACAATACTGTTCGTGGTGCAGCAGGCGGTGCTGTATTATGTGCTGAGACATTAAAAGCAAAAGGATATATCACTAAGAAATAATTAAGTTTTTACTATTTTTCATTTATTCAATAAAAGCGGAATGTTGTAGGTTTCCAGTTGTGAAATTGGAAGAATTTTAATAAGGAAAAGAAAGGCATTATAGAAGGAAACACCTTTTATAATGCCTTTTGTGCGCTATAGAACTCAGGCGTGTTTTTGTGATTTTGTAGAAAATCACTTTTTCTTCTTTTGGGCATATACTGAAAGTATCACAAAATAAAGGAGTGCCTTGTATGAGGGGAAGTTGTAATACCTGTAACAACCAACAATGGTCCCGGTTTGGTAGAAACATGGGAATGAATCGTGGATGTCAGGTAATGTCAGACGCAACCTGCGGATGCAAAGACAAGATGCAAACGTCAGATCGTTGCGGAAGTGGAGAACACACACACATGTCAGACCGCTGCGAATGTGAAAAAAAATCAAAAATGTCAGACCGTTGTGGATGTGAAGAAAAGTCAAAAATGCCAAATCGTTGCGAATGTGAAGAAAAGCCAAAAATGTCAAATCGTTGTGAAGAGCAAGAACAATCAAGAATGATAAACCGCTGTGGATGTGAAGAAAAGTCAAAGATGCAAAATCGCTGTGGATGCGAAGAAAAGTCAAAAATGTCAGAACACTGCGGATGTGAGGAAAAGTCAAAAATGACAAACCGTTGTGAAGAGCAAGAACAATCAAGAATGACAAATCGCTGCGGATGTGGAGAAAGAGGACGAATGGGAGAGTCTGCCTGTGGAAGTGGGGAAAGACCAAGAATGACAAATCGCTGCGGATGTGAGGAAAGAGGACGAATGGGAGAGTCTACCTGCGGAAGCGGGGAAAGACCAAGAATGACAAATAACTGTAGATGTGGAGAAAGACCACAAATGCAAAATAGCTGTGGAGGTTCACAGAGAGCGAACATGATGCAAAATAATTGTGCTTGTCAGCAGAGAGGGCAGGAGCATAATCCGATTACCTGTTATGGAGAGGTGCAGCCAGTAGATAGCATGGGAATCGGAATGGCATATGTGCCATGGCAGCGATTTGAAAATCTTATGGGTGCAGCAGAAGGTTTGGAATGTGGAACCATTTTCTGTGATTTAGTGATGCCTTATTATGGAAGACCTGTGGGGAGAGGGGGATGTGATCGATGAATGAGCAAAACAGGAAAAACCAATTGGCACGATTTATTGATGAAGTCAGCTTTGCGCTAGATGATGTAGTGCTGTTTTTGGACACCCATCCTTGCAACCAAGCGGCCCTTGCCTGCTATGAAGAATACAAGAACATGCGAAAAGAGGCAATGGAAGAGTATAGCCGTTGTGTAGGACCATTGCAGAATGACAATGTGACTGTATGCAATGAATGGACATGGGCATTGCAACCATGGCCTTGGAAGGGAGGATGTTAGTATATGTGGAATTATGAAAAAAGATTGCAGTATCCCATAAAGATTACCAAGCCAAATGCTCAGGCAGCGCAAATCATCATTAGTCAGTATGGAGGTCCGGATGGTGAGTTGATGGCATCTATGCGTTATTTGGCACAGCGGTATACTATGCCCTATAATGAAGTAGCAGGGTTATTGACTGACATCGGAACGGAAGAATTGGCACATATGGAAATGGTTTGTGCCATTGTGCATCAGCTTACCAAAGATTTATCCACAGAGGAGATCAAGGCAAGTGGGTTTGACAAATATTATGTAGATCACACATTGGGCTTGTGGCCACAGGCAGCAGGAGGAATTCCGGTAAATGCTTGTCAATTCCAATCAAAGGGAGACAGTATTACAGATTTGTATGAAGATATGGCAGCAGAACAAAAAGCAAGAACCACTTATGACAATATTCTTCGTCTAGTGCATGATTCTGAGATTGCAGAACCTATTAAATTTTTACGCGCAAGGGAAATCGTACATTTCCAGCGTTTTGGAGAGGCACTTCGTATTGTACAGGACAAATTGAATGAAAAGAATTTTTACGCATTTAACCCAGAGGTTACTTCAGAACACAAAATGTAGGAAACTGCATAAGATAATATAGGCGCCGAACACAAAAAGAAGAAAAAGGAGCAAGCAAAAGAGAAAAATCTTCGGGTTGATATATGGGTGAGTATGTTTGGAATTTTGAATAGATAAACAGACTTGCCTTCTTATATGTAAAAAAGCAGTCGGGAAACATACGGTTGATTCCCTGACTGCTTTTCTTTATGAAAATGGAAGAAGAAAAATATGTATATATTATAACACATTTTGCGAAAAAAGATAGTCTTTTTTTAAAAAAAACAAAATAAATTTCTAAATACTATAAAAAGAGGAGGAAATTTGCTAAAAAAACATATCTACAAAAGTTTCTGGAAAGATGAAAAACTTAAGATGGGTGATAGGCTCGTATAGTTTTTGAAATGTGAACTTTATGATACATAGAAGCATATTCAATTTCATTTAATTCCAGTATATAATTTTTAGCAAACTGTTTGGTTACTCCATTAGTGGCAAGAATAGTAGCAGCTTTATTGTAGGCAACAGCAGCCTCTACTTCTGTGGCATAAGTGCCAATCTGAAAATCACCATTTACATGAATTTTTGCAGTGTAAAAGGCGATACCCTGTTCCATGTGTTTACTGACACCATGGTATTTGTTGATAATTTCAATGTTTCGATAGCGAAAATCTGTGGAATCACCATTTACAAAACGATAATCCCTTCCAGCAACTGCAAAATTTTTAATTCCATATCGAGCTAGAATATTAAATTGCGTGCCGTATTCGGAAACAAATAGATGGCCACCCCTTCGCTGAATTTTATGTTTAGAATAATAGAATAAATCATCTACATCAAATTTCAAAATGTCATCTGGTCCAAAATAATATAGGAAGAAATTGGACAAAATATAAATTGGAGTCTTACAGTAAATATTGTTATCCCGAAAATTAATTAACGAAACCCATTTTTCAAAGGATAAAGCACAGTCTTTCTTGTAGTCCTCAATGGACAACTGGTTAGAGCGATAAATTTTTTGCGCCTGTTGGTAGGCTTTGGATGCTTGTGTTTCCGTTGTAAAACTTCCTAAACTAATATGTTTTCCTTTACAAGTGATGGATGCGCGAAAATACAACTCCCCATTCTTTTTTGTGGCAGAAAACACTCCCGGTAATTGTGCCATAGTACCCCTCCTCAATCTAGTTTCTACTATATTAGTATAACATGAAATTGTGAAAAAAAGGAGGGTATCCTAGTGATTTTGCACTATTTCAACAATTTTCGGGGCGAAAATAAGTTACAATGTATAAAAAATATGCACAAAAAGTTTTGGATGTTTTCCATGAAAATTTCAAAAGACAGGGAATAAAAATTTGGGTATTCTGTATGGTATGTAAAATACTGGAAAACAAAAAATAGGACATCTACCGAAAAAAGGAAAATAATATTGACAGAACTGCAACTCATAGGCTAGAATTCAGGACAATACTTGCCCGTTTGCCAAATGATGGAGAAAAAAATACCTGCAAACGATGGCAGAGAAAGAAGAGGTAAATGCATGAGACATAAGTTTTCTGTTTTTCGAAATGCAGTAAAACGATACGACAGAAAAAGAATGGCGTTTGTGACAATTGCCATAGGAGCTGCAACGATGGGGTTGCTATTTTTGATAAATGGGGTTTACACATTGGGGGAGGTAAGTATGCACACAGAAATAGTAGCAAAATGTGCAGAGACTTCCCAGCAAAAAGATGCAGGCTTGTTTGCAAAAAAAATGGTAAGGACAACAAATGAAAAGCTAGAAAATCAAGTGCAGACAGATAACCTAAAAATGAAATTTCCGTTGGAGATTGGTTACGGAAAAGGCCAGTTGACCTTTTGGTTAAACAATGAAAAAAAAGATGAGACAACCCGAACAGATGCAGTAATTCCTACGAATAGTGAATTAGCTGAGGACACTTTGCTTGGCGTTGCCAGTGTAAGTGAAAATCAATCGGAGAAGGATGTGTTATTTTCGTCCGGTCATTTGTTGAAGAATCCTGCCAATATGGTAGAGCAACAACAAAAAATGGAAGAGTTTTCATTTATGAGAACCATGGAAGAACAAAATGCCGATGCCTTGCAGATACAGCAACAGCAAATAAAAAATCAAGCAACAAATGGAGAAATCATTTCTTTGTCAAAGCAGGATCGTTCGGTATTGCTTCGAATTGTGGAGGCAGAAGCTACAGATGCAGATGTAAAGGGGAGAATGCTTGTAGCAAATGTAGTTCTAAACCGAGTGAATTGTACTACGGAATTTCCGGATAATGTAACGGATGTCGTTTTTGATACAACTGGTGGTGTTTATCAATTTTCGCCAGTGGAGGATGGTCGTTACTGGTCGGTGGAAATATCCGACAAGACCAAAGAGGCAGTTCATCGTGTATTATGTGGAGAGGACGAGTCTCAGGGGGCGTTATATTTTATGGCGCGCCAGTATGCCGATGCGGATAATGTGGTATGGTTTGATAGTAGCCTGAGTTATCTTTTTGTATACGGCGATCACGAATTTTTCCGTTAGGCAGAGAGGTAAATGGATGGACATTTTTCTCTTTATATGTTAATATGGAAAAAAATGTGAAAAGGAGAAAGCGTATGAAGGAACCAGTGATGTTTGCGTAGCAATGGCTATTGCAGGAAAGTGAATATACAGTGTTTCAGAATAATGAGCTAAAGACTGTAACTATATAGCCATTGTGAATCCTATGTACTAAAATTATAGGAGGCAAATATGAGCTATAGAAGAGCAGAAGAGATTCTGCCAGTAGAGATAATAGAGATGATTCAGCAATATGTGGAAGGCGAGAGTATTTATATTCCTAGAAGGCCGGGACAGAGAGCTGCCTGGGGCAGTAATAGCCAGATACGACAGGAGATAGGCGACAGAAATCGTTGTATTTATGAAGATTATCTGACAGGCTTGTCGGTATGTGAATTGGCAGTCAAATATTTTCTGTCTGAAAAAAGTATACAGAGAATCATCCGACAGATGAGATAAGTGTGAGCCGATGTGTATTGCGTCGGCTCATTTTTTTCCAAAAAGTATTAATGCTTGATATTGAACTAAAATCCAATATGTGGTATAATGCCCTCAAATGCGTGTAGAAATTGCGCGTATAGGAACGTGGAAACAATATTTATCACAGATAGAAAAGGATGAAGTAAGATGAATTTAATGTATAACAGTACAAGAAACAAGCAGGAAACTGTAACTGCATCGCAGGCAATTTTAAAAGGTTTGGCAAATGACGGAGGATTATTTGTACCTGCTTCTATTCCAGCATTAGACAAGGATATTGCAGAGTTAGCAAACATGAGCTATCAGGAAGTTGCTTACGAAGTTATGAAGTTATACATCACAGATTTTACAGAAGAGGAATTAAAGAATTGTATCAATCGTGCTTATGACAGCAAGTTTGATACAAAGGAAATCGTACCTGTAGTAAAGAAAGATGGTGCTTACTATTTAGAGTTATTCCATGGTGCAACTATTGCATTCAAGGATATGGCATTATCTATTTTACCTCATTTATTGACAACTTCTGCAAAGAAGAACAACGTAAAGAATGAAATCGTTATTTTGACTGCTACATCCGGAGATACAGGAAAAGCTGCTTTGGCTGGTTTTGCTGATGTAGAAGGAACTAGCATCATCGTATTTTATCCTAAGAACGGAGTAAGTCCAATTCAGGAAAAACAGATGATTACACAGAAGGGTGCTAACACAAAGGTAGTTGGTATTACTGGTAACTTTGATGACGCACAAAGCGGTGTGAAAGCAATGTTTAATAACAAAGAATTGGCTGAGAGAATGGATAAAGCAGGTTATCAGTTCTCATCTGCAAATTCTATCAATATTGGTCGTTTGGTACCACAGATCGTATATTATGTATATGCGTACAGCAGATTAGTAAAGAATGGCGAAATTAAAGCTGGAGATAAGATGAACGTAGTAGTTCCAACTGGTAACTTCGGTAACATTTTGGCAGCATACTATGCAAAAAATATGGGACTTCCAATTGATAAACTTGTTTGTGCATCTAACGACAACAAGGTATTGTATGATTTCTTCCAGACAGGAACATATGACAAGAATCGTGAGTTTATTTTAACTACATCTCCATCTATGGATATCTTAATTTCAAGTAATTTAGAGCGTTTGATTTACAAGATTGCAGGTAACGATGCAGATAAGTGTGCGGATTTGATGAAGGCACTTTCTACAAAGGGTGTTTATGATATTACAGATGATATGAAAGCGAATCTTAACGACTTCGTAGGTGGATACACAGACGAGGCAAAGACTGCAGATACAATCAAAGCTATGTATGACAAAGAAGGTTATATCATGGATACACATACAGCAGTTGCTGCAGGTGTATATAAAGATTACGCTGAGAAGAGTGGAGACAAGACACCAACTGTCATTGCTTCTACAGCAAGTCCTTATAAGTTTACAAGAAGCGTTATGAATGCCATTGATAGCAAATATGATTCTATGGGTGACTTTGAATTAGTAGACGAACTTTGCAAGTTGTCCGGAGTAAAAGTTCCAAATGCAATCGAAGAGATTCGTACTGCTCCTGTACTTCATGACATTGTTTGTGATTCGGACAAGATGCAGGATACTGTTGAAAAGATTTTAAAACTTCAGTAAGATGATTATAAAGTAAAAAAGCCGCTGCTGTGTCAGTGGCTTTTTTCAATAGTTTCTCAATTTTTTATACTTCTTTTCTAATAATTTTATTGTATTTTTCGAAAATCCATATATAATGTCCTTGATAAAAGAATTTTATATACTAGCATAACGTATCTAATTGTTCCATTATAGAGTGTTCTGAATAGTTACATCTTATCTTTATTTTCATTTGGCATATCGCCAAGTATTTCAAACAATAATTATTAAAATGCACAACAAGAAAGGAGTTTTGCCTATGGCAAATGAAACACTACAAACAACTAATACACAGCAATCTGAAGAATCATTTACTGGGAAGTTGCCTTATACGCTAACCAATGACTATTTCTTCAAAGCATTTCTTCAACGAAATGAAAACGCTCTTCGTGGCATCTTGTGTGCTATGCTATCTATGAAATCAGAGGAAATCACCTCTCTCCGCATTACAAATCCCATTAGTGAAGGGGATGCGATGGATGATAAAAACATGATTCTGGATGTAAAATTAGAAGTAAACCACAAACAAATCATCAATCTGGAAATGCAGGTAGAAAACTGGGGGAATTGGCCGGAACGTTCTCTTACTTACCTTTGCCGCATGTTCGACCAGTTAAAATCTGGAGAAGATTATAAAAGTGTGAAAAAGACTATACATATTGGTATTTTGGATTTCACTCCTAAAGATTTTCCGGAAATTCTTTACTCTGATTACTTCTTATACAACCTCAAAACAAGGCACAAATATAGTGACAAGTTTGGAATCTATATGTTACAATTGAATCAATTAGGAAACCCTGAAGACGAAAAAAACATGCCTGATATTTACTACTGGGCACAGCTTTTTAAGGCAACTACATGGGAGGAGATTCAAATGTTAGCTCAAAAAAATGAAACCATCCAAAAGAGTATTCTTACTTTAAAAGAACTTACCGCCGATGAAAAAGAAAAAATGCAAATGGAAGCCAGAGAACGTTATCGCCGGGATATGGCTTCTGCCCTAGATTTTGGCAAAGAGCAAGGCATAGAACAAAGCAAACAGGAAATTCAATCTCTAAAAAGTACAATCAAAGAACAACAAAATGATTTTTTGCAAGTGCAAGGTAAAAATATGGAACTACAAGATAAAAACACACAACTTCAAGCACAGACTGCAAAATTGCAGAATGAGAATCTACAAAAGGATGAACGCATCCGTTTTCTTGAAGAGCAGTTAGCTAAAGAAAATAGAAAATAAAATGTTCGTAGTGAGTTGAGTGGGAGGTGGTCTACTCTAACTCGATTGTCCTCACTATTGGCGTAAATAAGAAAACTCATTAGAAAACATTACTGTTTTTTAATGAGTTTTTTTACGCTATAGGAAAGTCCATCATGGATGAGGGTTCTGAATAGTTACTATAACTCTTTATTTTCTTTCATGTTTCGAAATTCTATGATATATTTTAGGATTCTTGATAATTGTGCAGTTTCATCTGGAGTACAGCTTTCCAGTTGCACCATAATTTCTTTTTGAATGTATGCAGTGGATGTTTCGTATGTTTCCGGGTCATAACTTAATAATTCCGGAATAGAAATTTCCAGTGCATTTGCAATTTTTTCAAGGGATTCAAGAGATGGCCTTTTGAGATTTCTCTCAATTTCTCCTATAAAAGAAGGAGCCATCTCTGCGGTCAAAGCTAATTGCTCTTGACTTAATCCTGCTTTTTTTCGTAAATGTTTTAAGCGAAAACCAAATGTATTGGATATGGAATTCATGTCTCTCTCTCCTTATAATTGTGTAATTCTTAGCGTTTTATGATGATGTGCATAATATTTAAAGCATATTTTGTAAGGAATATAAAAACAAGTCCAAATAGCGGATATTAAAACGCTAAAAAGGTTAATCTGCTATTAATTATATTAAAATGAAATGAATATAATGCTAAAGAAGTTTTAAATAATTGCAATAGCGTTGAAAAGAAATGCTAAAAGTGTTAATATGAATATATGAAAGGAAGTGAGAGATTTTTGTTTGAAAATTTTGAGGAAAGATATGCTTCTTGAAAAAATAGTAAAGTAGGAGGGGAATAGTTATGCTAGATATTATAATTGGTATAGTTGGGGTGATATATATAATAATATCTTATTGGGCAGTGAATTATGTTTGGTGGTCAAGAAGAGTGTACATTACAGCAGATCCATTTCAAATGTATCTTGGTCGAATTGTTATGGCAACAGTATTTGGAATCTTTTTTGTACCTATTGCAATTATTATGAAGATATGTGGCAAATAAAATTGCATATTGACATTTTTTCTGCTATATGTCATAATCAATCTTGGTTGTGCAAAGGCGTACAGGTTTATTTCTGTGCGCCTTTTTTTACAGCAAAAGTCAGCAAAGTACAAGTATGCTTGCATGAAATTGTATTTGGCGGGCGTAAGAACATGTGGCACGTAGTGCGGAATGTTCGTATGCGAATCGAGTAAAAAGGCTGATTGCTCGACGTTATTACACCCTTTGTAACTATTCAGAACTCCTTCAATATATTTGTTGCTCCCTTATAGCAAATATTCCTGAATAGTTACACTTTTTTTGTAAGGTTGCGGTTACAAAAATGGAAGAAAATGTCGATATAATTATGTAAAAGTAAATGTAGTCATTTACAATAGTTGATAGTACAGCGTAAAGGAAACGATGTATGGACATTACAAGGGGGTAGATGTAATGAGTACAAGAAGGAAACGTATGTGGGCATTAGGGTTGGTAGCTGTATTGGGAATAACCAGTGTGTGTGGCTACCAATTTTTGCGAACACAGGATGCAAATGCAGATGGGACAGCCACAGCGGTAAAGGACAAAGTTGTTTTTGCACAAGGCGAGGGAATTTTGGATGAGAACGGGAATGTAGTAGACTTTTCTGCTGATTCTTGGACTTTTACAGGAAGAGGAGTAAATTCCCAAAACCAGTCTTATGATGTAGCAGCAGCTTATAAGCCTGCAATTGTGGATGATGCTCAGGAAAACAAGTATCTGAAGTCAACGTCAGGAGTGGACACCACCAATGTAATCCGCTTGATTCGAGGTGTCAAAGAGAGTACAGCAGTATCCGGTGAAGAGGCTGCGGACAGTTATTGTGATTACCGAAGTGGAGCAGCATTTTTGACAAATCCTATTCGATTTGGCGAGGATGCAAAATTTTCTATTACTTACACATTTTCTATGCCTGAGGCAGTAGTAAATTATAGTCAGGCGGGTGGAGAAGAGTTTGCCAGAGAACCGGGTGGAGATGGAATTGGTTTGGTTATGACTACAAAGCAGACAGATGCCGTAGAACCTGGAAGTGGAATTGGTTATCAGAATATGGAGGATAGCTTGACGATTGAGGCAGATTCCTTCTTCAATGGAGCATATTGCTATTTTTCTGGAAATAACAGTTTTGATTTGCAAAACTGGGGATTTGACAATCAGTTGTATTTCCGGACTAATGGACAAGATGGAGGAACTGATGACTTTGGTACTAACCCATATCAGGGTGGGTACATTAGTAACTATCAGAATCCAAATCATGAGGAGCGATTCGATCATTTTGCCATTACAGAGGATGGAAATGTCAAAGGGCATGAGAAGATTTACTATGTAAATGGGATTGATCCAGAAGAGACAGATGGAAATCTTTATAAAAACTTGTCTGGTACAGTAAAACGAACAGACAAAAGTAGTTATGTAACTTATAATTCATCTGCTAATACTTCACCTGCTACACCAAGCAAGGATAGCAAATGTGCTACGAGATTTGCGGATAAGGGCGTGGACGATCGTTTGTTTACTGTATGGGTAGATTATGATGGGACTAACATGAGTGTGTACTATGCAAATGGTTCATTATCTACTGCCACAAAGCCTAGCACACCAATTATGACACAGAAAATTTCAATGGAGCGCTTTGAAGATAAGGATGTATATTTGGGATTTACTTCAGCGGTTGGTACTTCTAAAGCAAACCACACAATCCATTCCTTAAGAGTGACTGTGCCAGAAGAGGTGACAGCACAGGCGTCTTATTTGTTGAAATACTGGTTAAAGAATCCAACTACTGGAGAGTATGAGCTTCAAGCAGAAGATACCTCAGATATTTATACGGATAATGTTGGTACAAGAGTAAGTGCAGAGGATATAGATAGTAATTATGCTTCTAAGTATGATAAGAAAGGATATCAAATCAGTACAACAAAAGAGCAAGAGACAACAGCCATTCTTGAGAAAGAAAATACCACTTATGAGATGAATGTGTATTACGATCCACAGGAGGCTTATTATAAGTTAAACTATTATGTAAAGAATGAGAATGGAGAGTATGAGTTAAGAGACAGTACAGAGGTAGCAACTGACGTAGTGGGAAGCACTCATACAGTTGGTGAAGTAGATCCCAATTATGGAACCAAATATCCAAACTATTATGTAAACACCAATAAGACGGAAGATTATGAAGTGACACTTACAGAGGCCGGAAAGACTTATGAGATGAATGTATATTATGATCCGGAAACGGTATTGCCTGGAGTAAAATTAAATTATTATAAGTTAAATCCAAACACTGGTGAATATGAATACATAGAAAGTACAGAAACTCAGAGTGCTACTGTTGGAGAGACAAAGACAGTAGAAGATTTGGATGGAAACTATGAGCAGAAGTACACCAATGATGGATATACTTATAATAGTAATAAAAAGGATACATATCAGGTAGATATTGCAGAGGATGATAAAGTTTATGAGGTGGATGCTTATTATGATCCAACTATTACAAAATATAAGACAGAATATTATTTAGAACAACCGGATGGATCATATGAGAGACAAGATGCGGATACCATTGTAACAGAAGATGTATATGCTGGAACATCTGTAACAGCACAGGAAAAGACTTACGATGGATATACCCATGTAATTGTGTCTGAGTCAAATGAACAGGATACAGTAGCACCAGATGGTAGCACTGTGTTGAAAGTATACTATCAATTGCCAGAAGTTGAAGTGACAGCACCACCTACAACGGAACCTACAGCAGTACCAACCGTAAATCCGACGGTAGTACCAACAGTGGAACCGACTATAGCGCCACTTCAACAGCCAACCAGTGTACCGATGGATCAAACTGTGGTAACTCCAAGTCCTACTATAGAGGTAACACCAACGGTGGAGCCAGAGGAAGATCCAACTCCAACGCCGAAAGTAAAGGCTACCAAAAAGCCTGTTAAGGAAACAGAAGTGAATCAAGATACACCTTCTGACTACACTTCCGATTCTCCACAAACGGGAGATCGTACTAATTGGAAATTGCCGATGATATTAATGTTGTTCTCAGCGATGATGGCAGCAGAGATGTTTGTTAGAATTCGACAAAAAGAAGAGGATGACAAGAACGAATAGAGGATAATTTTTGTTTTTCCTTGAATCAAAAACACACAGGATACGAAAAAAGTAGCCTGTGTGTTTTTTTTCGCTTAAAAATCTATTTTTTCTGTTGTAGGTATACCAAAATCTACATAGGTTTTTTCTTCGGAGGAAGAAATAGAAAAATCAAATTCGCAAATATCAGCAAATTGCTTTGCAGTGATGATGCCATTATATTTTGCATATAAGGATTTGGAAATTTGCGCCTGTTTCAAATCTTGCAAATCTTTTTCGGTAATCATAGTACCATTCCACTCTACATGGATAATCGCTTTAGTAGTGTCTATGTTATGTAGGGAAATTTTTACATAAGTAACTCCAGGGATGGTGTGAAAAGCATGTTTTAGAAGTCCAATAATGGAATCTTCTATTTTCTCTGAATCTCCAAAATAGTGACGTAATATTTGTGGATTTGTCATGTGATTTTCATATAAAAAATCAATATTTCTTTCCGATGCTAAAGTTTGAAATTGAGAGGAAATTTTCTCGCATAAATCCACCACATCAATGTATGTGCTTTTTGTGTGGAAATTGTTGCGATAATTTTCGTAGATTGTCATTAAGCGGTACAAGTTGCTATAATTCTCTTCAATTATGGACCATTGTCGTTGTTCCATAAGAGATGGATTTTTTTGTATCAGCATTTGTACGGATGCTGATAAAGCGGAAAGTTCATTCCGAACCATTTGATTTAAGTGTCCGAGATCTTCGTCAATAGAATGACAAAATTGGCTGAAAATATCTCGTAGTGTTTCGTTATCTTTGCACAGATAGAAAATCTGCTCTTTTTGGCTTTGCGTCAGCACAATAAAAAACTCCTTCTTTAAATAGTATCTGTTGTTGCGGCTCCCTTGTAAACCCATTGTTTTACATGTCTGAAAATTTAGCAAAATTAGATTGGACAGACATAAAACAATACATCTGCATTTTTGCGCTCCAATAGCACATTAAATGATGCTAAAAACATTGTAAGAAAAATGACGAAAAAAAGCAACAAAAATCAATCGACAAAAGTTGACAGGAAATGCTATTGAAACAGTGAAATGCCCTATTTTCAAGGGGTTAGAATTTAAAAATAGATGAAATTTACATAAAATATATTGATTTTTTATATGTGCAAGGGGAACAATAATTGACAGATAAAGTATTTATAACTAAAATGAAATTAGTATTTGCTTAGAAGTTAAGACAAATATAAGTTAAAAAGGAGGCATAAACAATGACAGATTCAAATTGTATTTTTTGTAAAATAGCAAATGGAGAAATTCCATCAAAAACCGTATATGAGGATACACGTTTTCGTGTGATTTTAGACATTTCACCAGCATCAAAAGGGCATGCCATTATTTTAGTGAAAAGTCATGCGGCAAACATATTTGAACTTCCCGAAGAGGATGCGGCAGCTATTTATGTGGTGGCAAAAAAAGTAGCAACTGCCATGCAGAAGGTTTTAAAATGCGATGGTGTCAATATTTTGCAGAATAATGGAGAAGTGGCAGGGCAGACTGTGTTCCATCTTCATATGCACGTGATACCACGCTATAAAGATGATAAAGTGCAGATTACATGGCAGCCGGGCAAAGAGACGGATGTAATTTCAGATGCAATTTTAGAAGAGATTCAGAAAGAGTTATAAGAGGTGCGATATGAAGAAATGGAAAGGTAGAGTGGCTGCAATGCTTGCGGCTGTGATTGCGACATCATCTGCCACGGTGGCGTTGGCAGATGAAATCCCTTTGTCTGCGGGAGTTGTACATATTCCGGAACAGGTACAGGATGGTACTTTTATAGGAACGGCAACAGTTGGTGAAGGGATAGAAGGATTGGCATTTGTGCCTTATGAAGTTTATATGGAAGTTACTGTGTCTGGTGGAGCAATTGCAGCACTCACATATTATACGGAGGCGACGGATAATAGTGCTGTATGTATGCAAAACGCATATGCAGGAATCAGTGGAAGATTAGTGGGACAAACGGTTGGAGACGTTTCTGTTGATGCAATATCAGGAGCTACATATTCCAGCAATGCCATGGTAACTGCGGTTAATGTTGCTCTTACGCAGGCATCCATGGAAGTTCCGAAGGTCAAAGAAGTTGAGGCTGTGCAAAAAGGAATGAAGGTTACATGGAAGCGTGTAGAAGGGGCGGAAAGCTACGTGTTATACCGAAATGGAAAAAAAGTGAAAGAATTGACAGCTACTAGCTATATAGACAAGAAGGCAAATGCAAATGGAAAGAAGTATACTTATAAGGTGGCTGCTAAACAGGGAAATGTGCAGAGTGCAAATTCTGAGCCGAAAATAGGTTATTTCCTAACAAAAAATTCTATTGGAAATGTGTTAAATGGAAGCAAAGGTTCTCGTTCCTTGATTGTTACTTGGAATCAGAATAAGAAGGCATCCGGTTATCAGCTTCAGTGGTCTACGAATAAGAAGTTTAAGGGTGCAAAGAAGTTGAATGTAAAGCAGAAAACATCTGTTATTGCCTTTTTAAATGGATTACAGGCAAACAAGACCTATTATGTAAGAGTGCGTTCTTACAAAAAGGTTGATGGAAAGAAATATTATAGTCCTTGGAGCAGTGCAAAAAAAGAAACTGTAAGAGCATATTAGGAGAGAGCGTTGTACAGAACAAATGTACAACGCTCTTTTTTGTTTATAGAAAAGTTCCTCATGAATGGGAGATTTAGGGGGTGAAATAGACTTGCCGCTTTGTTTCTGTGAGTAATGAGAAAAAATTCTTTATAAAAAAAGAAGAAATTGTGTGAAAATTCATAAAAATGAAATGAATTATTCGAAAAAGTGATAATTGTATAAAATGCTTAATTTCTGTGAATAATACATATAAAAGTGTACAATGAATATGTGGGTTGGTTTGGTAAAATTGACAAAATTTAGTAAATAAGTATAAAAACACTTACGCTTTTTGGGTTTTTTTGATAATATATTACTAGGGCAGTATATTGTTTGGTTTGGGATGGCTCATAGAAGAGACAGACAACTTCAGGAATGAATGTTTGAAGTAAAGGAGATGAGGCAATGTTTGCAATTGGAGAGGCGAAGTCTAAAGTTACGAATTCAAAGGTTATTATGCCTAGTGAATATCGTTTGAAGAGTAAGACTTTATACGGAGTTTGGGTTGGCGATACTTTATTATATATTTCTGATGAGAAACCACCGTTAAAAGCCAAAGAGAGGGATGGTATGATTTTTGAGCCATCAATTGATGTGAATAATCGACTTTCAGTTCCATCAAACCTAGAAGACTATGAGGTAGAAATCTCTGGTTGCATATCAACCATTGAGATTAGTTTTAAGAGAAAGTAGCATATAATCGTTGTTTGAAGAAAGGATGGCAATAATGTTCGAAAAAGGTCAGTATGTAAATTATGGTAAGCATGGCGTTTGTGTAGTGGAGGATATTACACATGTGGATATTCCGGGTGTGGACAATCAAAAACTGTATTATGTATTATCCAAAGTCTATACAAAGGGCAACAAAATTTACACCGCTGTGGATAATCAAAAAGTTGTTATGCGTGAGATATTATCCAAAAATGAAGCAGAGAGTCTTATTAAGGAAATTCCACAAATTGAACAACTGCCTGTTGCTAACGATAAATCTCGCAACGAGAAATATAAAGATGCGTTGGTTACCTGTGATTGTCGTGAATGGGTAAAAGTTTTAAAATCACTATACCACCGCAAACAGGAGTGTATTGCAAATGGAAGAAAAGTTGCAGTTACGGATGAGCGTTTTTACAAAGAAGCAGAAGATCATTTATATGGGGAGCTAGCGCTTTCTTTAGGAATAGAAAAAGAACAGGTGGAAGACTTTATTATTTCTAGGGTAGAGCAGCAGGCATCCTAAGATATGAGAGAAGCAATAGATAACAAAAAGGAGATGCGTAACTTAGCATTTTGCTAAAGAAACGCATCTCCTTTTTATTAATAGTCAATAGAGCCTGTGATATCTTTGTTAATTACATAGTAAATTTTGTTTTCTTCTGGCTTTACATATGCCTTTAAAGAAGTAATGATATCAGTTGCGCCTGAATTTTTATATGTTTCGCGGATTCTTGCTAACACATCTTTGTGAGAAAGTTCTTTTCCGCCAAACTGAATAAACACTTCATCTGCAGCCTGTGCTTTCTTAGCAGCCTTTTTTGCAGCTTGTGCAGATTTTAAAGGCTTTAATGGAAGCTGTCTTGGTATTCCTGGTACAATTGAAACAGCTTCGCTCTTAGCTGCTGCTGTAGTTGTAGTTTTTTGTGTGTTTGCAGTTTTAGCTGCTGCTTTCTTTGCAGCAGATCTCTTTGGTCTTCCCATAATTATTTCCTCCAATAAATTAAATAAAACTGTGTATCAGTTGCATATTCTGCCCGTTATTTTGCCACTTCATCCAAAAGTGAAACAATCTTTTCAATTGGATTGTTTAATGGACTGCTTTCCATGGCTGTTACATAAGCAGATCTTTTATTATAAACAGTCTGTATAGCCTGTTTTAACGCATCACCTGTTAAGTCTTCTTCTTTGATAACATAACTGTATCCTTGTTTTTCAAAAGAAGCAGCATTTAAAATCTGATCGCCTCGGCTTGCTGCCGCAGACAATGGAATTAAAATATTTGGTTTTTTCAGTGCTAAAAGTTCACAAATGGCATTGGCACCTGCTCTTGAAATAACCAAATCGGCTGCATCCATTAAGTCACTTAATTCTTTTTTGATGTATTCAAATTGTACATATCCCTTTGTACCTTCTAAAGATTTGTCTGTTTTGCCTTTTCCACAAAGGTGAATTACCTGAAAATCCTGTAATAAATCAGGAAGAATGTTTCGGACTGCGTTGTTTACCACAACGGAGCCAAGACTGCCACCGATTATTAAAATGACTGGTTTTGAAATGTGGAAACCACAAAATTTTAATCCTTCTGCTTTGTTTCCCGTAAATAATTCTTTTCGAATTGGGGAACCTGTTAATACTGCTTTTCCATTAGGCAAAGCCGAAACAGTTTCTGGAAAATTACAACATACCTTTGCTGCATAGCGCAGGCAAAGTTTGTTTGCAAGTCCAGGTGTCATATCCGATTCGTGGATGATGGAAGGAATATGGTGTCTTTTTGCTGCCCATACAACAGGAACGGATACAAAACCACCTTTTGAAAAAACAACATTAGGTTTCAATTTTTTAATAAGAGTAGATGCTTCTTGACATCCTTTTAATACCCGGAAAGGATCGCTGAAATTTTTTAAATCAAAATAACGGCGAAGTTTTCCAGAAGATATTCCATAATATGGAATATCAAATTCACTAATCAACTCTTTCTCAATACCTTCTTTGGAGCCGATGTAGTGTACATCATAGCCCTGCTTTTTTAATTCTGGCAGTAAGGCTATGTTTGGAGTTACGTGGCCGGCTGTACCGCCGCCCGTTAATACAATACGTTTCATTTAAAAATAACCCTTTCCATAACGAGATAATTTATTGATTGTTCGTTTGTTCTTTATATGCCTTTAATGCTTTTGCAAGCTGGTCTGGACAGGAGGTTCCTTTAAAACCACAAGGAATTCCTTCTAAACGTTCAATGACAGTGTCTACTGGCATTCCTTCTGCTAATCTGGAAACACCAACCGTATTACCAGCACATCCGCCAATTATCTGTACGTTCTTTACAATATCGTCTTCTATCTCTATGTGAATCTCTTTGGAACAGACGCCCTTCGTCTTATATACCATATTAATATCCTCCTTAGTGTCTGTTTGTGAATGAAACAGAACCTATATAAGTGTTTGTGAACTCATTATCTTATATTATAAATTTTTTGTATGGATATTGCAATAGGCGAACTGGAAACTTTCATATATGTGTTTATGATAGATAGTGTTTCTCTCTAACAGATTAAAGTATGGAAAAAACTGTCGTTAAAATCAGTGGTCAGTTGTTGCAAGTAACTTGAGCTACCTTATAAAATATGATATGATACACTGTGAAAAAAAGGAGGTTTTAGCATGGCGCATGTATATTATACCAGACACGGTCAGACGGTGTGGAATGTGGAGCGAAAGATTTGTGGAGCAACAGATGTGGAGCTTACTCCATTGGGATATGAACAGGCACAGGAATTAGGAGAAAAGATTGTGAAAGAAGGTCTGCATATTGATGAGATTTTATATTCTCCTCTCATTCGTGCAGCAGAAACGGCAAAGCGTATTTCACAAGTCACTGGAATTCCTGCAAGAGCAGAAGAACGACTGAGAGAGCAGTGTTTTGGAAAATACGAAGGTACGCCAAGAAGAGGCGAGGAATTTCAGCAGGCAAAACAGCATTTTATCGATTCTTTTGATGGTGGAGAGACTATGTTAAAACTGGCACAACGCATTTACAATTTGCTGGATGATGTGAAGGCAGATAAAGAGAAAACATACCTTTTAGTGGCACATAATGGAATTGCAAGGGTGATTCGTTCTTATTTTGAAGATATGAGCAATGAGGAATATGCCGGGTATGGAATCAGAAATTGTGAGATTGTGAAATTTAATTTTACAGAAGAATAGATTGGGGTGGATGTATGGATTGGGAATTTCAATTATTAGATTGGATACAGACACTTCGAAATCCTATATTGGATAACTTTTTTTCATATGTCACCCATCTTGGAGGAATGGGTGGAATTTTTTGGATTGTGTGGGCAGCAGTGTTACTCTGTATTCCAAAGACAAGAAAAGCTGGAATTATTTTATCTTGTGCATTACTGGCAGATTTGATTTTATGTAACGGATTGTTAAAACCGTTGGTTGCCAGAATACGACCATATGATGTGAAGGATACCATTGAATTGATTGCAGCAAGGCAGAAAGATTTTTCGTTCCCATCGGGGCATACAGCAGTCTGCTTTACAGGAACTACAGCCCTTTACTTGGCAAAGCAAATAAAAATGGGACATGTTGCATTGGGAATTGCAATTGTGGTTGCAATTTCTCGGATGTATTTGTATATGCACTATCCTACAGATGTATTAGGCGGAATTATTGTGGGTGTGATTGCAGGTTTTGTAGGATATAAAGTTGTTATGGGAATTTTTCAGATAAAAGAGAGAAAGAGCAAAGAAAAACAATAAAAACAGGAGGAAATACAATGAAAACAATTGGTATTATCGGTGCAATGGATGAAGAAGTTAGCCGTTTAAAAGAAAAAATGCAGGTGAAAAGAATTGAAAAGAAAGCTGGCATGGATTTTTTTGAAGGAGATTTGGCAGGAAAAGATGTAGTCATTGTGCGCAGTGGTATTGGAAAAGTCAATGCAGGAATCTGTACACAGATTTTGGTGGATGATTTTCAGGTGGAAGCAGTAATTAATACAGGAGTGGCTGGTTCCTTAAAAAATGAGATAAATATTGGAGATATTGTACTGTCAAGTGATGCCTTACAACATGATATGGATGCAACTGGTTTTGGTTATGAACCGGGGATTATTCCAAGAATGGATAATTCTGTATTTGTTGCCGATAAAGAATTGCTTTCCGTGGCAGAAGAAGTCAACAAAAAAGTCAATCCAGAGATTCAAACTTTTGTAGGAAGAGTCGTAAGTGGAGACCAGTTTATTTCAGATAAGGAGAAAAAAGATTATCTGATTAAACAATTTTCTGGATATTGTACAGAGATGGAAGGTGCTGCTATTGCTCAGGCGTGCTATGTAAATGAAATACCATTTTTAGTAATACGTGCCATTTCTGATAAAGCGGATAATAGTGCAACTATGGATTATGGTGAATTTGAGGCAAAGGCAATTGAGCATACCGTAAAATTGTTGACAGGCATGATGGAAACTTTAGTGTAGAATTAAGGCGATTTTAGTCTACCGATTTTTATTTTCATTTGGAATAAAACATGATATGATACAAATACCAAAAGGTTACAAAAGAGGAAACAAAAACAAGAGGGCTTGTTTTTGTTTCCTTTTTTTATTAACAAAGGGTAACTATTCAGAACACTCTATAATGGAACAATTAGATACGTTATGCTGGCATATAAGTAGCTGATTGTTCCATTATAGAGGCACTCGAATAGAGTTGCCTCCCCATATATGAGCAGTCTTAGTGCGTAGCACGGAAATGGCGTCCGTAAGGACGACGAGTGCGAATATATGGGGAGGGGTGTGAATAGTTACAACAAAGGTATGAAAGGAGAAAGAACAATGTTAGAACAGTTAGTAACAAACCATGTGTTGCGCTATGTATTAGTTGGTGTAGTTTTGCTTGGAGTAGGAATGGAGGTGTTGCTTGGCGTAAAGTACAGCAGAATGATAAAACGAACCCTAGAAATGGGAACAAATACCCACCCATTTACAGAAAAATTTAAACAAAACTTTTTTGTGAGTTATAAATTTGGATTAAATGTGAATAATGTGGATAAATTTGTGGATAAATATGTGAATAAGCAAAAAATTCTGGGAGTTTTTTTATGCACATGGGAAAAACGTTGTGGACAAGCACGTATATTAAGTGGATGTATTGCAGTAATATCCTTGGTTCTGGGGATATATATGAATTGTGGAAAGAATGCGTTGATTGATGAGAGCGTATGTTTGATATTTATGTGTACAATGTGGATAAGTTTTATTATGCTATCGGATACTCGTGGAAAAAAGAAAAAGTTACAGTGGAGTTTGTCTGAGTATTTGGAAAATGTATACATACCAAGACTGCAAAAAGAAGAGGCTGACCCTGTAGGATTTCAAAAAATACAGCAGGAATTAAAGAAAAAAGAAGAAATGGCTAAAATGCAGAAAAGCAATAAAAAAGAAACAAAAAAGGCTAAAGAAAAAGCACCGAAAGTAAAAAAGGAACGGACCAATGTAAAGCGAGAAGAATTGGAACGAGTAAAAAAAGAACTTGTGGCAGAGTTAAAGCAGGAACGTATGAAGCGAGAGAAAAAAGCAGAAGAGTTGAGAGAAAAACAGGAAGAGGCAGAAGTGAAATTGGAAAAAAACATGTTAGAGCCAAAAGAGGAGGAAAAGAAAACAGAAGATGGAGAGCAGCTTTTACAGGAGATATTAAGAGAGTATTTAGGTGAAGTGTAGTATGTTTGCCTACCCATAGATACTATATGCAAAATGGATAAATAATTGTGAGAAAAATGTGGCAAAAATGTATATAAAACATGTGTGAAAGTGACGAGAAAGTGACTTAAAAATGCCAAATGGGAAATATAATATGATACAAGGATTAAAAGGTCAAAAAATGTATGCTTGTATCAATATCATAAGGTTAAAAAGCAGTTTGAATAGAAAGTGAGGCTTCTTATGAAAACATTATATTTTCACATTGGTTCGCCTAAGACTGGAACAACTACAATCCAGAGTTTTTGTACAGATCACAGAGAGATTCTTGAGGAAAAGGGACTTTGTTATCCAATTATGCCCTTTGTTTACGAACACAAATCTAAGCGTCGTAATGGACTTTTCTTAACAAGTAAATATGTAAGAAATGGTGTTAGAGACAAAGAACGGGAAAAAGAGATTTTTCAGAGAGGATTGGGCATCGTTGAACAGAAATTTGATACATTTGATACTGTTTTGTTGTCAGATGAGGGAGCGTATTCGATGCTGTTTCGTCGTAAATTGTATAAAACAAATGGAAAAGCACTTGTGCAGTGGGCGAAGGAGCGCAATGTTCAGATAAAAATTATTATTTATTTGCGCAGTCAGGTAGATTATGCCATGTCTTGGTACAACCAGTTGGTAAAACATAGTGCTTCAGAAAATTTGAGTAGTCTTACTTGGGAAGAATATATAAAGACATACAAAAAATATGTTGCATTAGATTATTATAATTATTTGCATATATTATCTGATGTGTTTGGAAAGGAAAATATAATTGTAAAGCGTTTTGATCGGACATTTTTTAAGAATAATTCTTTGGTTGATGATTTTATGGATATTTTTGGGATTGAGGTTGATGATACCTTTCCAAAGGAAAGTAATAAAAGTGAGCAAAATCATGGAATTACAGAAAATGCCTGTGCCATTAAGCGTGTCATTAACACGATTAATGGAATACAGCATGAGGAAAGGCAATATTTTGAGTATATTCTTAGAAGTTGTTGTTCCTCTTCAAGAGAGGCCAGTCAGTATAGTCTGATGTCAGATGAAGAAGCAGAAGAATTTATGGAACACTATAAAGAGGATAATCAAAAAATTGTAGAGGAATATATCAAAGATGGTTTGCCTTTGTTCCAGAAGAGAAAGCATAAGGAAAAATGGTCTCAGCTTAATAAGGATTATATGGATGAGATGGTACGATTTTTGTGCCTTGCCAATATGGAGGCAAATAGAAGAATTGATAAATTAGAGCGCATAATTAGTCAACAAGAGTCAAAACGTACAATTGACAGAGTAAAAGATATGTTTGGAATGTATTCTGGGAAATAAAAAACTTGCCATAATCTACGGGTTTTGCTAAAATGGAAACAGTGGTCAAAGGACTGAAATTTCTGGTAAAACAGAAGTTCCATATCTGTTCATGTTTTTAACAGATACCCTAAGATAGTAAGATTTTAAGAAAGAAGGAAAGAGAAATGTCAAAAGTAACATTTGATTATTCAGCTGCTAAGAATTTTATCAATGATGCTGAGTTGGATATGATGGAGAGAATTGCAGAAGATGCAAAGAAGACTTTAGTAGAAAGATCTGGTGCAGGAAATGATTTCTTGGGATGGATTGATCTTCCTATCAATTATGATAAAGAAGAGTTTGATCGTATTCAGAAAGCTGCTGCTAAGATTCAGAGTGATTCTGAAGTGTTGTTAGTAATTGGTATCGGTGGTTCTTATCTTGGTGCAAGAGCTGCAATCGAATTTTTAAGACACAGCTTTTATAATAGTGTATCAAAAGAAATCCGTAAGACTCCAGAGATTTACTTCGTAGGTAATAACATCAGTACAACATATATTTCTCATTTATTAGATGTAGTAGGGGATCGTGATTTCTCTATTAACATGATCAGTAAGTCAGGTACTACAACAGAGCCAGCTATTGCGTTCCGTGTATTTAAGAAGAAATTGATTGAAAAATACGGTAAGGAAGAGGCAAATAAGAGAATTTATGCTACAACTGATAAGGAAAAGGGAGCTTTAAAGAACCTTGCAAACGAAGAAGGTTATGAGAGTTTTGTAGTTCCTGATGATGTAGGAGGACGTTTCTCTGTACTTACAGGTGTAGGTTTACTTCCAATTGCAGTAAGTGGTGCAGATATTACAAAACTTATGGAAGGTGCTGCAAGCATGAGAGAAGAGTGCCTTACAAAGTCATTTAAAGAAAATGGTTCTGTTCTTTATGCAGCTATCCGTAACATTTTGCTTCGCAAAGGAAAAGGCGTTGAGATTTTAGCAAACTACGAGCCATCTCTTCATTATATTGGTGAGTGGTGGAAACAGCTTTACGGCGAGAGCGAAGGAAAAGACCAGAAGGGAATTTTCCCAGCATCTGTAGATTTAACAACAGACCTTCACTCTATGGGACAGTTTATTCAGGACGGACAGAGATGTATGTTCGAGACTGTTGTAAACTTAGAAGATGCAGGTTGTGAAATCGTTATGGAAGAGGAAGAGAATGACTTAGATGGATTGAACTACTTAGCAGGTAAGAACGTTGATTTCATCAACAAATCTGCTATGAAGGGAACTCTTTGCGCACATACCGATGGACAGGTTCCAAACCTTATGGTTAATGTAGCAACAAAAGATGAGTTCGCATTAGGAGAGTTATTCTATTTCTTCGAGTTCGCATGTGGTGTTAGTGGATACATTTTAGGTGTAAATCCATTTGATCAGCCAGGTGTTGAGAGCTATAAGAAGAACATGTTTGCATTGCTTGGAAAACCTGGATTTGAAGAGAGAAGAGCAGAGTTATTAAAGAGATTATAATTTGATATTGTGCTAAGAAGTAATAAATAAGGAAAAGGTGTTACACAGAATAGTTTGTGTAACACCTTTTTTGGTACAAAAGCCTGGCAAGTACAATCATACTTGCATGAAATTGCATTTGCCGGGCGTAAGAACATGGAGTACATAGTGCGGAATGTTCGCAAGCGAATCGAGTAGGAGTCAGCCTACTCGATTTTTTCTAAAAAAAATGGTAGAAAATAACACGAAAACGAAAGTTTTGTAAAAAATAAACTTTTTGTGTACAAAAAAGGAGAAATATGTTATACTTTTAAGGGAAGGTAAGGAGTGATAGTGATGACGCAGAAGGGTAGAACATCTAAGTTGGAAAAGGACGAGCTGAGACAGCAGCTATATGTTCTTTTGAGCGAGGGAAATAACAAGGATGGAGAATGTAAATGCAGTCCGATTGGGAGTGAGGTATTGTATTACGGCGATACCGCATGTGAGCGTGTAGGATTGTATTATTAACGAGCGGAATTATTTTCAGAAAGAAGAAGGACAGTGATCTATGGGGAGATAATTGTCCTTCTTCTTTTTTGATTCCTATGGTATACTATGAACAGTTAGCGAACACGAGCGAAGGCGAAGTGTGAGGTTACTGAGAATGTACACTTCTCCACTTGATGAATGCGAGCGGAAGCGAAGCACGAATATAGTGGAGAGAGTGTGACCGAAAGAACAGTTAGCGAACACGAGCGAAGGCGAAGTGTGAGGTTACTGAGAATGTACACTTCTCCACTTGATGAATGCGAGCGGAAGCGAAGCACGAATATAGTGGAGAGAGTGTGACCGAAAGAACAGTTAGCGAACACGAGCGAAGGCGAAGTGTGAGGTTACTGAGAATGTACACTTCTCCACTTGATGAATGCGAGCGGAAGCGAAGCATGAATATAGTGGAGAGAGTGTGACCGAAAGAACAGTTAGCGAACACGAGCGAAGGGAAGTGAGCAGTTGAAAAACAAATGGATGCGAGGAATAAGCATTTTGATGGCAAGTGTAAATCTTGCAATGCTTTGTTGCAGTCTGGGATGGGAAAATATTTCACTACAGGCAGAGAATACAGATTTTGCAACCCAAATTTGTGAGAATAATGCTGTTATTGTGGAAATAAAGCCATACGCGCAGTTTGAGATAGAGTATGTAGGTTGTCAGGTGGAACAACTGACAGAACAGTTGTATTGCATTTCAGGGGAGAAGGATGCCCTTTTGACAGTGGCTAAGGATTTGTCCAAACAGTCACAAGTGGCAGATGTGCAGCCGGATTTTACTTATCATATGTTAGAAGAAGCGAATGCTTTGGTAAATGATGCCTCCTATGAAAAACAATGGGGGCTCCATAACGATGGTACCAGTACATATACAAATAGTGAGACAGAACCTAAAATTGCAGTTCCTGGAGTAGATGTGCAGGCAGAAGAGGCATGGAGTCAATTTCGTAGTGAGGATAGTGTCGTAGTTGCTGTGATTGATACGGGAATTGATTATAAGCATGAAGATTTAAAAGATTCCATTTGGATAAATGAAGATGAGATTGCAGGAAACGGAAAAGATGATGATGGGAATGGATTTGTAGATGATCGTTATGGATGGGATTTTTTCAACGGCGATAATTCCATATGCAGTTATGAAGACAATGGAAAGGCAAAAGCGGCAGATAATGATAATCATGGAACACACTGCGCGGGAACGATTGCAGCTACTGCTAACAATGGAGTAGGAATTGCAGGAGTGGCAAGTAATGTCAATGTAAAAATTATGGCTGTAAAAGCATTGGGAGGAGCCAATGGGGCTACCAGTACATCCAAGTTAGTGAAAGCCATTCGATATGCAGTAAATAATGGTGCAGATATTATCAATGCCAGTTGGGGCGGGTGGTTAAGTGAACAGGACAATGCTTTGAAAAAGGTCATTGCTCAAAGTGGATGTTTGTTTGTGGCAGCAGCAGGGAATGCAGGTGCAGATAATGACAAAATCGCCTGTTATCCGGCAAATTATAATAAGTCTCTTACAAATGTGATTTCCATAGGTTCTGTAGATTGTGATGGAACCTTGTCTTATTTTTCTAATTATGGAAAAAGTGTAGATATTCTTGCACCAGGCTCCAATATTTATGGTACAATTGTCGGAGGGTATGGAAGAATGTCAGGAACGTCTATGGCAGTACCGTTTGTGTCAGGAATTGCGGCTATGCTTTATGCAGACAAAGATGGCTTATATCCAGAAAATGTTCGGGAAGTGTTGTTGCAATCTTATCAGCCCCTTTCGGGAGTTAGAGAGGAAAAAGTGGCACGTTCCGGAATTATTAGTGCAAAACTTGCGGTAGAAAATCGTGGGTTGCTAAAAACAGACTTGGAAGTACCAAGTTTTACTACATTATACGCTGACTATGATGGAGTGATTCATGTGGAAGGAACAGATGCTGGAGAATCTGGTATTTGCACGATACTTTATGCAAAAGGAAAAAAGGCAGCAAAATATTTTCGTAAAGGGATGAAAGGAAAAAGCATCAATGGAAAAGAGGTGACAGTAAAAGACAGCGGAGATTATACATTTTATATCAAAGATTATGCTGGAAACGAAACTATTTCACGACTGAATGTGACGGTGGATACAAAACCGCCCATTGTTCGTGCAGTACGAGTAAATACTAAAATAAAACTCATTGTTAAGGATGAGCAGACGGAAGTTGTGCAGATTCGTTATGCTTACGGTCAGCAGAAAAAATCCTATTTTGTGTCGGGAAATGGAAAGACGATGAAAGTAAAAAAAGATGGGACAAAGATATTAAAAAGAAAAAAAGGTTATCTATCCATATATGTAGTAGACAGGGTGGGTAACGTTACTTACAAAATATTCAAATTTTAAGTTAAAAAGAATGGAGAAAAAGAATGAACGAGTATCAGGGAAAGTTAAGAGAAGTAAAAGAAGAAGTGGCAAAAGTAATTGCTGGAAAAGAAGAAGTGATTGAGAAAGTGTTAATGACCATCTTAGCGGGTGGGCATGTGCTTATGGAAGATATACCGGGTGTGGGAAAAACCACATTGGCGTTGGCATTTTCAAAAACATTAATGCTTGGATATCAGCGTGTGCAGTTTACACCGGATGTGTTGCCAAGTGATATTGTAGGCTTTTCTGTGTTGGACCAGCAAAATGAAATGGTGTACAAGCCGGGAGCTGTTATGTGCAACATTTTTCTGGCAGACGAGATTAACCGTACTTCTCCAAAGACACAATCCGCATTGCTGGAAGTTATGGAGGAAAGAACAGTAACCGTAGATGGAAATACATGGAAAGTGCCGGAACCATTTTTTGTTATGGCAACCCAGAATCCAATTACATCTATAGGAACTCAGTATTTACCGGAATCCCAGTTGGATCGTTTTATGACAAGACTTACAATGGGATATCCTTCAGTAGAACAAGAAGTAAACCTGCTAAAAGAGCGTCAGGGAGGAAATCCGTTGGAACAGGTTCGTCCATTGGTGACTGCTGAACAGCTTTTAGACATGCAGAAGCAAGTGTCAGAGGTGCATTTGCAGGATGCCATGTATTTGTATATTGTAAAATTGGTAGATGCAACTAGACAGCACCGTTATGTGCAGTTAGGAATTAGTCCAAGAGGAACTTTAGCGCTTGTGGCTATGGCTAAGGCATGCGCCTATGTACAGGGCAGAAACTATGTGATCCCGGAAGATGTGCAACGAATCTTTTCTGATGTGGCGGCACATCGTCTTGTGTTGAAACAAAAAGCAAAACTTGGACATGTAGAGGAACAGGATGTATTGACTGAAATTTTAGAGCAGGTGGCAATGCCACAAGTGAAAAGGGAAGAGAGATAAATGTGGAAAAATAGAATAGAGTATTTTTTGTTTGTGGCAGCAGCAATATACCTTGCAGCAATGTTTAATCATTATCCTACAGCAGTTGTTTTATGGATCGTGTGTATTACTCCTTTATTGCTTGGAATTTGTGTTCCTTTTTGGAAAAGAAAAGTAAAAGTTTCTATGAGCGTGGAGAACAAAATAGAGGAAATGAACGGAGAAGGAAAGCTATATATTACATTAACAAATGCCAGTATCTTTCCTATTTCAAAGGGGATTTTCCAGATGAAATACAAACATGAACTGGATGAAAAGGAACAAGTAAAAACAATGGAATTTTGTGTGGATGCCAAAGGAAAAGAACAGATAAGATTTGACATTTCCTGTCCTCATTGTGGATTATTGACATTTTCTTGTGAACAGGTGAAAATAGTGGACTATTTTGGACTTTTTTCCTGTACCATAAAACCGGACTTTTTTCAAAGTCTGGTAGTAGTGCCAACTTTTCGACAGATGTTAGAGGCAGATGTTTTAGACTTAAATGACCCGGATGATGAGGAGGAGCAGGATCATACTGTAGATGTATATGCAGAGAATACGCCTGATTTAAAGCAGATACGAGAATATCAGCCGGGAGATCCACTCAAACAGATTCATTGGAAAGCATCGGCAAAGAAAAAGAAATGGATGACAAAAGAATACGAACAAGAGCAGAAAGAACGAGAGATTATGTTTTTCTCTCTGCTTTATGAAGAAGAGAAACCTGGTTTTGCATGGTACGATTCAAAAATGCAGGAATTGGTAAGAGAATCCCTGTTAAGGTTATCTTCCATGAAAAAGCATGAAATTGTTTGGTATCATCCAAAGTATCAAGAATTTTCTGTTACAAAAATTGATGAGGAAAGTGATTTGTATCAATTGGCGGAGGCAGTGATACGTGCTGGTTTTGCAAAAAAGCCGGAAGAGTATCACATCCAGTTACAGCAATACTTGATGGTGGGGATGAAAAATAGTTAGTATAAAAAAGAGGAAAAAGAATGAAAAAGAAACAAAAACATATGGCTGAGGAAATGGGAGTAAGCATACGTGAAGGTGTTATGCTTTCTGGAGAGAATAAATATACACTAGGAAACTATTTGGTAGGGTTGCTGTTGTTTGCCATGATGATAGTAGGTATGACAGAGTGTTTTGTACAGGGATTTTCCATGTCATGTATGCAGAAGTGGCTGCTTGGAGGAATTCTTGTAAGTTGTCTGGCATTTTATACCGGATTTTCCATGAAACGGGGCGGAGAAATTCTGGTTGCACTTTATTTAATTGGATATGGTGTTGTTAGTTATTATATGCGGAGTCATATTGCAAACGGTTTGGCTGTTTTTGTGAATACAGTTTTAAAAAAAGCGGGAAAATACTATGGAGTTACATTTGTTTCTTATGAAGAATATGCAGATTTAAATAGACAGAAGAGTTTAACCATTTTTTTGCTGTTTGTATTTGTGTTTATGATTGGTGTTTTGGCTTACCTTACGGTTCATAAAATCGCGTCGTATTTTGTGATAGCCGTTACCTTTGTGATAGCGTTTGCGCCGGAAGTTGTTGGTTTAGTTCCAGGAGAAAAGGCATTTGCCTTATATATCATATCCGTGATTGTGTATCTGGGAAGTAGAATGAAATATACCAATAGACGAAAACTTCGGACTACAGAGATGAAAGTGCAATGGAAAATTCGGCTTATGCAAATAGTGGTAGGGATTGCAAGTGTTTTTTTGTTTTTTCAAGTATTTACAGAAGCCACTTATGACAAAATTTCTAGAGAAACCGATTTAAAAACATTTTTGCAAAATGCTATACAAACCTGCTACAACAATACCATTCGAAAAGGCTTGGATAAAGGAACTGTAGATGGTGGAATTTCATTTGGTGATATATCCGGAGTGGACCGCATTCAGTATAGTGATACCGTAAGATTGCGCGTCAAATATAAAAGTCTGGATTTGCGGCAAAGAGCAGGTGGAGGCCTTTATCTGAGAGGATATGTGGGAAGTAAATATGAAGATGAACAGTGGAAACCTTTGTCGGAGGCGGAAGAAACGGATTGTAACAAAATGGAAGAAAATAGCGGTATTTATTTAGATGATTATGATACAGCGGCTGCTTCTTATCGTATGGCGTTAGAAACGTTTTTTGAACATAAACCATCAAATTGCATTTTTTGGTTCCATGAAGGTACAACGGAGAATCTTGAGATAAACTATAAAGATACAATGGGAGAAACGGATTTTTGGTATAAAAAGTATAATTACGAAACATTTCGGAATGGAATAAAGTCCATATGTAGCGCGGTAGTTTCCGACATTATTGTGGAAAATGTATCAGAAACTGTATCTACCCAGTTTGTTCCGTATTATGTAGCATCGGATGTGAGGGAAGAAGAAGGAAGGTTTATTTCTGAAGAAATAACGGATGTAGGAGAATATGAGTGGAGTATTTTCAATGGACAGGCAGAGGCATTTGGTGTTGTCACAGATCCATATGTGAGTTATGACATAGAAAGTCAGCTGGATTATTATGACAAGATGAAGATTTTGTGGAAAGAGTTTTTGGATATCAAAGCGCAGGTGGAGGATACCTGCGGGCAGAAAATTCTTGATTATGAAGAGGGAAGCTATAAAGGGAAAAGTATAAAGGAAGTTTGTCCTGAGTTGGCGAAAAAACTGGAAGTTACTATATCGGTTGATACATCCAAAGAAATAGACGAAATCGATACAGACGGCAAATACGATGTGAAGGAATTGATGAGAAGAATAGCAAGAACTGGAACCAGTACGTATTCCAGCGATGACATTTATAACTATACTTCAAGTGTGAGAATGCCTACAGAAATCGCTGATGCAAGTAGATCAGTTCCAGAAGTGGAGATATATAGGGAGGATGAAGGTGAGGAGGCCGTAGGGGCGATATATGGGGAGTATGAAGTAAATGAGTATGATGAAGAGTTAGAAAATGAGACATGGGAAGAGCTGCATGGTGCGGAGTTTGCTGTGCGCAAATTATATGAAAGTAAGGATGCGGACAAATTTTTTTCCTTGTTAAAGAGAATGTATCAGTTCTATGTTCAACAGCAGGAGTATGAAAATTTTGTAGAGCGTACCTATATGGATGTGCCGGAAAATATAAAAGAAAAATTGGAAGGTGTGTTAAAAGAAGATATGACAGGAGTAACAGATCTTCGACAGACCATTTCTTTTGTGCAAAATTATTTATATGACAATACAGAATATAGTTTGGAACCGGGAACTACACCGGAAGGAGAAGATTTCGTAGAGTATTTCTTGTTTAAAAATAAAAAAGGATACTGTGTACACTATGCCACTGCTGCTACCATGATGTTCCGTAGTATGGGAGTGCCGGCACGTTATGTGGAAGGGTATCATGCAGATAAAGAGGTGTTACAGGAAAAAGATGTAGTTACGATGGAGGGAGCCAGCTTATGGCATGCTGTAGATTTGACGGACCGTTACGCTCATGCCTGGGTGGAAATTTATATTTCTGGATATGGTTGGATTCCAGTAGAGGTAACAAAAACATATTTCGGTGTAGAGGAAAGTGTAAAACCAAGTAAAACACCGACAGCAACTGCAAGCAGTAATGGAAAAAATACAAAAGCACCATCTAGCACTGTAAACCCTGGGAAACAAACTTCTGCACCTGAAAATAGTGCGGAGCAGGAAACGATAGATTATACGCTATATTATCCGATTGTTTATGCAATTTTAGGAATAGCAAGCCTTCTTTTGGTAATAGGACTTCGTTATGGCATAATAACAAAGAAATATGAAAAAGAAGGAAATGTGGAAAACGCCAATAAAGCATTATATTTTTATTATATTCGAATGGAGCAAATTCTTCGTATACAAAAATACTGTGGAAAAGAGCAATCTCTTCGTCAGTTGTTACAGGAACAGGCCATTGCGATAGATGGAGTGGATGCCAAAGTGTGGTTACATTTCTATGAGTTGATGAATGACTATACCTTTAGTAAAAATGGAGTAACGGCTAATCAAGCGGCAGAGGGAAGGCAATTGTATGAAACGGTGAGAGCCGCTTTCTATAGCGAGAAAAAAATCTGGATGCGTTGGTATTATAAATATATTCGCTGCATATAAAAACTTTTGTAGATTTTTTTACCGAAATAGTATATAATGTGGGTGATTATGTAATAATGCGTGACTTGCGCCTGTTCTTATGTGTAAGCCACCATAAAATAAAACAAGATACAAAGGCAATCAAAGTATCGTAAAAGATACGAATAAGCACAAATAAAGTAATCGATTTTTAGGAGGAAAAGTACATGAGTGATATTGATGTTATGTCAGTCAACGCCATCCGTGCTTTAGCTGCGGATACCGTACAGAAAGCAAATTCAGGACATCCAGGACTGCCACTTGGTGCAGCACCAATGGCATATGAGTTATGGGCAAAGTTTATGAAACACAATCCAAAGAATCCAAATTGGGCAAACCGTGACCGATTTATTCTTTCTGGTGGACATGGTTCTTCCCTGCTTTACTCCCTGCTTCATATTTTTGGATACGGAGATTTGTCTATGGAAGATATGAAGAATTTTAGACAGTGGGGTTCTAAGACACCGGGACATCCAGAATTTGGACATACCGTTGGTGTGGAAGCTACTACAGGACCACTTGGTGCTGGTATGGCAATGGCAGTTGGTATGGCAATGGCAGAGGCACATTTGGCTTCACGTTTTAACAAAGAAGGATATCCAGTTGTAGACCATTATACTTACGTGCTCGGTGGAGACGGATGTATGATGGAGGGAATTTCTTATGAGGCATTTTCCCTTGCAGGAACATTGAAACTTGGCAAATTGATTGTACTTTATGATTCTAATAAGATATCTATTGAAGGAGATACAGACATTGCATTCCAGGAGGATGTGCAGAAGCGTTTTGAATCCTTTGGCTTCCAGACTTTAGTAGTGGAAGATGGTAACAATTTAGAGGAGATTGGAAAGGCAATTGCTGAGGCAAAGGCAGATACTACAAGACCTACTATGATTACCGTTCGTACAAAGATTGGTCATGGATGTCCAGCAAAAGAAGGTACAGCAAGTGCACATGGAGAGCCTTTGGGTGTTGATAATGTACGTGCCTTAAAAGAAAACTTAGGATTAGATCCAGACAAAGAATTCTTTGTTCCACAGGAAGTTTATGATAATGCAGCAAAGATTGTTGCAAAGAATGAGGCTGCAGAGGCAGAATGGAATCAGTTGTTCGAGGAATACTGCAACAAATTCCCAGAGATGAAAGAATTGTGGGATAAGATGCACAGCGACAATGCAGCAGAGGCTTTGATGGATGAAGAAGACTTTTGGGCAGTAGAAGATAAAGCAGATGCTACTAGAAATATTTCTGGTAAAATGATAAACAAAATTAAAAATTACCTTCCAGGATTTATCGGAGGTTCTGCTGACTTAGCTCCTTCTAACAAGACCAATATGAGCGAGATGGGCGATTTTTCAGCAGAAAATTATGCAGGAAGAAATCTGCACTTTGGTGTACGTGAGTTAGCTATGGCAGCTATCGGAAATGGAATGACACTTCATGGTGGATTAAAACCATACGTGTCCACTTTCTTCGTATTTTCTGATTATGTAAAACCTATGGCAAGACTTTCTGCTTTGATGGGTGTGCCACTTACTTATGTATTTACCCATGATAGTATTGGAGTTGGTGAGGATGGACCTACTCATGAGCCAATCGAGCAATTGGCAATGCTTCGTTCCCTTCCAAACTTTACTGTATATCGTCCGGCAGATATGATGGAGACTGCAGCAGCATGGTATTATGCAGTAACTTCTAAGACAACACCTACTGCTTTGGTTCTTACTAGACAGAATTTGCCACAGCTTGCAGGAACAAGCAAAGAGGCATTAAAGGGTGGATATATTGTAGACGATAGCAAGAAAGCAGAGCCAGATTTGATTTTAATAGCCAGTGGTTCCGAAGTACAGCTTGCTATTGAGGCAAAAGAAACCCTTGAAAAAGAAGGTGTGGATGTGCGCGTGGTTAGTATGCCATCTATGGATGTGTTTGAACAACAGAGTCCAGAGTATAAAGAGAGTGTATTACCAAAGGCATGTCGTAAGAGAGTGGCAATTGAAGCACTTTCTAGCTTCGGATGGGGAAAATATGTAGGATTAGATGGAGCTTGCGTAACTATGGAAGGTTTTGGAGCTAGTGCGCCAGCGGCTACCCTGTTTGAAAAATTTGGTATTACCACACAGCATGTATTAGAAGTTTCCAGAGAAGTTATGGGAAGATAACAAGAGAATAAAAAATGCACTGGTTATTACCCATTTGGGTGAACCATACATTTATAAAGATACGATATGGGCAGAAGATGCCTGCGAAGAGGAGTTGTGGCATGTTGCGGCAGCTCCTTTTCTTACTCTATGGGAAAGTTCATCCTATAGAGCAAGTCCCTCATGAATGAGGGATTTAGAGCGTTGAAGTGGACTGGTCCACTTTGTTTTAACAAAAGCCCAGCGAGTAGGAGTCAGCCTACTCGATTGACATACATGCTTTGTTTATGTATGAAAAAGAGGAGAAAACTATGGCTAAAATATTAATCGTGGAAGATGAACGCAAGATTGCCAGATTTGTGGAACTTGAGCTAAAACATGAAGGATATGAAGTAGATTATGCGGGAAATGGTACAGAAGGTTTGGCAAAAATTTTAGATACAGATCCGGATTTAGTTGTGCTGGATGTAATGTTACCTGAGATGAGTGGAATTGAGGTGTGTCGTAAGGCAAGAGAAGAAGGGGTTTCTACACCCATTATTATGCTAACGGCAAAAGACGATGTGATGGATAAAGTCACTGGACTGGATAATGGAGCCGATGACTATATGACAAAACCATTTGCTATAGAAGAGCTTTTGGCAAGAATTCGGGTAGCACTTAATCGACATCAGAAAATAAAAAAAGAAAAGAAAGAGACTGCTCTGGTACATGGTAAACTTACCATCGATACAGTGAAGCATGAAGTACATTATGGAGAGGAAGTCATAAATCTGACGAAAAAAGAGTTTGATTTATTGGCTTATTTATTGCAACACAAAAATGAAGTAATTTCCAGAGAAACATTGTTAAATGAAGTATGGGATTATGACTATATGGGAGAAACCAATGTAGTAGACGTATACGTTCGTTATATTCGACAAAAAATAGATGATAAATTTGGAGATAAAATTGTAAATACAGTACGAGGGGTAGGGTACATAATTAAAGATGAATGAGGAAAGAATTGAGAAAATTCGTCGGTTTCTACAAAAGAATTGGCTACCCATATTAAATAAATGGAATGAAACAAAAAGTAAAATTCGTTTGTCCGTGCGGTTACAGATGTCTCTTATTTATGGTTTGTTTATGACACTGTTTGGGATATTGATTTTTGTGCCTATAGGACAAGTAATTTATTATAGTGAATTACGCAGTAGTATATTGCAGTTTCATTATGGAGGACAGCATTGGAAATTTGCCCTTACAGACGTTTATCAAGCGGCAGCATTTGTTTATGTATCAGGAATGCTCTTGATATTAGAACTTTCTAATAAAAATGTACGCAGAATAGTGGAAAAACTTGGAGATATTATAAAACAGTCTAATCGAATTACCATTAACAATCTGGAACAGGAGAGATTACAGATTGATGGGATTCAAAATGAACTACAGGAAGTAGCGGTAACAATAAATAGTTTACTGGATCGATTAGAAACCGCTTATGAGAGTCAAAAACAATTTGCCTCGGATGCCTCCCATGAACTTCGGACTCCCATTGCAGTCATTCAGGGGTATGTAAACATGTTAGATCGGTGGGGAGCGGAGGATCCAGAAGTGCTACAGGAATCGGTAGAAGCAATTAAAAATGAGGCGCAATCCATGCGTGAATTAGTGGAAAAATTACTATTTTTATCACGCAATGACAAAAAAACACTAAAACTTACAAAAAGAAAATTTAATATGGGCAAAATGGTAGAGGAAACCGTAAAAGAGGCATCCATAATAGCAAAAAATCGAAAGGTTGAGGCGTTGGATATAGATGCGGTGATTTTTTATGGTGACCGACAAATGATGAAAGAAGCATTGCGAGTTTTAATTGAAAATGCAATTAAATATACTTCCGATGGTGACACCATTTATATAGGGTGCGAAAAGGAAGAAAATCACTGTATTTTGACAGTGGCAGATACAGGAATTGGTATGGATGAAAAAGATATGGCTCACATATTCCAAAGATTTTACCGTTCGGACCATGTGCGTAATGGGAATATCAGTGGACATGGACTTGGATTGTCCATCGCTAGGTTAATTGTATTAAAGCATGTGGGAACCATTGAAGTGAAGAGTCAATATACCAGAGGAACTAGCTTTCGCATTATACTTCCCCTGCAAAGATTTTAGCCGATATAGATGTCCGCAAAGCCTTGCGGTTTACAAAAACCATTTTTTGGGCTATACTTGATACATTGCGACTGCACATCTTATTAGGAGAGAAACATATTTTCTAAGAGAGGAAATTTGCAAAAAAGTAGTTTAGGGAACGCTAGTTAGAGTATATTGTACTACATTAAGAAGGAATGAAATATGGCAGATAAGAAGAAAACAAAAAAATCAAGAATTAAGAATCCGGCATTAAGACGATTTTTGCTGGCACTAAGAATCACACTTCTAGTGATACTTTTAGTAGTTCTTATTGGAGGAATTGTTTTTTACTGTTTGTATGGAAAAGAACTTCTTGCCATGCAGCAAGAAGCAAAAACAGCAGTTGCAGCATCTACAGTAGAAACATTTCGTTCTAGTGAGACCAGTGTGATTTACGATTCAAAAGGAAATGAAATTTCCGAGTTAAAGGGAGAAAAAGATGTCTATTATCTCAGCGATGATGAGATACCAGACTATGTAAAAATGGCATTTGTTTCTGTGGAGGATAAAAAATTCTATGAACATGGCGGAGTGGATTATTGGGCAATTGCCCGTGCTGCATTCCAATATGTAAAACACGGAAGAGTTACACAGGGTGGTAGTACCATTACCCAACAGCTAGTTCGTAACGTGTTTATTTCAAAAGAAGTCACCATGAGCAGAAAAATTCGTGAAATGTTTTATGCCATGGAAATGGAGAAAAAATACACAAAAGATCAAATTTTGGAATTCTATATCAACAATGTGTATTTTGCCAATGGTTATTATGGAATAGAGGCAGCCGCTCAAGGGTACTTTGGAAAACAGGCGAGTGAACTTTCTTTATCAGAAGTAGCATTTTTGTGTGCGGTTCCAAATGGACCGACAAAATTTAATCCGTTAGAAAATTACGATAATACCGTAGAACGTCGGGATTTGATTTTGAAAAATATGAAAGAAGATGGAAAAATTACGCAAGGAGAGTATGATTCAGCCATTTCCGAGAAAGTTGTGCTTGAGGTACAAGAAACAAAGAATTTAGATTATGTAGAGACTTATGCTCGTCATTGTGCCGTTCGTGCATTGATGGAGAGTCAGGGCTTTAAATTTAAAAATCAATTCTCATCTACAGCAGAAAAAGAGGCTTATGAAGAAGAATATAGTGAGTTATATGAAACTTGCGAAAGTTCCCTTTATACAGGTGGATATCGAATTTATACTTCCATTAGTATGAGTAAGCAAAGAAAATTGCAGAAGACAGTAAATGAACAGCTTAGCGCATTTGGTGAAAAGACAGAAGATGGTGTTTACAAAATGCAGGGTGCCGCAGTATGTATCAGTAACAATACTGGACGTGTGGTTGCTATTGTGGGTGGAAGAAAACAGAAAAACTCAGAAGGATATACTTTAAATCGAGCATTTCAAAGTTATCGACAACCGGGTAGTTCTATAAAACCATTGATTGTATATACACCAGCTTTTGAAAATGGATATACCCCAGAATCTATTGTAGATGATACTTATTTTGAGGGCGGACCAAGAAACTCTGACGGAAAATACTCTGGAAGAATTCCAATTCGTTCGGCAGTTGCAGCATCTAAAAACGTAGTGGCATGGAAACTGTTTGAAGAAGTGACACCGAAAAAAGGGTTATCCTATATTTTGAATATGGGATTTTCAAAGATTGTAGATAATGACTATTATCCAGCTTCTGCATTGGGTGGGTTGACAAATGGTGTCAGTCCAGTAGAGATGGCGGCTGGTTTTGCGACCATCGAAAATGAAGGAAGTTATCGTGAACCTACTTGTATTGTAAAAATAACGGATTCGCGAGATAATGTGCTTTATAAAAATAATGGAATAAAGACCCGAATATATAGTAAAGAATCTTCTCATATGATGACAAGTTGTTTGGAAGCTGTAATGGAAAGTGGTACAGGCTCTTCTTTGGGCTTATCAATGACTCCGTGTGCAGGAAAAACTGGAACAACTAATGATAAGAAAGATGGATGGTTCTGTGGATTTACTGCGTATTATACGACTGCAGTGTGGGTAGGGTATGATACGCCTCAGACAGTAAGTGATCTTTATGGAAGTACCTATCCGGGAAGAATATGGCATAATTTCATGGAAGAAATTCATGCAGGAGTAGATTATGCAGAATTGGCCAATGATTATGCAAATAAAAATGAAAATCTATTTTGGGAAGAAGAGCAAGAAGAAATTGAAGTTACTTCAGAACCAGAAGAAACAATGGATGTAGTAATAGAAGAGCCGGAGGAAACAGAAGTGCCGGATGACTGGACGGAAGGTGTTACAGAAGAACCAATAGAGACTACAGCTCCAGAGGAAACCATTCCAGAAGAGTCAGAGGGCGAAGCGGCGGATCCGGAAAATGGGGCAAATGGTAATGCAGAACAAATGAATTTTAAAAGCGTTGCTTGGCACAATATAAGACTATATCGAAAGAGATAAAAAAAGAAGAAAGAGTTTGTGTGAAAAACTCTTTCTTCTTTTTTTTAGAAAGAGACAACTCTCTTTTGACAAAAACTGCGAAAGTCTTGTGGTAATATACAAAAGAAAAACATGACAGGATATATGATAACTGTGCATGGGAAAGAAAGGGTGTGCCATTGTGCCGGAAAACATGACAGAAAAATGCGGGACACAAGAGGGAGAAAAACATTTATTTCAAATGCCAAAAAATGTACGCCAGATAGGAACAGTTAATCAAGAAAGCAATATTTATATAGAGGATTATGTCATGTCATTTATTCAGTATTTGGGAAAACAAAGCGCAGAAGAAATGAAAATGGCTGTTTTGCTTGGAGAAATTGTTACATGGGAGGACAAAAGATGTACATTTATCCATGGAGCTGTGGAGTTAAAAGGCGTAAATTTGAAAGAATGCCGGGACATCACCAAAGAAACATGGGAAGGGATATACAAATTAGCAGAAGAATATTTTCAAAAAGGTTCTATTGTAGGATGGGCGATTGCCAAGGCAGGAATGGAATTAACTCCTACAGATGAAATGGAACAAGTACATATCAACTGTTTTGGAACCACAGAAAACTTATTGCTTCTTTATGATACATTAGAAAGAAAAGAAGCGCTTTATATTTGTAAAAATATAATCTTAGAACGAATTAGCGGTTATTACTTGTATTATGAAAAAAATCAGGACATGCAGGAATACATGTTAAAAGTAAAAGGGAATACAGAAAAAGAACAAGTGCAGGATGGAGCTGTAAAAGAGCTGAAACGAAAAATGGAAGAAATGAAAGTTCGCCAGAAAAAACAAAAAAAGTATAAAACACTTTTAAGGGGAGGGGTGCTAGCTGGAGGATTGGTTACATTGGCTATTGCTGCACAGCAAAGAAATATTCCAACAGAATTTAAAGAGGCATTTTTAAAGTTGCAAAAAGAAGCCCAAGTAGAAGAAGTGAGCAATGAACCAGAAAGCACCGATACAATGATAGAAGAAAAAGAGGCTAAGATTACCATTGCAAGAGAAGAAGTGATAGATGGTTCCAATGAGGAGCTGGTAGAAGAAACAGTAGCGCAGAAAGAACTGCCTGCACAAAGTCAATATTACACCATACAACCGGGAGATACGTTAGTGAGTATTTGCATGAGCCAATTTCAATCTTTAGATCGAATGGAGAATATTATGAGTATCAATGGAATTGAGGATAAAAATTGTATTGTGGCTGGACAAGTCTTAAAGTTATGGGAATAAAAGTTATGGGGCTTATTCTTCACAATAAAAGAAAATTGGAGTATAATAAAAACGCAGAACACAGAAGAAAACACAAATTATTTGGAGGACGATATGGCGAGCTTATCAGAGCGAAGTGAAATAAAAAGATACGAACAAAATAAAAAAAGAAAGAAGATTGTAAGGTTAGGGGCAATCCTTACGATAATAATAGCAATAGTAGCAGGTATTTTATTTTATGTGCTGTTTCAAATGAATAGAACTTATGGGGGATATTCCGTTATAGAAGAAGTCAAGCGAAAAGATGCGATCAGTGTACAATATGAAATTCATGGAGATACTTTGCTAAAATATAGTAAGGATGGCGCGTCTGCGTTAAATTCAGACGGGGAGATTTTATGGAATGGCAGTTATGATTTTAAAAATCCATATGCAGTTACTTGTGGTGATTATGTAGCCATTGCAGATATTGGAGAAAAAAATATTTGTATATTTGACGGAAGCGGAACCGCGACCGAATTGAGTGTAGATGGTGCAATTGAACAGATTACCATTGCAAAGCAAGGGGTAGTGGCAGCAGTTCTTGAAAATGATGACGAGGCAAAAATAAATATTTACGATCCGTATGATGCAACAGAAAAATTAAAAGTATCCATTTCTACCAGTACAGATAGTGATGGGTACCCTGTAGCAATAGCCTTGTCTGAGGACGGGCAAAAACTTGTGACAAGTTACATTAACATAACAAATGGGGTAGTATCCAGTAGTTTAAATTTCTATAACTTTGATAGTGTTGGTAAAAATAGTGTGGATCGTATTGTGGGTTCCAGACCATTAGAGCAAGAAATTGTTGCAGATGTACAATTTATTAATTCAGAAATTGTATGTGGATTTACGCAAACGGGATTTAAGTTATATAAAATGAAAGAAACGCCAAGTGATATAGCCCAGATTAGTGTAGAAGAAAATATAAATAGTGTGTGTTACAACGAAGAGTATATTACATTAGTCCTTGACAACAATGAAAATACAGACAAGCCGTATTTAGTTCAGGTATACAATACAAGTGGAAAACTTGTGCTGGAGAAAGCTGTCTCTTATGCGTATGATATTGTGGAGATGGGAAACGAAGAAGTGATTTTTTATTCGGCTTCCGAGTGTCATATTCTGAGATTACGGGGAAGTGAAAAATTGGATTGTACATTTGACGAAAACATATCCTATTTTTTCCCTCTTTCTTCTTCAGAAAAATATATTGTAATTGATAGTGATACCATAAATCAGGTACGGCTCACAGGCAGAAAAAAGGGGGAGTAGCATGAATTGGTTATTACTTGTAGTAGTAATTATAATTCTAGCATTGACATACAACGGGTATAAAAAAGGTTTGGTTTCCATGATGCTATCCATTGGAACGTTGATTTTAAGTATTATGATTACAGGGTTTTTGGGTCCTATATTTAGCGATAGCCTTTGTGGTAGTCAGATTATAATGGATTATGTATCTGAGCAGGTCAATGAAAACTTGGGTATTGAACAAACAATGAATGCGGCTATCGATGCGGCTACTGGGAAAAATATAAAAGACAATATAGCTATTTCTTCAAAAATGCAGGAAAATATAGTAGAACAGTTGGGATTGCCTAACCTAATTTCTTCTTCTGTACTTGATGGCACTGCTGATATTGTAAATACAGCAGGAAAAGTAACTATAAAAAAGTTTTCTAATTATCTTTGTACAGAAATAGCAAGATTGATTATACGGGGAATTACCTATATTGTGCTATTTGTAATTATAAGAATTATGCTTAAACTTGCAGTGAAAGTATTTGGAATTGTAGATAAAATACCTGTAGTGGAAGATGTCAGTCAACTTGCAGGTGGAATTGCAGGTGCTATTACAGGTCTTATGATCGTCTGGGTAGGATTTTTATTCTTACTTGCATTTAGTGGAACGTCTTTTGGAGTGTCTTGTTATCAATGTATCAATGACAGTCCTATATTGTCATTCTTGTATAATAATAATTTATTATTAAAATGGATATTGTCATCTGTTAATGGATAATTGTTGCTATATGTGGTTTTAATCAATGATATTTTAAGTTGTTGATTAAAACCCTTTTTTGTTCTATGGAAAAGTTTATTTTAGCAGAGTAAAAAATGCTCTATGTGGATATGAATAGATGCGTAAGGGGATTTGTTGTAAAAAACATATTTTTTGTAAGGTTGTGTTATTTGTAAATATGAGAAATTTACAAATAACAGGTCATATTATAAAAAAGTGTTGCAGAAGAAAAATGCAGGAAAGCCTGTATTTACAGGGTTTCTTGAATTTTGCACTTGAAAAAATTAAAAAAATTAAAAAAAATTGAAAAAAGTTGTTGACAAGTGGCGGATACCCATGCTATACTAAACAAGTCGCTTGGGGGTGACGGAAAACAAGAAGCCCTCAAAGCCTTGCAGAATAAGGCTTAGACGAATATGATCATTGACAATTAAACAGTGAAACAACCTTGAAAATTCAAAAAGAA
>CAVIJT010000017.1:0-69185 GCA_963643465.1 Lachnospiraceae bacterium | reverse complement strand
GATTGATATTCAGAGAATTTGATGAAGCCGAATATATACGCATGGTGGAAAAAGACACAGAAAATAAAATTGCAGCTTACCAAGAAGAAATTGCATTACAGAAGGAACAATTATCTCAACAAAGCAAGCAGCTTTCTCAACAAAGTGAGCAACTTTCTCAACAAAGCGAGCAGCTTTCCAAACAAAGCCAACTACTTTCTGAACAAAACATGGCATTGGCGCAATATAAACAAATCTTAGAAGAACATGGACTATTAACACCAGAAGAATAATTTTATATATCAAGTAGGCAGACTCCCTCTCGATTCGCTTGCGAACATTCCACACTATGTGCTCCATGTTCTTATGCCCGGCAAGAGAGAAACTTTGGAGACTTTGAAAGGGTGTTGCGTTCAATTCATAACGCAACACCCTTTTTATACCCTTTGTGCCATAAAACACACGATTTTCTTATAATACTTCGCTTCTAATTCTTTTTTACAAAACTTCTCACACATTTACTACTAAAAATAATACCTACAATAGCAATACCGGTGATACAAACATATTTTACAATCTCTGTCACATTAATTTTAATATCCACCTTTGATTCTCTCTCTCCACGCATACTATTTACTCCTTTCTTTGCCAAAGATTTTATTGTCAGCTACACACGATAACAACTGCATACACTTCAGCAAATAAACATAGTTACCCATAAGGATTTTTCCTATTATCTCTCCCTATCATACCACATCTTACTTTCCTTGTACAAGCATGATTCATGTTCACTACTAACAAACTTTCCTCATACAATGGAAAAGAGACGCTCATATCAAAAGCGCCTCCTTTCCATTGCAAAACAACTATCTATCTTATATAAGAGAGTGAAACATCCCATACCTAATGCCCGTTATACAACATCTTGCGTAATATCCTAATTAGTTCTCTCCTTGGAGAGCGTCGTACCCCTGCTCACCAGTTCTAACCTTTACTACATTTTCTACATCGTAAACGAAAATCTTTCCATCTCCAATATGACCTGTATAGAGAACTTTTCTAGCTTTTTCAATGACTTCCGTTACCGGAACCTTAGAAATTATCATTTCTACCTGTATCTTAGGAAGTAACTGCATTTCAATTGGAACTCCACGATAGAACTCTGGAGCACCTTTTTGTGTTCCGCATCCAAGAACCTGTGTAACCGTCATACCAGATACACCAATTTCGTTCATCGCTTTCTTTAACTTTTCGAATCTTTCCTGCTTCAAGATAATCTCAACCTTGGTAATCTTCTTATCATCCGGAACATCGGAAGTCTGTACCATAGCAGGTACGGCACTTTCCATACTCTCTGTTCCCATAGAAACCATATCGTAATCAATTGCGAGCTCTGTCGCAGATGTTTCAAATCCAGCATAAGAAGTCGCAAGACCATGCTCGGTAATATCCAAACCAAGAATTTCTTCTTCCTTAGATGCACGAAGTCCAATTGTTGCCTTAATGACTACAAATACAATCACCATACAAATGGCTGCCCATGCAGCTACTGTAACAAATCCTAATAACTGTGTCAAAAGCTGATCCACTCCACCGCCATAGAACAATCCTTCTCCAACCATGGAACCACTGTCAATCAAGTCCTGACATCCAGGGGCATCTGTTGTAGCAAATAAACCAACTGCGATAGTACCCCAAATACCATTCATCATATGAACAGCAACGGCACCAACCGGATCATCAATATGTAACTTATAATCCAATAACCAAACACCAAATACTACTAATAATCCGGCAACCGCTCCAATAATAACAGCACCCAAACAATCTGTTACATCGCAAGAAGCAGTGATACCTACTAAACCTGCCAAAGAAGCATTCAAACACATAGATACATCAGGCTTTCCATATTTGATCCATGTAAAAATCATACAGGTTACAGTTGCAATTGCTGGTGCAACTGTTGTTGTTAAGAAAATGGACCCTAACTGCTCTACACTTGTCGCAGCAGCACCATTAAATCCATACCAACCAAACCAAAGGATAAATACACCAAGTGCTCCAAGTGGAATGTTATGGCCTGGAAAAGCATTCACTTTTGTTACCTTTCCATTTTTATCTCTCTCAAACTTACCAATACGAGGTCCAAGAATTTTTGCTCCAACTAAAGCTGCAATACCACCAACCATATGGATGGCACAAGAACCGGCAAAATCATGGAACCCACGCTGTGCTAACCAACCATTTCCCCAAATCCAATGTGCTTCAATTGGATAAACCAATGCAGAAATGACTGCAGAATATACACAATAAGATAAGAACTTGGTTCTTTCTGCCATAGCTCCTGATACAATAGTCGCTGTAGTAGCACAGAACACTAAGTTAAATACAAAACTTGAAAAATCAAAATTTTCATAAGAAGTCAATAAATCAAAACCAGGTTTTCCAATAAAGCCTGCCAAATCTTCTCCAAGTAACAAACTAAATCCAATAGCAATAAATACTACAGTACCAATACAAAAATCCATCAAGTTTTTCATAATGATGTTACCTGCATTCTTCGCTCTAGTAAATCCTGCCTCTACCATAGCAAATCCAGCCTGCATCCAAAAGACAAATGCAGCTCCAATCAGAAACCATATAGCAAAAACTTGTTCTCCTACGGCAGCACTTATTGCCTGTAAAATACGATCTTCCATAATTCGTTCCTCCTAAACTACTTCCACATCATTTTGGCATCTCACATTTCTTAAAATGCCTCAAAATGATGTTCTTATCTTCACGAAGCGGCATGAACTTCTTGTATTTACCGTCCGCATACTGTAGTTCCCGTTGAATAGAAGTGGCCTGCCCCTATAAGAACCGACAGATAAAAACTGCAGATTTTACTACGACACCCCAAAATGCAATAGGTGCTACATCATCTATGTACAAAATGAGTAAAAAAAACGGACGCCTTGAATTCACATTCAAGACGTCCTCGTCGTTTATATTCTTTATTATATTCAAATCAAAAAATTTGTCAACAATTTTTTAATACAATGGATATTTGTCTGTCAATTCTTTTACCATAGCCATTGCTTTCTCTTTATTTGCCTCTACATCATTAATGAGTAAGGCAATCGCCTCTGCAATCACATCCATATCCTGTGTATTCATTCCTCTTGTAGTTACTGCTGCAGTTCCCAAACGGATTCCACTTGTAACAAATGGCTTTTCTGGATCATTTGGAATGGTGTTCTTGTTACATGTAATATTGGCAGCATCCAACAATTTTTCTGCCTCTTTACCAGTCACACCTTTGCTTCTCAAATCAACTAACATCAAATGATTATCTGTTCCACCAGATACAATATCAAATCCACGTTTCATAAGCCCCTGTGCTAATGCAGCGGCATTGTCCACTACATTTTTTGCATAAGCCTTAAATTCTGGCTGTAATGCCTCTTTGAAACATACTGCTTTTGCAGCAATCACATGCATCAAAGGACCTCCCTGAATTCCAGGGAATACGGATTTATTTAACTTATACTCTTCGGCAAATTCTTTGCTGGAAAGAATCATACCACCTCTTGGTCCACGAAGTGTCTTGTGAGTTGTTGTTGTTGTTACATGCGCATAAGGAATTGGACTTTCATGCAATCCTGCTGCCACCAAACCAGCAATATGCGCCATATCTACCATAAGAAATGCTCCCACTTTATCTGCTACTTCACGGAAACGCTTAAAGTCAATTTTTCTTGCATATGCACTAGCACCTGCTACGATTAACTTTGGTTTGCATTCCAACGCAAGCTCCTCTAACTTATCATAATCAATAAATCCCTGATCATTTACACCATAAGGAACAATGTTAAAATAGCTACCAGACATATTAACGGGACTTCCATGTGTCAAATGTCCGCCGTGATCCAAATTCATACCCATAACAGTATCGCCCGGCTTTAACAAACAGAAAAAGACTGCCATATTTGCCTGCGCACCAGAGTGTGGCTGCACATTCGCATAAGTACATCCAAACAATTCCATGGCACGGTCTCTTGCTAAATCTTCTACCACATCCACGTAATCACAACCACCATAGTAACGCTTTCCTGGGTATCCCTCTGCATATTTGTTTGTTAATGTACTTCCCATAGCAGACATAACTGCCTTACTTACAAAGTTCTCAGACGCAATTAACTCAATGTGGTCATTCTGTCTCTGTGTCTCCTGCTCAATGGCTTTTGCCAAATCTGGATCATAATTCTTTACTTCATCAAATGAATACATAATATTTCCTCCTTAAAAATCATAACTATATTAAAATCTTATTTGATTCTATCATACATATCATAAATATCTTTGCTGGTTGGCAATCCTTCTCTAAATGCACATGCAGTTCCTGCTGCCAGTGCCAGATCAAATGCTTTTTGATAGTCCTCATGCTCCATAAATCCAGCTAAAAATCCAGCAACCATAGAATTTCCAGCTCCTACACCATCTACCAATTCTCCTTCTGGCGATGGCTTGCTTAAAACAGTACCATCCTCTAATACTAGCACAGCACCATCTGCACCAAGAGATACCAACACATTTCTTGCGCCTTCCTCTTGAAGCTGTTTTGCACAACGAACTACATCCTCTTCTGTAACTACACTGCTTACAGATACACCACAGGCATCTGCCAATTCCTTGCGGTTTGGCTTAATAAGAAATGGATGATATGGCAAAACCTGAAGCAGTAATTTCTTCTCTGCATCCACAACCACACGTATATTTTTATCTTTTAAATGCTCGATAATCTGCACATAAATATCCGTAGGAAGACTTGCCATGGCACTTCCTCCAAGTACCAAAATATCATTTGTATTAATCTGATCCAATTTGTCAAACAATTGTACCAACTTATCCTGTGGCACTACTGGTCCCATACCATTAATTTCTGTCTCGCGTTTCTCGTTGAGGACACCACTACCGCCTTTAATCTTAATGTTAATACGGCTCATTCCTTGTCTCAGATGCACAAAATCTACAAAACAACCATATTCTGCCAAATCTCTTTCTATCTTTTCACCAGTAAAACCGGCTACAAACCCCAAAGCCACATTTTCAATGTCCAGATTCTTAAGAACCTGTGATACATTGATTCCTTTGCCCCCTGCAAATACTTCCTCTTTCTCATTACGGTTTACCGTATCTTTTGAAAAATTCTCAATGGTGATAATATAGTCCAATGCAGGGCTAAGTGTTAATGTGTAAATCATAATATCCTCCTTTTGTCTTCCCTCTTTATGTTATCTTTTTGCTTTTATAAGTGTTTCCTTTAATTCCTCAATATCAAATGTATATTTGCTATTACAGAAATGACAACTTAATTCCACTGGTTTTCCCTCTTGAATCATAGAATTTAGTTCTTTGGAACCAACACTAATCAATGCTTTTTCCACTCTCTCCTTGGAACAATTACAATAAAATTTTGCTGGAAGAGTGTCCATAATCTCTACTCCAAATTCACCAAGAATCTCATTAATGATATCCTCTGGTGTCATTCCCTTCTCTAAAAGAGCAGTGATGGATGCCATCTCTTTTAACTTTTCCTCCAGCTTTTCAGCTAAGCCATCTTCTGCAAAAGGCATAAGTTGGATAATAAATCCACCTGCCCGCTTAACCGTATTGTCTTTCTCCATTAAGACACCTAATGCAACTGCAGATGGCACTTGCTCTGAAGTGGCAAAATAGTAGGTCAGATCTTCTGCAATCTCTCCAGATACCAACTGCGTCTGTCCCATGTATGGCTCTTTTAATCCCATGTCCTTGATTACACTGAGTACACCTAAATCTAACGCCTTACCTACATCCAGTTTTCCTTTATCACTTGGCGGAAGTAACACATTTGGATTATATGCGTACCCTTTTACATTTCCCTTGGAATCTGCGGTAACAGTCAGTCCTTTAATCGGACCGTTACACTGAATTTGTAAGGTAAGCAAATCCTTCTCACCTTTCATCATGCTTCCCATCATAACTCCACCTGTCAGCAATCTTCCCAATGCTGCAGTAGAAACAGGACTTGTATTATGGGCTGCTCTAGCATATTCCACCAATTCCTTTGTCGTTGCAGCAAATACTCGAATCTGATTATTTGCTGCAGTTGCTCTCACAATATAATCTGACATAATTTTCAACCTTTCTACTTCTCTATATCATGATACTAAGAATGACTCTGCTCTCAAGACTCCTTTGTATCATAAAATTTATTTTCTTGAAATCCTTCTCTGGCAATAATATAAATACGCTCACTATCCGGTTTTGGTGCATTTTTTGTAAACGCATCGTAGGCTGCCACAAACTGCATACCAGCTCTCTCCAACAGTTCCCGAATTTGCTCCAGCGAGTATGCACGCTGATAATGGGTTTCCTCTAAACGCTCATAGAACTGGTCCTTTGCCCTTACATAAATGGTAAGGTCATATTCATTAATCTGTTCTTCCGGATAGTAATAATTTTCCCAGATAAAACTGGCATCTTCTCTATTTTCACAGATATTTTTATCGCCTAATATCTCTCTATACTTATACTCTGTGTTAAGATCAAACACAAACAGACCGTCTTTTTCCAGATAATTGTTTACAAGCTGAAATACCTGTAACAAATCTTCTTCCTCTGTAATGTAATTTATGCTGTCACAAATACTGACAACTGCATCTACAGTACCGTAAAGCTCCATCTCTCTCATATCCTGCAAAAGATATAAAATTCCTCTGCGGGAATCGGACTCCTCATATCCTGCTAATTTATTCCGAGCAATAGAAAGCATCTCTTCTGAGTTGTCAATTCCAATCATATCATAGCCAGCAGCTGCCAAACGCTCGGTAATTGCTCCAGTTCCACAGCCAAGGTCTGCAACCAGCCCTTTTTCTACGCCATATTCCTTCAGTATTTCAATTAAATACTGACTCCATTCCTCGTAAGGTACATTGTCCATAAAAGTATCGTATACCTCTGCAAATCCTGTGTATGCTTCCATGTTTTTTCTTCCTTTACACAATCTCTCACAGCCGTTATGCTCTATTTGATAAAGTTCTGTAACGACCATGTAACCTAATAACTCCCATTATATCGTATTTTACATGATTTCACAACTAAAGAGAGCGAAATCACGCATACTTTTTTTTCTCATGGAAAAACTAAAAAAAAGGAAGGCGATTACTATGACAAAAAAAGAAAAAAAAGAAATTTGTTGTTGGGAAGATGTAAAAAAACTTCCACAGGCAGAACAAATGAAATATGAGGTTGCAGAGGAACTTGGCCTTATTGACCAAGTATTTTCTAAAGGTTGGGGTTCTCTAACCTCAAAAGAAAGCGGAAAAATAGGAGGCATTCTTCACAGCAAAAAAGGAACAAAGTGAGCAATCACTTTGTTCCTTTTTTATATGGCAAGCCACGTTCTATCCTATATTTATTCTACGCCCAGTGCCTCTGAAAGCTGTTGTGTCACCTGATCTGCACTTGCATTTTCGTCCACTTCACAGAATTTCATAGGATTTTCGTAAATACAATGTCCACTTTCCAATGGGTTTCCATTTACTGTAATAATCATACTATCTGCATTATATGCTCTCAAAAAAGTATTTACTACACTTCCCATCATAAGAAATTCACCAGCAGTTCCCTGGGTGAATAAATCATCTTGAAACTCCTGCGAAAAATCTACTGTCAGACTCGTTCCGTTGCTTTCGCTTTTTGTCTGATTGATGCTATTTATCGTTGTCTTATCCGAAATCACATCATGCTTTGCAAGGTGACTAAGCAACAAATCTGTACTTACTTCTTCCTCTCCAATGTTTTCAGATAATAAATGTTCTGCCTGAGAATCTGCATAGTAAATGCGAATTCCACTCTCTTCTTCCTCTTCCTCGTTAGTAGAAGAATTGGATGCACGTTCTTCCTCATCGGCAGAATCTGATTTTTCCGCATTTTGCTCTACTACATCCTCTGTCTCCTGTGGCACTTCTGTTTCCTCTGCCACAGACTGAGAAACTTCCTCTGTTACCACAGGTGCTTCTGTAGTCTTTGTATTTTCCTTATCTTTACTTCCACATCCCATAGTCAACATTGCCATAACAAGCAACATAGTAATCGTTAATTTTCGTACTCTTGTCATATTCTTCTCTCCCTTACTCATGGTTTTATCCGGCTTTTGCCATAGCTTACACTACTACTATACACCATTGTACGAAAATTATCATCCTACTTTTTCAGAATAGGCATATGTTTTTCCAGATTTATAGTATGACTGCACACTCCATTTTACAATAGAAATCTTTGCTCCACTGCGTACTTTAAATTTTTTCTGTAATTGTTTCAAAGTCAATACCAAATGATTTTTCTTTTTGGAAGTAATGCGAATCTTTTTCGTTCTCAGTTTGTTGTTATATTTTACGGTAAGTGTAACTAAATATCCGCTACATTTTTTATTTCTTTCCCATGTCATATAAAGTTTGTGATTCTTACTATAAATGTTTACTTCTTTTACCGGGTCTAACAAACATTTTCCCACTTTAGAAGAAATCTGAGAAGATACATTGCTTCCCCCTATTTCTTTTTGTGCCATCACACGAAAATACACTTTGGTACCCATCAATGCTGCATCATTGCTATATTTGTAAGAATTTACTGTACCGTCCACTGTTTTTAAAATTTTGTAATCCTTATTATCAATGGAATAGTATAAAATATATTTGTCCGGAGTCTGCTGACCGTTCCATTTCCAAGACAATTTATACTTTACTCCAAGAGATTCTACAGAAAGAACCGGTTTTGTATTTTCAAAGGCTTGGATTTCTGCCTGCATATTCTGATCCGGTGTAGCTGCTATATCTGCATCTACCCCACCGCTAGGTACATTACTCTCTGTTACTCCTACCGTTGCTACAGGCGTAGCTGTAACTGCCACTTCTGTTGTTTCCGTTGGTTTTGTTGTTCCATTTGGAACGCTGGTATTTGTTGCAGGAGTTTGAGATGTGATTGGCACTTCTATATTTCCTGTAGGATTTGGTGTATGTTCTTTTTCATCAGAAGGTTCCAATGTTTCAGAAATATCTGGGTCCTCTGTTGCAATGGCTATTTCGGTTTGCACTGGTTCTTTGGTAACTACCGGAGTTGCTGTGGTTGCCAGTTTCGTTACGGGAACCTGAATTTCTGCTATGCGATCTGCATAGGTTACCTGCACTGTGGCATATCCATCTTTCACCACATCTTCCGTTAATATCTCCGGTAAAATATGTACATCCTCCTGTAACAAAGCAGAAGAAACCACTTCTCCATTTTTGTAAACTGCCACTACATCTAAATCGGACAAAGTCAAAGAATCTCCATAGGCTTTTTTTCCACCAATGTAGTCCACACTCAAACTTCCAAGTCCAATACCATTGACATTTACTGTAGTTTTTCTCTTTGTATCTTTGGTTTCAATTACAATGGCATTATCCCCCAGTTTATTTATAACGGTTGTACTAATGGTATACTGATCCGGGTCCAACAATTCTATTGTTCCATTGTCATATAATTGATAGACTTCAAACTGCTCATTTTTAATGGTAGTGTTTACCAAAACACCTTCTTGGTTTCCCTGATACTTATAGCTTCCTTTAATTTCTTTTGATTCCGATTTTGCACTTCCAGTTACCTGTACACTTCCTATTACAAACTGATTATTCTCAGGATTGGTGTACTTTACCATTACCGTATTATCATCACCCACTACTATCGTATGCGGCAAAATCACACAAGAATCCGCAGCCGTCACATCTACATAAGTTCCATCATCATACACAGCAGTGACAATAATATCCTCTTTCTTTAACTGATTTTCACCTTCTAATACAGTAACCTGCTTACTGGTATTAATCTCGCTTTTCTTCATTTCTACAATAATGCAAACCAATTTAGGATATGCAATTAAAACCTGAAAATCATCCTGCAAGTTACTATAGGACACAGTAAAATCATTATTTAAATCTGCCGCTAACGTTCCATAGGAAAATAAATATCCATTATATCCATTTCCTTCAGAAATAATTTCTGCTTCTTTTTGGGAACCACTTACATAATTAACAGTAACTTCCAAATCTAAATCTTTTGGAGTAAGGGTAAGCTCATCTATACTTTTGTCTCCAAGACTATATTCCGTAGAAACATTTGTAACATTTACTCTAGAAACTATATTTTTCAAAATACTTCCCGTCTGGCTCTCTACATAAGATTTCAATTTATATTCACTGTTTGTAGCCTTTTCATTTGGCAAAATTCCGTAAAAATTTATGTTATTTGCTTTCAGATTTGTAAAATCCACATCCCACTGATGGCAATAAATATTTTTGGTGATGGAGGAAGATACAGACAATTCTTTTGAAATATTTACATGTCCCTTAAAGATGACATTTTTTGCATTAATCCAGTAGTTGGTAGTTACATCACCTTCATAGATAACGGTATCTAGTTCTGGGAAAGAACCATAAAAGTTCTCAAAAGACACACTGACATCCTCGTCAAATTTCTGAAATGCAAAGGTCTTTAATTTTTCACAACCTGAAAAAACCTGCTGTCCCATCAAGGTATTATAAGAAGCATATATTCCCTCTAGCTTTGTTCCCCAAGTAATTTTCTCCAAATTAATATCATTTTGAAAGGCCCCTTCGCAAAGGTTTACATCTCCACAAAATGTAATTTCTGTCAATCCTGGATTATAGGCAAGAGGTGCATTACACTGATAGGCACCCATACTTACATTTTTCTCAAATACAATGGTTTTCTTTACCTGATCTTCTTCTTTAAAAGCTCTTCCAAAAGCACTTCCACCAATTGTCACATCTTCTTTAAACACAACATTGGTAAAATCACAATTGTAAAAGGCATTCATGCCAATAGAAGTTTGGCAAGAAAACTCAGAAATCCCCAAGTTCTGGCAACTGTCAAATGCCTCAGAGTTGATTTTTAATTCTGCCAGTCCTTCCGGCAATCCCACTTCCCGCAATCTGCTGCAACCAGAAAATGCAGCCGAACCAATGGTAAGCACTCTCTCTTTGCTATTTTCACTGGCAAAAGTTACTTTTTCCAATGCGGTACAATGGTAAAAAGCTTTCGTTCCAATGGTAGTTACTGTACTAGGAATAGAAACTGTGGTAAGTTCCGTATTTTCATAAAATAAACTTTTATAAGCAGAATCAATCTCCTTTACGGTATAGGAACCAAGTTTTGACGGAATGTTTACTTTTGTAGTTCCCAAAGAAAGCTCTACATCTGTAATCTTTGCATAGCTTCCATCCGCAGTAGTCATAACTTCATATTCCCATGTGATACCATTTGAATCTACCTGCGTCAAGTCTGCTGCTTGTACTAGCACGCTTCCCTCCATTGGATATATGCAACTAGATAACATGATACCTGCGCACAACAATGCTACTATTCTTTTCTTTTTCATCAAAACCGCTCCTATCAAACCTAACTTTTCCTTTGCTAAATAAGTTCCCTATTCCATCTAAGGGGCTTTCCCTCTTACATTCCTTGCATGTATAAGAAAGCCCCAGTCATTTTTTACTATTTCTTTATATTTGTATTGCAATTTTATTACAGAAACATTATACACAAATCTTTCCAACTACGCAAGTATGTTTGGAAAAAATTGTATACACCTATCTTTTCTTAAATGAAGAAGGCGTGCCGCATTGCGACACGCCCCTATTGCTATTTTAAATATGTTGTGTTACTTCCAATTTTGCCCGGTGCTTTTGTAAGTTCTGTATCTAATACATAAACTCTCATGTTTCCTTTTCCCGGTGCATCTACAGAAAGTGTTCCGTCTGTTACAGTCACTTTTTCTCCAGTAATTACCTCTGTGTAATCACCATTGAGAACATTTTCGAACTTAGCAGATCCAGTAATGGCAACAAGACAATAACTGTCTACGTCACTTGTAGTATAACGACGTTTGAATGCCATACCTCCCTCTCCACAAGTAATATCTGCAAGACTATACTGACCTTTCTGCAAAGCAGGAATGCTTCTTCGAATCTTATTTAAGCGAATAAGATGCTGGCTAAGTGTAGATTCCAAAGTATCTTTTACCGCTCCCGACGCAGTATACTCACCAAAATCACTTGCAGAAACATCACCTTCCAAATAATCTCCATAGTATGCACGTCCAGAATTTGCAAAAATTCCATCTCCTGCTGCTGGGTCAATCTTTAATCCTGCCTGGAACTCAATCTCGGAACCATAGTAAAGACATGGAATTCCTCGGAATGTAAACATAAGACAAAGGTTCTCTGCCCATGCCTCTGTTCCTTTATCATAACGGAACTCATACTGTCCCTCCGGACTAAAGTCATGTGAATCTACATAAGTAACATTCCAAGTAGAATCGTTATATGTATAATCGCCACCTTCTGTAACCTGATTTCCTACAGTTCCCGTCTTATAATCATAATTCTTTGTAACTGCATCAAATGCTTTCTTGGCACTAGAGAAATTCCAATGCATAGTAAAGTCAATTACATTTAATCCAGATTCCATACTGGTGTCTGGTGTATGATAGTTATTACCATCTAAAAATGCGTTGGTACTTACTGGCTGCGCAGCCTGTGCGGTTCCAGCATCTTTTACCTTTTCTCCCATAACGTCATTGGCATTGTCATTATACTCTGCCTCTGTAGACTGCATATTGAGCGCATGCGCCAAACCTCTCTCTGCCTCATCTGCAAGTCTCCAATTATCATAATCTAACTCTTTATCGAAGTCAGAACGCACCTTTTCCGGCTCTTCCTCTGCATAAGCATCATACTGAGCCTCCACTTCTTCGCTATAGTAGGTCCAATCATACTGCTTACTATCTTTCCATGTATAGAAAGCTGCAGAAAGAGCTGGTGTCTCTCCACGATACCATACCTGTGAAGATTTGGTACATACCTCTGCAAACATAAAGAACTTATCTCCACCTACCGCTTTGTATACTGGATTGAAGAAATTGTTAAAGGTCAATCGCGAAATGTGCTTTGCTGTATCCACGCGGAACGCATCCACACCCATGTTAATATACTTAGAATAGCTGTCTGTAATATATTTTGCTACAATTGGATTTTCTGTATTCAAATCCACACAGTCTCCAGCAATCTGTCCTAACTGCACTGTATAATAATCCCATGCAAAACTTTCGTCATATCTGTGATAGAAAGTCTTTGGATCATTTCTTACTACTTTTCCATTCTTTGTATTTACTGGATCCTTTGTATCTTTCATCAATGTCAATCTTGTCTGATACTGGAAGGTAGCAAAATTACTATCATTCATAGTTCCCTGCTCATCATAAGCATCCGGCAACAATCCACCCTCGCTCTGTGGAATTCGTCTCATACATTTGTCAATGGAACCGTAATCGCTCTCATCTCCTACTTTTTCAAACATAGGCATCAAGTTTGTCTCACCAAAGTTACCAGTATGATTAAATACTACGTCCTGAATAATTTTTATTCCTTTTTCATGAGCAGCGTTGATAAGTGTCTGATAAGAAACATCATCAGACAAGTATCTCTCATCTACTTTCTGGAAGTTCATGGCATGATAGCCATGGTAATCAAGTCCACTGGAATTCTCTACCACTGGTGTAATCCAGATAGCAGAAAAACCAAGAGCTTTTATATAATCCAACTTTTCAATTAAACCTTTGAAATCTCCTCTCCATGCCGGGTCATCAGAGGCCTTCTGCGTTGGATTTTCATCCCAGCAATGTACATTATTACTCTCATCTCCATCATAGAAACGAGTAGTAATTAAGAAATAAATGGTCTCTTCTCTAAAATCATAAGTATCTGGTTTATCCACTACAATTGGCTTTTCATCCTCAATTTTTCCACCATTGTCAGTGCTACCTGGTTTTGATTTGTACCATGTACCATCCTTATACCACCATTCACCAGTCTTTCTAGTTAAATCTTCTGTCTGCTGCATACCATAAGTAAACAAAAGATTTATCTTATCCGTTCCAGAAAATGTATATTGATACCAGTTCTCACTCTCCATAGTCATAGGTTGTCCTGGCCATACCGTCTCCATATCGGTCGGCAAAGCATTCCAATAATAAATGCTTGGCACTTCTCCATTTTCCGCATAATAGTGAATGATTATACTTGCATCTTCTGCCGCATCTAAATCCTGTTTCACCACATAAGTATCTATGTATTCCTCTACATTTGCAATGGAACTTAGTCCCACTTTCATACTTCCGTCTTCTCCCACTGTGGTAACATTTTTCTTGCTATATTTCCCATCTCCATCATTAGTGGAAGCATATACGCTTGTAGTTACATCAGAAGTGTCCGAATCTTCCTTTTTCGCATAGGAAACCGTTTCCTCTTCATATGGATTCCAAGAATACCATGTATCCTGATCAAACCACCATTCACCGGCAACTCGATTCATAGTTGCTGTCACATAAGAATCCCCAATTGTAAAAATAATGTCTGCACTGTCTGCATCCTGAATAGTATAGCTATACCAACCATCCTTCGTGTTTTTCATTGGAATACCAGGATAGGATATAACCTGTTCCCCACTGTCATTTACATTTTCATAATAGACGTGTGGCGTATCCTCTCCATCCCAACGATAGTGCAAAATAATATCTTCTGTTGTACTCTGCTCTGCCAGTTCTATCTTCTGTGCTACTTGCTGCTGTTTCTTCTGGCTTGGCCTTCCAATATCATTCGGAAGAGCGATTGCTGCACATGTGGCAGCAGAAAGCAATAGTGCAACCCCAACGTGTTTTGCATATTTTTTCATGTTTTTTCGTTCTCCTTTTTAGTCATTTTGGTAATTGCAAAGCTACATTTCACAGTGCGTGTTTATATTTCCTATTTTATTTATAGAAGCACATATTCACTGTTCCATTTTATTATAAAAAATAATACTCTTCCTGACAACTATCCGTATTCACAAATTTTACATTATTTTTTTTGTTATTTTGCCTCTATAAAAAAACAATGTCACAAAATAAAATATCCTCTATCCTTTTACAAATTCAGCTTCATGATTATTAGAAATACGCTTTTCATATTTCTCAAATTGGTGCCGTATCTGTTAAAACTTCACACAAACATAACTACACTTTGCTAATTTTCTATTGCAGAAAACTTTCCTATAGAACAAAAAAGAATGTGTACCTTCTTTATAAAACAGTACACACTCTCTTTTTACTATTCTTATTAAAGATTACTGGTAACAATTTGGCAAAAAGCCAAACTGTAACCATTAATCTTCTGCATTCTTAATCTCTACAAATGCTTTCTTAATTTCTTCTGCAATTGCTTTCTGTTCTTCTACAGATTTTGCAAGTTCCTCCATACCAGTTACCATCTCGGAAGTAAATCCCTGAATAGACTGAATGGTCTCTTTGATTTCTTTTGATGAACTTGCTGACTGTGCTGCCAACTCTCCTACCTGTTTTGCAACAACCGCAAATCCTCTACCATGTTCTCCGGCTCTGGCTGCCTCAATAGAAGCGTTCAACGCAAGCATATTTGTCTTATTGGCAATACCTGCAATCACTCCAGCAAATCCTTCAATCATGTTGGTAAGTTTTTCCATCTGTTCTGCATTGGCTGTAGTCTTACTCATCAGCTCATTTACAGCAGCATTTTTCTGTACCAATTTCTCGGCATTCTCCATACCACTCTTTACGATTGTCTTTGTCTCCTCTACCATAATAAAATCCCCCTTATCTTTTTGGTTGAACTATGCAATTACACATAATCCAACAGTTCTCTTATATTGCAAATTCCAATCAATTTCATACCTTGGATTGAAATTGTCTTCTTATTTACCTGTGGCAATATGCACACTTCAAATCCTAACTTTGCTGCCTCTGCTACTCGCTGTTCCGCCATATTTACAGCACGTACCTCCCCAGTAAGTCCAACTTCACCAAATACTAATACTTTTGTTGGTAATGCTCGGTTACGATAACTTGATAAAATAACTGCAACAATAGCTAAATCCAGTGCAGGTTCATTGATTCTCATTCCACCTGCCACATTCACATAGGCGTCGCAATCACACATACGCATACCCAACCGTTTTTCAATAACAGCCATCAAAACATTTACTCGGTTATAATCGGTTCCCACTGCAGTTCTTCTTGGCAAATTAAAATTAGTCTGGCATACCAATGCCTGTATTTCCACCATAATAGGTCTGGTTCCCTCCATGGCACATGTAACAACTGAACCCGGCTCATCCTCCGGCATTCCCTCTAACATATATTCGGAAGGATTTGCCACTTCCATAAGACCTTCGTTCTTCATTTCGAATACTCCAATCTCATTGGTAGAACCAAAACGGTTCTTTACAGCTCGCAAAATTCGGTATGTGGCATTACGTTCTCCTTCAAAATACAGCACCGTATCTACCATATGCTCAAGCACTCTTGGTCCTGCTACCATACCTTCTTTTGTCACATGTCCAATAATAAATACGGAAATTCCCATTCCTTTGGCTATGGCAAGCAATGTATTGGTTGTCTCTCTGACCTGTCCCACACTTCCCGGTGCAGAACCCACATCTTCTTTAAACATAGTCTGAATAGAATCAATTACTACAACCTCTGGTTTTATACTGTTAATGGTTTGTTCTATGGTATCAAGATTTGTCTCACTAAGTAGTAACAAATCTCCCTTAAATTCTCCCAGACGATCTGCACGCATCTTAATCTGGCGCATAGACTCTTCCCCGGATATATAAAGAACTTTCTTTCCCTGTTCTACCAATTGCTTGCACATCTGTAACAACAAGGTAGATTTTCCAATTCCGGGATCGCCTCCGACTAATACAAGAGAGCCTTCTACAATTCCGCCCCCAAGTACCCGGTCAAACTCATCTATTCCCATACGCACACGTTCGTTCTCTACAATCTTCACATCAGACAATTTGGAAGGTTCCACCCGAGAGCCACGTAACGCAGTTCCATTGACAGACTTCCTCTGGAGCATCTCTTCTACAAAGCTGTTCCATTCTTTACAGCCGGGGCATTGCCCCAGCCACTTAGATGATTCATATCCACATTCCTTACAAAAAAAGGTTGTCTTTGCTTTTGCCATATACAATATTCCTTTATTTTGCCATTGCAGAAATCGCAACAGGTTGTCCAACGTTTAATTCTACACTAAGACTTATCTTTCCACCAAGATTTGTTTTCATTACACCGCTGTTATTGCCATTAATGGAAACATCATATTCTTTCTCTGGCTCAAGTTCTAATGTAACCTGTGCATCTTCTTTTCCCTCTACTGAAAATTTGATTCCATCCTCTTTACAAGACATATTGGTAACAGTAGTTCCTGGTACTGACTCATACACAAACATACCGTTCTTCTCAAGTTTTGTAATCTCTGCATAAGTCTTTATTTTGTATAAATCACCTTCATATTCAAAATCAGAAAGTTTTGACTTTGCAGCTAACTCATAATTACCAAAACTTAATGTTCCATCTTCCTCCTTGCGAATTAATTCTTCCACTACTGCCATAATAATTTACCCTCCTATATCTTATGTTTTCTTTCAACATTTCTTTAGTATATTTCCAATATGTTATATACAACTACAACCTGTCCATTCAATCTGAGAACAGACAGGAATCTATATGTTAAGTATACAACATATCGACAAAAATTACTAGCATTTTAGAATGCTTATTTTCTTTTCCGACACATTCACTAAAATTTTATCTCCCATTTGAACAGTTCCATCCAACAAAGCATCTGCTAAAGCATCCTCCACCTTTGTTTGAATCGTTCTGCGAATTGGTCTTGCTCCGTAAGTGGCATCAAAACTTTCCTCAGTGATAAAATCAAACGCCTCCTCACTAACTTCTAAAGTAAGATTCATCTGTTCTTTTACACGTTTTTCCAGTGTTTGCATCATAAGTTTTACAATTTGCTTAATATGAGCTTTCTCCAAAGAGTGGAATACAATTGTCTCATCAATTCGGTTTAAAAATTCCGGTTTGAACAAATGTTTCACTTCTTCCATTACGCCATCTTTCATCTTTTTGTAATCAGCGCTGGCATCCTGAGCAGTGGCAAATCCTAAATGCTTTGGTGTTACAATCCGGCTTGCTCCTGCATTAGAAGTCATAATAATAATGGCATTTTTAAAACTTACTTTTCTTCCCTGAGAATCGGTAATATGTCCATCATCCAATACCTGCAATAATATATTAAATACATCTGGATGTGCCTTCTCAATCTCATCAAAAAGCACCACAGAATATGGATTTCTTCTTATCTTTTCGCTGAGCTGTCCTCCGTCCTCAAATCCTACATATCCCGGAGGGGAACCAATAAGTTTTGACACACTATGCTTCTCCATGTACTCTGACATATCTACCCGAATCATGGATTTCTCTGTACCAAAGACAGCGTCTGCCAAAGCCTTTGACAACTCTGTCTTTCCTACACCAGTAGGACCTAAAAACAAAAAAGAACCAATTGGACGATTCGGATCTTTTAATCCTACACGGCCTCTCTTTACTGCCTTTGCAACTGCTGTTACTGCCTCTTCCTGTCCGATTACTCTCTCATGTAAAATCTGTTCCAGATTTCGCAAACGTGAAGCCTCTTCCATATCTAATTTTTCTACTGGAATCTTAGTCCAAAGGGCAATGACTGCTGCAATATCCGTCTCTGTAACCATCGGTTTGTCTTTCTTTTTCTTCTTTGCCTCTTTGTCCAATAATTTTACAAGTTTTTCCTGATTGACCTGCTGAGCCTGTTTGATTTTCATAGCTTCATCATAATCTTCCTGAATGATAGCCTCTTCTTTTTCTTTTTCCAACTGCTCATTTTTCTTTTCAAGTAAAATGACCTCTTCGCTTTTTACACTGCTGCCAAGTTTGACTCTGGATGCCGCTTCATCCATTACATCTATGGCCTTGTCTGGAAGAAAACGGTCATTGATATAACGAATAGATAATTTTACTGCTGCCACAAGTGCTTCTTGTGTAATGATAATATCATGATGTTCCTCATATTTCCCAACCAATCCTTTTAATATTTCAAGCGTTTCTGCCTCTGTTGGTTCCTCCACCATAATAGGCTGGAAACGACGCTCAAGAGCAGCATCTTTTTCAATATATTTTCTATATTCTACAATAGTAGTTGCTCCCATGATTTGAATCTCGCCTCTGGCAAGAGCCGGTTTCAAAATATTGGCAGCATCCATGGCTCCTTCTGCTCCACCTGCTCCAATCAAAGTATGTATCTCATCAATAAATACAAGAATGTTTCCATCCATAGAAACTTCTCGGATCACACGCTTAATTCGCTCCTCAAATTCACCACGATACTTAGAGCCTGCCACCATAGCGGATAAATCAAGTATCAGCACCCGCTTGTCTGCAATGGTATCTGGTACACTTCCCTCTGCAATACGCTGCGCAAGCCCTTCTACAATAGCAGTCTTTCCAACACCCGGCTCTCCCACAAGACAAGGATTATTCTTAGTTCTTCTGCTAATAATCTGAATGAGACGCTCAATCTCTTTTTCTCTTCCGACCACAGGGTCCAATTTTCCTTCTTTTGCAAGGGCAGACAGGTTTCTACTGTATTGATCCAACATTGGAGTTGTAGATTTTCCTTTGCCTTTTCCCTTAAATGCCATGTAATCGTTCTTTGCTGCATTTGCATCCATGCCAGTAGCCGTCAACACATCTACATATAATTTTTGCATATTGATGCCAATGGTGTTTAAAAGACGAATTGCTACACAATCCTGAGATTTTAAAAGGGCCAGTAAAATATGCTCAGTTCCCACTGTATGCGCACCTAAACGCTCCGCCTCAAGCACACAATCTTCCTCAATGTGTTTTGCTCTCAGTGTGAGTTTTGCATCCTTTACCATTACATTGCCATCCATCTGTAAAAGCTGCTCCATCAACTCTCTCACACGCTCATCTGTAATATGGTTTGCAGACAATATAGTAGCTGCCACACCTTTTCCATTAATAAGTCCCAACAAAATATGCTCGGTTCCCACATAATTACAGGACATCTCAATGGCATATTTTGTTGCCAATTCCATAACTCCTTTGGCATTCGCTGTGAATTTCTCTCTCATAATACCTCCCTATCGCTTGCCTTGATAATAATCGTATATTTCCTCTACCATTTCCAGCACTACCTCTCTTGGCACTCCTTTAGAAATGGCCTTAGCCAATGATATTCTAAGCTCTTCTGCAAGCTGCATTTGTGCTTTCATATTATCCACTTCCACGGCAATAATAGCTCCGTGTCTACGGTCTACTTTCAAGTATCCTTCCTGCCGCAAAATACTATATGCTTTATTTACTGTATGCATATTGATGCCTATCTGGTCCGCCAAATCTCTCACAGAAGGCAGGTTATCACCCTCCTTAATTTCCTCATTGGCAATTCCAATAATAATCTGCTTACAAAGCTGCATATAAATTGCTTCTGTACTGTTAAAATCTACTCGTATAACCACATAGCCACCTCCCTGCTTTTGTATGTTCTACTTACACTATAACAATCCCAACTAAAAAAAGCAAGCAAGAGATTTTATTCTCGTTATTTGTAACGATTCAGAACTCCTCCCCATATATTCGCACTCGAATAGTTACCGTTATTTTATAAACTTTGCATAACTGGAAAATGCGGTAGGCACTGCATATTCGTTCTCAACTTCCTTTGCAGTTACCCATACATAGTCCTCTTCTGTTAAAAGCGGTTCTGCAAGAGTTACGCGATACCCTACCATAGACCACTCCACATGGGAAAATATATGCTTTGCAGGACCAAGTTTCTCAATCTCTATATCTTGTCCTGCTTTTTCCAGTATCTCACAAATCTCCTCTTGACTACAGGTTCCATTCACACTTGGCAATTCCCAAAGACCTGCTAACAATCCCTTTTTTGCTCTCTTATGTAGTGCATATTTTCCTTGATACTCCAAAAGTAAAATGGTTTTCTCTTCTATTCTTCTTGGCTTTTTTCTGGTCTTTACAGGAAGTTCCATTTGTATGTGCTGTCGATTTGCCTGGCAATAGGCTACAAGGGGACACTGCTGACACAAAGGCGCTCCATTTGGAATACATACCATAGCCCCAAGGTCCATAATTGCCTGATTAAAGGCTCCTGCACGTTTTGGTATCACAGGAAGCAACTGTTTTTCCATATCTGTTTTTACACTAGGCTTTAGAATATCATCATAACTTCCTGCCAATCGTTTCATTACCCGCAATACGTTACCATCTACAGCAGGCCTTTGCTGCCCATAGGCTATGGATGCAATAGCTCCTGCCGTATAACTTCCAATTCCTTTTAGGGACAATAAGGTATCATACTCTGTAGGCAATTGTCCATTATATTCTTTCATCACAGTCTGGGCTGCCTGCTGCATATTTCTAACCCGGTTATAATATCCAAGTCCCTCCCAAAGTTTTAACAATTTCTCCTCCGGAGCTTTTGCCAAATCTGCAATTGTAGGCAATTCCTCTGTAAAACGTTTAAAATATCCTTTGACAGCCTCCACTCTTGTTTGCTGCAACATAATCTCTGACACCCACACATAATAGGGAGTGGGATTATTTCTCCAAGGCAGTTCCCGCCCATTTGCATCATACCAACTAAGCAAAGGCTCTACAATTTTGCTATAATCATACATAGTCTTTTTCCTCTGTTTTGTTACAGTTCACAGGTATGTGAACTATAACTCTGTTCTTTCTTTTTTATTTTATCATTTCCCTCAGTGTTCATCAATTGGTTTCTGTTTCCTTTTTTGTTTTTGTAATATTTCTGTAACATACACACAATATTTGACAACTATATTTTTTCTTTTTTCCCCTTTATTCTAAAAAAATCCCCCAAAATTAACAAAAAAAGCAAAGATTCCCCTTCTATTTCTGTGAACAAAGATTTGCAAAATTTTTACAAAATTGTTGCACCTTTCCTCCTGTCATGCTATACTGGACAAAGAAATAAAAACTACTTATATATAGAAGAAAAATAAAGGAGAGTTTTAAAAAAATGAAGTGGAAAAAAAAGCAACTATTGTCTATTATTCTTATTTTTAGCATAGTCCTATCCCTATGTCTGCCTTATAACATGGGAATCACTTTCGCAAGTGATGATATCCAATCCGTTCAATTTACCTACAACAAGGTATCCTACAAAGTCGATATGACATATTCCAACAACGAAAGCGACGCAGACCAAGTATCTATGACCTTAACAATTGTCAACAGCAATAGTCAGTCTGAGGTGTGTCTGCCACCTTACAGTAACATTATTAACCACCTTCCAGATACATTAAAAGATCAAGTTAGCAATTCCATTACTCTTTCTACTAACAGCAAATCAGCACTAGATGGTGTTACTACTATAAAAATTGATAGCGGAGATTATCCTGTGATTCCCACAGGACTTTTTAACTGTAATACATCCATTAAACAGATTATCATTACAAGTGACAAATCAATTACTTTTGAAGACGGCTGTTTTTCCAATATGACCTCTTTAAATGATATCACTGTAGACGCAAATCAAATCATTATGAATGGACGAGTATTTCAAAGTTGTAATTGCCTTCGCAAAGCATACTTTAACAGTACAGCAGCTGCACAGTTAAAAGGTGGATACAATTTTGACGGCTGCTCCAGTTTAGTCCAATTAGACTTTAATTGTCCTGTAAGTTTTTTCGGAAGTGAAGATTTTTCCACTTCTACTTTTTCAAAAAATGAAACTTCTTATGTGAATTTTCAGCAAAAAGTTACCAATTTAAGTTCATCCGTATTTAGTAATATCAACGCATGTGATTTAACTATTTCTCTTCGCGGAGATAACAATGAACTTTCTAATTACTTTATTATTAACTCCAATCTTCAGGGGTTAAATATACTAGGCACTACACGTTTTGGTAAAAATGCTATTTCCGACTCAAGCATCGGTCAATTTACCATTAAAGGTACCACTTCATTTGACAGTAAGGCATTAAATTATACCTCAAGCAACACCAACGTTATTTCCACTATGTACTTTAATGGCAAGATTACTTTCAGTAACAACGCTTTCTGCAATGTTACGATCAACCATTTAAGGTGTAATGTAGAAAATACCAAGGACTCTCAAAGTCTTACTTATGATACTAGCAGTTCCCGTCTTGGTTACGATACAAAAGTAAAAAATCTGTATTTTGATACGGTAACTTCTGACGGTATTGCCAATTCCTGTACGGAACTTAGAGATTTTCCTTTAGGAAATACACAGCACTCTTCCTTAAATATTGATAATATATACTTTTTAAATCCGAACTTTAAATACATTGGCGGTTCTGATTATAAACGTTGCGACAACAACGGGGTTACAAACGTTTATGGATATGGTGGATCCGTTGCCACAGACGAGAACAACAACTATATTACCGGCTATGATATGTACAAAAGTTGGACAAAAGATGCAAACTGTGTCTACAGAAATTATGTAGAAAATGCAGAAACTCTCGATTATACCATTGATACCGTAGTGTATCTTCCAGAGGGAAAAAACACCTATACTTATGATTTCAGTTCTACTGACAATATTAGTGCGTATGCTTCTTATATAGACAACAAAACACCATATAAAGATGTCAATGCTTCCATTGATGAGAACGGTCGCTACCCTCTCTCAATGACAACAAATGAGAATGGTTCCACTAATTTCAATTATCGCATTTTAAAACCAGATAATTCTACGGATGCCATAGCTTCTGAAAAATATGTATACACAAATACCGCAGGTCAAAAATATACTACATTGACCACTACAACCTTGGAACTTACAGAAGGTGTCCATGAATTTTTATTGGAAGCCGGTGGTGTAAAACACAGTTTTAAAATTAACGTAAGAACCAATCAGATTGATCATATTGAAAGCATTACTCCTGCAAAGGGAGATGCCATTTATCTGAATATTGGAGAAACACTTACAAAAGACATGATAAATGTAAACGTTTGCTATGCAAACCAAACACATGCAAAACTTTCTGATGATGAATACGAAATTCTTAACCCAGAAATTACTGGCAGCGAAAATGAAATTGTCATCCAATTACAAATTTCTTCGACAGAAACCATTCAGAAAACCATTACAGTTTATGGATATTCTCAGGATGCCACTGGTTTTGAAGTAGTTTGTAAACAAAACACTTTACCTGAAAATTCTACTTTGTCCATTTCCGATGTAGAACTTCACAATGTTACTTTTGCAAATCCAAACATAACACCAATCAGTGTAGTTACGGGAGGTTTTCATTTTGTAGTAGACGGCAAAGAAGTGGAGCAGGTTTCCATTAAGCAGGGAACGAACAAGATTTCTGTTTCCTATATGAATTATGTATACGAAGATGCCATTTCCATTACAGGAACCGAAGCAAAAGTTTCTAAGGTATTAGCAACTTACATCGGAAAAGGTGTTTATGAAAATTGTTCCATTCCAACAGATAACAACAATCTTTTAGTTTATGTATTTATGGACAACGAACCAAATACACCTGTTCTTGTAACAGATACCTCAAAAATTTCTTTTGGGGAATATCAGATTGTAGCAAACCAGAAAAACACTGTTTCTGTATATTATAACAGTGTAAAGGCGGAACAAGATATTACCGTTCTCGGACTAAAAGATTCCGTTGCGGAACTTACTTCTGCACAATATATTGGAGAAACTTCTATTGGTACTGTATTAGATGCAAAGAACTTCTCCATTGAATTAACATTATTATCTGGAAAGAAATTAAATTCTTCCACTAATCCAGAATTATTGGATCATTTAACTTTCTCTTCCGCCATGTTGACAGACTCCGTAAATATAGTCAACGTAACTTATAACGGACAATATACAAAAACCATTACTATATTTGCTTACGCATCTTCAACAGGTACTGCAACTCCTAGCGCACCTACGGTAACAAACACTCCAGTAGTTAGCACTACTCCAATGGTTACTCCAGTACCAACAGAGGATATCAATATTTCAGATACTTCTGTTCCTTTGGCTTCTGGAGACACCCCAGCAGATGCCAGCAGTCCTTCCCCTAGTACCACAACAGTTCCAGTTGCAACTACCAGTGTTACACAAAATCCAACAGATATTGCATCCACTGTCACAAAGGGGAATACTTATGTTGTAAATAATGTGAAATACAAAGTTCTTTCTATCAATGGAAGTTCTGGTACTGCATCCATTGTAGGATATGTAAAATCTGCAAAATCTGTTTCTGTAAAGACCAGTGTTCAGATTAGAAACTGTAAGCTCACCGTTGTATCTATTAAAAAGAACGCATTTAAAAACTGTTCTATATTAAAAGGTGCTGTAAAATTAACTGGCTCTATCACTTCTGTGGGAGATAATGCTTTTTATGGTTGCAAAAATATAACATCCGTAACCATTGGCTCAAAAGTCAAAAAGATTGGTGCAAAATGTTTTTATAACTGTAAGAAGTTGAAAAAAGTAGATTTAACATCTGCCTCAAAACTTTCCCGCGTAGGACGAGCCGCCTTTAAAAACAATGCAAACGCTCGTGTATTTAAAATTCCAAAGGGAACAAAAACGTACTTTGCAAAACTTCTAAAAGGAAAATATTAAAAAGAATGCCATACAAGTAATACTTGTATGGCATTCTTTTTTTACACGAGTAGTGAGGAAAATCGGATGCTTGCATGAAGATTTGACAAGCACCGCCATAATCCGAGAAACCCACAAAGCGTGTTTCTCATGATTCTACTTCAAATGGATCTTCCTGCTCTTCCTCCTCAAAAGGATCTTTTGTCGGTTTTGGTGCCGTTGTTACCACAGGTGCGTTCGTTATCACCGGAGCTTCGGTTATCACAACCGGTTTCTCTGTTACTACAACCGGCTCTTTTGTTGCTTTCTTTGGCTTCTTCGTTTGTTTTGGTTTCTTTGTCGGCTTTACCGTCGGCTCAACTGTCGGTTCCTCCGTTGGTTCCACGGTTGGCTCTTGTGTAGTAGAAATCTCCGGAGTCTCTGTTGCTATAACAATCGGTGTTTGCTCCTCTGGTCCTGCCTGAAGCAATTTTATACTTGCGCCTACTATCCCTACAAAACAGACACAAGCAATAATAGTAGCTACTATTTTTACAATTCTTTCTTTCTTCTCCATTGCCTGTATCAATACAAAATTATCATCCAACGTGACAGCTGACTTTTCTTTATCAAAGGCAATAAATACGACTTCTTTTCCTACATAATCTCCATCCAGAAGAGCATTGACTGGCTTTGTTGGCTCACCTGATGTCTTTTCTTTACCATTCATTGCCATTTCCCTCCTCTGAATGATCTTCTATTCCCACAGACTTCATACTGGTAATGACATAGAACTGAAAATACTTATTGACTCTGTTTGTTCTCTGATCTCCCAGTTTAATAGTCTCTGTTCCCGCATGATAGGTTGCGTAATTAATATTCCCTTTCATCTTGTCTAATTGTTGTGTACTACTTGGTCGATAATTCTCAATTGGCTGACGTTTGGTTTTCATAATCTCCTTATCTTCTCTGCCAATAAACCAACACCAGATGTGTTTTATGTTCAAAAAAACTGCAGAACAAAATATGCCTAGAAGAAATACTGCCATTCCAATTCCAAACCATCCTGCGGATTTTCCTTGTCCGATTTTGTATAAAGACAACAGCAAAAAGAGTACAGCACCTATGGCCTCTCCAAAGGTAAACAGCAACTTTCCATATTTCTTCTGATCTTGCCCTTGATAATTATCCAGTGCATCAATCACATCAAATGCCGTTTGATAACGATATTGTGGGTCTGTCATAACACATTTTTGTACAATTTGCTGTATTCCTCTTGAAAAACACTTGTCCCACTTTCGAATCGGATAAAACTCATACGGTGGCTGATCCGGATGTTTTCCAGTAAGCAAATGATACATGGTCGCTCCCACACCATAAATATCAGTACGCTCATCTGACTGCCCAAGCTGTGAACATTGTTCCGGTGCAGCATATCCTCTGGAACCTAAATATTCTGTATCGCTATTACTACTGGACTTATACGTCCGGGCAATTCCAAAGTCAATGAGCTTAATATCGCCTTCCGGTGTAAGCATAATGTTGGATGGTTTAATGTCTCTATAAATAATCGCATTCTTTCGTGTATGAAGATAATTTAATACATCACACACTGCGCGCATCCATTTGACTACATCCTCTTCCCGCTGCTTTCCTTCCCGTTCTAATATCTCCATAAGAGTAGAACCCTCTATGTAATCCATGACAATATACATCTTTTCATCCATGAGGAAATAATCCACAATTCGAGGCAAAGCCGGATGTTTTAAACTCTTAAGAAGGGAAACTTCCTTTTCCGTAGCAATTTTATATATCTGTGCATGAGAACTCTTACTGGAGACATCAAGCACTTTAATCGCCCAATCCATATTCAGTTTGATATCACGAGCCAGATATACCTTAGACATTCCGCCTCTACCCAGCTCATATTGTAATACATATCTGTCATTTATGACCTGTCCATCGGATATCAAATCTTTTTCCTCCTAACCGCCAACTCCGCGGCCACTATCTATACCAAAGCTGCAATTCCCAGTTTGTTACAATTGGCTATAGGACTGTAACTACTATCGTTCCTCGTTGGTAACTGCAAGTACAGTAATATTATCATCCTCACCGTCAATCTTCAACTGTTCAATTAAATCTTTCAAATAGTCTTCCAGACCTTCCTGTCCATTCTCCCGATAAATACTAATCTTCTGTAAATCCTGTTCTTTGACAGTTCGCCAAAATCCATCTGTGCAAAGGAGATAAATTGCCTCTGAATCAAAATAATCAATAATTACATCCGGCTGCACATTTCTGGATCCACCTACACATTGAAGCAATACATTCTGCATTCCTCTCTCGCAGGCTTCCTCTCTTGTCACGCTTCCGCGCTCAATCTCACGCTCTGCCAATGTCTGATCTACGGTAATACACTCTATAGTATCTGTTATTTTGTATACTCTGCTATCACCTACGTGCATAATCATGCAACAAAATTCATCAAACAGCATTACTCCAGTAAATGTACTTCCAATAGAAACTTTTCGACTCTCGCCATACTGGTATATACTCTGATGCACTTCTTGTAATTTCTGTTTCCAGGAGTCTTTCACCGCTTTAATGATTTCTTTCCAAAGACGTTCCTCTTTGTCTACAATATGCTCTTCTAATAATACCGGAAGCTCTCTTTCAAACCACACGCCAAATTCTTCAATAATGGCTGTGCTAGCCATCTCGCCCTGTGCCATACCATTGACACCATCACATACAATTGCCATGGTAATCATTCCTATAGATGTCTTAGCGCGCTTTATACAAGCTCCGTCTTGGTTTTTTTCTTCTCTTGTTCCTACATCCGAACAAATGATATTTATACTTTTCATAAGTTCTCTTCCAATCTGCTTTATCTATTCCTAATGAAATTTGCATCGATTCCCAAACAAAACGGAAACCAATTTCATTTTTCTTATGTAAAAAACCCCCATTTATCATAGCATAGAAGTGCTTTTTATTCAAGTTCTTTCCTAAAAGATCAAGTCGGTTGACTCCTACTGCATTCCTGTTCACCAGTAGGTATTTTCGATACCGAAAATATCGTATGAGAGTCTACTGAACTTGCATAAAAAAAGAAGCCACAACACAAAAATGCTGAGACTTCTTTTCTATTCTATTTACTTTAATATCCTACTTTTTCTCCACTTGAGGTCATATAACCACTGATTCTTCCTGCTGCATAATCCTGTTTCTTTCTGGATAATGGCACTTCCGGATCTGTTGGGTCATAGGAGATTGACGATGAAATGGTAATCGTCTTTGCTTTTCCTAATGGTCCTGGATGAGAACTGTCACCAGTTACAATTTTTACTGTAGAGCCTACGGATGCGTAGTCATAAAGCCATTTTGCATCCGCTACTGTCATACGGATACACCCCGCAGAAGCTGGGCTTCCCAAACGATTATAGTTTGTTGCACTTAGGGCATAGTGAGAATCACTTCCCACTGCTACCGCATGGAAGTATACATTTCCAACAATGTGAGATGCCCATCTGGCATAACAAATACTTCCATCTGGCTCTAACATCTGTTTCAAAGAATATTTTGCACTAATTCCGTTGGTACAAATAGAAAATGTACCAATTGGAGTAAAGGATGTATCTTCATTTAATGCACCAGGACCTGCCACTGTGGAAGTATCACGTCCAACAGAAACCGTAAATGTTTTCACTGGAATAATATACTTCTTTTTAGCTGAATCATAAGCATATACAGTAACACAACAAGCTGCACGGTTAATTTCAATATAGAAGTTATTCACATTAGAACCACTACTATACTTTAAACCTAATACCTTTGTCAAATCAGTCTGTTTTGCACCATCTACATAATAGAACTTATAAGTCTTTCCGTTGTATTTCTCATAGAACCAACCGTTCTTCACAGCCTCATTTTTGGCTACTTTGAATTTTGTGGTTTTAAGTAATACTTCGGTTCCCCAATTTGTATATCCATATGCGCAAACTTTATAATTTCCTGCATATTTGTTAGAAATACTTGCTTTGTAATTTTTCGTTCCCGAAATTTTCTTTGCATCTATTTTCTGCATCAGTTTATAAGAACCGTTTTTCTTATAATAAATCCAGAAACCAACTTTCTTTACTTTACCCGGAACATATACTTGTGTCACTTTAAAAGTGGATGTACGAGCATTTTTATTTTTTACAACAGTAAGATTTTTTGCACTTGCTGTCTCATCTACTGTTGTTGTCTTAGAGATAAAATAAGAATTTCCGCTTATATCAGTAATATTTGCCTTAATAGTATATTTGTCCAAGTTGTAATCTAAAGATTTCAAAGAAATCTCTGCATAATATAAACTTCCATCCTGATTCTTATCAGATGCGTTTTTAGAATACACATCTTTTCCTGCACTGTTAAATACATGGAAACTTACTTTTCTTACTTGAACAGGATTTACCAATCCCTTTAAAGATACGGCAAATGCTTTCTTCTTTTCTAAGGCTGCTGTTTTCTTTGTTTTAAAAGAAGAAATTTTTGCATCGACGGTAAAACTTACCTTTGCCATAGAAACACTGGAATTATTATTTTCCACTGCTGCCTTTGCATAATAAGTACCAATTCCACTACATACACTAGACACATCTAATGACCAGTTCAAATCTGTTCCGTCATAGGATTTTGCAGCTTCCACTAAAACGGCACTGCTCTCCTGTGCGCCTTTCTTCCATACATATACTGCAATAGAATTGTTCTTCCCAGGGACAATTGCCTCTGTTGCTGTATCAGAAAAATCTAACACAATCTGTCTTGTTTCATCAGTCTTTGCTCCCTCTACAGACATCTTTACATCTGATTTATGTAGGCTAAAATCACATGACGTGTTAGCAACCACAGTCTCAGTACCAACTACACAGCTAACCGTATAGGTTTCATACAAGCGATTGGACATTTCATCCAAAGAAAAGGTTCCATTATATACGCCACCTACGCAATTTTCCTGTGTTAAGGTAATGTTCTGCTGCAAATTATTTACTTCATTACCAGAGGCATCTTTATAAGATACGTTTACCTGTATAGAATTTGTAACTGTCGGATTTAATCCGCTAATTTGATAGCTACAGGTTCCCTCTGCACGATTGGTTGTCACATTCATTTGATATGCACTGGTATTCTCCGCAAATACTTTCACCATTTGATTTCCAAATAATACCAGAGTCATTGCCATCAATACGACTCCAAACACTTTTCCTACTCGTTTCAACTCTCCATTCTCCTTTCCATTCCTCTAAAGTCTGCGTTTGCTATTCGTGAATAAACACTGCATCACGCATACTTACTAAATTGTAAATACTCTCTGCATCTTCCATCTGCAGATTGATACATCCATGCGAACCTCTTGTTTTATATAAATCAGGAGTCCAGTTATCCCAATCACTTCTTCCCAAGTAATGATAGCCGGTTCCTGTCCACATGATTCGAACCCAAAATTTTGTCGGTGTCTCATAATCTTCACCAACTAAAACATACTCTTCTTTTTTGTCTTTTATGTAATAACATCCTGTTCTGGTTGCCCTCTCCGGGTCAGATTCTAATCCAGTCACACAAATACAAGAATACACCAGTTTTCCATTTTTATAGACATAAACCATCTGTTCTGACAAATCAATTTCACTATAATTCTTTGTATCCCAGTCATTGGTATAATTTACATAATCTTTTTGATATGCGGTATTACTATATATAGGCTCTAATTTCTTAATCAACGCCTCCCGATTAGCATCGGTTGGATTTTCCATATACGCACTCTTTGCCTGCACATCATTATTCTCACGAATTGCCTTTATCGTTTGGCTAATCGTTTCTGTATAATCCATGCGCCATCCATAATCTCCACCTTCTACCTGTATGGTTTCACCATCATGAGTAGTAAAGGTTCTAGTAATGCCCTGTGTCTTATATTTTAAGCAAAATGTTTCTATCCACTGACTCAAGGCCTCTTTATCAATCTTTACATTTGCTTTTTTTGTTACATATAACCAATCTTTAATTTCTTCTGGGGTAATTGTTTCCTGCACATCCTCTCCCATATCCCATGTAATCCAATTGAGAAGATATGAGTTATAAGTTTCCAACTCTTGTTGAATTACTTCATCTTCAGAAGTGTATTTTGGTTTTTTATAGGCATCCGGATATTTTTCTGTATCTTGAAGGTCTACCTCATTTTCAAGAAACTCTAAAGACTCTAAAATAATCTCATGAAGTTCTGCTTCTTCTATTTTATTACCAAGTTCCTCTTCTACAATCACTCCATGCCCTTTTTCGTTAGAATAGGTCACATAAGCACTCTTAGGTCCATTAATTTTGTAATTGTCGTCCCCTATAATGATAGCTGCATTCGCAAGGATATCCTCCAACTTTTCCTGTGAATACTGCACAGAAAAATCTACTTCATACTCTGTCTTTCCCCATGTAGGAAGCCAAGAATCTTGCCTTTGCTTCTGGTATGTATCGTGGAATGCCTCTTCAAAATCTAGTTTCAAGTCAATATTTTCACTGGCGATTGTCAATTCCCCGCCATCACGTCCTACTATATGTAATACATAGGAAGAAACATAATCCTGCATTAATTCTAAACTTGCTGCATAAGTTTTCCCGGAAACATCCAATCCATTTACTTTCGTATTGGGATACCAACGATCCTGGTAGTACAACTTTCTGCCTGCTGTGATAGCAACCACACTTACAACAATAAGACTAACACTTATCACTGCAATGTTTCTCACAAGTTTCGAATTGTTCTTTCCAAACATTTTTTTGCCCTCTTCCATCCAAATTGTCCTTGTATCTGTTTTTTCAGAAAGCCAAAACTCTCCCTTTTCCCAATGCTTTCTCCATATAAAGACACGCTCAATTCCCTGTTTAACAGTCTACAATTCATCTTAATCTATCATATAATCTATGGCTTGTCAACGTGGGAAATCCTCCCATTTTGCAATTATGTTACTTTTTCCTTGTATCGGTAATTGGAGCTTTCATTTTTTGTGCATAAAAACAACACTCACTACTGTCGTAAACATAAAAGAGGCCCCCTTACTATGGGAGCGCTCTCTTTTGTATATATTCTTAGTTATTGATGAACTTATCCTCTTCGTTATTCCAGCTATATAGCTTACGGATTTCTTCTCCAACTACTTCTGAAGAATGCTCAGCAGCAAGTTTTCTCATAGCCTTAAAGTGTACCTGCTTACCAGCATCTGACATATCTAATAAGAATTCTTTTGCAAAAGAACCATCCTGAATATCAGAAAGTACCTTCTTCATAGCCTTCTTTGTTTCCTCTGTGATAATCTTAGGACCTGTAATGTAATCACCATACTCTGCTGTATTTGAAATAGAATATCTCATACCAGCAAATCCTGACTGATAAATTAAGTCTACGATTAACTTCATCTCATGGATACACTCAAAGTAAGCATTTCTTGCATCATAACCAGCTTCAACCAATGTTTCATAACCAGCCTGCATCAATGCACAAACACCACCACAAAGAACTGCCTGCTCACCGAATAAGTCTGTCTCTGTCTCTGTTCTGAATGTAGTCTCAAGTACACCAGCTCTTGCTCCACCGATTGCTAAAGCGTATGCCAAAGCGATTTCCTGAGCCTTTCCTGTTGCATCCTGCTCAACAGCGATCAAACATGGAACACCCTTTCCAGCCTGATACTCACTACGAACAGTATGACCTGGTCCCTTAGGAGCAATCATAGTTACATCAACGTCTGCTGGAGGTACGATACAACCATAATGAATGTTGAAACCATGAGCGAACATTAACATGTTTCCTGGCTCTAAGTTTGGCTCAATATCATTCTTATATAAAGCTGCCTGATGCTCATCATTGATCAAAATCATGATGATGTCTGCCTTCTTAGCAGCCTCTGCAGCTGTAAATACTTCAAATCCCTGCTTTTCAGCCTTTGCCCAAGACTTGCTACCCTCGTATAAACCGATGATAACGTTACATCCTGATTCCTTTGCATTTAAAGCATGTGCATGTCCCTGGCTACCATAACCGATTACTGCAATTGTCTTTCCATCTAATGCAGAAAGGTTACAATCTTCTTGATAAAAAATCTTTGCCATTTTCTTTTCCTCCTACTAAAATAGTCATTATTATTTTAAAATGCCCCTAGTCTCCTGCTACATATCGCATTCGAAATGGCTAGCCGCATTTCTAAACTGTATTACTAATCCATAAAATCTGCTATGTCTTCCTGCCCTCTAATAAGACCAGTCACACCAGTACGAACCAACTTCTGAATGGTAAATCCATCTAGCAATCGAATGAAGGCATCCACCTTTGCTTGATTACCAGTAAGTTCAATCATCAACGTCTCTGGTGCCACATCTACAATATTGGCACGGAAAATATTAGCTACCGCAATTACTTCCTGACGCTTAGCAGCATCTGCCTGTACCATTACAAGTACCAATTCACGGCACACAGAATTACTATCAGATAATTCTGTAATTTCACGAACATCCTCCAATTTTTGAAGTTGCTTTTCAATCTGCTCAAGAATCTGTTCTTCTCCTGTCACAGCAACTGTCATTCTTGAAAACATAGGGTTCTCCGTCTCTGCCACAGATACACTGTCAATGTTGTAACCTCTGCGACTGAATAACCCTGACACCCGGCTTAAGACACCTGATGTATTATCTACTAATATAGATAAAACCATTCTTCTCATATCGCTTCGTCCTTTCCCGAATATCTCAAAATATCCGCTATCCCTTATTCTACCAATTAAAAAAAATTTTGTCAATGTGTATTAAACACCCATCCTAAGATTGATAACAGTTCAATTACGATTGTTCCTCGCCTGCATACTCAAAGATAAATTCCTGCAATGCCGTTTTGTTGGTTTCCATGTTAGGCAGCAACACAGCTTGATTATTAATGCGGTCCTGTGTATAACTGTTATCTAACGGAATTCGTTCCTGATCTAAAGTGGTGGTTCCCATAAGAATCACATCACTCATATATCCAATAATCTCTTCATTAGACAAGTCAGTAGTAATATAAGGCATCACTGTTCCAGCTAATTTCGTAAGCTGATTATAAGATTTTGTTTTTGCCTTGGTGAGAATTGCCTGCATGACTGTCCGCTGTCTCTGGGTACGTCCAAAATCCGCAGCAGCATCCTGTCGAATTCTGGTATAAGCCAATGCCTGAGCGCCTGTCAAAGTTTGCATTCCAGGCACAACCTTTGCAACTGCTCCATGCTTATACGCTTTTACCAAATATTCCGCTTCTGCCTCAGTCAGTTCCACATCCACACCGCCAAGTTCATGAATCACATTTCGAAAAGCTGCAAAATCCACCAACACATAACCATCCAGTTGAATATCAAAATTATAGGCTATGGTCTGGTATAGTAAACTGATGCCACCATAGGAATATGCAGCATTAAATTTGTCTTTTCCATGATTAGGAATATCAATATACATATCACGCATCAAAGATACTAATTTTAATCTTTTATGCTTTTTGTCAATGGTTCCTATCATAACGCAATCTGAACGTCCCGTTTCTGACCAACTTTCCCGTTTGTCAGCTCCTACAATTAAAATATTGATTATACTAGAATCCGAACTAAGATTACTTTCGTCCACCACAACTTCTTCCAAGTCAATGGAACCAGCATTTTTCTTATTGAGAGTGGCGTTGATTTGTGCATGGAGTCGTCCTAACACATTACCAAGTACAACTGCCGATAGGCACAGTGCAATAAACGCAACTTTATTCCAGATTTTCTTCCTTTTTTTTCTTTTGGGAACAGATGCCTTTTGTCCCCCTTTTCCAGAAGATGTCCGAACAGGTTTTGTATGTACCGCTCTGTTTCCACTTTTTTTCTTTTTTGATGTTCTTGCTTTGTTTGATTGTCCGCTTCCATGCTGCTGCCCGGTTCGACTTTTCTGCTGAGTCTTTTTTGCTCTTTCTCTATCTTCCTCTGCTTTATCCCACTCCGTACCTTTCAAGTAATCTCGCTGGTATGGTCTCTTTGAATATTCATATTCCCTACGTGTCTCATTGCGAAAATCTGGCACTGCTACACTTCTTTTTCTTTTTTCATTATTGTATTCACTCATAAATACGCCCAAAGCCCATTCAATACAAATACATTTGGTAACTATTCAGAACCCCTTTATATTTGCATAGCTATTCCTTTCTTATACTTTTTTCGTTACCGTTCACAGGAATGTGAACGGTAACGCCTCTTGCACTATATGAGCAACAGTAATCCAAAATTCCGAAGAATGCCGGATTTCCAAAATCCATGTCGAAACAACCGCTCTCTTCTCTCAAACCAATTTGCACTATGTATTCCTGCAAAATCTCGAATAATCTGTGCCTGTTCTTCCAAGAGATAACTCTGATAAATCTCGTAAAACTCCCAAGCCTGTCTCTCATTTTCAAATAAACTTTTTTTCTGCGCGCCTATGTTTTTGATTCTGTTTACCACATAACGGAAAAAATTCTGGCTACCCACTACATTTTTTCCATGCTGACGATATAACATAGTTGGCTCATCCAAAAAGCTGACCTCGCCAAATGTGGCAGCAATCAGACCAACCCACCAATCGTGATATCGAGCTAAAGATGGAAATTTAATAATCATGTCTGCCACAGCCTTGTTGAACATGGTCGTACATCCAATTACTTTATTTTCCATAAGTAAATGGGCAAGGTCTGTTTTTTGGGCATCCAACCCATTATATCCAAAAAAGGAATCACTAATTGTTCGAAGAACACCATCCACCAGTTTTGCATCGGTAAACACAGTAATAGGTGTGTTTGTCCCAAGAACACTTTCCCGTTCTTTTATCTTATTTAATGTCTTTTCTATTTTGTCCACCAGCCATACATCATCTTGATCACAAAACATAATATAGTTGCCCGCAGCACGTTTAGCCCCCTCTAAAAAGTTTATGGTTACTCCTAAATTTTGTGAATTTTGATGCAAAAAAATCTTTCCTGGATATTTTTTCTCATATGCTTTTGCAATTTTTATAGTTCGGTCAGAAGAACCATCATCACATATTTCCAATGTCCAATCGGTAAAAGTATTTTTAAGAATAGAGTCCAATTGTTCTTCTAAATAGGAAGCTCCGTTATATGTTGCTAATACAATACTGACTTCTGCCATCCTGCTTACTCCTTTCCCCGCTCCCAATAAGACTTCTGGCTACTGCATAGTCTTACCAGCCACATAGGAAGCCTATCATATTTTTTTCCAAAACGGTATCCTAAAAACTTACATCCGCTCTGCCAGAAAAGCTCTACTACTTTCCATGGTTTTCCCTGTTTTATCAAATATCCGGCAGTCTGTTTTACTAACTTAACTCCCTCTGATTCTGAAAAAACCTTGTCAAAAATTTCACGATATTCCCGATGGGAAACTCCCAAGTCAAAGTTTCTTTGGAATTGCTGTTTTCCAGTGTATTTATGTGCATGATACACTTTAGCCCCTGCTGCATAATATACTTTATATCCTGCATGTATCAATTTTGATGCCATAATGGTATCTTCATTGAAAATGGTCTTAGTAACAAATCCCCCCATCTCCTGATAAGTCTCTTTTCGATATGCGGCACATACATCCGAACAAAAATAGGTCTTTATACCAAGTCTTGGCAAATCCTCTGCGGTTTTTACCATATCTTCGTCTGGATAGTTGAAGGTTCTTGTATACTGTTCGATAAACCCCACCTGTTTGGTAGCAAGCTGCCTCGCATAGACTGCTGCCACCTTTTCATCTGAAAAAGGGGCAATAAGTGACTCTAGCAAACAGGAATCTGCTGGCACTGCATCTTGTGTCATCATTACTACAAAATCTGCCTGTGACATTTGTACTCCCTGATTTCTGGTTCCTCCGTGGTTGAACTCTTTCTGTAAAATATCAACAACAGACACCTGTTCCATATGCCGATATGGCTCTGTTCGGTCTCTATCACAACCTTCGGATGGGATGGAATTTATGATATAAATATGGTGTGGCTGCAATTTTTGTTTGAGCAGCCGTTCCATTAGTAACTCCAATCGCTCATCCGGTTTATAGGTAGGAATGATTACATCTACCTTTGCTCTTTCCATTTGTTTCTCCACTCCATTCTAACCCCTGTTTCTACCAGTTCTCCAATAATTTCTTTACTAAAACAACGGCATCCTGCGCATCTTTTGAATATCCATCGGCACCAATTTCATCTGCAAAACTTTGCGTAATCACAGCTCCACCAATGATTACTTTTGTATCTAATTGCTTTTCTTTTACCATGTCCACTACTACCTGCATTTGCATCATAGTTGTTGTCATAAGTGCAGACAGACCAATAATTTTTGCATTTTCTTTGATGGCAGTTTCTACGATTGTTTCAGATGGCACATCTTTTCCAAGATCAATGACACGGTAGCCATAGTTTTTCAGCATAAGCACCACTAAATTTTTACCAATGTCATGTATATCGCCCTCTACCGTTGCCATAACAATGGTTGCTGTCTCTCCATCCTTCTCTTCCCTTTGCAACATAGGTTCCAAATAATCAATGGCAGTTTTCATTGCTTCCGCACTGCTGATAAGCTGTGGAAGAAAATAGATGCCTTTATCGAACAATTGTCCCACATGATTGATTGCCGGAATTAACATCTGGTCAATCATATCTCCCGGAGCAATGCCCTCCTTTATCTTTTCTTTTACTATATCTATAATGCCTTTTCGATTTCCTTTTACAACTGCCTCAAAAACAGGATTCTCTGCTTTTTCTTCTTGTCCTTTTGTTTCTTCGGAAGATTTGGCAGTCATCGTAATCTTTCTCTTCGTTACACGATCAATGTAACGGACATCTGCATCTTCTCGGTTTAAAAGTAAATCACATGCCACTGCCACATTCATCAAAAGGTCCTGCGACGGATTGGCAATCGCCATAGTAAGTCCCTCTTTAATTGCAAAGGCAAGAAATGTACTGTTCACAAAAATTCGCTCTGGAAGCCCAAAGGAAATGTTGGACAATCCACAAATAGTTGCCACGCCCAATTCCTGTTTACAGTACCGAATCGTCTCCATTGTTTCAATGGATGCTTTTTTGTTAGCACCTATGGTATTCACCAGTCCATCCACTACCACATCCTCTTTGGTCATTCCAAAGGAATAGGCTCTATCTAAAATGGTTTGGATAATTTCTTTCTTCTCCTCAATGCTCTTTGGCAATCCCTCGTCGGAAAGAGGAAGTAAAATGAACATAGCGCCATATTTTTTTGCAATCGGTATGAGCTTTTCAAATTTCTCTTTTTCTAATGAAATAGAATTAATCAATGCACGTCCCGGATAAATTCGTAGCGCAGCCTCTAGAACCTCAATATTGCTAGAATCAATAGCAAGAGGAATATTAGAAATCATAGTTACATGATGAATGACACGAAGCATCATTTCTTTTTCATCAATTCCATTCATTCCCACATTGATATCCAAAATGTCCGCACCAAGTTCCACCTGTTCTTCTACAAAAGTAGTAACAATATCCAGTTTTCCTTGTCTTAACTCTTCCTGTAACGCTTTTTTTCCAGTAGGATTGATTCGCTCTCCCACTACCATAAAGTTTCCGTTGTCCATATTGATTTCCACAGTAGTACGCTCTGTGGTAACTGCACGAACTTTTTCTTTGGATAGAAGCGGAGGTGTCATATCTTTTACCCGTTCTGCAAGCATACGAATATGTTCGGGTGTGGTTCCGCAACATCCACCTACTATGGAAACTCCTTGTTCCAACAAAGCAGCCATTTCTTTTGCAAAGCTTTCCGGCTCCATGTTAAATACCGTTTCTCCATCTATTAACTCTGGAAGACCTGCATTTGGCTTTACGATAATTGGTATATTTGCCACACGGCGCATAGAAGCTATCATTCCACACATTTTATCCGGTCCTGTGGAACAATTCAATCCCACTGCATCTGCCCCTAGGTTTTGCAATACAACCATAGCTGTCTTTGGATCTGTTCCATACAACGTTCTCTCATCATCGTTAAAGGAAAGGGTTACCATAACGGGAAGTTCACACACTTCTTTTGCCGCAATAACTGCTGCACGACACTCCTGAAGACTCATCATAGTCTCCACCACAAGCAAGTCTACTCCAGTCTCTACTAAAATTCGTATCTGCTCTTTGTATACTTCCACCAATTCCTCAAATGGCAATGTTCCAATAGGATACAGTTGTTCCCCTGTCATAGTCAGATTACCTGCCACATAGACCGGGCGGTCTGCTTTTGCCTCTGCAATTGCATCTTTACTGATGGCAACCAATTTCTGGTTCATCTCCACAATTCGGTCTGAAAGTTCATATTCCGCCAATTTAATTCGGTTGCATCCAAAGGTTGGAGCATATAAAATATCCGTACCTGCTGCAATATACTCCATCTGCAATTCTTTCATTACATTTCTATTTTCAAGAATCCATTGTTCCGGACAAATGCCAACTGGCATTCCTCTTTTTTGCAGATTAGAACCAGTTGCACCATCTAAAACTACAATCTTTTTTTCTACCAATTCTAAAAATTCTTTTTTTGTCATAGTCTTTCCTGCCTTCTCATTGTAACTGTTCACAGTAGCTCTATTGTATCATGTTAGACACATACTACTATGAATGACTCCGTTCTTACATCTTATATCATTTCACGTAACTTACAAAGGCATTTCCTGCTACCTCAAACATTTCATCGGCAACGGTCATACTCTTTGTCTCTGTTTGTCCGGTAGATGGATTATAATAGGTAACTGTATTTTCTATCATACTGTACTCTGTAATCACCACCATATTTTGTCCATCAATCAATGCAAGCACTGGGCGTTCATTGCTAACAAAGTATAATACTTCATCTAAAGTACACCCCTTTAGATTTAATACTTTGATATCCTCTCCCATTTTTTCTTTTAAAAGGCTATATGCCGATTTCTGACTGGAGGATAATTCCTTGGCATTTGCAGATAAATGCTGGAATTTAAGAACCATAGCAATACAAGCACCTTTGCTATTCACACCATTTCCAGTACTAACATAAGAAATGCTTCCCACTGAATTTGCATTCAGCTTTCCTGCTCGTTCATACACAAGCTGATTATTCTCATTCACTACTACTCCCATAGCTTCCTCAGCAGCAGTAATTGCCTTACTTGGACTTGCATAAGCATCCAGAATCACACCTTCTGCGTATACGTAATATCTGGACAAGTCTGTTTCATTTCCATCCAATCGCACAATACTGCTTGCTGTAATCATAGTAGTCTTTGCATCCATCAATTCTGGATTTGCAGAAATGGAATACTTACTCTTCACATAAATGTGGTATTCTTTTGAATCATAGTCCGTAGTATGAGAAGAAATTCCCATCACTGCGTCTTGATTTTGATTCTGATTTTGAATACTATCATCTTTCATTTTTGCATATCCTCCAGATGTTTTTTTCACTCTCTGAAGTTTTACTACATTTCCTTCTACATAGGCTTTGGAAATGTATACATTTTTTTCATTGTACTCTTTTAAAACATTTCCCGACTTGTCTGCAATACAAACTTTGTACATCGGTGCAAAGGTAGAACCATCTGCCTGTTCCGCTACATCACTGGTTTTTGCCAGTCCATATACGATATTGGAATCTATACTTCCAATTAACAAAACACGCTGGGTCTCATCGGTCTCTATATGCTGTTCTTTCTTTGTGTCCAAATCCATCAACACAATTCTTGTGGAAGCTGCATCATCGGAATCACTTTGCCAAGCCAAAAGTCCCGTATTGTCGCTTTTTACATAACAGTAATCTCCTTCTGCCACGTTTTTAGCAACCACTTTTACCTGCTTTGAAACTACATCATAATAATAAATCACATTTTCTACTGAAAAATAAAATACATCGCCATCACTTACATAAGTAAATTCATCTAAATTTTCCTTCAAAATCTGATAAGTAGTCTCCATAGGAATAAATACCTGCTCTTCAATACGCTGTTCTCCTGCATAATATTTATACCATAAAATTCCTACACACCCTTCATAGTCACCTGCATTCATATATCCATAAACCATAAAGTTCATATTCCCATCATCATCTAAATTAATGATTTTTACATCATGCTGGTCATATGCAGCTCTATCATAATCTTCACTGTCCTGACGGAAAGAAAATACTCGATACATGGTATTCTCTGGAAAAGAGTAAGACCACAGTTCTCCTGCGGTTACAAATGCCATACGGCTGGAATCCCCGGAATATACAACCTGTTCATCGGCTTTATCTCCAATTCCTAACTGTATTCGGTTGTTTGCTTTATCAATTTGATCTAGGGAAAATAAACTTTCCATATCTCTATCGTACTTTAGCAAATACAATCTTCCGCCAGAATAACGAACTCTAAAAAATTCTTTGACTTTACAAAGCTGCTCCACATCTTTTTTCGGATGAATCTTTACATAGTATTCCAAAGAAATTGCCGCAGTTTCTATATTAAACTCTTTCACTGTTGGAATTACATCTGACACAATTTCTGGATTTAAATCGCCCCAGCAAACTCTCTCTTTGGAAGAAGTAATATCTACATGGGCATAATCGTTGCTATCCTGTGTCAAATAGGAATATTCCAGATACCCGGAAATTTGATCCATCTTCTTTTCTAACGCATTCTCGTGAAACCTCAATGCAAAATTCATCTTTTCTTCCAAGAAACTATCATCCCCATAATATTTCAAATGGGTAAAATAGTGAATTTTCTTTCCTTCTTTGGAAATAGCAGTCACTTTCAAAGCATACTCTTCTCTCTGCTCAATAGCAGATTCTAAAGTGATTGTTGCAATCTTTCCCTCTTTACTCTCTTCAAGAACAGAAATTTCATTTGTCTCCATCAGTGTATTATCATTGACTTTTCGCAATTCATATTTTAACTTTCGAATGGTAGTCTCATTCTCTGTAATCACAAGCTGAAATTTCTTGTCTATGCCAATAGGTGTCATAGACTCTCGATTAAGAGATGCCTTCAAGTTACTGTTATACCCATGCAATACATTCATGTCATATCCCTGTGTACGCACTACCATAACAGGAAATGTAGGCGAACTCTGTTCCATGCTTTTTGTGGTTCCTGCTCCCTGTGTCTCTTCCATTCTTCCACTAAAAGCAAACACAGATGCCACGAACACTAAAATAAAAATGATTCCTCTATATACATGTTTCATACTATACTTCCTCTTCTTTTAATAACTTTCCTAATGTAATGTCACACCCTAATAGTTCCGCCATTCTTTCATACTGTTCCCATTTTTCCTTGGAAAAACCTTGTTTTTGTTGTTTTACTGCACGAATTAATAAATTCTTTGGTGTATGTTCCATATCAATAAATTCCAATATTTGTGTTCGATATCCTTGACTATCTAACAAATTTGCCCGCTGTGCATCGGTAAACAATGCAGCACTTCGCTCTTTGATGATGCCATACTGAAACAAGGAATCCCATCCCTCTGGCTGCAATGTTTTATTCATCTCATGCTGACAACATGGAACAGAAAGTATTACACTTGCCCCCCATTTTACTGCCTTGTAAAGAGCATAATCGGTTGCTGTATCACAAGCATGAAGGGTAACTACCATATCTACTTGATCCACACCTTCGTAGGAAGCAATATCTCCCTCTAAAAATAATAATTTGTCATATCCATATTTTTCACTAAGGGAATTGCAGTTTTTAATCACATCCGTCTTTAAATCCAATCCGATAATACGCACACTATACTGTTTTAACTCATGCAAATAGTAATACATGGCAAAGGTAAGATAGGACTTTCCACAGCCAAAATCCAGTATAGTTAATTCCCGATTTTTTGGTAAACTTGGCAATATATCTTCAATAAACTCTAAAAAACGATTAATTTGTCGAAATTTATCGTATCTTGCTTTTACAATGGTTCCATCCTGTTTCATTACTCCAAGGTCCACAAGAAAAGGAACGACTTTCCCTTCCTGCAAGATATATCGTTTGGCACGATTATGAGATAAATCTAAAGAAAATGGAATTTCTTCTGTTTTCTTTTTCTTTCGTTTCACTGTAACCTTTCCTTTTTTACTTAACAGTATGGTAATATCCTCCTGTCTTGTGTGAAACTGTGCTTGACGGAAACGAATATTTTCCTGATGAAACCATTCTTCACATGCCAAAATCCATTCTTCCTTACTGACATTCTTATGAAACACCTGTTTTCCAGAATAGGTAGTAAGCTGAAATTTCAGCTGATCCTTTAATAACATTGGGCGAATCTTTACTTTTGTAGCACTTTCCCCTTTACTGGGATTGCTAATAATTCCATCCACAAAATCTATATAAAAAAGTTCTTCTATTATCTCTTTTATCTGTTCATTCATAATAAACCTCTTTCTCTAGCCGTACCCTTATCTTATCAATTCTAACACCAGTTTCCCACCAATAGCAATAGTTTCTATTCAATTCCATCAAATTGTATAATTTGCAGTTGCGGTTCCGACTCCTGTCTGTGCATTCCGCCATCCCATCCCTTTCTTAAAGCGAAACAAGGAGCCATTGCTTTTTGCAATAACTCCCTGCCTTATTACATTACGGTCCACACGAATCGTCTCTATTGATTGCATTACATCATATCCTGCATACTTAATATCATCTCAGCTACTTCCACCAATGCAGTTCCTGCATCCATACTGGTCTTTTGTAAATAGTAGTGTGCCTCTTCTTCTGTCAAATGGTTTCGTTCCATCAACAATTCCTTTGCCTGTGATATTTTTATTTTATCTTCTGCTTTTCTGGCAACCTTTTGTTTTCGTTTTTTTCTCTGCCGTTCATAACGGTAGGTCATCATGTTTAAAGTCTCAACCAGTTCCCTAATTTTAATTGGCATTTCCAAACAAACAATGTTATTGTTGTAACAGTTGTCCAGCTTTTCTTTGGACGCTAACAACAAAAACTCAAATCCCTTTGGCATATATTCATATAAATCTGCATAATACATATCTGACAAATGGTATCCAGATATAATAATGCCATTGTCCAATTCATTGGCCTTTCCGATTGCTTGAGCGCCGGTTGTGCAAGCCAGAACCACTTCAAATCCCTGCTTGGAAATGGCATTCATAATGTTTTTGGCATCCTGAAGTTTTGGAAAAGCAACAATAATCTGCATAACCTTTGCTCACCTCCTGCCGATTGCGTACTCCTTTGCTCTCTCTTTACACTAGAAATAGATGACCTTCTTCCTAAAACTAAATTCGGTTCAAATATTTATCCACTTCCCATTTAGTTACTTCTTCACAGTAACGATTCCATTCCTCTTTTTTCATTTCTAAGTAGTTCTTAACAATATGTTCACCTAATACATCTTGCAGGAATTGATCTTTTTCAAAGGCTTTAATGGCATCCTCTAATGTCTTTGGCATCACTTTGTCACTATAGAAAGTCTGCTCCTCCAACTTTGGTGCCTCACTTTTATTCTTAATTCCTTCCAAACCGGCTGCAAGACATACAGCAAGTACCAAATAAGGATTGGACGCAGAATCCGGATTTCTAAATTCCAATTTAGTGCCGCCTCTGCTCTTACAATTCATACGAATCATAGCTTCACGATCATTTAAAGAGCAGGTTATTTTTACAGGCGCATTATATCCCGGCACAAAACGCTTATAGGAATTTACAATCGGATTGTTTATAAGTGCCATTCCCTCTACATGCTCCATAATTCCAGCCATAAAATGATATGCTGTCTCAGAAATATTATTCTCATCTTCCGGGTCTTCAAATACATTTTTTCCGTTTTTATATAAAGAAAATGCTAATTTCATACCAGAACCCTCTAAATCACGTCTTGGTTTAGGCATAAAGGTAGCGTGCATTCCATGTCTCTTTGCCACAGTACGAACTACCATTTTAAAAGTAACCACATTATCGGCTGTATTCATTGCCGTATCTGCCGCAAAACCAATTCCATGTTGGGCAATCTCTGATGCGTGGTAAGAGGTTTCTACTTCAAAATCCATATCTTCCAAGAATAATACTGCCTCGCGTCTTGCATTCTGTCCCTGATCAATGGGTCCTATATCAAAATATTCACCTTTTTCCTTTGTGTGAACCGTAGGCTCTCCATCCTCATTGGTATCAAACAGGAAGAACTCACAATGAGGCTGTACCAACAAATCATATCCCATCTCTTTTGCCTGCTGCATTACTTTGCGAAGAACATATCTGGAATCCCCCTCAAAAGGTGTTCCATCTTCATACACCACATCACACAGCAATCGAGCTACCTTTCCTGTCTGTGGTCTCCATGGAAAAATTGCAAAAGTATCAAGTTGTGGCTTTAAAAACAAGTCACTCATATAATTACGATCATCGCCAATAAAACCTTGGATTGCCGCTCCGTCAAACATACACTCATTATTTAGCACTTTGCCTAACTGACTTGTAGTTACTGCCATATTTTTCAAAGCACCAAATATATCCACAAACTGCAGACGAATAAATTCTACGTCCTGGTCTTCTACCAGTTCCATGATGTCTTGTTTTGTATAATACTTTTCCATTGTATCTCCTCCAGTTCTTTTCTAATATGCTTTCCATTTCACAAAACCCAAATGCTCTAAGGCGTACGCAACACCTTCTTCATCCACACTCTTAGTTACAAAATCTACTCTTTTCTTTACTGCATCATCGCTGTTCCCCATTGCCACACTGATTCCTGCATATTCCAGCATTGCTAAATCATTGGTGCTGTCTCCTATAGCCAGTGTATGTTGTTCACTGATGCCCAAATGTTTCGCCATATATTTCATCCCAGTAGCTTTGCTATAGCCTTTTGGAATAATCTCATAAAAATCATAATCTCGTTTGATATAGGAAAATTGTTTCTCGATTTGTGCCATGAAGCCTTCAAAATCACTATCTTCATCCAGCCACACAGTAAACTTTTGAAATTCTGGATTTTCATCCTGCCAACAACGGCACTTTTTATTTACTTCCAATCCAAAATAGTCCTTTACCTCCAACAATTTTTTATTGGTGGTAAACCTAGAAATATAGAAATAGTGTTCACCCTCCAGCAAAGCCTGTATTTTATAGGTTTCTAATAACTGTACAATACGCTCCGCCTCTTTTCCTGCAACACTTTCTTTTAACAGATTTTTTCCGCGAAAATCTACATAAGTACCACAACCACAAACGACTCCATCAAATCCTACATCTATAATCTCACTATCCAGTTCTGCAAAACTACGTCCAGTGTTCAAAAATGCAATATGTCCATTGTCTCTTGCTTCTCTTACAGCCATTCTGGTTTTTTGTGATACAACACCCGTTACATCATCTCTCAGTGTGCCATCAATATCAAAAAACATAAGATGTGGTTCCATGTGTTTTCACCCTTTCTAAGCGAAACAATTATTCGCCTTTTTCTCTTATTTTTATGCTACTTTCGCCTTTTTACCGTTGCTACAAAACAAGTTCATTTTATCATATTTTCTATAGGATGGAAAGTTCTAAAGAAAATACACGACTACCAAAAACTTCCAGTTTTTCTAATAGCTAAAAAAAGAGAAAGCATACACTTCCTCTCTTCCTGTAAAATCATCTATTATATTAAGAAATATACAAGCACTAAAATACCTATTACAATTCGATACCAACCAAATACCTTAAAGTCATGATTCTTAATATATCCCATAAGGAATTTAATGGCTAAAATGGAAACCACAAAAGCAGATACCATTCCAATCAAAAGGATAGCAATTTCCTGTCCCGAAAAAGCCAAACCATATTTTATAATTTTTAATGCACTGGCACCAAACATAACAGGAATACCTAAGAAAAAGGTAAACTCTGCTGCCACTTCTCTGGATACTCCCACTAAAATACCACCAATAATGGTAGAACCCGATCTTGATGTTCCAGGTATCAAAGATAGAAGCTGGAATAACCCAATAATCAATGCAGTCTTAAAATCCAATGCCTTTAAACTGTTAATCTTTGGGGTTCTCTTTTTATTATAGTTCTCAAGAACAATAAAAATAACACCATACAAAATCAGCATAGATGCCACAACTACTGGTGTCATCAAATGTTCTTCCATCCAATCATCAAAAAGCAATCCCATAATAATTGCAGGAATACAAGCTACTACAATTTTTAACCAAAGCACGATTTTATCCATGTAACAGTAATTGTTACAGAAGGTCTGAAAGGTTTTTGCAGGTCCTTCTGTAGCCTCTTTTACAAACCAACTTTTCTTTGGCGCATGTTCCTTTCTATGAAAAGGCCATAGCTTTGACCAATATAACACAACAACCGCCATAATCGCACCAAGCTGTATTACCACATCAAATACATTTTTAAAATCCTTTGACTGATTCATCTTGATGAACTCATCTACTAAAATCAAATGTCCCGTACTACTAATTGGCAGCCACTCTGTAATTCCCTCTACCAATCCAAGTAACAATGTTTTTAGCACTTCTATCAAGTCCAAAATAAGTAACATAGTTTCCTCACTTTCTGCCTTTCCGGCTTCGCCCTTTTTTTACACACTCTATTCCATCAAATTTTCATCTTCTCTATCCAAATCCGGATAGGAAATGCCCACAAGGAATAATCCCATCGGTGGCGCACAAGCTCCTGCAACTGCTCGATTTTTCTCTTCCAGCATTTCACCGATTTGCTCTGGTTTATAGTAACCGGTTCCCACCTGTAAAAGTGTACCAGTGATAATACGAACCATATTATATAAGAAGCCATTTCCTCGAACGGTGAGAATGATTTCCTCCCCCTCCTTTCGAACGTCCAAACTATATATGGTTCGAACCGTTTCCGTTACCTGTGTTTTTGCAGAACAAAAACTTTTGTAATCGTGTTCGCCAATCAAATAGTTTGCTCCTGCCCTCATAGCTTCTATATCCACATTCCAATGAAAATGGTAGCTGTACAGCCGTTTGGTTGGAACTGCAATTTTTCCGTTCCATATATGATATTCATAAGTTTTTATACTATCACAATGTCTTGGATGAAAATCGTCTGGAACCTGTCTGGATGCCTGCACTCGAATATCCCATGGCAGTCTGGCATTCAACGCCAGCGCAAATTTTTCAGCCGGTATTTTACTTTCTGTATCAAATACTGCTACATTTCCATACGCATGTACCCCTGCATCAGTGCGACTTGCTCCAATTACTTTTATATTCTCATTACAAAGTTCACTGAGTGCCTGATTTATCTTACTTTCCACGGTTACTTCTTTGGGCTGTATCTGCCACCCGTGATAAGCGGTTCCATCATAGGCAATGTCTAATTTAATTCTTCTCATGTACCCATCAAAATCCTTTCATTCATGGTAATTTCTGCTTAATAGCAAATTTGTTTCCTAATGGCAAACCTGTAAATATTCATGGTTCAAAAACTTTTTACCATGGATGCGGCAACACTGTCCAAATAGTAGGTACAAAACGCACTACAAGAAATAAAATGACCACATATCCCAAAACTGCCCCATATCCAATGGCATCCACAGATTTGTATTTTAATGGTTTCATTTTCGTTCTGCCCTCGCCGCCACGATAGCATCTTGCTTCCATTGCCATAGCAAGATCCTCCGCCCGGCGAAAAGCTGCCACAAACAACGGTACTAGCAATGGCACCAATGCTTTTGCCTTTTTTATCATACCTCCGGTTTCAAAATCCGCACCTCTTGCCATCTGTGCCTTCATAATTTTATCTGTCTCTTCCAACAAAATAGGAATAAATCGAAGAGCAATGGACATCATCATAGCAACTTCATGAACCGGCACATGTATTTTATTGAGGGGATGAAACAACTTTTCTATTCCATCAGTCAACTGATTAGGCGTAGTGGTAAAGGTCATCATAGAAGCCCCAAACACCAATAAGCACAATCGTATGCCCATAAAAATGGCCTCACGTATTCCCTCCCAAGTAATGCACAATATTCCAAAGGATACAATAGGTGTACCACTTGAAAATAATATGTGTACAACCATGGTAAATAATAAAATCATGGCAAGTGGCTTTAATCCCTTAGCAATATAAGAAAATGGAACTTTGGAACAATGTATCACAAGTGCCAAAAAACCTGCGCACACTACAAATCCTAAAAAACGATGAAAGCAAAACATAGATACAATATATACAACAGTTGCTATCAACTTCAATCTAGGGTCCATCCGATGCACTGCTGTATCTTCTGGATAATATTGTCCGATTGTGATATCTCTGATCATACCATTTTTCCTTTCCTTCGCTTATTATATGCCTGCAATATTTCCTGTTTTGCCTCATCTAAGGAAATGACATTTCCCTCCACAGGAATCCCTCTTTCCTTCAAGCCTTGCATTGCCTTGGTAACTTGTGGTACTGATAAACCAATGTTCTCTAATTCTGTCCGATGCTTAAATATCTCTTTTGGACTTCCATCTAACATAATTCTGCCTTGATACATAACTAGGAGACGATCCACATAATTTGCCACATCTTCCATAGAATGAGACACCAGTATAATGGTGCATTTTTTCTCCTTATGCAATCGACTAATTAAGTTTAAAATCTCTTCACGCCCATAAGGATCTAATCCTGCTGTTGGTTCATCTAATATAAGCACCTCTGGTTCCATTGCAAGCACACCTGCAATTGCCACCCGCCTCTTTTGTCCACCAGACAATTGAAAAGGGGACACGTCTAACAACTCTTCTCCAAGTCCCACATCCCGAAATGCCTGATAGCTTTTCAAATCTACTTCCAAAGGCGACCATCCCAAATTTCTTGGTCCAAATTTTACATCCTCTATAACGGTACTTTCAAACAATTGGTATTCCGGATATTGAAATACCAATCCCACTTTACCGCGCAACTGCTTTAAGGAATAATCCTTGGCATATATATCTTCTCCATTGTAATAAATGGTTCCACTGGTAGCCTTCTCCAATCCATTCAAATGTTGTATCAATGTGGACTTTCCCGAACCAGTCTGTCCAATAATGCCAATAAATTCTCCATCTTTTATTTCCAAATTAATATCTTTTAATGCGTATTCTTCTGTATTTATACAATCTTTATGCTGAAAAAATACATGATCTACGATAATTGACAATCTGATTCACCTCATTTTCTATGCCCATAACTTGGACATGTGTTCCGTAAATTCCTGTTCTGTCAAAATAGGATCTGGAAGTGGAATCCCCTGTTTTCTTAACTCATATGCAAGCTCTGTCACTTGTGGCACTGTCAAATGCAATTCTTTCAGCTTTTCTACCTGCCTAAATATCTCACTTGGTCCACCACTCATCACAACTTGCCCCTGATCCATTACAAAAATTCGATCGGCATCTACCACTTCTTCCATATAATGCGTAATCAAAATAACTGTGATTTTTTCCTTTTTATTCAAATGATGTATGGTTTCCAATACTTCCTTTCTGGCAATCGGATCTAACATAGCTGTTGGTTCATCTAACACAATACACTTTGTTTGCATTGCCATTACACCTGCTATGGCAACCCTCTGCTTCTGTCCGCCAGACAAACGGTTAGGAGACTTTTTTCGATAAGCAAACATGTCTACTGCTTTTAGACAACGCTCTACCCTCTCCCAAATATTTTTAGTAGGAACCCCTAAATTCTCTGGCCCAAATCCCACATCCTCTTCCACTACATTGGATATGAGCTGATTATCTGGATTTTGAAAAACCATTCCTGTGGTCTGTCTGATTTCCCACAACTTATCTTTATCTTTTGTATCTTTTCCATCTATATATATGCTTCCTTCGGTTGGTAAAAGCAGTCCATTCAAATGTTTCGCAAAAGTAGATTTTCCGGAACCATTATGCCCTAAAATTGCAATAAATTCTCCCGGATGAATTTCCAAAGAAACCTGATCTACTGCTCGTTTAATCTCCTCTATATTCCCTTCCTCATCTCTTCGAATATATTCAAATACTACGTCCTTTGCTTTTACCATCTTGCCACCGCCATTTCACCCAATTTCTAATTTATTTTCACCCACAATGGACAAAAATGCTCACTTTGTTTATTGTAAAGCATTCTGTCATTTTTGTAAACATTTCATACTTCTAATTTAGACAATCATTTTCCTATAAGATAAAAAAAGTCATCGCACATTTGTACGATGACTTTTTTACAGTTATGTCTTACTTTAAAAGTAACTGACTTCCCTGATAATTTTATACTAACTCGATTAATACTTCCATTGCAGCATCACCTTTACGCTGTCCAATCTTTACCATTCTTGTGTAACCACCGTTACGATCAGCGTACTTAGGTGCGATTTCATCAAATACCTTATCTGCAACGTCAACAACCTTAGTATTACGCTTCTTACCAGCACCCTTAGTTGTCTCTGTTACGTTGTAAAGCATCTTGTTCATCTGTCTTCTAGCATGGATACGGCTAGGATTCTCTTTTTTGATTTCCTTATCGATTGTTTCACGAACAACAACCTGATATTTCTTACCGTTCTTGCTTGTCTTCTCTTCTGTAACCTTAAGACCATTTTCATCTCTCTTTGCAACTGTTGACTTTACAGTTACTGTCTCGAAGTTATCTTTTTCTCTTACACCTAAAGCAATAATGCCTTCAGCAATACGACGAATTTCTTTTGCCTTCGCTTCCGTAGTAACGATTTTACCATTGTAAAGTAAGTTTGTTACCTGGTTTCTAAGCAAAGCTTTTCTCTGACTTGAAGTTCTTCCAAGTTTTCTATACCCTGCCATTTGCTTACCTCCTAAATTTATAACAACGTTTCTTGTATACTATTATTATTCATCACCAACATTTAAGGATAATCCCAATTCTTTTAACTTAGCAAGTACTTCTTCTAAAGACTTACGTCCTAAGTTACGAACTTTCATCATATCCTCTGATGTCTTGTTGGTTAATTCTTCTACTGTATTGATACCAGCTCTCTTCAAACAGTTATAAGAACGTACAGAAAGCTCTAATTCATCAATACTCATATCAAGAACTGCACCCTTTGGATCTTCTGGCTTCTCAACCATAATCTCAGCAGTCTTTGCATTTTCAGAAAGATCAATGAAAGACTTTAAGTGCTCACTAAGAACCTTAGCAGCTAAACTAACTGCTTCATCTGGCTCTAAGGTACCATTTGTGAATACATCTAATGTAAGTTTATCATAGTCTGTAATCTGACCAACACGAGTATTTTCAACCGCAAGATTTACTCTCTCAACTGGTGTGTAAATAGAATCTATTGCAATGGTACCTAAAGGATATTCCTCGCTCTTGTTCTTATCAGAACTTACATATCCTCTTCCTCTTGTAATAGTCAACTCCATGGAAAGTTTACAGTCTTTACCACCACTAAGTGTAGCAATTACTAACTCAGGGTTTAAAATCTCAATATCCGGATCCACCTGAATATCTCCAGCAGTTACAACACCTTCGCCCTCGAACTCAATATATGCAGTCTTTGGTTCGTTTGAATCGCTTGTATTTTTAATTGCCAAATTCTTGATGTTCATGATAATTTCCGTTACGTCTTCCTTCACACCAGGAATAGAGCTAAACTCATGGACAACACCATCAATCTTAACTTGGCTTACTGCTGTACCAGGTAATGATGAAAGCATAATTCTTCTTAAAGAATTACCTAAAGTTGTACCATAGCCTCTTTCAAGGGGTTCTACTACAAAACGTCCATATCTCTTATCTTCTGAAATTTCTTCAATGTCAATTTTTGGTTTTTCAAAATCAAACATCTAAGGACCCTCCTTCTGGGTTATATGCTGCTGTTATCATCACTCACTGTTTTCTTCATATTCCCATAAAGCAGGCCTTTTTCCACATATAAAATGCAGAAAAAACAGCCACTTTATTATTTAGAATACAACTCGACGATAAGCATTTCGTTTACAGGTACATCGATCTGATCTCTTGTAGGAAGTTCCTTAACAACACCTGATAACGCTTCATGATTTGCTTCTAACCAAGCTGGGACTAGTCTTCCATCAGTTACCTCTAAGATATCTTTATATCTCTGCATATTCTTATACTTCTCAGCGATTTCAATAGTATCGCCAGCTTTTACCTGGTAAGAAGGAATGTTTACAACCTTACCATTTACAAGTACATGCTTATGATCTACAATCTGTCTTGCTTCTTTTCTTGTTCTTCCGTATCCCATTCTAAAGATTACGTTGTCAAGTCTTAACTCAAGAAGAATCATTAAGTTCTCACCTGTTGTGCCTGTTCTAATCTTCTGAGCTTTTGCAAACATATTTCTAAAAGGCTTCTCTAATACACCATAAATGAACTTAGCCTTCTGTTTTTCTCTTAACTGTAAGCCATATTCGCTTACTTTTCTACCAGTTCTAACACTTCTGTTAGACTTCTTATCAATTCCCAAAACCTGAGGATCGATTCCTAAAGATCTACATCTTTTAAGCACTGGGGTTCTATCTACTGCCATTCTTTTTACCTCCTAATCACTATACTAGACACGTCTACGCTTTGGTGGTCTACATCCGTTATGTGGTACTGGGGTTACGTCCTTGATAGATGTAACTTCGATTCCGCAAGCCTGAAGCGCACGGATTGCTGCTTCTCTTCCTGAACCAGGTCCCTTAACCATAACTTCTACAGACTTTAAGCCATGTGGGATAGCTGCCTTTGCTGCTGTCTCTGCTGCCATCTGTGCTGCATAAGGAGTAGATTTTCTAGAACCTCTAAAACCTAATCCACCTGCACTTGCCCAAGAAAGTGCATTTCCTTCTGCATCTGTCAGTGTAACAATTGTATTATTAAAAGATGACTGAATATGTGCTTGTCCACGATCCACGTTTTTCTTAACACGCTTTTTTGTCACTTTTTTTGCTATTTTCTTAGCCATTGACAAACCCTCCTATGGATTTAAAATTTCTTTACTAATCTAAATATTATTTCTTCTTATTCGCTACTGTACGCTTAGGACCTTTTCTTGTTCTAGCGTTTGTCTTAGTCTTCTGTCCACGAACTGGAAGACCTTTTCTATGACGGATTCCTCTATAACATCCGATTTCCTGTAATCTCTTAATATTCATAGCGATTTCTCTACGTAAATCACCTTCTACAGTCTGAGAAGCATCGATGACGTCACGAATTCTTGCAACTTCCTCATCTGTTAAATCCTTTACACGAGTGTCAGGATTAACATTTGCCTCAGCAAGGATACGGTTAGAACTTACTCTACCGATACCATACACATAGGTAAGACCTATTTCTACACGTTTTTCTCTTGGTAAATCTACACCACTGATACGAGCCATGTGCAATAACCTCCATAAAATTTGTATTTTGATAGTTTCTAATTGCCGTAGCAATTGTTTCATTGATTCATGCAATTCAACACACCCAAGTGTATCATTGCTCCAGCCGCTTTAAACCATGCATTAGGAATAGACCTGATTTTTAATTCCTAAAGGCAGTTGAATGAAAATGACATTCTTCCGCAACAGTGAATCAGACTGTCCACAGTATCACAATGTTGTACATTTCTGTACTGCCTTTGTAGGCATTGTAACACAAAAAGCAAAAACAAATTTATATCATTGTGAAATCACGAAACACTCTGTTGCAACGCTTCACAGTGAAACTGATTTCTCTAAAATATTAACCTTGTCTTTGTTTGTGTCTAGGATTTTCACAGATTACTCTTACTCTTCCTTTTCTTCTGATGATCTTGCATTTTTCGCAAATCGGTTTTACTGATGATCTTACTTTCATCGTAATCTCTCCTTTCACAAAAGTCCATTCGTTATTGTAGCATAAGAATATGCAAATTGCAAGCAGAAAATGTTTATTTTTTCCTAACTTTGCTAATTGCTGTTACGGTCACACTCACATAAATCTTGAGAAACATACTTTTCCAGTTTCGCAGATTATGGCGGTGCTGGTCAACACTTCATGCAAGCACTAGATTTTCCTCCCTACTTGCGTAAATAAAATTACAGTTTAGCAACAACCAAGATGCTAAACTGCAATTCTATGCCTCTTATTTATCTCTCCAAATAATTCTTCCCTTAGACAAATCATATGGAGAAAGCTCTAATGTTACCTTATCACCAGGCAAAATACGAATGAAGTTCATTCTTAATTTTCCACTGATATGTGCCAATACAATGTGTCCATTCTCTAACTCTACTTTAAACATTGCATTTGGAAGTTTCTCCACAACGGTTCCTTCAATTTCTACTACATCTGCTTTTGACATATTAATTCCTCCTATTTCATTAATCCTTATGTCCATCTGGATTTTGATTTCACTTCGCTGTAACAAAGTATGTGCAAAAATGCACAGCTAAAAATGTACACAGCAACTAAATCTTCTTATTAATAATATTGATTTTTAACACATTCATGACTGCCAAACTTATTTCGGCAATTCTTCCTTTATATATAGCTTTAACATTCGCTTAATTTGCAAATCGGTATGTGTATGGTCACTTTTATTTCTTTTTATAAAGACACTATGCTTTTTTCTTTTCTTCTTTGGTTTATCTACAAATTTATATTTTCCATCTGCAAGATATAAAAACTCTCCATCTATTTTTACTATTATATAGAAGGAATCTTTATCTCTTCCTGCTATAGAACGAACCAAATCTCCAACTTGAAACTCTTGCATAATTTCCCTTTCTGTAACAGTTCCGCCTGTGGGCTGTACTGTTACCTCTTTCTACTTACTTAGTGATAAAATTTCAGGACCATCTTCCGTAATCAAAATAGTATTTTCGTAATGGGCAGACAAAGAGCCATCCTGAGTAACAACAGTCCAATCATCTTCTAGCCACCAAACATCATAACTTCCTGCATTTACCATAGGTTCAATTGCCAATGTCATTCCTGGAACCAATTTCGGTCCGCGCCCAATTGTTTTATAATTAGGCACCTCCGGTTCCTCATGAAGATTTTTTCCAATTCCATGACCAACTAAATCTCGAACAACAGAAAATCCGTTATTCTCAACATACTGTTGAATCGCTTGGGAAATATCATGTAAATGATTTCCTGCCTTTGCAAATTGAATTCCTTCAAAAAAGCTCTGCTTTGTCACATCAATTAATTTCTGTGCTTCTTTAGAAATTTCTCCAACTCCATGAGTACGAGCAGCATCTGAATGATAACCTTTATAAATAACACCAGCATCCAGACTAACGATGCTTCCTTCTCTTAAAATATGCTTTTTATTTGGAATTCCATGCACTACTTCATCATCAATTGATACACATATTGATGCAGGGTAACCATTGTAATTCAGAAAAGATGGTTCACAACCAAAACTTTTAATTAAATCATATCCTTTTTTATCAATATCCCAGGTGGAAATTCCAGGTTTAATAAATTTTTCTAATTCATCATGAACAATCGAAAGAATCCGACCTGCCTCTCGCATATGTTCAATTTCCGTTGCAGATTTAATTGAAATACCAGACATGATTACACCTCAAGTATAGCTACAATGCTGTCAAATACTTTTGACATATCCTGTGTTCCATCAACAGACTTTAAGATATTTTTCTTTGTATAATAATCAATTAAAGGCTGTGTCTGATCATGATATACTTTCAATCTGTTCTGTACAGTCTCTGGCTTATCATCATCTCTTAAAATAAGCTGTCCACCACAAGCATCGCATACACCTTCTGCCTTAGTTGGGTTAAATACAACATGATAGGTTCCACCACATGATACGCATGCTCTTCTTCCAGACATTCTATTAATAATGTTATCATCTGGCACATCCACATCAATAGCATAATCTACTTTTTCATTGATTTTACTCAAAGCAGCATCCAATGCTTCCGCCTGTGGAATTGTTCTTGGGAAACCATCTAATACATATCCGTTTTTAGCATCTTCCTGTGAAATACGATCTACTACTAAATCACATACTAACTCATCTGGAACCAAAGCTCCTTTATCCATGTATTCCTTTGCTTTCTTTCCTAATTCAGTTCCCTCTTTAATGTTTGCTCTAAAGATGTCACCAGTTGAAATATGTGGAATGCTATACTTTTCAGCAATCTTTTTTGCCTGTGTTCCTTTTCCTGCTCCTGGAGCACCTAACATAATTATTTTCATATGAAACCTCCATAATATTCAATTCTGTTTGTATTTAACTGCGGAATTATCGCATGAATCATGAGAAACGCTCTATACAAGTTTCTCAAATTATCGCAACGCTTGCCAAGTCTTTATACAAGCACTGGATTTTTCTCACTACTCATGTAAACAAAAGTAGCTGCAGTTGTACAACCAACCACAGCTACAAAAATCAGATTTTATTCACTCAAGAAACCTTTGTAATGACGTACTACCATCTGTGATTCAATCTGCTTCAATGTCTCAAGAACAACACCTACAATAATGATGATTGATGTACCACCAAATGAAACGTCAGCTCCAAATGCACCAGAGAAAATAATTGGTAACACTGCCACAATGGTCAGTCCTACTGCTCCGATAAAAATTACATAATTTAATACCTTAGTTAAGTAATCTGTAGTTGGTTTACCCGGACGTATTCCTGGAATAAATCCTCCCTGCTTCTTCATATTATTGGCAACTTCAATTGGATTGAAAGTAACCGATGTATAAAAATAAGCAAAGAAAATAATTAACACAATATATACTACTAATCCTAAAGTATATTTAAATTCTCCAAAGCTAGTCACATTACACCAGTCATTTTGGTTACAAACTTTTAATAACTTCTGGAACAAAGTTGCTCCATCACCAGACTGCGGTGTAATTCCAAAGAAACTAGCAATTACAATTGGGAAAGATAATAAAGAACCGGCAAAGATAACAGGAATAACTCCTGCTGTGTTTACCTTCAAAGGAATATGCGAAGACTGTCCTCCAACCATCTTTCTTCCTTGCAACTTTTTCGCATACTGTACAGAAATTCTTCTCTCTGCATCAGATAATAATATGACAAATAGTACCATTGCAACTAAAACTGCAAGAATTACAATTGCTGCAACAGCTTTTCCACCATAACTTGTTGCTCCTACAATAAATTTATTGTATAAAGTCAATAAGTCTTCAGGTATTCTGGAAACAATATTGATTAACAAAATAATCGAAATACCATTTCCAACACCTTTTTCTGTGATTCTTTCTCCCAACCACATCAAGAATGTAGCACCAGCAGTCAAAGAAACGACACTAATAATAACAGCAGTCAAACCAAAACCATTTTCAAAGTAACCCTTGTTACCAAATCCAATAGCCATAGCTGCACTTTCTAAAATAGCAAGTAACACTGCCACATAACGTGTCCACTCTGTAATCTTCTTTCTACCCTCTTCTCCATCCTTCTGCAATTCTTCCAGTCTTGGAATTGCAATGGTAAGCAACTGCATAATAATGGATGATGTAATGTATGGTGTAATACTAAGAGCAAAGACTGACATAGTGGAAAAAGATCCACCAGTCATTGCATTAAAAAAGCTCAATGCACTCTGCTCAGAAAACCAACTTGAAAAATAATCTCTACTTACTCCTGGAATAGGAAGTGATGCTCCGATTCTTACTACAATAAGAGCAAAAAAGGTGTATATTATTTTATTCCTAATATCTTTAACTTTTAAAGCATCGCGGAACTTTTTTAACATAATATTACATCACCTCTGCTTTTCCACCAAGTGCCTGAATCTTCTCAGCAGCTGAAGCACTAAATGCGTCAACCTTAACTTCAAGCTTCTTAGTTAATTCTCCATTTCCAAGAATTTTTACTCCATCTTTTGGATTTTTAATTACGCCAGCCTCAAGTAATGTTTCAACTGTTACTACAGCTCCGTCTTCAAAACGGTTTAATACATCTACATTGATAGCAACGATTTCCTTAGAGTTTCTGCATGTGAAACCTCTCTTAGGCAATCTTCTGTATAAAGGCATCTGTCCACCTTCGAAACCTGGTCTTGGTGCTCCTGAACGAGCCTTCTGTCCTTTATGTCCCTTACCAGCGGTCTTACCATTTCCTGAACCGTGTCCACGACCTCTTCTAAAATTATTGCTATGCTTAGAACCTTCTGCTGGTCTCAATTCTGATAAATTCATTACGTGCACCTCCTTACTATACTATTAAATTTCCTCAACTTTTACTAAGTGTCTTACATGCCAAACCATACCTCTAACAGCATCGTTATCAGGTAATTCCACTGTTTTATGCATTTTCTTAAGACCTAAAGCTTCAATAGTAGCTTTCTGCTTAGGAATTGCACCAATTGGTGATTTCACTAATGTAATTTTTAATTTGTTTGCCATTTTAAACCTCTTTTCTGTATACCTGATGTAGATTTACTCTACCTTGCATACTAGTATCAATCGATCTATCTTCTATTGATTTCACGTCGCCATGTCAATACACGCTTTCGCATGTATGACACAACCACGTTTCCGGTTACTAATTCTAATTAATTGAATAACTGATCTACAGAGATTCCACGAAGTTTTGCAACTTCCTCTGGAGTCTTTAAGTTTTTCAATCCCTCGATTGTTGCAAGTACAACATTCTGTTTGTTATTAGAACCCAATGACTTAGTACGGATATTCTTAAATCCTGCTAACTCCAATACGGAACGAGCTGGACCACCTGCGATAATACCAGTACCTTCTGGGGACTTCTTCAATAATACTTCTGCACTACCGAATTTTCCAACAAAGTCATGTGGTACACTACCATTTTCATCCATTGGTAATTCAATCAAACTCTTTACAGCTGCTTCTTTACCCTTACGAATAGCTTCTGGGATTTCTGCAGCTTTACCTAAACCTGCACCTACGTGTCCGTTCTTGTCTCCAACAACAACCAAAGCAGTAAATCTCATGTTACGTCCACCTTTTACTACTTTTGTTACACGCTTAATGGTTACAACGTTATCTTCTAATTCTAACTGACTAGCATCAACGATTGTACGTTTCATGTATTCTCCTCCTTGCTTAGAACTCTAGACCTGCTTCTCTTGCTGCATCTGCTAAAGCCTTAACCTTACCCTGATAGATAAATCCTCCTCTATCAAAAACAACTGTGTTAATGCCCTTTGCTTTTGCTTTCTCAGCGATTACTTTTCCAACATATGCTGCTGCAGCAACGTCATTAGTCTTTTCTAATGCAGCTTTCACATCTTTTTCAAGTGTAGAAGCTGAAACTAAGGTATTACCAACTGTATCGTCAATAATTTGAGCATACATATGATTATTACTTCTGAATACAGCTAAACGTGGTCTTTCTGCTGTACCAGCAAAACGATTACGTAATCTTTCATGTTTCTTAACGCGAACTTTGCTTCTTGATTCTTTACTAACCATTCTGTTTTCACTCCTTTAATTATTTCTTACCAGTCTTACCAACTTTACGTCTAATAACTTCATCAGCATATTTAATACCTTTACCCTTATATGGCTCTGGTGCTCTCTTCTCTCTGATTTCAGCAGCGTACTGGCCAACCTTTTCCTTATCGATACCCTTAACAATAATCTTGTTCTGACCATCAAGAACAGTCTCGATACCTTCAGGATCTTCCATTTCTACAGGATGAGAATATCCAAGAGATAATGTCAACACTTTGCCCTTCTTAGCAGCTCTATATCCAACACCGTTAACCTCAAGAACTTTTTCGTATCCGTCTGTTACACCAACAACCATGTTGTAAATTAATGTTCTGGTTAATCCGTGCAAAGATTTCATCTTCTTTAAATCACTAGGTCTTGTAACAACTATTTCTGTTCCTTCTAACTTAATTGTCATCTCTGAAGGTAACACTCTCTCAAGTGTTCCCTTAGGACCTTTTACAGTCACTTTATTATTTTCTGCAATATCAACTGTTACTCCAGCTGGTACCGCGATAGGCATTTTTCCTATACGTGACATGCCCGCACCTCCTAAAAAATTTTAAATTTATCTATGATTTCTAATTACCAAACAAATGCTAATACTTCTCCACCAACATTTTGTTTTCTGGCTTCTTTATCTGTCAATACACCCTTGTTTGTTGAAATAATAGCAACACCAAGACCACCAAGTACTCTAGGTAACTCTTCAACATTTGCGTATACACGAAGACCTGGCTTTGAAATTCTCTTTAAACCAGTGATAATCTTTTCATTCTTATCTTTACCGTACTTTAATGTGATATGAATAGATTTGAATCCACCAACCTCTTCAACGTCAAACTTCTTGATATAACCCTCTTTTAAAAGGATTTCAGCAATAGCTATCTTCATTTTTGAAGCAGGTACATCTACTGTATCATGTTTAGCAGTATTTGCATTACGAATTCTTGTAAGCATATCTGCAATTGGATCGCTCATTGTCATTGTGATTTTGCCTCCTTATAAAAACTAGAAAACTTGCGTGTTTTCCCGACGGCTCATGCAACCGGCAAACAAAGTTTGCCAGGTTTCAGAGACTCTGTATATTTTACCAACTTGCTTTCTTAACACCAGGGATCTGTCCTTTGTATGCTAACTCACGGAAGCAAATTCTGCAAATTCCGTATTTTCTCAAATATGCATGTGGACGACCACAAATTCTACAACGGTTATATTCTCTTGTAGAGAACTTAGCAGGACGCTGCTGCTTAACCTTCATTGATGTTTTAGCCATGAATTTCCCTCCTAACTATTTCTTGAACGGCATACCGAATTGTGTTAATAATTCACGAGCCTCTTCATCTGTCTTTGCAGTTGTAACAAAGATAACATCCATACCTCTTACCTTATCAACCTTATCATACTCGATTTCAGGGAAGATTAACTGTTCTTTGATACCAAGTGCATAGTTACCTCTACCATCAAAAGCATTTGGATTAACACCTCTAAAGTCACGTACACGAGGTAATGCTAAGTTAATTAAACGATCTGCAAACTCATACATCTTCTCGCCTCTTAATGTAACCTTACATCCAATTGGCATACCTTCTCTGATTTTGAAGTTAGCTACTGATTTCTTAGCTCTTGTAAGAACAACCTTCTGACCTGCGATGATCTCAAGGTCACGAACTGCAGTCTCAAGAACTTTTGAATTATCTTTTGCTTCGCCAACACCCATGTTAATAACGATTTTATCTAACTTTGGCACTTCCATAACATTCTTATATCCGAACTTCTTTGTCATGCCATCAACGATTTCATTTAAATAAGTTTCTTTTAATCTAGCCAATGTATTGGACCTCCTTTCCTAAATTAATCAATCACTTCGCCTGTAGCTTTAGCGACACGAACCTTCTTGTCTCCATCCATCTTGAAACCAACTCTTGATGGCTTACCTTTGCTAAGGTACATTACATTCGAAATATCAATTGGTGCTTCCATCTTGATGATACCACCATTAGGATTAGCCTGACTAGGTTTAGCATGTTTTGTAATATTGTTAACGCCTTCGATTAAGACCTTACCATTCTTTACGCTCTTTACTTTACCCTGACTACCTTTATTCTTTCCAGCAATAACGATAACCTGGTCACCTTTTTTAATCTTACTAGTTGCCACTCTCGACACCTCCTTATAATACTTCTGGTGCTAATGAAACGATCTTCATGAACTGTTTCTCTCTTAATTCTCTAGCAACAGGTCCGAAAATACGTGTTCCTCTTGGGTTCTTGTCGTCTTTGATAATAACAGCAGCGTTCTCATCAAACTTGATGTATGAACCATCTTTACGACGTGCACCTTTTACAGTACGTACTACAACTGCCTTTACAACATCACCTTTTTTAACAACTCCGCCTGGTGTTGCATCTTTGACCGTAGCAACGATGATGTCTCCAATATTCGCATATCTTCTAGTTGAACCGCCTAATACACGGATGCAAAGTAACTCTTTTGCACCAGTATTGTCAGCAACTCTAAGTCTTGATTCTTGTTGGATCATGTCAATACTCCTTTCAGAATAATTCGTTCAATGTGCAAAAATTATTTTGCCTTTTCGATAATTTCTACAAGTCTCCATCTCTTGTCCTTAGACAATGGTCTTGTTTCCATAACTTTAACTCTATCGCCAATGTTACATTCGTTGTTCTCGTCATGAGCTTTTAACTTGTAAGTTCTCTTAACGATCTTGTTGTAAAGAGGATGCTTTACATTATCAACGACAGCAACAACAATTGTTTTGTCCATCTTATTACTAAGTACTTTTCCAGTACGAGTTTTTCTCAAATTTCTTTCCACAACAATATCTCCTTTCTATAATTCCTGCCTATCTAATAGCAGATCATTATTTAGCAACCTTAGCCTGTGCAGTAATTACAGTCTGAATTCTTGCGATATTCTTTCTAACTTCCTTAATTCTGCTTGTATTGTCTAACTGATTTGTTGCGTTCTGGAATCTCAAGTTGAAAAGTTCCTTCTTAGCAGCTACTAATTCATCATTTAATTCAGCTACTGACTTATTCTGTAAATCTTCCATAAACTTCTTACTCTTCACTGCCCGCACCTCCTTCTAAATCTGCGCGAGAAACTACTTTACACTTTACTGGCAACTTATGTGTTGCAAGACGTAAAGCTTCTCTAGCTGTCTCTTCAGGAACTCCAGCAATTTCAAACATTACACGTCCTGGCTTAACAACAGCAACCCAATATTCCAAAGTTCCTTTTCCTGAACCCATTCGAGTTTCAGCTGGCTTAGCTGTAACTGGTTTGTCAGGGAAAATTTTAATCCAAACTTTACCACCACGCTTGATATAACGAGTCATAGCAATACGTGCTGCCTCAATCTGATTTGACTTAATCCATGCTGGCTCTAAAGCAACGATACCAAATTCGCCGTTTGTAATCTTATTTCCGCGTAATGCCTTACCTCTCATAGTACCACGGAACTGTTTACGACGTTTTACTCTCTTAGGCATTAACATTATTTATCGCTCCCTTCCTTTTTTCCTGCTTTTGTTGGAAGAACTTCACCTTGGTAAATCCAAACTTTCACGCCCATTTTACCATAAGTTGTGTCAGCTTCTGCAAATCCATATCCGATATCTGCACGTAATGTCTGCATTGGAACAGTTCCTTCGTTGTATGACTCTGTACGTGCCATATCAGCTCCGCCAAGACGTCCTGAAACAGCAGTCTTAATACCCTTTGCACCAGCTTTTCTAGCTCTTGACATTGTAGACTTCATTGCACGTCTGAAAGGAATACGATTCTCTAACTGTGTAGCAATGTTCTCAGCTACTAACTGAGCATCTACATCAGGTCTCTTAACTTCTTTGATATCAACCATAATCTTCTTATCAGTATAGTTTACTAATTCTGCTTTTAACTTTTCGATCTCAGAACCGCCCTTACCGATAACAACACCAGGTTTAGCTGTGTGGACAATAATCTTAACACGATCTGTTGCTCTTTCGATTTCAATCTTAGAAATACCAGCGCTATATAATTTCTTCTTTAAGAATTCTCTAATCTTATAATCTTCTACTAAACAATCTGCAAAATCGTCTTCTGCATACCATTTTGAGTCCCAGTCTTTGATAACTCCGACTCTCAATCCATGAGGATTAACTTTCTGTCCCATGATTAACCTCCTTATCTTTCATCAAGAATTACAGTGATATGACTCATTCTCTTTTCAATTCTGTAAGCTCTACCCTGTGCTCTTGGCTTAATTCTCTTCATTGTAGGTCCTTTGTTTGCATAACACTCTGCAATGTAAAGATTTTCAGGGTTCATACCGTTATTGTTTTCAGCATTTGCGATTGCTGACTTTAACAACTTCTCTATCAAACTTGAAGCATATCTTGGATTATATGCTAAAATACCAAGTGCTGTGTTTACATCCTTGCCTCTAATAGCGTCTAAAACGAAACATGCCTTCTGTACAGAAACTCTAGCGTAAGATAACTTAGCTGATGGTCTTGTATCCTTATTCTGCTCGTTTCTTTCTCTCTTAATTTGGGATCTATGTCCTTTTGCCATGGATGAAACCTCCTTTCAACTAATCCATATATCAATATATTTAACGTATTATCTCTTACCTTTTCTTTCGTCCTTATCGTGACCCTTGTATGTTCTTGTTGCAACAAACTCTCCAAGCTTGTGTCCAACCATATCTTCTGTCACATATACAGGTACATGTCTTCTACCATCATGAACAGCAAATGTGTGTCCAACGAAACTTGGGAAAATAGTAGAACGACGTGACCAGGTCTTAATAACCTGCTTATCATTTGCTGCGTTTAAAGCATCTACTTTCTTAAGTAAGCTCTTATCAGCAAAAGGTCCCTTCTTTAATGAACGTGCCATAGGTTTTAACCTCCTTCAATCTATCTGTCAAACTTCTATTATTTAGCTAACGCTTTACCATCTCTTCTTCTTACGATCATCTTGTTAGACTTCTTGTTCTTCTTTCTTGTCTTCAAACCAAGAGCTGGCTTACCCCAAGGAGTAACAGGGCCTGGACGACCAATTCCTGTCTTTCCTTCACCACCACCGTGTGGATGGTCATTAGGATTCATAACAGAACCACGAACAGTAGGTCTGATACCCATGTGACGCTTACGACCAGCTTTACCAATGTTAATCAAGCCGTGCTCTGCATTTCCAACCTGTCCGATTGTAGCTCTACAAATAATTGGAACCATTCTCATTTCACCTGAAGGTAATCTAAGTGTTGCATACTTACCTTCTTTTGCCATAAGCTGTGCACTGTTACCAGCAGAACGAACTAACTGTCCACCCTTACCTGGATACATCTCAATGTTATGGATTTCTGTACCAACTGGAATATCAGTTAATGGTAAGCAGTTACCAACACTAATTTCAGCTGTTGAACCATTCATAACAGTCTGACCAACTTTCAACCCAACTGGAGCAAGGATATATGCCTTTTCACCATCTGCATAGCAGATTAAAGCAATATTTGCTGTTCTGTTTGGATCATACTCAATTGTCTTAACTGTTGCAGGAATTCCGTCTTTCTTTCTCTTAAAGTCGATAATTCTATATTTTCTTCTAGATCCACCACCATGGTGTCTTACTGTAATCTTTCCCTGATTGTTACGACCAGCATTCTTCTTTAATGAAGTTGTCAAAGACTTCTCAGGCTTATCTGTTGTAATCTCTGCGAAATCAGACATGGTCATATTTCTTCTGGAAGGTGTATATGGGTTAAACTTTTTAATTCCCATTTTTCGCACTCCTTTCAACTGTCCACGCACGCACGCGTGTCATCTACCTTTTATTCTTATCGGTTATAAACAACCTTAGTTTCTTTCTGGGTTTCTAATTAAAGTCCCTCAAAAATTTCGATATCAGCACTTTCTGCTGTTAATTTTACGATTGCTTTCTTTGTCTTAGCTGTCTTACCAACAACCATTCCACGTCTCTTCTTCTTACCATCTAAGTTCATGGTATTTACGCTAGCAACCTTTGTTCCTTCAAACAATTTTTCAACTGCTTCTTTAATCTGAGTCTTTGTAGCCTCTGTATGAACTAAGAATGTATACTTCTTCTCGCCCATAGCTGTCATACTTTTCTCAGTAATAACTGGTTTAAGGATCACGTCATAGTATTTTAAATCTGCCATTATGCGTATACCTCCTCAATCTTAGCAACAGCGTCCTTTGTTACAACGACTGTATCATATTTTAACATATCGTATACATTGATTGTGTTTGTTAAAGCTGTTCTAACTGTTGGGATGTTTCTTGCAGATAATACTACATTTTCATCCTTATCAGCAGTAACGATCAATGCCTTCTCAACGTTTAAGTTCTTAAGAATAGCAACAACTTCTTTTGTCTTAATTCCCTCTAATTTTAATTCATCTAATACGATAAATTTAGAATCATTTACTTTTGAAGTTAATACAGACTTAATTGCTGCATTCTTTTCTTTTCTATTCATCTTGAATGAATAATCTCTTGGCTTTGGAGCAAATACAACTCCACCACCTGTCCACTGTGGTGCTCTTGTAGAACCCTGTCTAGCATGTCCTGTACCCTTCTGTCTCCATGGTTTCTTTCCGCCACCACTTACTTCAGAACGAGTCTTAGCACTCTGTGTTCCCTGACGTTTATTCGCAAGTTGTTGTACAACTGCCATGTGAACTAAATGTTCATTTATTGGAGCAGCAAAAACAGCATCATTTAACTCTAATGTAGATACTTCCTTGCCTTCCATATTAAAAACAGATACGTTTGCCATCTGTGTTATCCTCCTTCCTTAAAGCCTAGTTTGCCTTTACAGCTTCTTTCAAAACTACCATTGATTTCTTAGGTCCTGGAACAGCACCCTTAACCAAAATCACATTGTTTTCCACATCAACTCTAACAACTTCCAAGTTCTGAATTGTTACCTGAACGTTACCCATCTGTCCTGGCATCTGTTTTCCCTTAAATACCTTTGAAGGATCAGAACAAGCACCGTTTGAACCTGCATGTCTGTGGAACTTAGAACCATGGCCCATAGGTCCTCTAGACTGTCCATGTCTCTTAATAGCACCTTGGAAACCTTTACCCTTTGAAGTAGCTGTCGCATCAATCTTGTCACCAGCTTCAAAGATATCAACTTTGATTTCCTGTCCTACCTGATATTCCTCAGCATTGTCAAACTTAAACTCTTTAAGAAATCTCTTATTATCAACACCTGCTTTTGCAAAGTGTCCCTTCTGTGGTTTGTTGACTAATTTTTCTCTAATATCGCCAAAACCAACCTGTACTGCACTGTATCCATCGTTCTCTACAGTCTTAACCTGAGTTACTGCACATGGACCAGCCTGTAATACTGTTACTGGAGTTAATACTCCGTCTTCATTGAAGATCTGTGTCATTCCGACTTTTGTAGCCAAAATTGCTTTCTTCATAATTGCACCTCCTATTAAATCTACAGCGGAGCGTAACTAGACGCTCATCCTAGACGGCTTACAAACCGAGTGCTTGGTATCCATAAACGCAAATTTATTCGTTGCTTGGACTCTATATATAAACCCTAAGGATTACTTACTTAAAATTATTTGTTTTTCATCTTGATATCGATGTAAACACCAGCTGGCATCTCTAATCTTGATAATGCATCAACTGTCTTCTGGCTTGGTGTTATGATATCAATCAATCTCTTATGAGTTCTCTGTTCGAACTGCTCTCTGGAGTCCTTATACTTGTGAACCGCTCTAAGAATTGTAACTACTTCCTTCTTTGTTGGAAGAGGTACTGGACCACTCACCTTAGATCCTGTCTTCTTTACAGTTTCGATAATTTTCCCAGCTGACTGATCGACTAACTGATGATCATAAGCCTTCAATGTAATTCTCATTACTTGACCTGCTGCCATAAAAAAAGCCGCCTCCTTTTCGCACTTAATTTCAGTACGACAAGTGGTGACTGTACACTCACCCACGTGTTTCCTATACACATGAGCATAAAACCTTCTCTGCTTTCGCATATGTTCTATTGTACAGTGACTTGTCGCCAGTTTCTAAACTTGACATTCGCTCCACGGAAAA
>CAVIJT010000016.1:0-70709 GCA_963643465.1 Lachnospiraceae bacterium | reverse complement strand
GTGGAGTATCGCCTTGCCAAGGCGAGGGTCGCGGGTTCGAATCCCGTCTCGCGCTCTTTTTATTTGTTCGCACCCCTAATATGTTTAGGGGTGCGTTTTTTCATGTTCTTCTAATTATTTCCACTCCTTATTTGGTGGTGTGGCAGTAATTTCATAAGGAGGAATATATTCGCCGTCTGGATGTAGTCCATTTTCAAATGGTATTTGGAAATGATTTAGAATACTTAAAATCGTGTTAGAACTCCAGTTGTCTCCTACAAATAAATTCACAGAATGACCACTTTTTAATTGACAGACAATTACATTGTTATAAAGTGTTTGCCCTGAATTGAATATATTTTCTTGTATTTCGTATCGAAGGAAACGCATTTCTTTAAATGAAATGGCAACAGGACAAAAAAATTGATATGATTTGCTCCATGCCAACAGGAAATCCTCCGTTATAATCCATTGTGAAGAATAAAAAAGCAAACGGTTTTTTAAGCTATCCTCTAAGCGGTTTAATAATACGCCATGGTCAAGATATCCCCCATAGGAATCGTAACTTTTTAACATACTTTTCGTGTAATTACGGAGATAATAATACAGTACAAAAAGCATTCGTATGCCTAACCAAAAGCAAATCAGACCTATACATGCAGTAATATTATTCCAAAATGCAAAGGCTTCATCGCATAAACCTGTTAGTAAAAGAGCTACCAAGATGCAGATAACAATAATATCCCATACAAGTATTCCGATTTTTTTAGACATATAGGTAAGAGTATTTTTTAACGTTCGTTTTTGAGGAGATGGCCATTTTTCTGGCCTCATTTCTGTAGTAAGTTGCCCTTGCTTCTTTTTTATATAGGTAACAAGTACATCGATTCCTTTCCAAAACAAAGAGGCAAAAATAAGTATTCCAAGAAAGTAAAATCCAAAATTTACCATATTTTGATTTCTTTCAAATCCTTTGATCGGAAGTCCATAGGCAACAATTAGAAATAGGGAAAATAGACCGCCTCCAACTACAAAAAGGAACAAAGAAATCATGCTAATGATGTTACTGATTTTTCTCATTTGCTTATCCCATTTATCCATTTTTTCTTTTTCTTCTCTGTCGTTCATAGCATTCTCCTTTCACATTCGGAATGAGTTTCCTTGGTTTTTACATTCATAGTAGCTTCTTTTTCTATTCGATGTTTTCTTAGTTTCAAACCGATAAAAAATATTAATCCAGTAGGTATGATGCCAAATATTGGGTCTAGCAGAATAGAATAATTTTTGCTAATTTGAAGCGTATGAGTTGTCACAAATAGCATATTAGGTACTGCGGTTTCCATTGAGTGTAGCACAATACATGGCCAAACAGAATTTGTTAATCTTCGCAATTCTACAAATAATGGTGACCAGAAGATCATCAAAATGATTCCGATTACTACTATCATTAGTCTGCTGTTTTTTATAAAATATTCGTTTGGAAGGAAAAGTATATAGTATGTAATTTGCCATATTCCCCAGATTAGACCGCTGCTAAAATACAAAATCCAGTCGTTCATCCCTGTTTTTTCCAAGTATGGGACCAAGCAACCTCTCCAAGCAAATTCTTCGAATATATTCTTTATACAATTTATAAAAAATGTACTAAACATGGATATAAATAAGGTACCTAATACGATATCTCCTACGGCTAAACCACCGCCAATTTTTGCTGCAATTATGCTAATTAGCGTTGTACAAGGGAAAGTTAGAAATGCGACAGCGTACCATTTTGAAGTATTTTTAAAATTTGGTCGAGAACCAAGTTGTTTCAAATCATTATTGATGTATTGAAGTACAATACCTGTTAAAAACGGAAGTATTAACCATAGCCCTATTCCTAGTAAAGTTCCTACTGGCTGTTTTGGCAGTTGTTGCGCCAAAAGATGTCCGAAGATTCCTGACGTAATTGTTACAAATATAAATACAGTTAGAGTAATTATGTCTCGTTTTTTCATTTTTTCATTCATTTTTATCTTGTCCTTTTCTATTCTTTTGTCTTTAATGGGTCATGTTTGCTTTCATATATAAGTATGAATCTAGCATTTCATTTAGTTATGTTTATATGTTAAACAGATATGCAGCAATTATCAAGTCATTATTTCTGAATAGTTACCAAAAAAATATATTCTTTATCAACTACGTGTGTTCTTATTTGTAAAAATGAAAAACATTTCAATCTGTTTACACAGTGCATTCACAATGTGCTATAATTTGTTGTGTAGTTCTGAATAGTTACGTGTAGTTTTAGAATTCTAATTTAAGGAGACATGTTATGAAGAAAAGTATATGGTATGTCATAGGAATGCTCGTTTCTATTATATTGGTTGGAGTGTCTGTGACGGTATTAGGAAATACAAAGATAGTTGCACCTGTAATGCTTGTATTAAGTATATATTTATGTTTGGGGTGTTTGATAAAATTGTGCAAAATGAATGATAAGTTGAAGAATACGATATTATGTGCAATTGATTTATTGTTTTGGCTGCCTTAAACAATTAGAAGGGGCCTTGTGGATGATATTTTAGAAAGAATTAGAGCAAAGGGAGCGTTAGAATATGACAGAAAAGGAAAAGATGAAACTTGGACTTTGGTATGATGCCAATTTTGATAAGGAATTGTTAGAACAGCGACTTGTGGCGGAAGATATGTGTTTTGAGTTAAATAATACCCGTCCAAATGATGCAGAAAAAAGAGAGGCGATTTTGCGAGAGTTAATTCCGGATGTAGGTGAAAATTGTACGATTTTGTCCCCATTTGTGACAGATTATGGCTGTTATTGTAAGATTGGGAAGGATACATTTATTAACCATAATGCCTATTTGATGGATGGTGGTGGTATTACCATTGGATATCATTGTTTTATTGGACCCAACTGTGGTATGTATACAGCCATTCATCCTATGATTGCTGCGGAGCGAAATGCAGGATTGGAAAAGGCTTTGCCTATTGTAATTGGGGATAATTGCTGGATTGGTGCGGATGTTACTATTTTGCCAGGGGTAACCATTGGTTCGAATACGGTTATTGGTGCAAAAAGTGTAGTAACAAAAGATATTCCAGAGGGTGTTATTGCTGTGGGAAATCCATGTAGTGTTTTGCGTCCTATTACAGAAAAGGATAGCATTTATGAGGAAGTGCAGAAGTCGGAATAAATAATTTTGCAATGTGATGATAGGAGAAAAGTGCATGAATTAGGATAGTCCTCTTAAAAAGAGAATGGTGTAAAACCGCTTGTTTACTGAATGTTACGGAGCGTAACACTATAGTTACAGTACGTTTCTTGCTTATTTTTATAGGAAAACGTATGATGAGTGTATCAAAATTATTGGGAGGAACTAATTATGACAATTGGAGAAGAAATCAAACAAGTAAGAAAAGAAGAAGGAATGACACAAGAGCAACTGGCAGAAAAATTGATTGTATCAAGAGCCGCTGTTGCTAAATGGGAAAATGGGAATGGTGTCCCAGATATTGAAAATTTGAAAAAGTTATCTCAAGTATTTGGGATGTCTATTGATGAGTTAATGGATCATTCTGTTACTAATGATACGAAAAAGAAGGATAGAAATACAAATCAAGAGTATTATGAAACATATATTGGAAAGAAATGTAACATTGAGATGATTGATTGGAACGATGGAATTTTTGATTCTTATCTAGTGAATCAGGATGAGAAATTTCTGTATTATGTAACTATTGAGAAGAAGTGTAAAAAAGTTGGTGTATTAGCCAAACAATATATAGAAAACATTGCTTTATGCTCAAAAAAAGAAAAACATAGTGTAGATATTTCTGAGTTTGCCCAGATGAAAAGAGAATATTTTTTAAGTAAATCAGTAGACGTATATCTGGAAGATAAGCACTTTTTGAGTGGGATATTTGGTAAAGATACAGAATTGTTGGGTGTTAGCATTCAGGATATTACAGAGGAATATGTTACATTGGTAACTGGCATGGAAATAGAGACAAAGCAAGTTACAAGAATAGAGACAAAGATTTCTGATTCATAATATTCAACGGAAAAGAAATAAAGCCAAGAGAGATTAAGAGAAGGTGATAGAATGGGAAGTTATTTAAATCCTGGAAATGGACGATTTGAGATAGCTGTGAATTCAGAAATATATGTAGATAAAACAAAATTAATTAATGAAACCAATAAAGTGATTAACACAGAGCAACGTTTTGTTTGTGTTAGCCGTCCACGACGATTTGGAAAATCCATTGCGGCGAATATGTTAGTTGCTTACTATGATAAGAGTTGTGATTCAGAAAAGATGTTTGCTCCTTACAAAATTAGCAATAGCAAATCCTATAAACAACATCTTAATAAATACAATGTGATTTCCATAAATATGCAGGAGTTCTTAAGCTTAAAATCTAGTGTAAATGAAATGGTAATGTATTTACAGAAGAAAGTAATAAAGGAATTGCAAAAAAATTATGTAGAAATTATTGATGAGGATGAAACATTTTTAAGCATAGCACTAAAAGAAATTTATAGTAACACAAAAGAGCAATTTATTTTTGTAATAGACGAATGGGATTGTGTGTTAAGGGAAAAGAAGTTCTCACAGGAAGATTATACTATTTATTTAGATTTTCTTCGAAATCTATTAAAAGACCAGATTTATGTGGCATTGGCATATATGACGGGGATTTTGCCGATAAAAAAATATGGAAGTCATTCGGCATTAAATATGTTTTATGAATATTCTATGACCGATCCAGGGGATTATGCAGATTATATCGGATTTAGTGAAGAAGAAGTTTTTAAACTTTGTGAAAAGTATCAGACAGACTTTGAAAAAATGAAGGAATGGTATAACGGATATACCTTTTCAACAAAAAGTCTCTCTATATATAATCCAAAGTCAGTAGTTGACAGCATTTTAAGGAAAAATATAGCCAATTATTGGACGCAAACGGAGACTTACGAGGCATTGCGCAGATATATTGTAATGGATTTTGATGGGCTTAGGCCTTCGGTAATACAGATGCTTGCTGGAGAAGCTGTTAAAGTGAATACAAGAACATTTCAAAATGACATGACTACTTTTGAAAGTAAAGATGATGTGTTGACTTTATTAATTCATTTGGGATATTTGGCATTTGATATGACTGAACAGAAGGTTTTTATTCCCAATGCTGAGATACAGGAAGAATTCAAAAATTCGATTGAGCGTTGCAATTGGAAAGAGATAACAGAGCTTTTAAAGCAGTCAGATAATCTTTTAAAGGCTACTTGGGATATGAATACATCTTTGGTGGAGCAATGTATTGACCAGGCGCATAGTGAGAACACAGCAATTTTGACTTATAATGATGAGAATTCTTTAAGCTGTGTGATTTCGCTGGCATATTATAGCGCAATAAGATACTATAATAAAGTTCGAGAAATGCCTACTGGTAAAGGCTTTGCAGATATTGTATTTTTACCAAAAAGAAATTGTGATAAACCGGCGCTTGTTGTTGAATTAAAATATGACCAGTCTGCTGAAGGAGCAATTGAACAGATTAAACATAAAAAATATGTGGAAGCTCTTAAAGAATACCAAGGGAATTTGTTGCTTGTAGGAATTAATTACGATAAAAATACAAAAAGGCATCAGTGTGTGATTGAGAAATATGCGTGTGAATAGGAAACTAAGCAAATAAAATTTAGATGTGAGGTAGGGAGTATGAATCAGTCTATATATAATCGTAGAAGTATTAGAAAATATTTAGATAAAAATGTTTCAAAAGAACTAATAGAACAAATAATTGACGCAGGAAGAATGGCACCATCTGCAAAAAACAGACAGCCTTGGCAATATATTGTATTGGGAGGGGAAAATAAAGCTGCGTTTTTGGAGTGTATGAAAAAGGGGATATTAAGAGAGGAAAAGGAGATTGCGTATTTGCCAAATTCTAAAACAGGAATTCCTGATGCCAAGAATACATGGCAGATTATGGTACAAGCTCCAATTCTTATTGTAGTTTTAAATACAAATGGGAAAACGCCTTTTGAAGAAATAGACGTAGATGATAGAATAACAGAAATATGCGATTCGCTTTCTATTGGGGCATCGATTCAAAATATGTTATTAAAAGCAACTGAAGTGGGGTTAGGAAGTTTATGGATTGCCAATACATGTTTTGCATACAAAGAATTGGTTACATATCTTAATACGACCCAACAATTGATAGGTGCTATTGCAATTGGGTACGCAAATGAAAGGCCAGCACAAAGACCAAGAAAAAAGATAGAAGATATTGTGGTTTGGAATATGGATTAACAAATTTGAATTGGAAATGTGGGAATCTATTTTGAAAAGTTTATAAGCATAGAAAAAACAGCAGCAGGAATTTCCTGACTGCTGTTTTTTGGGCGTTTCCCAAGAATTCAAAAAATCACAGAACCCGTATTTCAAAGGCTGTAGTTTGTGGTGGAATACTGGCAGTCATAAATGTGGCATGTCGTACTCTTACCTGCATACCTGGAATTAGTCTTGAGAAATTTATTCGCCTTCCTGAGCGGTCTAGTATTATTGCATCCTCTGGTACATGGAACCGAATCATGGAGGAAATATTTCTGTCACTTATAGTAGTAAAATTTCTGTTTCTGTTATCAATATTCAAAATTCTGCCAATGGTAATGTTATCTGGTTCCAGCCTTCTAACAATACGAATTAAAAATGCTGTAGCCTGAGGTGGAATGCTTCTTGTCATAGCAGAAGAAATAATCGCATTTACGATCATGCCCGTTTGTAATTGTCGAATTGGTATGGTATTGCCGTTTTCATCTAAAAGAATTGTATTATTTCCAACAACAAGTTGTACCGTTTGTCTTGGTCTAGAGCGTTTGGAATTGTCTGTATAGGAAACTGTGACAAAAGTATTGTTGCGCTGACGGTCAATATTTTCAATTCGTCCGTTGGAAATTGTTATAGTTGAATGTTCAGGAAAAAAATAATCCATAAAACACCTTTTCTGTTTTTTATAGTATATTCAAAACTTGTTCAAAAGGTGCGAAAGGATAGAGTTGTCACATGATAAATGGCAGGTGATTTATTTTCAAACACCTGCCATAAAGTTGTATTTAATTTGCAAAATGATTTTCTAGCTTGGTTAAAATAGAAACAATGGGAAGAATTAGCATTCCACAAAAGAAATTACTTACACCATGAATACAATCCCACGGAAGTCCTGCTATAATCCAAGCAATCATTCCGTTAAAGTCCAAGCCATACAGAATAGCCTGTGCTGGGGCATACAATGTGCCAAATAGAAAACCATGTGCTGAGCATACTACCATATATACAATTGGTTTCACTTTTTTTGGTATCTTTCTTGGCAAAAGCATAACAACGCCCCAAAGAATTGTCCAAAGATATAAATATGGGATCCACCATGTGGAAAATCCGCAAAGCAATCCGGTTAGCAATACATATACATAAATAGGATAGAGTGCTTTTTTTCTATAAACTATGGTAAAAGCAACGGTAAACACACTTAATAAATGTACATTAGGTGCGACTTCCATAATTATTTTTGAGGCATACATAATTGCGCCAAGCATTGCAAATAATGTCATTTCTCTAGTTGTAAGTTTCATTATTTCTCAACCTTGAAAGAATAACTTTCTCCAGCGGTGATTTTTGTTAAATCCACACTATTTTGTGCATATTTATCATTGACATAAAATGCCCAGTATGTTTGGTCTACATCGTAATCTGCTGTAATACCATTTACTGTCTTAACATAAAGGCCATAGTCTCCTTCTTCACCTTCAATTAGCCCCTGTTCTAATAAGGCTTCGCCCACTGTTTCTTTGTCCGTATGGATTTCAAATTGTGTTTCATTTCCGTCTTTATCTACTACAATAAAGGGAAACGTAGTTTGTCCTTCACCCAGTACAGTATTTTCAGTCTGTACATTTTGAGTAGGTGCAGTAGTTGTTTGATTTTTGGTACTGGTCTTTCCATTACATCCAGTTGTACAAACTGCCATAGCCACAATAAGCATCATACAAAAGAGCAATGAAGTGATTTTGTTATTTTTCAATTTTATTTGCATATTTGTTCTCCTTAAAATGGTATTTCCTCTAAATGCTGGCACTCGCAGCATGTCATATGAGGATTTTGTGTTTGGATATTTCGACTTGGTACGTTACAAATCAACCTTCTCAGGAATCCCAATGGTTTTGTCTCATAACTGTGGCGTTTGATAAGATTAGTAAACTTTTTGTACCTTACGGCGACGGGCTCGTACAGGATTTTCACCTGTTTCCCCAAACATTAAAGATAATAACATATAGTTGTATGGATTTCAAAAAAATTTTAAAAAATTGCAAATGCACAAATCTGTTCTGGTTCCAGAGTTGAACCCAAAAGTAATATTAGGTATAATGAAATGTGAAATATCAGGGGAGATGTTCATAAAACAATTTGTGCAAAGTAGATTTGCACCTACAGAGAGGAAGAAAAATGGTATAGAAAAAAGAGTTGGAGGTAAATTTTATGAAAGTTGATTGGAAATCTTGTTTTAAAGTAGGATTTAGCATATTTATCCTATATTTGTGTATTCAGTATTGGCCAAGTGCAATGGGAGTTGTATCAATGGCAATAGGTGCGGCTTCTCCGATATTTATTGGATGTATTATTGCCTATGTGGTAAATATTCTTATGAGTTTTTATGAGAGATATTATTTTCCTAAGTCAAAAAAAGCGTTCATAGGTAAAAGTCGTAGGCCAATTTGTATGCTGGGAGCTTTTGCTACTTTACTTGCAGTTGTTATTTTGGTCACCAATCTGGTTCTTCCTCAACTTGTTTCGTGTATGAAACTGATATTTGCTGCATTGCCAAATGCAATTGTGGCAATTATTGAAGGATTGAATAAAATGAATGTTTTACCGGAAGATATTGCTAATACATTGAGTGCAGTAGATTGGCAATCAAGAGTAGGTCAAATCTTTAATATCATCACCAGCGGAGTGGGGGATGTAATGGAAGTTGTGATTAATACCTTATCTTCTGTTTTCTCAGGTTTAGTTACTGCGCTTTTGAGTTTCATTTTCTCTATTTATTTGCTTTTGGGAAAAGATACATTATCCAGACAGATAGACCATGTGATGAGCCATTATTTGAAAGAAAAATATTATACAAAAATAAAATACGTGATTGCAATTTTGCATGATTGCTTCAGATGTTACATTGTAGGACAGTGTATAGAGGCTGTTATTCTCGGAATTCTTTGTATGGTTGGCATGTGGATTTTACAGTTACCATATGCAACAATGGTTGGTGTGCTTATTGCACTTACCGCATTGATTCCGGTAGCAGGTGCGTATATAGGAGGCGGCGTTGGAGCTTTAATGATTTTTTCTGTATCGCCTATAAAAGCGGTTGTTTTTGTAGTCTTTCTTGTGATTTTGCAACAGTTGGAAGGAAATTTGATTTATCCTCGTGTAGTTGGTTCGTCTTTGGGATTGCCTGCTATCTGGGTGCTTGCAGCAGTTACTGTGGGTGGCGGAGTTCTTGGAATTGCAGGAATGTTAATCGGTGTGCCAATTGCAGCAGCACTCTATCGTTTGTTGCGAAATGATTTGAATAAAGCAGCAATGGAGGAAGTAGTGGAAGAAATAATCGAAGAGGTTGCTCCACCAGACATAGAAGCATAAATATTAAGCACTGACATATACATCATTTGGTGTGTATGCAGTGCTTATTTTTTTCTCTGTAGGAAAGCTTTCCGCCCTTTCCTATAGAAAAAAAGCCCTCCGGGCAGGATGCACACGAATTGGTTAAGAAGATGTACTATGTATCCAATTCGGCGCGGCAAAGCGATAATTTGAAAAACTTATACATAGACTTCTTTGGGTTTACTTATTACAATAAGAATAAGAGAAATTTGAGTCTATAGGAGAAAGGTATGGAAGATTCGAGAGAAAAAGAACTGGAACAAAAGAAAACATTGGCATTATCTTATTTAAAGCGTTTGTTGCAAGAAAATGAATTTGAAATGTGGCAAACGGAGGATATGGATGAGGGAAACTGGAAAGTTACCTATATGTTTAATGACGCAGTGGAAAGTTATCTGTTATTGGAGCAGGTAGTGCAGACCGGAGAATATGACCGAGAGCAGGAAAATGTAGAATTGCGTCTAGTAGAAGAAGAAAATAGATGTGGTGTAGTGGGGAGACAAGTGTCAGGAAACTGTTTTATAGTCTGGTTTTCTTCTATAGAATTTGTGTGTCAGCTATATGCTTATCATGAAATCGGACATTTTTGGGTAGAAGGGGCGGAGCATCTTAGACAGCTTGTTTATGAAATTGGATTAATGGAAGATAAGTGGGAGTATTTAGGGGATGCTGCTTGTTCGGATGAAGAGAAGTCATTACTGGAATTGTTGGAATTTGCGCCCTTACGTTCTTATTATTCCTTGCCTTGGGAAAAGGATGAGGAATTTACGTCTACTGATAAGGGCATAAAAGCATTTCGAAATATTGTAGAAAAGGTTTGTAGTCATGGAACAGAAAATAAAAAAGAAGTAACGTGTCAGAAAAAAATGGAGAAACTTTTGGACAAATATGAAAAGGACTCTACCATATCCTTGCGAAAAAAATTGAGCAAATGTCTTAATAAAGCAGGATTCGAACCTTATTATCTGCTGTTGCGTGAAAAGGTAATTGCGGCATCTTCCACGTATCCCGCTCGTAGCTTTGGAAAAGACTTGGATCAGTGGGTAGAAAGAAAACGCAAGGAGTTAGAGAAACAGTGGATAGCAGAAGGCTGGAGTGGTGTATATCCGGATTATGATAAGGTAGAGGGGAAAAAATATTTAAAGATGCACGTGGTGGAGGAATTGCCATTTACTACAGAGGAAATGCGGTATCGGTTTCATGGAATGATTTCTGTGTGTAGAAAAAAGGAATGGAGAAAGTCAGGAGCAATGGGAATGCCGGTAAATATGGGATTTTTTGAAGGAAAACGAAAGAGTGAAATACAAACATGGGAAGTTTGTTGGGAAGAAGATTGAAAAAAGTATTTGCGAAACTGTAAGTTCAAGTGGTTGTTTGGGCATAGTGGAAATGTGCAAAAATAAAAATTTAATGTAGTAAAACTATAAAATTAGTACAGTAAAACTACAAAAATGGTAGTTCATGTGTGTATTATAGCATTTGGAGAAAAAAATGCTTTTAGAAGGTTCTTTTGTGGTAAAATAAATAGTGTTCGAACAAAAAATTAAGTATATATACGAAAAAATAAAAATTATAAAAGAGAAAGGATGTAAAATAACATATGAGAAAAAACAAAAAGCAGATGCGATTGTGTTTACAATAATAATGTCTATTATTATTGTTGATACAACGAGGGCAAGAGCAGCGGATTGTTATAAAAATTGGTATGTTACCAGCGGTTGTTCTAGCTGTGGTGATTCTACATATAGTAGTGAACAGGCAGATAGTTGTTATGGAAAACATAAAAGACAAAATGGAATAAAATTGTGTTCATCATGTTTATCAAAAATGTCAGCGTGTGCAACTTATTATAAAAGAGGATTTTCTGACTATAATTGTTTGGCATATGCGTTAGGAAAAAATGGTGTGCAATCTTGGACTTGGCCTTCTTCATGGGGGGAGGGACCAACTTTGGCGGTATTTAAGTCTTGGATAAAGAATAAAGGATATAGTTGCACAACGACATTGACTGAAGCATCAGGAGATGATGTCATTTTTGTATATGTAAATAATAATAGAGTGGTACATTTTTCACGAGCAAAAACTTTGGATGGAAATGCTGTTTCGGGTGCAAAAACCATTTCAAAATGGGGAGCATGTTCGTTATATACAACAAGTACAATTAATAATCCATATAAAACAGCAAGTGGGTATGGTTCAATGAAATTAATTTGTTATAAGTAGGGAGGAATAAATATGGCAGATAAAAAGAAAATTGGAATTTTTGCAGGAGTATGTGTGGCAGCAGTTGCAATTGGAGGTACAATTATATTTCAGACTATAAAGAAGGAACCGACAACATCATATGCGGCAATTATTGACCAAAACTTTCAAGCAATGGGGAATTCCTATGATACAAAGACTTTGCTGAGTTCTAGTCCATATGCTTATATTGATAATGAATATTACAATAATATAGTAACACTAGGATTCGAAGCAGTACCTATATTGCAAAATAAAAGCGAGAATAAAGAGTTTTCAAGTTTAAATTCCTATATATCAGCTTTAGCTATTCAGGAAATTACAGGTTGTGATTTATATGAGATTACAGGTGTAGATTTTGAAACAGCAGATGAATTCTATGAGTTATGGGATGAAACAATGCAGGAAATGCCTCAGAATTTGGAAGCGGTAGCAAAAAACACAGAAATGACAGCCACTGATAAGAAAGCAGAATTTGAGAGATATGGTGTGTTTGGTGAGGCTTTTTTGAAAGAAACCATTATGGAAGAAAAGAAGCAGTTTGCAGATGAAAATGTGAATTGTAAGTATACAAAGGAAGAAAAAAAGCAATTAACAAAACTTGTAAAAACAGGAGAAGAAGAGTTAGAAAAAGTGGTAGAATATTTAGAAAACTATGGTGAGAAATAGATGAAAAGCCAGATGCAGATTGCATCTGGCTTTTCATAGATGCGTCTGCCTAATGCAAATCAGTTATTGTCCTTTAGAATGTAATGTGCCAAATAGACTGGCAACTAAAATTAGCCCTATCAATAGAGCAACGGCAGCCGTAATAGGACATGCCCACAAAATATAATTTAAACCAAACATTTTTCGAATGAGAAAGAATAGCACAATGTCTAAGAAACCTTTATGCAAAAGAGACAGGAGAACATTGAAAATAAAACAGAAATATGGCATAATTTATCCATATAAAAACAAACGAAACAGATGGTAGGAGGGGATGTTATGGAATTAGCACAGTTTTTTAAAAGTGTATTGGATCAAGACCGGTGTGCAGTTGTTATCTGTGACATCAATCATAAAATCATTTATATGAATCCAGTTGCATGTGAGAGATATAGCAAAAGAGGCGGTGCGTCATTGTTGGGGCGTAGTTTGCTGGATTGTCATAACGATAAATCCAATGAAATGATTCTTAAAGTGGTAGAATGGTTTCAGGCAAGCAGATTCCATAATCGAATATATAGTTATTACAACGAAAAAGAAAATAAAGATGTGTATATGGTTGCTTTGCGTAATGAACAGGGAGAGTTAATAGGATATTATGAAAAGCATGAATATCGCAATCGGGAAACAGAGATATGCTATAAATTTAATTAAGAATAGTTACTAAGAATTTTTAGATTGCTTCTATAGATAGAGGAATGTTAGAATATTTGGAGAAAAGAAAAATATTATCAATGAATAGGATCATTTGATACTGTTACAAATTACAAAGGAAAAGAGAAAAATGAAAAAAAAGAAAGTATTTCAAAGTGAAAAGCTAAACAGAATCCGTTTCTTGGAACGGGTATTGTGGCTAATTCCCATAGGGGTTTTTCTATATTATGTGTGGAATATGTGGCCTTCCATAAAAGAGGCATTGGAAACGGATCATACCGCTGCTGTTATGATAGTAATTACGTGCATGCTAGGTTTTTTTACCTTTTTACAGTCTTTGATTCCATTTTTGATTTTAAAAATATTTTTGCGCAAAAAGAAAAAACAAATTTTGCGCAATAGTAGCTTTATTTCTATGGAAGATTTTGATTATTACCGAGACAAGTTGGGTGGCATGTCACCGGGCATCATCAGTCTTTTAGTAGATTTGCAAATAGAGCAGAAAAAAGATGTGGCAGCCTGTATTTTAAAGTATAAAGAAATGGGCATTTTGAAAGAGGAAGGCAATTATTATGAAGTAAGGGATTATCATCATGCAAATCTTCGTAATAGTGATAGATATTTACTTGAAGGTTTGGCAAATGGCACCTTCCAAATGGAAAATGATCGAACATGGAAACGTCTTGTAGAGCAAGAGGCAATGGAAGAGGGGTATATTGTCAATAAATCCAGTCTTAGGAAGACAAAGAGAGAAAAGCTAAAGACAGTAACGGGATGTGCAAGTGGGTGTTTAGTGCCTGTTGTGTTATTTATACTAACCGCAGTTCTTGCATTTCATTTGGGTAATTCCTTAGAGTCATTAGAAAGGGTTTTAAAAACAATACCAGAAAATGTATCTTTGGGCGAACAACTGGAATATTTACAGAAATATCCGGAATGTTATCCTGTTATAGCAGAAATGATTTTGGTAATGATACTTATGATACTTACGTTTATTTCGCCAATATTGGTGATTGCCAGTGCCATAGCCACTGCATTCAATATCAGTTTGTTACAGCGGACGGAGTATGGAAATCAAATGGCAGAATGCGTGTATGGCATGAAAAATTTTATTCATGATTTTTCATATTTAAGTGAGGTAGACCAAGAGCAGGTAGTTTTGTGGGATGATTATTTGGTTTATGCGGTGGTACTTGAGGAAAATCAACAGATTGTAAATGAGATTATGAAAAGGAGAAACAGAAGATGATAGTAGGAATTTCAATAGCAGTTGTAGCAGTAATCATTTTAGTGGCCATAATAAAAGTATATAATGGAATGGTTGTATTAAAAAATCGAGTAGAAAATCAAGGGGCGCAAGTGGAAGTGCAATTAAAAAGAAGAGCCGATTTGATTCCTAATTTAATTGAAACTACCAAGGGATATGCCAACTATAAAAAAGGAACTTTAGAAAGAGTAACAGAACTTAGAAGTAGAGTGTTAAACGCTTCTAGTGCTAGTGAATCTTATCGTGCAAATCAGGCGCTTGGAAAAGAATTGAATCAAATATTGTTACATAGTGAGTCATATCCAGAGTTAAAGGCGAATGCTAATTTTATGAGATTGCAGGAAGAATTGTCTGATACAGAGGATAAGATTGTAAAGGCACGTCAGTTCTATAACGATACCGTAACAAAATATAATACTAAAATTATGATGTTTCCAACATCTTTTTTTGCAGGGATGTTTGGATTTAAGAAACTTGAACTTTTAGAAGCAACAGCGGAAGAAAGAGAAGGGGTAAAAATAGAGGCGGACACTTTTAAGTTTTAAATATACCCGTCAAATACAATTTTTTGCAAGCATGATTGTATTTGGCGGGCTTTTTGTATGTTGATATTATTTTCTGATTTTTATTTTCTTTATCTTACTATAGGAACTATAAATGATTTCCCCTGTTACATCTTTCTTATAAGCTGCCACTTTTACATAATAGGTTTTATGTAATTGTAGTTTTCCAATCATCTTTGTTTTTCGTTGGTCTGTAATTATAGCCTTTTTTACAGCCTTTTTAAAATTTTTATTTGTGCTATAAAGTATTTTATAGCCTGTTGCACCAGTTACTTTTTTCTTTAACACTAACTTCATTTTTTTCCCTTTTTTGTTTGTAAGAGATTGAATGATTGGTTTTTCAAGTTCCGTTTTTGGACTTTCAGATGGAGTTGGAGAGGAAGGTGTTTCTGTTGTGGTGGGAACTGTCGTTGTAGCTGGTGTTTGACTTTGGGGTGGAGCTGTGGTTGCTTTTGGTTGGCTGGTAACAGGGGAAGGCAGCGGTTCTGTAGTGGCAGCAGAGGAAGGTGTTGCTACTGCAGTTTCCTTTTGTAAAGTTAATTGTTTCTCTTCTCCAGCACTAATAATCGTTAAAACTCCATCTTTTATTTCCGTGATTTTTGGGCTTTGTCCTTCGTAGATAATAGTTTCTTCTGTGCCTTGGATATTGTTTTTTCGAACCGTATTGTTTAACACATAATACCAGTAACCATCGTAATAATACATACGATTTCGAACTTCATGTACATACCAGGAAGTATAATTGGTTGAGGTGGAAGAGACTTGGGTAGTATCTTCTACAAAAGTGCCGTTTGTAACCCATTGTGCATGTTTTTTTGTCAATGTATTTTTAAATTCATCATCATTTCGAATGAAAAAATAATGGGTTCCGTAGCTGGCAGAGGTGGTGTCATCCCATGTAGGATCTACGTGATACCATTCTCCGTCTAGTTTTACAGCTACCCACGCATGAGAACCACCAGCCAATAATTCACAAGGAATTTGCTCCGACTTAAGAAAGAGCATGAGTGCTTTTGCGTAGCCTTCACACACACCGTAGCCTTGTGCAAGAGTGGCGCCACCCAAATGTTCGGCAACAGCTTCGGTATCTTTGTAATAAATTTGTTCGACTACATATTCGTGAAAATATAACACCTTATCTAAGTCGGTCATCTTTGAATCCAGTCCTTTTTGGACATCTGCAATAATTTGCTTTACTGTAGCATATCGTTGTTGAAATCCGCTATCATCCTGACTTAGGTGAAATTGAGATAAATATGGTGTGCTTTCTTTTGTTTCTATTTTAACAATTTCTATTAGATTGTAGTCTTTATAGCTTTGATATGCAATAAAGCCTTCGTTGCGTTTTACATCTTCCATAATGTGATAGCAAGTCATATAAGGAAGGTTTAAGTCAGAAATATCTTGCATGCTGGTATCACCATTTTCCAATAAGTTAAGATACAACTCTCGAAACTTCTCTTCTGAAGTTGTGGTAGAAGCTATGTTAATATTTGGCGGAATACATGTAATTACTAGAGTGATTGCTAGTAAAATACACCATTTTTTTATTTGTTTTATTTTCATAAAATCCCTCCATAAAATCATGAAAAATACGATTTGCTAGTTTTTTATATTTATTATCATAGTGCTTGTCAAATTTTCATGCAGGCACTGGTTTTTCTTACTATTTGCGTAAAAAGAGAACCTATAATACAATAGGTCCTCCCAAGATGTTATTACATATTTCCATTTTTCTTAGCTTTGATTGCTTGCCATAAATCAACAGCACTGATGATTGGCAATGCAAAAGATGTAAGTATCATTAAATAATAACCGCTGCCTTTAGAAAGTATGGATGAAAAACCACCAAGTGAGTTGGTGAGTGAAGTAATTTCCTTCATTTCGTAACAGCAGAGTGCAAGAGCTATTACACCGCATACCAAAACTGGAATCTTTTTATTTAAGCAGGCAAACACGATGGCTACGATTGCTAAAATAAAAAAGAAGATACCATCTCCGGTTTCACCATCTGGGAATAGTAGATTAATAGACTCTCCCATAGCTTCCATGTATGGCAATATGGTTGCAAGTATCATTAAGATGCTGACAGCAATAACACCAATCTTACAGTATAAATTCATCATAGAATTTTGGCTTGCACCATTTGTCAATGGCTGTTGCGGATTCATTTGTTGCTGATATCCGCCCTGCTGTTGAAATGGTTGTTGTTGAAATTGCGGTTGTTGGAACTGTGCCTGATTTTGATTTGGTTGTTGTGGCATAGGTTCCGATTGGGTTCCACACTGTGGGCAAAAAGACTCTACATCAGCCATTTGATATCCACAATTTTGGCAAGATTTACTCATTTGTTTTCCTCCTTTATTTTGTGTGGGTAGCATAAGCCGTTCCCACAATGTTTGCAACAACAATATTGTTGTTGGTATTTCAAATTGTACCATAAAATGACAAAAAAAACCATAATAAATGAAATTTGTGTGATGAAAATGTGAAAAAAATATGTTCGGTTCACTAATTGTGTTTGTGGAAGTGCATATTTGCAAATGGTGTTTTTTGAGGGGGGGTAGGGAGTGTATTTTTTTCCTTTAGAATCTCTTTTTTTACTTTAAAGGAAATATCCGTTATGCTATACTTAAAAAGGTGTTTTTGTATACAAAAATTGGAAGATAAAACATAAAAACTACAAAAATTTTTGGTAAACTAGAGCAGAAGGGAGAACGTAAAGTGAAAAAGAAGACAGGTGGTTGTGTGAAAAAAATAGGAACGGTTTTCATGGCAACGTTGCTTATCTTAGATGGAATTTTTGGAGAAATGGATATACAGGCGGCAACGTTAAACCAATTAGAAAAAAACAAAGAGCAGAATATAAATAGAGAAATAACTGGTGTCAAACAATCGGATTGGCATTTGCTTTCTGTAACGGAAGAGGGCGCATTGGATGATATGGAGAATACGGATGTGGTTACTGGTGCAGGTGTCACAACAGATGGAAATATCGAGGTAGGTGACAAGGGAGAAGTTCCATGTGCATCTAATTTACCGGATAGTGTGCCTACACCTGAGATATCAGCTAAACCAATGGCAACAAATGCTGCAGAACCTACGATTTTTCCGATTGTTACAGAAGAAACCCAAGTAACGGAAAGTCCTGAAGTAACAGCAACAGCGATAGTGACAGCAGTACCTGTGTTCACTAAAAAGCCTATAACCACACAGGCACCAATTGTTACGAAAGAACCGGAAAAGACGAAGATACCTATACCTACAGCTACACCGATGATTACGGTACCGGGGGTTGCTACTGGTGCTGCAACAACAAGTAAACCTACAAGTAGTAATACAGACCATACCTCTGCTCCGGTAGCGACCATGGCTCCGGATGGCAGCTCTGTAGAAGAGGTGGTATATTGTTCCGTGCATTATCAATTAAATGGGGGAACAAATGCAGAAGGAAATCCAAGTAAAGTATATGCTTCTGGTGCGTCTTATCTTTTAAAAGACCCAAAGAAAAAAGGATATACATTCCAAGGATGGTATTTGGAAAGTACCTTTAAACATCGAGTTTATTATGTAGAGCCAAATGGTGCATCTAGCATAACCTATTATGCAAAGTGGGAAATTGTTACCGTACAAAAGGCAAAAATAACCTCAGCAAAAAGGTTAAAAAATGGAAAGATTCGCGTAAAAGTTGGCAATGTTTCCGGGGTAGATGGATATGAATATGTATATTCTCTCACGCCGACCATGGCAAAAAAATCATTGGTGCGAAGTGTGAAAAATCCAAAAGATTTAACTAAGTTAAGGAAGAAAGCAAAATATTACATAAAAGTACGATGCTATAAATACGATTCCTGGGGAAGAAAGGTTTATGGAAGTTACAGTAAAGTGGTAAAGTGTAAATAAGGTGTTACCGAGAATAGTAATCAAACAACAGAAAGGTTGAAGAACATGCAATTGCTTGTAGCAGAAGATGAAAAGAAACTTCGTACATTGATAAAAGACTATTTTGAATTGAAAGGATATGAGGTGTCAGAGGCTGAAAATGGACAGCAGGCCTTGGATTCGCTACGAAAACAGACGTTTGATTTGATATTTTTAGACATTATGATGCCTGGGATGGATGGTCTTGAGGCTTGCGAGAGAATTCGGGAACATACAGATGCACCTATTTTGTTTCTCACTGCTTTATACGATGAGGAAACAAAATTAAAAGGGTATGCTTGTGGAGCTGACGATTATGTAACAAAGCCATTTTCGCTGGATGTATTATATGCAAAGGCAGAGGCAATGATAAAAAGATATCAGGGAAGAGTGGGAACAAAACAGGGAATACTAAAGGCGGCTACATTGGAGCTTGATACCATTAAAAGAGTGGCTATCATTGGGGGAAAAGAAGTAGTGCTTGCCAGCAAAGAGTATGAAATCTTAAAATTTTTCCTAGAAAATAAGGAACAGGTAATAAGCCGAAACCAGATTTTAGATAAGGTTTGGGGGGAAGAGTATTTTGGGTATGATCGAACCGTAGATACGCATATTAAAAAATTGCGAAAAACCATAGGGGATGCTGCCGAACCTCTTCAAACCATATATAAAGCTGGATATATATGGAAGGAGTCCTAAAGTATGAAGAAAAAAAATCCATATAGAAGGCGTTTATATGCGCTGGTTGCAGCAATATTATGCCTGTGTTTTGTATTCTGTATTGTGGGAATGACAGGATTAAATGCGCGGGTAATCAAGAGAAGCTATGCAGCACAGTTGGATAAATTAGAAGCAGGCACCATTCGAAAAATGAAAGTGATAGAGCGTTCCTCGTTGACAGAGGAAGAACAAGCCTATCAGGTGGCACTTCAGATTTCACAGATGTGCGATACTACAAATCAGGGGGATATTAGTATCTATTATGACTGTGAAGCCTATGGAGAAACCATAATGGAGAGCGGAAACTATGTGTTTCTGCATTACTATAGTAGTGAGCCGGATCAAGATGGAGATTTCGTTTACGAAGAAACAAGTCAATATATTCTTTCTCTTGATACCTATGTATCTTCTGTGGAATTAGAAGATTTGCAAGAATTATACACCACAACGGAAGATGCGGTTTTGTATGTGGAAGGAAATTATGATGGAATGTATGTGATTCCATCCCGTATTCAAGTGTTGGTTCCTAAGACACAGGAGCAAGAGGTTCGTTGGAACAGTGGGGTAGGAAACCGCATTTTAGCAGATCAAGATAATTTAGAATATACGGTGGCTTGGGAAAAGATGCTGGAAATAAAGGATCAAAAAGGTGAACCTTTACCGGAAAAAGTAACGGTAGAGAGTGAAGCATATTTTCTTGGGAACAAAGAAATGTCAGCTCTTGCAAAAGAACGGGCAAGCAATGGAAAAACCATAAAAAAAAATACGGTGTTTGAAGTTACCAGAACGGGTGTATGCAGTGTGGGAGACGGAGCGAATGTTACATACAGCTACACCATGGACCCATTAAAAAAAGCCATTAGTCAGTTGTGGGCTGTGTACATTTCGTTAATTGTTTTTTATATTTTGGCAGCCATCATTTTGTATACGGTGATTCATTTTATTTTTGCGAAACAAGATCAGATGGATTGGAGTCAAAAAATGCTCACTCGTGCCATTGCACATGAGTTAAAAACACCAATCAGTATTATTCAGGGATATTGTGAAGGATTGCGTATACAGGAAGATAGAGAACGACAGAAAGAGTATGTGCAGACCATTACACAGGAAACAAAAGAAATGGATCGGCTGGTTCTTGATATGTTAGAATTGTCCAGACTGGAGACTAGCGGCTATCAGATGGAACCGGAGGAAATTTCTCTTGGGGAGCTGGTACATGCAGTAATAAAACAGTATGAAACTGCTTACGAAGAAAAACAAGTGGATGTTGTCATTGAAGAACCAGAGGAAATTTTGTTTATGGGAGATTTATCTTGTATGCACAAAGTGGTATCTAATTTGATTAGCAATGCTATTAAACATGCACCAAAGAATGGAACCGTGAAAGTGACAATTGAGAAAAAGAAAGAGAAAGTATACTTCCGAGTATTTAACAATGGACCAGAGATTGAAGAAGCCCAGCGCAAACGAATATGGGACGGTTATCATCAGGTACAAAAAGAAAATAAAGGGAAAATTCGTAGTACCGGTTTAGGACTTACCATTGTAAAATATATGTTGGATATGCATGGATTTTCTTACGGTTGTGATAATAAGCATCCGGGAGTGGAGTTCTGGGTAGCGATTCATTAATTAAAAAATAGGTTTAGAGAAAAGGTTATAGAAAGTTAGAAAACTTCCTATAACCTTTTTTTACGCCAGTAGAGAAAGGGTATGCTGCAAAGCAAAGGCAACACTCGCATCTCGCACAGCATTTCTTCCTAAATCGCCAAAGTGTTTACATACGGTAGTTACATTGCCGCATACAGAAAAACCAAAACAAACAGTACCAACTGGCTTTTCTTTAGAGCCTCCACCGGGTCCGGCAGTTCCTGTTATAGATAAGCCGATTTCAGCATCATTTATGTTAGCAATGCCTTTTGCCATTTCATAAGCGGTTTCTTCACTAACGGCACCATAGGTAGTTAAGGTTTCCTTAGATACACCTAAATATTTCATTTTAGCCTCGTTTGAGTAAGTTACGATACTGGCATTTAATATTTTGGACGCATCTGCCACATCTACAATGGCACCAGTTAATTTTCCGCCCGTACAAGATTCTGCGCAGGAAATGTGATATCCTTTTTCAATGAGTTGTGCAACAAGTTGTTCTGCAATCGTCATAAGTTGCCTCCTTATTTCTTAAAAAAGTGTTTGATCATTACTTATTATACACCTTTTGGTAGCAAAAGCCCAGTTAGGTAAGAGTTGCCCCGTTTTATGGGGATGGAAAATGGGAAACAAAACTTGCATAATTTGTAAATATATATTAGAATGAACGTGTTTTCTTATGATTGGGGATTTACAAAACGAGAAAGGATGATAGCAAATGAAACGAAGGATGTCAAGGATGCTTGCATGTTCTATGGCTGTTGTATTGATGGCATCTGGGGTGCCGGAAGGTTTTCTGTCAAAAACGGAAACATTGCAAAAAGGGCATACGGCATACGCAGCGGTCACGGGGTACATTAGCAGTTATAATGATTTAATAGAAGCAACTGCCATAGGGGGAACCTATGTGTTATCTAACTCTATTGTATTGACGGAAACGGTAACGATTCCAAAGGGGGTTGATCTTACACTATTACAGGAAACTGGTATGGACAATAAGATTACCAGTGTAAAACATAACGATCATTTGATTTATGTAAAAGAAGAAGCCAGCCTTACATTAGGTTCTAAGGATACAGATGCTATTATAATAGATGGTTCGAATTTGAGCGAAGCGTTGAATCTCATTACGGTTGAGGGAAATATTAATATTGAAAATGCAGATATTTCCTGCCCGAATGGAACGGGAGTTGTTGCACGTAAAGGTTCAAAGCTCAATATGAATGGGGGTTATATCCATGATTGTGGATATAATGGAATTCTTATTAATGGTGAAGGGATAATTGCAGGTGGAATGATTTCTGATTGCAACTATTATGGTGTTGGCGTAGGCGCAAATTCTACTAACTGTAAAATTACAGGTGGCATTATTTCTAATATTTCTTATTATGGGATTCAATGCTATGGAACTTGTACCATGACCGGCGGTTTGGTAACTGGATGTGATATTGGTGTTTATACCACTGGTTCTAGTGCATCTTTTACCATGAATGGAGGAATAGTAGCAAACAATAGGACTTACGCTTTGGACCCATATGGTGGAGCAATTTATCTACTAGGTGGAAATATTCAGAGCGGAAGGTGTACTACCCGAACAGGAAGCAATTTTTATATTGGTGGAAAACCATATTTAGATGATAATTCATTTATTATAGTGCGTGAGGGAGCGCCGTTAGTGCAGATGGGAAGTTTATCAGCGTCTACCACGAATCCTTATGCAAAGATTAACATATACGGATTTACTACAGAGCAACCGCTGGTTACTGCCGTATCAGAGGATATTTCTCTTCTTGATTCTGCTGCATTATACCAGTCTTATGACAGAGATTTTTCATTGGCGGTAAAAGAGAATCAGATTTATATAGAAGGAACAAAAGAAATTGATACAAAGGTTTATCCAACGGTGAGACCGGGAAGTTCAGATATCACGCAGCAGCCGACTGTTACACAAAATCCAGAAACAACAGCACCAGTGCAGTCTTATGTACCATCTGTAACGGAAACACCAAGTGCAACTTTGGAGTTGCCAACAGAGGTTTCTGGAACCGCTACGGTAACTACAACAGCAATTGCAGCTTCGGAACAGCCGTCTATATCTCCAGTGGGAACGGCACCCGTTGGTGGAGTGGAAACACCAGCAACTACCCAGCAGCCCTCTGAAGTGACAACACCAGAACCTACAGCAACGCAAAATGTGTATGGAGAATTTTCTTCCAGCAGACCAGCTATTACAAAGATTTCAGCCAAAGGATTGAATTTTCAATTGCAGTGGAAATTTTCAAGTTCGCTGCCAGCCAAAGAATATGCGATTTATTGTTCTAGCGACCAGAAAAATTATAGTCTGGTAAAGACAGTAGATGGGACAACCAATACTACTTCGGTGTCTGTGTCAAAGGCATATAATGGCAAAAAAATCTATTTTTATGTGGTGGCAAGAACAACAGATGCGGCAAGTGGCAACGTGTATCAATCAGATAAATCTTATGTGGCGTCTAAGTATTTGATTGATAAAGTGACAGGAACAACAGGAAGCTATCACACCAGCACACAAAAATTAGTGGTTAAATGGAAAAAGGTGTCTAATTGTACGGGCTACAGCGTGTATATTAAGGCTCATTGCAATGGAAAGACTATGACAAAACGATGTGCTACAGTTTCTAAGAAAAAGAATTCTGTGAGTATTTCCAGTCGAAAGATTAAGCGGATGTTTGCCAGCAATGGAAAACCGATTCGTATTAAGAAATATTCTGTTCGTGCCTTTTATAAGGCAGGAAAAAAGACTGCATATTCTCCAAGTTAAACATCTGAGTTTGTTCTACTAGACGTAAAGGTGATTTCTTGGTAAGGGATTGTATGAAAAGAAAAGTCACATAGATTACATAAAAAAGAACTTTTTGCAGGTAGATAGCCATGCAAAAAGTTCTTTTTGTATTAATTTATTCTTCAAAATCCTCGCCATTTACTACAATGTGTTCGTTTCCTTCCACTGGAATGACAAGGCAGGTTCTTCCTTCAATAATTTGAGAAGAGATTTGGTCTAATTTTTCAGGTGCTACTTGAAGAACCACATCACCGCTGTCAGCAGTTGAAATGGTTTTGGCAGAAAGTAAATCTAAATCTTTTTGCTCAATGATAGCTTCTTTTTCTTCAATTACAGCATTTTTTTCTTGAATGGTAGTTTTTAAAGCCTCCACTTCTTTTGCAAGTGCTTGTTGTTGACGAAGTTTTGCGTTGGCTTCCATAGTTTTTTTATCTACCAGTGATTCTATGGCAGGTGGTTCATTGGAAAATTCCTCTTCGTATGCTTTTTCAATGCTGTGGACGACTGGTTCAGGAACGCCGTTGTCCATCATGACATTTTGCAGCAAATTCGTATGTAAGATTAACTCTTCTTCTTTTCCTTCCGCCTCTTGTTGCTCTACCAATTCATGAAGGTCACTTTGAATATCCATTAGTGTTGCTTCGCTTGCCTCAGGATTTTCGTCAATGGCATTTTGCACCAGATTTTCAAAAACTGTTTTTTGGATGGTAGCAGTTCGTTTAGCTGGACATCCAAGAAAGTCTTCCATCATTTCTCTGTGTGGTTCTTTTGTGTTTTTGGTATAGAAAATGGCAGAGTGGATATCTGTGCTGCGTTCACTAAATGCAGGGAAAACAAATCCTGTTTCGGGAGCACCTACGACCCAATCACGGATGCGAGAACCAATGCGACGTTCCTCTTCTCGGTATCCAAGTGCGGCTTTTGATAAAGTAACGGGGCAAATGGAACACAACAGATATTCATACACTTCCTCGGATTCATCAACTTCTTGGTTATCGCTTGTTTTTGTCATAACATCGTATACATCATGGAATAATAAGATTAGATAATTGCCTGGATATTCGTAAGTTTCAATAATACGGTCAAAACATACATCTATCAAATCTTGATTTTTTAATTTGCTTTCTCTAAGACCCATAAGAAACTGTTGTTTTCCACCGGCTTCCTCTTCCTCTCTTGGAAAAGAAAGCTCTAATAAGTTGTTGTTTACATTTCCAGATAAAGTTTTCTTTGCAATATCCAAATATTTGAACATATCTTCTTCGTCTAAATTTAGAAAAGTTTCACTGATATTTACAATTTTGTTTTTTTCACCATCTACATAGCAACCAGACAGTTTGGTAAAGCTACAGCCGTTTTTAGTGAATCGTTTTTTTAATTCGTTGATATCTTTCTTGTTCATTCCTGTTCCCCTTTCTTCCTGCTCCTTTTGGTATATAATAATCCAAAAGAATTCCTTATAAAAGTATAATTGAAATTAAAATTCATGTCCATAGCACAAATGGCAAAAAAATGAAAGCATTCAATTTGTGATATTTTGATTTTGGCATCACAAAAAGAAATGCGACATTGCTTTTTGAGGGAATTTATGCTATAAAGGAAGAAGTGTAAGGAGGAGAAAATGGAGAATAAAATGGACAATAAAATTTCAAAATTTGCAAAAATTTCTCTGACCTTTGGTATTTTGGGGTTGCTTACGTCTTTGTTTTATGGTGGAATTCTAGGTATCATAGGGTTAGTGTATGGCGCATTTGCACTGATAGATAAAATGGAAGGAAAACGGGCGGCAATTGTGGGGGTTATTACTTCCGTATTAGCTGTACTTATTACTGCTACAGTTGTACATGTGGGGAGTGCCGCTATAAAAAGTGGTATGTATGATGAAGAATTGCAGCAGATTTATGAGCAGCTTCAGCCATATATGCAGTAGAATAGAAGAATAACAGGAGGAGAAGGAGATGCCAAATAATATTGACATAGGAATTGTTCATATTCATGTTTATGGAATTATGGTTGCATTGGGATTGTGTGCGGCAGTGATTATATCTGCATATCGTGCCAAGAAGAATCAGTTAAATGAGGACTTGATTTACACTATTTTAACCATGTCTCTCATTGGAGGGTTTATTGGAACAAGATTGTTGTTTTACCTTACAGTCCTTCCGGATATTGTGGAGGATCCATCTATTTTGTGGAATTTTTCCAATGGATATGTAGTGTATGGTGGAATTATTGGTGGAGTGTTGGCAAATGTTATTTATTTTAAGGTTACAAAGAAAGAATTTCTTCCATATTTTGATTTGGTAATGCCACAGGTGGCATTGGCACAGGGAATTGGAAGAATTGGATGCTTCTTTGCAGGATGTTGTTATGGTAGTGAGACAGATTTACCAATTGGTTTTACTTACCATACATCTGATTTTGCGCCTACTGGGGTGTCACTTATTCCTACTCAGTTAATTTCCTGTGTGGGAGATTTGATTATATTTGTTGTGTTATTACTTTATGCAAAGCGGAAAGAAGCAAAAGGAACAGTGGGAGCCCTCTATTTAATGCTTTATAGTGCTGGAAGATTTTTTATTGAATTTTTACGTGGAGATGAGGAAAGAGGAAGCATTGGTGTATTTTCGGTTTCTCAGGTGATTGCTATTGTTCTATTCTTTGGTGGAGTATTGTTATATGTCATATTTGCAAAGAGAGGACAATCGCAAATAGAAGAATCTGACGAAGACATGGAAGATGAGGAAGTGTTTGATGCAGAAGATGCAAAGGAAGAGTCTGAGCTAGAGGATAAACCAGAGAATTATGAAGAAGATCAGCAGACAGAAGAAGAGGATATAGTTGAGGAAGAGGATGACCTTGCATGAAAAGAGAAGGCACATTAGAAGAGATTTCAGACGGACGTTTATATGGGAAAAATGATATGGTTCGGGCAGGTTGCATGGATTGCAAAGGGTGTTCGGATTGTTGCAAAGGAATGGGAAATACGGTTCAATTAGACCCGCTTGATATTCACCGGATGAGTCAGGGGCTTTTGGAGAATTTTGAAGAATTGGTGAATACAGGAAAGATTGAACTGACGGTAGTGGATACCATTGTACTTCCAAGTCTTAGTATGAGAAGCAAAGACAATGGATGCGTCTTTTTAAATGAGCAGGGAAGATGCAGTATCCATGCTTTTCGACCGGGAATATGCCGATTATTTCCACTTGGCAGATATTATGAGAATGGGGATTTTTCTTATTTTTTGCAAGTGCATGAATGCAGCATGAAGAATCGAACGAAGGTCAAGGTCAGCAAATGGGTGGATACACCAGAATTTTCTAAATATGAAGAGTTTGTGCGTAGATGGCATTTCTTGCAAAAAGATGTGGAGCAGTGGCTTTTAGACAATGGAATGGAACATGCAAATCAGATGTCCACTACGGTATTACAGTTTTTTTATGGGAATCCATATAAAGAAAATTCTTTTTATGAAGACTTTGCCCAGAGAGAACAGAAATTTCGTCGGGCTTTTGGTATGGAATAGTTGGAAAATATAGTCTGGCAACATAATAAAAGTATGAAAGAATGTCGAAATAACAGATAGATTTTTTGTAGAGAGAGGGATGGGTATGCAGTATATAGTAAAAGACTTAATGGTATCACTTAGCAATATTGTATTGGGGGCGTTTATGGGGATGCTCATTCACATTGCATATGTAATGATGAATGGAACGGCAAATCCAATTTTGGGATTAGTTGGATTTTTTGGTGGAATTGTGGTTTGTATCGTGTATTGTATCCTACTTAAAAAGTTTGTGATGGGTGATGAACTTTCTATTACCGTGCCAGCTATTTTTATGGCAGTTGGATTGTGGATCGGCTGGAATTATAACGTATATGCGTAATGGATGTTACTGTTTTGGAAGTGAAAAGTGCCAAATATTCGAAAAAAGTATATGGATATATATTCCAATAATGGAATTTCAGAGAAAATCGTTTGGTGGAATTTCTGAAAATATATTAGTAAACTTATAAAAAGTTGTGAAAAACTGAAAAAAAGAAATGGAAAATCAAGTAATTCGAAAGAAATACTTGATTTTTTTTTTCACTAATGGTAAATTTTAATGTGCATGTAATTTCGCATAGACTTACCTGTTTCGAGGGTTTGAGATTTGTGGAATTATATATGTGTGTGTAAAGGAAAACAAAGAAGGAGGAAATGTTCATGAAGAAGAAAATCATGGCAACAGTATTAGCAGTAGCAGTAGTTGCAGCAGCAACTCCAGCAATCTCTGCTGATGCAGCAACAGTAAAGTCCAGCTACACAGTTGGAGTGAACAAGACAAAGACAATTAAGGTACCTGCAAAGGTAAAGAGTGTAAAGGTTAAGAACAAGGCTATTGTAAAGGCTACAAAGTCTGGTAAGAAGATTACATTCAAAGGTAAAAAAGCAGGTAAGACAAAAGTTACAATTAAGTATGGTAAGAAGACTGTTAAGACAACAATTAAGGTTGGAACAACAAAGCTTACTTATGCAAAGAAGAAGATTGCAATGACAGCAGGACAGACTAAGAATGTAAAGTTTACTGCAAAGAATGGTAAGTTTGAAAAGACAACTTGGAAGTCTAACAAGAAGTCAGTAGTAACAGTTAAGACTGCTTCTAAGAAGATTAACAAGAACGGTAAAGTTGCTAACACATTAACAGCAGTAGCAACAGGATCTGCAGTAGTAACAGTTAAGACTGCAACTACAGGTAAGACATTTAAATTAAAGGTAACAGTTGGTGCTAAGACTGATGTAACAACAGGAGCTGCAGTAACAACAACACCTGCAGTAACAACAACACCTGCAGTGACAACAACACCTGCAGTAACAACAAAGCCAGCTGCAACAACAACACCTGCAGCAACAACAAAGCCAGCTGTAACAGGAACACCTGCAGCAACAACAAAGCCAGCTGTAACAGGAACACCTGAAGTAACAACAAAGCCAGCTGTAACAACAACACCTGCAGTAACAACAAAGCCAGCTGTAACAACAACACCTGCAGTAACAACAACTCCAGAAGCTACAAAGAAGCCAGAAGCAGCAACAGGTTCTGCAGTAACAACAGGAACATCTGCAACAACAGATGCAGCAGTTGCAAGTGACTCAGCTGTTGAGGCAAAAAGCGTAAATTTATTCGATATGTTCGCTAAGGTATTTGCATAAGATTTTATGCCAAATACATAGTGTAAAGTAATCATATATATAGAAGGCATTGCCAAGTAATTTTACTTGTGTAATGCCTTCTTTTTCGTTGCGAAAAGAACTTGCAATTGCGAAACAGAATAGCTACAATGGTGGGAGAGAAAGAAGGGAAAAGTAATGAAGGTACTACTTACAGCAATAAATGCAAAATATATACATTCCAATTTGGCAGTATTTAGTCTAAAAAAATATGCACAAAAATATAAAGAATCCATTTCTATTGCGGAATATACCATTAACCAATATGTAGATGATATTTTGAATGATTTATATCAAAAAAAGCCAGATGTATTGGCATTATCCTGTTACATATGGAATATTGATATGGTAAAAGAGTTGACAAGGGAACTTAAAAAGGTGCGTCCTGAATTACCAATTTGGGTTGGTGGACCAGAGGTTTCTTATGATGTGGATGCCTTTCTTGCATGTAATCCTCAAATAGATGGAGTCATGATTGGAGAGGGTGAACAGACTTTTCTGGAACTTATGGAATATTATATAGGTGGAACAGGAAACTTGGAGGATATTGCAGGTATTGCTTATCGAAAGCAGCAAGACATTGTTCTTACAAAACCAAGAATGCCAATGGATATCAGTGAGATTCCTTTTCCTTATGACGATATAGATATGTTGGAACATAAAATCATTTATTATGAGACAAGCAGAGGTTGTCCATTTTCCTGTAGTTATTGTCTTTCTTCGATTGAAAAAGGCGTTCGCCTTCGAAAGATGGAACTTGTGAAACAGGAATTGCAGATGTTTTTGGATTATAAGGTGCCGCAGGTAAAATTTATTGACCGTACTTTTAACTGCAACCCTACCCATGCCATAGAAATTTGGAGATACCTGTTAGAACATGACAATGGTGTTACCAATTTTCATTTTGAAATATCTGCGGATTTGCTCAATGAGGAAGAGTTTATGCTTATGAGTCAGATGCGTGTGGGATTGATACAATTAGAAATTGGAGTACAGTCTACAAATTCCCATACCATTCAAGCTATTCATCGCAAGATGAACTTAGAAAAACTGACAGATGCGGTGGCAAAAGTAAAGCAATTTGGTAATATACATCAGCATTTAGATTTGATTGCGGGACTTCCTTATGAAGATTATCAATCTTTCCGAACATCTTTTAATCAAGTGTATGCCATGGAACCAGAACAGCTGCAGCTTGGCTTTTTAAAGGTGTTAAAGGGTTCACAGATGCACAGAGAGTATGAGCAGCATGGAATAAAATATCGGGATTATGCCCCTTATGAAGTGCTGGTGACAAAATGGCTGCCATTTGAAGATGTACTTCGTTTGAAACGTGTGGAAAACATGGTGGAAGTGTACTATAATAGTGGACAATTCGTGCATTCTTTGCGTTATTTAATGAATCATGTCACATCGCCGTTTGACTTTTATCAGCAGTTGGGAGATTATTATGAAGAACGGCAAATAGTGGGTTTGGTTCATGCCAGAATTGCACGATATAATATTTTGCTGGAGTTTATAGAAGAAACATTGCCCCAGTGTGCAGAACCGTTGAGAGAACTTTTGGTATATGATTTGTATTTAAGAGAAAATATGAAAACAAGACCGTCCTTTGGACAAGACTTAGAACCGTTTAAAGAGTTGTATTACCAATTCTTTAAAAATGCAGAGCAGAAGAACAAAGAGGGCGAAGAGAATGTATTGTTTGGTTATGGGGAGTATCAGGCGCGACAGATGGCACGTATGACCCATGTGGAATATTTTACTTATAATATAGAAGAATTGGAAAAAAGTGGATGCGCAGTTCGGCAGGAGAGTCATGTATTGTTTGATTACCAGTCCCGTCATCCGTTGACAATGGAAGCTACAACCACAGTGATTTCTGTGTAAGAAGAACGGAGGATACTATGCAGTCGTTTATTGCAGTAGATATTGAAACAACTGGGTTAAGCCCGGAGAAGAATCATATTATTGAGATTGGTGCCCTTAAATATGTGGATGGAGTGTGTGTGGAAACTTTTTCAGAGTTAGTAAAACCACCGGTTTCCATTTCTTATCGTATTTATGAGATTACAGGTATCAATGATAAGACCGTGGAACATGCGGCACCGATTTCTGTGGTGATGAAAAAATTTTTGGATTTTGTGGGAGAAGAGCAAGTGCTATTGGGACACAATTTGAAATTTGACTATTCTTTTTTAAAGACAGCAGCAAAGCAACAGGGACTTCCTTTTGAAAAAAAAGGATTAGACACCTTGTTGCTTGCCAGAAAGTTTTTGTCAGAATTGCCAAGTAAAAATCTTGCTACGGTCAGCACGCATTATGGGATTTTAAATGAGAGAGCCCATCGGGCATATGAGGATGCAAAGACTACGGCAGAGGTTTATTTTGCTATATGGAAACAATTTCAAAAAAGTGAGCCAGAGGCTTTTTTGCCAAGAGAAATGCAGTATAAAGTAAAAAAAGTAGAACCTGCCACAGAACGACAAAAAAATTACTTGATAGATTTACTAAAATATCATAAAATACAAGTTGAGACATTTTTTGATGAAAAAGGTACAACCATCAACGATTTAACGAAAAGTCAGGCATCGAAGATGATTGATGGTCTGATTCTTCAATATGGAAGAATCAGAAGATAAGGTTAGGAGCATATCTGTTTAGTATTCATTGAGTACATCATAGATTGCTTTCTTTAAGTCAATGGGAGTGGATAGGTTTTCTACCAAAGGAATTAAGTCATATAATTTATCCAATTGCCCACGTTTTTTGTAAATTTTTGCAAGAGTGGTGTAGGTTTTACTCACATCGGAATTACATTCTATGGCATATTCAGCCACAGCAATGGCATCGTCATCATAACCCAGTTCAAATAGTCTGGTACTCCATTCTGCAAGAGTTCGGAGGAGGTCCAAATAATTCTGGTCATATTCAGAGAGTTTATCCAGATTTTTGGCACCGTATTTCAATTTTAAATCCGTGTTGCTGATTCCGCTTAGATTACAAATTTTTTCTGTAGATAGTTTTTGTATTTCTTCTTCTATTTGAAACAACTTTGTGTCATTTGAAGAATGAAAAGGAAAACGGTCTAATGGAATAGAAAGAAAAGACAGGTCGTTCAGACTTTTTTTGTCAGAGAGAGAAGCTGCTAACTCTGTTTGCAGATATTCCTCTTCTTCCAGTTTTTCCTGTCTTATAATAGAGTTTAAGCGATATTTGAATAGAATGATAAACAGGATAATACACATTAACATAACAGGCATGTAAATTCCACCTTTCGATTATTGAAAAATAATTGTTTGGGGTTAAGAATACATGCGCCACACAAAATTAGGAGGTAGTAATATGAATTTTCACAACAAAAAATTTCAGCAGACAGTAGTTGCCGTTATCGCAGGTATTCTTATCTTAACAATGGTGTTATCTGTTCTTTCTTATGCAGTATAAAGGAAGGAACAGGCCGAAAACGGCTATAACAAGTATAAATGATACCCAAAACTTTATAAAATGTCAATCTGGAAAGGGATAATAAAAATGAATGGAAAAATCAAGAAAGTATTGGCAGCCGTTGGCTGCATTTCTTTCGTAATTGTTGGCAGTTCTCTTTGTAGTTTTGCTGCCAGCGCGCAAAAAAAAGTAATTAACGAGGGAATATACATAGGCACATTAGACGTAGGTGGAATGACTGTAAAAGATGCAAAAGAACAGTTAAAAGAACATGTAAAAAATGCAAAAGGCGAAAAAGTGACAGTAAAGATAGATGACGAAGAAGTCACAACTACATTAGAAGAGTTAGGTTACACTTGTGATGTGGATTATTTCGTTCAGGAAGCATATAATTATGGAAAAACAGGTGATGTAATCAAACGCTATAAAGAACAGATGGATTTAGAGCAAAATGATGTAGTGTTTGATCTTGCTTTTGAACTGGATACAGAGAAAGTAAATGAATTTGTAGAGAAAGAATGTACTGTTTATGACATAGAGGCGCAGAATGCGAAATTGGTTCGAAAGAATGGAAAATTCAAAGTCAAAGAAGCTACAGATGGAAGAGTGATTGTGGCGGATGAGACTGCAGAGAAAATCGAAAAGACCATTGCCAGTCAGTGGGTAGATGGAGGAATTACCATTGAGGCAATTATGAATTATACGACACCTAAATATGACAGCAGTTCGCTGGAACAGTGTCAGGATGTACTTGGTACATATAATACCAGTTTTGCCAGTTCGGATAGTGCTCGTTCACAGAATTTGGTAAATGCAGCTAGTCTTTTGAATGGATATACCATTTATCCGGGAGAGCAATTTTCTGTTGGAGATCATTTAGTTCCGTTTACACAGGATAATGGATATCAGGTTTCCAAGGCATATTCCAATGGACAGGTGGTAGATAGTGTAGGTGGTGGTGTTTGTCAGGCTGCTACTACTTTATATAATGCGTTGTTGAAAGCAGAATTGCAAATAGATGAGCGTTATAATCACTCAATGATTGTAGGATATGTGCAGCCTTCTATGGATGCAGCCATTTCAGAAGGCTATAAAGATTTAAAGTTTACAAATAATTCAGATACACCTATTTATTTGGAGGCATATACCGCAAATAGAAGCATTTATTTTACTATATATGGAAAAGAAGAAAGAGATTTAGAAAATCGTACGGTGGAATATGTTTCTAAAGTGCTTGAGACAATTCAACCGGGAGAAGATAAAGTAACTGTTGATGAAAGTTTGCCGGAAGACTATTTTCAGGTAACACAGCAGGCTCATGTAGGCTATAAGGCAGAACTTTGGAAAGTAGTATATGAAAATGGTAAGGAAGTAAGTAGAGAACAGGTAAATTCCAGCTATTATGCTGCTGAGCCAAGATATGTTACAAAAGGTGGAAAATCTGAGGAAAAAGCTACAAAGGAACCGGAGAAGAAGGATAAACCAAAGTCAACAAAAGTACCAGCACAGACTGTAACAAAGGCTCCTTCGGCAACAAAAGCGCCTGCAACAACAAAGGCACCTGAAGTGACAAAGGCACCTGAGGTTACAAAAGCTGCAGAGATACAAGCAGAAGGTGAGATTAAAGAATAGAGGAAAGATACATGAGGATTGGAAAAGTATCAAATACAGTGTTACAACGTTCTATCATGAAGCAGATAAAGCATAGAAGAGAAGAAGTGATTTTTCAGGCTGGCGTAGGTGAGGATTGTGCGGCATTTGAAGTGGGTGCAGAGGAACATATTCTGATATCCACGGAGTCTATCATCGGGACGGAACAGGAATTGGGAGAACTGGCTGTTCATGGAGTAGCAAATGATTTGGCTGCTGGCGGTGCGCGAGTGATTGGAATTGTAGTGAATATTTTATTGCCAGAGCAGGCAAGAGAGATTGCAATTAAGCGTATTATGTTACAATTGGAAGAAGTATGCAGCCAGCTTGAGATAGAGATTTTGGAAGTAAATACAGAAGTGACAAGAGCTGTAAATCAACCGTTACTTACTATTACAGGGGTTGGAGCATGCAAAAAGGGAGAATTGCTTCCAACAAGAGGGTTGCGAGCAGGCGATGATTTAGTAATGACAAAGTGGGCAGGACTTTTAGGAACTGCCCGTCTTGCCAAAACTCGTTTGGAAGAGCTTACTAAAAAGTATACTACAGATTTTATTTCTCAGGCAGCAGAGTTTACGGAGTATAGCTCTGTTGTGAGAGATGCCCATATTGCAAAGCAAGTGGGAGTTACGTGTATGCACTATGTGGCGGAGCGGGGCATTTATGGTGCGCTCTGGGATTTGAGTTTAGCAGCAGGCGTAGGATTTGAAGTGGAGTTAGCAAATATTCCTATTCGTCAGGAAACGGTAGAAATATGCGAATTTTATGATTTAAATCCGTATCAGCTTATGTCAGGAGGAAGCCTGCTAATTGGTACTACAAATGGCAATGCTATGGTAAAAGCACTTAGTGAAGTTGGTATTAATGCCGAAGTAATTGGTAAGGCAGTGAAGGGAAACGATAAAGTGATCATTCGGGAGGGTGAACGCTTTTCTTTAGAACCGCCTAAGGCAGACGAGTTTTACAAAGATTTGTCATAGCAATCGTAATATGAGAGGAGAGAGAGTATGAGGAAGGAAATTTTAAAAGCCATTGATAAGAATAGCAAGATTACTGCAGAAGATTTGGCTATTATGTTGGGAGAAGAGGTAGATGCAGTAAAAAAAGAAATAAAAGCCATGGAGCAAGAGCATGTTATTTGTGGATATCCTACGTTAATTAACTGGGATAAGACAGATTGCGAGAGAGTAACTGCTCTTATTGAGGTGAAAGTAACCCCTCAAAGAGGATTGGGTTTTGATAAAATTGCAGAGAGAATTTATAAATTTGATGAGGTAGAGAGTGTCTATTTGATTTCTGGTGAATTTGATTTGTGTGTGATGATTGAAGGAAAGAGTATGCGTGAGGTGGCAAACTTTGTTTCTAGCAAGTTATCTCCTTTGGAATCGGTACTTAGCACATCTACCAATTTTATTTTGAAAAAGTATAAAGAGCATGGACTCGCATTAGCTGACGAGACTGGAGAAGACGAAAGGATGTTGATTACACCATGAGAAATCCATTATCAGAAAAAGTTGTAACTATAAAGCCTTCCGGTATTCGCAAGTTTTTTGATTTAGTAAGCGAGATGAAAGATGCTATTTCTCTTGGAGTAGGAGAGCCTGATTTTGATACACCTTGGCACATTCGTGAAGAGGGAATTTACTCCTTGGAAAAAGGTCGGACCTTTTATACATCCAATGCCGGATTGAAGGAATTGAAGATAGAGATTGCCAAGTATTTAAAAAGACGTTGTCACATTACCTATGATTACCAAAAGGAAATTATGGTAACAGTGGGAGGAAGTGAAGCCATTGATTTGGCATTGCGTGCTATGCTGGATCCGGGCGATGAAGTATTACTTCCTATGCCAAGTTATGTGTCTTATCTTCCATGTGTTACATTGGCGGATGGGGTGCCTGTTGTTATTGAGTTAAAAGAAGAGAATCAATTCAAATTGACAAAAGAAGAGTTGTTGGAGCATATTACAGATAAGACAAAGATTTTGGTTATGCCATTTCCGAATAATCCTACTGGTGCAGTTATGACACGAGAGGATTTGCAAGATATTGTAGATATTGTCATTGAGAAAGATTTGTTTGTAATTTCTGATGAAATTTATTCAGAACTTACTTATGAGGGAGAGCATGTGTCTATTGCTTCTTTTCCGGGAATGAAAGAGAGAACGGTTTTAATTAATGGATTTTCTAAAGCATATGCCATGACCGGATGGAGAATGGGATATGCAGCCGCACCAGAACTTATTTTAGAGCAAATGTTAAAGATTCATCAATTTGCGATTATGTGTGCGCCTACAACCAGTCAATATGCGGCGGTGGAGGCATTGCAACATGGCGACGAGGATGTGGCACGTATGCGTCAGGCATATGATCAGAGAAGAAAGTATTTGCTTCATGAACTTCGAAGAATTGGATTTCAGGTGTTTGAACCTTTTGGTGCTTTTTATATGTTTCCAAGTATCAAACAGTTTGGAATGACATCGGACGAGTTTGCAACCAAATTATTAGAAGAAGAGAAAGTGGCTGTAGTTCCGGGAACTGCTTTTGGAGAGTGTGGCGAGGGATTTTTGCGAATTTCCTACGCATATTCCATAGAGGATTTAAAGATTGCTTTGGAGAGAATTGAGCGTTTTGTAAATCGACATAGGTTCTAAGAAATGTTTAGTTATTTGCTTTAAAGGGGGAAGTGGACTTGGTCACTTTGTTCTAAGTGTGATAAACAGACGCTTGTAGCAAATAGTACGGAATAGTTGCCAAAATTTCATAGCTTTTTATGCCGAATTATGGTAAACTAAATATAACATATGGAAAGCAGAGGTCCGAATAGGGGGATGCAAGGCTTTTTAAGTATGCCAATACAGAGTATCAGAAATGATGCAGAACAGGAGGTATGAGAATGGCGGGGGTAAGTGCAGATATTATCAATCCTTTTTTAATGGCAGGAATGCAGATGTTAAAGGATGTTTCACAGGTTGAGACTAAAGTGGGTAAACCAGCTGTGAAAGTTGCGCAATTTACAGAAGATACGGTTGTAATTATGATTGGTGTAACAGGTGAGATGAAGGGGCAGGTAATGCTTGCTTTTCCTAACGATGTGGCTTGTTTAGTAGCAGGTAATATGTGTATGATGCCAACAACAGAGATGACCGATTTATATATGAGTGCCATTTGTGAGCTTGGTAATATGATTATGGGTAATGCAGCTACTATTTTTTCTACAAAGGGAGTGGGAATTGATATTACACCACCTACAGTTTGTAAAGGAAATATGACATTTACAAGCAGTGTTTCACAAAATATTAGTGTGCCATTGATTTTAGGAGATAACCGTAGCATTGAGGTGCATATTTCAGTGAAGGAAGATTAAGATGTTGAATATTGTTTTATTAGAGCCAGAGATACCAGCAAATACAGGAAATATTGGAAGAACTTGTGTGGCAGCAGGAGCCAGATTACATTTGATTGAGCCTATGGGATTTCGTATTTCTCAGAAGGAAGTTAAGAGAGCTGGATTGGATTATTGGGATAAGTTAGACGTAACCGTATATGATAGTTATTCGGATTTTTTAGAGAAGAATCCCGGAGCGAAGATTTATTTTGCTACCACAAAAGCAAAGCATACATATGCAGATGTTTCTTTTGAAGAAGATGCGTATATTATGTTTGGAAAAGAGAGTGCGGGGATTCCAGAGGAGATATTAGTAGAGCATCCAGAGGAATGTATTCGTATTCCTATGTTTGGCGAGATACGTTCATTGAATTTGTCTAACTCTGTTGCAATTGTACTCTATGAAGCATTGAGACAGAATGGATTTATGGATTTGAATTCAGAAGGTGATTTACACCGATTACATTGGTAAAGAAAATTATATATGGGAAGGGTTCTGAATAGTTACATTAAGAATTTTGAACAGATACAGTGAGAGGCATCCTACAGGCAAAAGAGATTTGTCTGTAGGATGCCTCTTATGGTTCGTTTGGTGTAGTAAGGGGCAGTGAAAATGTAAATTCTGTGCCTGCACCCTCTGTGCTTGTTACATGGATTGTTTCATTGTGTGCAGAGATAATTTCTTTTGTAATAGAAAGACCAAGGCCAGTGCCTTTTTTATCTTTTCCACGGGACAAATCTGTTTTATAAAAACGTTCCCAGATTTTTGCTATGCCATCCTTTGGAATACCGATACCAAAATCTTTTACAGAAATTTGTACTTTTTCCCGGTATTCATTGCTTTTAATATGAATTTCAGAATCCTTATAACTGAATTTAATGGCATTATCTAATAGGTTGTGTAAAACCTGTTGGATTTTTGCTTCGTCTGCATTTACAAAAGTTTCTTTTTCGGAAAAGGTAAGTTTTAATTTGATATGTTTCTGCATACAGGTGACTTCAAAAGAAGTTGCTGTTTGTTTAATCATTTTGTTAATATCAAAGGAGTTCATTTCCAGCCTGTGTCTGTTCTGGTCAAATTGGTTTAGAGACAGAAGGTTGCTGGTAAGTTTTGTGAGACGCTCGGCTTCAAAAACAATAACATCTAAGTATTTTGCACGCATCTCTTCTGGGATTGTACCATCTAACATGGCTTCTGCATATCCTTTAATAGAAGTTAAAGGAGAACGAAAGTCATGGGATACATTTGCGATAAAATTTTTCTGGTAGTTGTCCAGATTTTTAATTTTGTCTTCCATATAATTTAATTCCAGCAATAATTTTTCAAATTCATCGTTACTGTGGAAATCACATTTGATATTATAATCACCTTGGTTGGAAGTAGAAACATAATGTAGCAATTTTTTTGTTGGACGAATGGTAATCCACCAAACAAAAAATAGAACAATTGCAAATACAATTAAAATAATACCAATACCAAAATTGATTAAAAAGCGATAGTGGGAAGTGATGTTTGCAATTTCTTCCATTGGGTAATGCACAATGACATATCCTTCAATATGAAAACGGTTTGCAATAGGAAGAATAACAGACAGCATCTCTTTATTTAGAAAAGTGTCTAATTTTTTATTCACATGATAGTAGCTGTCCAAGTAGTTTGCATCCGCTTGCAAAATGTTTTTTGTGCGTTCTTTCAAATTCTCATTGGAAGAATCAATCACCAAATAACCAGAAGAATCTACAATCCATGTTTTGCTTCCCAGAATGCTGTCCGTTGCAGCAATTTGTCTGGAAATAGATTTTAAGCTGTAAATGGTATTGTTATCAATAGCTGTTTCAAAATGATGTTCTTTTATGTATTGTGAATATATACTAAGCTGATTTTTCTTTTCTGTAATTAACTGATCGGACATATAATGGATGCCGATGGTGTTCATGCTGACAATAATAAGAATTGCAGCAATTACATAGAAAAAAATCAGCTTATGAAGGAGCGGACGTCTCATTAGTTTCTCACCTCAAATTTGTATCCAATTCCCCATACAGTGCCGATGCCCCAGTTTTCATGGTCTTTGATTTTTTCTCTCAAGCGTTTGATGTGGACATCTACTGTTCTGGTATCTCCAATATAGTCATATCCCCAAATGTGGTCTAGTAATTGTTCTCTTGTAAATACCTGATTTGGATGGGAAGCAAGAAAGTAAAGTAACTCTAATTCTTTTGGAGGCATGTCCAATGGCTCATCCTGGTATATAACAGAGTAGTTTGTTTGATTTACAATTAAATCCGGATAGCTGACAAAGTCTCCGTTTTGTTCAGGCACTTGTGCAGGCATCTGGTTTTGGGCGGCAGAACCATTTGTAAAGCGACGCAATACCGCTTTTACTCGTGCAACCAATTCTTTGGAATCAAACGGTTTAATGATATAATCATCTGCACCCAGTTCTAAGCCTAGGACTTTGTCAAAAATTTCTCCTTTGGCAGAGAGCATGATAATAGGAACCGTTGAGTTTTTGCGCAACTCCCGACACACGCTGTAGCCATCAATTCCCGGTAGCATCAAATCCAGCAAAATTAAATCGGGTTGATAAAGTGCAAATTGCTTTAGTGCTTCTTCGCCATCGTTTACAATCATTGTATGAAAACATTCCTTTGTTAAATACAAGGAAATTAACTCTGCAATATTTGTGTCGTCATCTACAATTAGTATTTTTTGTTTGGTAGCCATAATTTTCCCCCTTTAGAATGTAACAATTGTTACTCCCATATCTCCTTCTCCAAACTCACCTAGTCGGAAAGATTTTACATATTTACATTTTTTTAAATGGGCGTGAACTGCGTTTCTAAGAGCACCGGTTCCACGACCATGGATGATGGTCACTTGCTGTAAATGTGCAAGGTAGGCATCGTCAATATATTTGTCAACCATCGGAATTGCCTCAGCAGTTGTCATACCAATAATATTAAGTTCAGTGCTGATATTGGCAGTTTTTCGCATTTTGATTTTTCCACTTCCGGTCTTTTTTAGTGTTGGAGTGGAAATTACCTCTTCGTCAATCAATTCCAAATCAGAGATATTTACTTGAGAACGGAGAATACCCATTTGTACAAATAAATCTCCTTTTGCATTTGGAAGACTGCTTACCGTTCCTTTTAAATTCAAACTAAGCACCATAACGGCATCGCCTAATTTTAAATCTTTTGGTTTTAACTGTTTGTTTTGTTTCTTTTTGTTCTTTAATGCCAGTTTGTCCTCGGAAGAGTTTAGTTTTTTTCGTAAATTTGCACGTTCTTCTTCCATGGCTTTGTTAAGTCCACTGTCTTTGGACCATTTGTTATATTTTTTGATGGTTGTATCTGCATAATCTTTTGCTTCTTGCAAAATAGCGTGTGCTTCTTCTTCTGCTCGGCGTAAAATTTTCTCTTTTGCATTGTCGATACGTTCGTTTTTGGCAGTGAGCTTTTTCTTTAAATCTTCAATCTCCAATTTGTAGGCTTTGATTTGCTCCTGCTCTTTTTCAATGGTGATTCGACTCTTTTCTAAATCACTGATTACATCTTCAAAACTCTGACTTTCGTTATCAATATAACTTTTGGCCTGCTCAATAATGTCTGCTGGAAGTCCTAGTTTTCCAGAGATGGCAAAAGCGTTACTCTTTCCGGGAATACCGATAAGCAGACGATAGGTAGGGCGAAGCGTTTCCACATCAAACTCGCAACTACCATTTTCTACACCTTCTGTGGACAGTGCAAATACTTTTAATTCGCTATAATGAGTGGTAGCTACGGTGCGGATTCCTTGTGCGTGCAGACTGGACAAAATGGACATGGCAAGAGCTGCACCTTCCACTGGATCGGTTCCGGCCCCTAGTTCATCAAAAAGACAAAGGGTAGTTGGAGTCGCCTGTTTCAAAATAGATACCGTATTTGTCATATGGGAGGAGAAGGTACTTAAATTTTGTTCAATACTTTGCTCGTCTCCAATATCTGCAAATACATCTGTAAATACAGTTAGTTCTGATTGGTCAAAGGCTGGAATATGGAGACCTGCCTGACCCATTAATGTAAATAATCCAATGGTTTTTAAGGTTACCGTTTTACCACCAGTGTTTGGTCCGGTAATCACAAGAAGATCGAAATCCTTGCCAAGCCACACATCAATAGGAACTACTTTGTGAGGATCAATTAGTGGATGTTTTCCTTTTTTGATGTGTAAATAACCATTTGTATTAAAAACTGGTTCGCTGGCATGTAGTTTTTTGGAAAGTGTTGCCTTTGCAAAAATGAAATCCAGTTCTACAAGGATGGATAAATTCGTTTTTAAAGTGTCAACATCCTCAGCGGCTAAATTACTCAGTTCTGCCAGCACCTTTTCAATCTCAGCCTGTTCCTCAGCCGCTAATTCTCGAAGTGTATTGTTTAATTTTACTACAGACATAGGTTCAATAAACAATGTAGAACCAGTAGAGGATTGGTCGTGTACCATTCCCGGAATGGCACTTTTATATTCGGCTTTTACAGGAAGGCAGTAGCGACCATTACGCATGGTAATAAGACCATCCTGTAGCATGGAACGAGAACTGTTTAATATTTGATTCATCTGATCGTGGACCTTTTGATTGGTAATCTTGATCTGACGGCGTACTTGGCGCAAACCTGCACTGGCATCGTCGCTGATTTCTTCTTCGGAGAGGATGCAGCGTTTGATTTCGTTATTCAAATTGGATAAAGGTTCCAAGTAAGAAAATCGGGAACTGAGACTGTCATTAGAAGGCATGTCCTCATCGTTTTCTTTTCTTCCGTAAGATTTTACACGCAGCGCTACCGTTAGCAGACTACTGATGCGAAGAAGTTCTGTAATGCTTAGCGCGCCTCCCACTTCCAAACGCATCAAAGATGGTGTAATATCGGAAACACCAGAAAAAGAAATGCTTCCTTTTTGTAGTAAATAGGAAAGGGCATCACTGGTTTCTTTTTGGTTTCTTTGAATCTCATCAATGTGTGTAGATGGCACAAGTGCCCGGCAACGCTCTTTTCCCATAGGCGAAGCCGCACATTGAACAAGTAAATCTATAATTTTATCATACTCTAAGGTGTGAAGTGCTTTTTGATTCATGATAGTATCCTTTCAAAAATAAAAATGATATGTCATTAGTTATTGTACTCTATTTTTAGGAAAAAGAAAAGACACATAGCAATTTGATATTGGTTGTGTTATAATAAAAAATAGGTATGCGTACCGTTAGGGTGGCTTGGAGGTGAAGAGATGATTGATGCAAAAAAAGTGCAAATTATGACAAAGATGGCAGCCTTTGAAAAGCGAGAAGAAGAAGGAGCATTAAAAATTACCAAATATGAACGATTGGATTATGTTCGTATTGAGGTACTGAAGACGTTTTTGTGTGTCAGTGTGGGATATTTGATTTTACTTGGAATGTTGGCAGTCTATCATATGGAATATCTCTTAAAACAAGCTGCTACAATGGATTTTGCTTCTTTAATTGAAAAAATTATTATTGGATATGTGGGAATTTTAGTTGTATACGGAATAATTGGAATTGTGGCTTATTATATTCGCCACAAGAGAGCTAGACGTTTTGTGAAAGAATATGACAGAAGGCTTCATGCACTTCGAAAATATTATCGGAAACAAGAACAGGATTTACAACAGAAAGGAAGAGTTGTCCGTGGACAACGAAAGAGATAAATGGATAGAAAAGGATATGAAAAAAAGATATTGGAATTGCGAGAGAAACTATATGGCGCATATGTGAGCTATGATAAATATGTGAAATATATATTTCGATTTGCATTAGCTTTTCTTGTTTTTGGGAGCATCAATAGATGTTTTCCTTATCATGAGAAGTTGGCAAGTACAATAGTAACGGTAGTGCTTGCAATAATAGGTGGATGTTTGCCAGATAGTCTTTTTGTATTTATGGCAGTGGTACTTTCCGTGGTTCAGGTGTATTATCTGTCGCCAGTGCTTGCAGGAGTAGTCTTACTTGGAAGTTTGTTTTTGTATGTTATGTTTTTGCGATATTCGCCAAAAACAATTGCATTTGCGGCAGTATTTCCAGTAGCTATTTTATTAAAAATACCTGCGTTGCTTGCAATACTGATTGGATTGTTTTTTTCTCCTATGGGAATTTTAACAGTAGGTGGAGGAACCTTTTGTTATTATATATTTTTTGCAGTGAAACAGTGTGAAGCTTCTGTGTCAGGCAAGTTAAGTGAAGATGTGATTGCACTTGTTCAGCAATTTTTGGACGAAATTATGAAGAATCAAAATATGTATGTGATGGTATTTTCTCTTTGTGCAGTTACATTGCTTACTTATTTTGTGCGAATGAGAAAAATGGTATTTTCTTTTGAAATTAGTATTGTGCTTGCCTCTGTGGCGCATTTAATTCTTTTGCTTGTTGGTAATCTTTTGTTTGATAGTAATTTTTCAGTAGCTTGGACTATTGGTGGGAATATCATTTCTGCTATTTTGGCATATTTGATACACTTTTTCCATATGGTTTTAGATTATGGTTCTATGGAAGAAGTGCAGTTTGAAGATGAAGATTATTACTATTATGTAAGAGCTGTTCCTAAACTTAAGATGACTATGGAGAAAAAACGAGTTAAGAAAATGTAAATTTCTCATAGAAATTTGGAAGAATGTAGGAATAGGGGTGCTGTATTAAAGGGTAACAGTGTGTAGATGACAGAAAGGAGGCAATATGAATACCATTATCAAATTTATTAAGTCTTATGAATCGTGGATGCAGTTTCCAGAAGTTAATATAGTAGATCTGATAGAGATTTTTATTATTGCCTTTGCTATATATCAGATTATTATTTGGATTAAAAAATCCAGAGCATGGATTCTTTTAAAAGGAATCATTGTTTTATTAGGCGTTTGTGCTGTTGCGGTTGTATTTGAGATGAACGTAATACTTTGGATTTTTGAGAAATGTATCGGAGTGGGATTTACGGCACTGGTTATTGTATTTCAGCCGGAACTTCGAAAGGCATTGGAGCAGCTTGGAAGAAATCGTTTCTTTAAATCTATTGTATTGTTTGATGATCAGAAAGGCAAGAATGATAAGTTTTCTGCAAAGATAATCAATGAGATTGTGCGTGCTACTTATGAATTGGCAAAGACAAAGACTGGAGCATTGATTGTTATGGCAAATGAAGAGTCTTTGGTAGAATATGAGAGAACGGGAATTGTGCTTGATGCTGCCATAAGCAGTCAGTTGCTTATTAACATTTTTGAGCATAATACACCCCTTCATGATGGTGCCATTATTATTTGTGAAGATCGAGTAACGGCTGCGACCTGTTATCTTCCATTGTCAGATAATATGGCATTAAGTAAAGACCTTGGAACGAGGCATCGAGCAGGTGTGGGAATTAGTGAGGTCACAGACAGCCTGACAATTATTGTGTCTGAGGAGACTGGTAAGGTATCCATTGCATTAGGCGGACAATTGATTCGTAATGTAGATGGAGAGTATTTAAAGACAAAACTGGAAAACTTTACGGGAACACAGAGATTGGAAAAGACCAAAATTCCGTTTTTGCATTTAAAGAAGAGCAGGGAAAAAAATAGGGGTGAAGACCTTTGAAAGAGAAAATAATGAATAATTTTTCACTGAAAATACTGGCAGCATTGCTGGCAGTTGCAGTGTGGATGATTGTAAATAATGTAGATGATCCCATGACAAGTAAGACTTTTAAAAATATTACGGTGGAGATACAAAATGAGCAAGCCATTACATCTTTAGACAAGGTGTATGAGATTAAATCTGGAGGAACGATTAATGTAACTGTTCATGGAAAGCAGAGTGTTGTACGAAAAATTTCGGCATCTAATATTGTGGCAACTGCCGATTTGTCTCAGTTGTCAGTGACAAAGTCTGCGAAAATTCAACTGTCTTGTCCAAATTATGAGGGTGTAACACTAAGTTCGGATGTGGAGATGCTTTGTATTAATTTGGAGGAGCGTGCAGCAAAGAGATGCGGAGTCAATGTAGTTACCTTTGGAACTCCGGCAGATGGGCATGCACTTGGAAATATTCAAAAATCCAAAGCTACAATCGAAGTATCTGGACCAGAGTCTTTGGTAGAACGAGTGGAAGAGGTTCGAGTGGAAGTAAATGTGGAAGGTGTTAGTGATGACTTTACGACCAGACTGGAACCTAGGGCTTATGATGCGCAGGATAAGCTGATTGAGACAGATAGTCTTACCTTTGGAGATTCTAAGATAAAAGTTACCGTGCAGATTAATGATACAAAAATAGTACCAATTATCGTAGATGCACAGGGAACACCTGCTGAGGGGTATCATTTGATTGCAACAAAGGTAAACCCAGCTACTATTGAGGTTACTGGTGGAGATAAAGAATTGGAACAGTGTAAGTCTATTTCTATTTCTTATGATGTCAGTGATTGTAATGCAGATATTTATGAGGAAGTTACTTTGGCAGATCAGATGCCGGATGGTATTAGTATTGTAGACCAGGAAATTACAACGGTTACTGTATTGTTGACCATTTCCAAACAGGAATTTCAGACGGTAAAAATTCCGTTGAAAGATATTGAAATTCGAAATTTGGGAGAGGATTTAGACTTGAGTTTCAACGGGGCAGGAAGTGTTATAGAAATTTCTGCAGTGTGGATTTCCAACGACAAAACAAGAGATATTTTGAGTTCAGATTTAGTTGCCTATATTGATTGTAAAGGGTTGGATGTAGGAACACATACTTTGGATGTGTATTTTGAAGAAAATGCAGAGGTATTGATAAAAAGTGGAGATACCGTAAAAGTAAATATTAAATCGGTAGGGAAAGCAGAAAGTATAGAAAATACGGTAGAACCAAAAGAAACCGAAGAAGCTACGGTAAAACCAGAGGTGACAGAGGTTGCTACTCCTAGTGCCAACGAGGAAGAGGAAAAAGACAAAGAGGACTCACAGGAATCATAAAATAATAAGGAGCGAGGCATTTGGTAAATTGCAAGATTGAGATTATAAGTCCCTTGGGGCTTCACTTAAGACCAGCCATGGAGTTGTGTGGAGAAGCACAAAAATATCAAGCGAGCGTATATTTGCAGGTACGACATGTGCAGGCAAATGCAAAGAGTGTATTAAATATCTTGGCAGCAGGTATTCGCTTGCATGATGAGATTGAGATTGTGTGTAATGGGGAAGATGAACAGGAAGCCTTGTCAGCCATAAAACAATTATTATGTAACGAGATAGGAAGAGTAAAAGAACTGTAATAAGAGTGGATTTACAGGAAGAAACTAACTCTTGACATTTGTTGTAAAATATGGCATTCTTTGTTGAAGATAGTGAAGATTTCTTCACTACTTGCGTAAATTAGAAAGGAAAAAACGTTGAAGAAATATATAACAAATTTTATGAAATACAAGTTTTTGTTGACAGAACTTGTAAAGAAGGATATTAAATTAAAATACAGACGTTCCAAATTAGGTATTTTATGGACGTTGCTTGAACCGATTCTTACTACTATTGTTTTAACATTGGTATTTGGAACTATTCGTAGCAAAGGTGGAGATGATCCTACTTTTCCAGTTTATATCTTAACAGGACGTTTGTTGTTCCAGTTTTTTAGTCAGAGTACCAAGGCAGCAGCCAGATCGATTCGTTCGCACCATAGTATGATGCGTAAAGTATATGTACCAAAATATATGTATCCATTAGGAAGTGTATTGTCAAATTTTGTGACATTTCTCATATCTTTAATTGTGTTAGTGGGAGCTTGTATTATCTATAAAATAAATATTACACCTCATATTGTTTTTGCTATTGTTCCATTGCTTACATTGTTTTTAATGACATTTGGAACTGGTATGATTTTGGCTACTGCACAGGTATTTTTCCGAGATGTAGAGTATTTGTGGGGAGTGGCTACTACATTGATTATGTATTGTTCTGGAATTTTTTACAAATTGGAAGACCTTGCTGGTGCTGGTGCAAAAGCTGGAAAAGGGATTTTGCAGTTGGTGTTACATTGGAATCCAGTATATGCAACCATTTATAATTTTAGATGTACCGTTTATTATGGACAACCGTTGGATGCTTGGTATACTTTTTATGGCATGGTAGTGGCTGTTGTTACTATTTTAGTTGGAGTATGGATATTCTGTAAAAAGCAGGATGAGTTCATTCTTAATCTATAGGCATGGAAAGGCTGTAGAGGAACGGGATAAGAAGCAGGATGGAGAACTTTAAGTAAGGTTTTTCGAAGCTGAGTTTGGAGGATATCATGGGAAAGCGAGAAATTGCATTAAGTGTGGACCATGTTGGCATGAAGTTTAATATGTCAAAAGAAAAAGTGGATAACTTAAAAGAATACTTCGTGAAGTTTGTGAAAAAAGAGCTTACCTATCAGGAATTTTGGGCATTGAAAGATGTGAATTTCAAAGTGAAAAAAGGAGAGCGAGTGGGGATCGTTGGTCTGAATGGAGCAGGAAAAAGTACGCTGTTAAAAGTAATTGCTGGTGTATTAAAACCCACAGAAGGAACCGTTAAAACCAATGGAAAGATTGTGCCTTTACTTGAATTGGGAGCAGGTTTTGACAAACAGTATACAGGAGCAGAGAATATTTATTTATATGGTTCTATGCTTGGGTATTCCAAAAGTTTTATTGATTCAAAATATGATGAGATTGTAGAGTTTTCAGAGCTTGGAGAGTTTATTGAAGTTCCTATGAAGAACTATTCTTCTGGAATGCGTGCAAGACTTGGATTTGCCATTGCTACAGTGGTAATGCCCGATATTTTAATTTTGGATGAGGTATTATCAGTGGGTGATGCACAGTTTAAAAAGAAGAGTGAAGCTAAGATACAGTCCATGTTTGATAAGGGAGTTACTGTGTTGTTTGTATCCCATTCTTTGGAACAGGTAAAACGTATTTGTGACAAAGCGGTTATGTTAGAGCATGGAACGGTGATTGCTTATGGAGATGTGGAGCAGGTTGCCACTGTGTATAATGCAAAATAGGCGAATAATAAGCGGATTAACAAGCGTAAGAAAAGAAAATTGAAAAAGGAATTGGAAGAACAAGCCAAGCGATCAAAAGAGAGATAAAAGGCAGAAGAAGTTATTATATGGAAAAATGGAAACGCTGCGATAATAAATATTGCAGCGTTTTGTAGCAAAAGCCTAGTAAGTATAATCATGTTTGCATGAAATTGTATTTGCTGGGCGTAAGAACATAGAGCAAGCAGTGCGGAATGTTTGTAAGCAAATCGAGTAGGAGTCAGCCTACTCGATTATATGAAGTGGAGTGTATAAAGGGAAATGAAAAAAATGGAATTGGTAAAAAACAAGGCAGATTGTTGTGGATGCAGAACTTGTGAAAAAGTCTGTCCAAAGCAGGCAATTACGATGGTAGAAGATGAGTGTGGTTTCTTATATCCCAAGATTGACGAGAGTAAATGTGTCAATTGTGGGCTTTGTTTGAAACGTTGCGTTTTTCAAAAAGGATATAAGAAAAGAAAAAAATATAATCCATATTATGCCTATGGAGCTAGACATAAGAAAGATTTTATTTATAACCGCAGTCGTTCAGGTGGTGTGTTTGTAGCCTTGTCTACATGGATTATCAATAACGGCGGAGTGGTATATGGAGCCGGATATGACGAAGAATTGGGCTATTTTAAAGTGAGACACAAAAGAGCAGAGACAAAGAAAGAGAGAAATGAATTTTGCGGTTCAAAATATGTGCAGAGTGACTTAGGGGATACTTTTTTACAGATAAAAAAAGATTTGGAAGAGGGAAGAAAAGTGTTGTTTAGTGGTACAGGTTGTCAAGTGGGGGCACTGTATTCTTTTCTTCACAAAAAGTATTCAGAATTGTATACCATTGACATTATTTGTCATGGTGTACCATCTCCTAAGATTTGGTCAGATTACTTACATATGAAGGAAGAGGAGTACCAAAGAAAAGTAAAGCGTGTGGATTTTCGAAACAAAGAAAAACATGGTTGGAAAGAACATCGGGAATTAATTGTAGTTGGAAAACGTGAAATTGATTCCAGAGTATTTACTAATTTATTTTACAAAGAGTTGATTTCCAGACCATCTTGCTATGAATGTATATATGCCAATCAAAATCGTGTAGGAGATATTACCATTGCAGACTTTTGGGGACATGAGGATGCCGTACCGGGAAAATGGGAAGATGACAAGGGGGTTTCTCTTGTGTTGGTAAATAATCCTAAAGGTATGAGTATGTGGGATAGTGCTAAAGGAAAAATGGATTGGGTGGAATGTACTGGTTATCCATTTCGACATACTAATTTAGTACATCCTACAGAAAAGCGGGAACAATATGAGGAGTTCTGGGAAGATTATAAGGAACATGGTTTTGTATATTGTGCAGAAAAATATGTAGGTTATAAGATGAGAAGGCGGAGAAAGCCAGCAGAAGCCGCAAATGAGGCTGATAATTCTGAACAGGAAAAGGAATAGTAAATAGGAGCTGTTGTGATATTTTATGGGAGTTTTAGGAAACGTAATGTCTTGAAACGCTTTGATAATATTCAACAGCTCCTAGTAATAGGTTTAGTTTACATTTAGCTGATACGCTTCTATTACGGTAGCTTCCTTTATGCTGTCTGCTTTTTCTTCATCACTTGCTGAAAAATCCAATTCTGCAAGTGCCTGATTTCCTATGTCATCTAAAATTACATAAAATTCTCCACCATCTTTTTTTAGTGATACAAGGTAATCATACTGGGTATCTTCCCCTAATCCAAAAGATGAACCATGATTCGATTCGTATTCGTACCCTTCCCCATATAATTCTTCAACCGTAAGATTTTCTATATTTTCACATTTGGTATAAACACCATCTTCATAAGCCTGTAATAATGTATCATGTCCATATATATCATAGGTGATGGTACAATCTGAAGTTGTATTTTCTGCATAGTTTTCTTTTATGTAATTGTACATATAATCGGTTTTGTCGTCAGATGTATCTCTTTCAGATGAAATAACTTCATTTTCTTCTTTGTCAATTTCTGCGATATTAAAAGCTAAGGTGATATAATCCTTTCTTGCTGATAGTGAAATATGATAACCGGAACCGGAAGAAAACGAACTGTAACCACAGATTTCAAAACCAAGCTCCTCTAGTTGTTCTAATGTTAATCCATCGTATTGGGATGTACTATTATTTTCTGACGTTACATCTTCTTCTGGGTTGTCTGCCTCTTGTGTGTTTTCTACTACCGCTGGTGTATCATTTCCTTCTTGCTTTACATCGTTATTCTGGCATCCGCTGGTTGCAAAAATCATACATGCTAGTAATAAAAATAATTTACTTTTTTTCATAATATCCTCCTTGATCATTGACACAAGCTTGCATCAAATACATTCTAAATGTTGCTTTATCTTATTTCTTATGAATAATAAGATAAAATATATTTTTGTAGTATTTTTGTAGTTTTTATCTTTTGGAATAAAGTGGAGCATTTTTTTAGAATGAACTTTTCTATATAGAAAAAAAGAAGCTGTAGCACTAAAAAAGATAGTGCACAGCTTCTTTTGCCATTTTATTTTGCGGTTCGTTTGCCTACAGGAGAGGTTCCATTTACATTGGTTGCCCATATAGTGAAACTTTGTCCGGAAGCTAAACTTGGAACCGTAACCGTAAAGGTTCCCTTTGCTGAAACCTTTGCCTTGTATTTCTTTCCATTGACTTTTACATAAACTTTGGTTTTGGATTTGCTCAAAGTAGATTTGTTAAAGTCTGAATCAATAAAATGAACTTTTCCCTTAATGGTATGTTTCTTTAAATTGATGGATGAAATAGTAGGTGTATTTGGTACGGTTTCCTTTCTGGCGGCTGTAACTACCGCGCTGTTTCCAACTGAGTTGCTGGCATAGAATTTAATCTTTTTACCAGTGTTGGTTTTTGGGATTTTTATTTCATAAATGTAAGAGTGGCTATCTGAGTCATAGGAAACACTTTTATGTGTATATACTTTTGTGTCAATCTTTACATGTATGGTGCATCGCTCTCCACAGGAAACTTTTACTGTAGTTGTACCATTTGATACATAGGAAGTAGCCAAAGATGGTTTTGGTGGTTTCTTTTGTACTACTTTTTTGCTTACATTGTTACTCTTTCTGGAACTGTTATCTAAAGTGTATAAAACAACAGAAGTTTCACCAGGTAGGTAACAAGGCAATGTAACAGTAAATGCACCGCTGGAAGTAACATTACATGGAACTTCTACAATTTTTGCAGAAGCATCATAAGCACTGGATGCTTTGTAAAGTGCTTTTCCATCTGTTTCTGGAACATATACGGTGTTTTTGCTTTCTACATAAAGAACAGGGTAAGCAAAAGTGTCACGAATGTTTCCAGTTACTTTTTGGGAGTTACTATTAATTGTGTGTAACGTTGGTTTGTTTGGTCCGGTTCGTGATACGGTAATGGTAACACGAGGACTGGTACGTCCGCTGGAGTCTACTGCATAAATGTAAATAGTAGTATCTGCTTTTTGTGCAGGTATATTGCAAGAAAAAGCTCCAGAGGCATTTGCTGTGGTAGAATAAGTTTTTCCACCGGAAATCTTAATATATACGGTTGATTTTGCTGGTGCTGTACCAGTAATTGCAGTTTTTCGATTGGTGAATGTATCTACAATCGGTGCGCTGATTGTATTTGCATTAATGTTTTGAATACGCACATAATATACGGTTCTGTTACCGATAGTATCTGTTGCAAGGATGGTGTAAATGCCGTTTTCTTTACATTCAAAACTTGTGTTGATTGTAGAGGCATCTTGCCAAATATCTGCTGTTGTAGTATATTTTCCTTTTGCGTATTTCACACTTGCTACACCGGAACGGTCGTGTGTTTGTACGGACACGGTTACTGCACTATGGCTTAATTCATCAGAAAGAGCAGTTGCTATAATATTTGGTCCGGTTGTATCGTTTGTGTTTTCTTTAGACATATCTACATTGTAGTAAATAAAATTAGAATCTACAGCAGCAATGTCTGTAATCCATTCTTTTTGGGAAGCAACGGTTTCTGAGGTAAGGGCACTCTTTACTACTTGAGAGCTATTTTTCTTAGTGATTACATGCCAGTTATTATCTGCAACATTTCCAAGTGTACTATTTAAAGAAAGATTTTCTAAATAATCTTTTACAACTGTACGCCAACGGAGACTGGCGGCACCATACACTTTTTGAGCGTTTATTTCCGTAATCAGATTGTTTGTGGTAGTGTCTAATTTATTTGTGGCAATAATAAATTGGTCAGCGTCTGAAATTGCCACTCCATTTCTGGTTAAACTGGTGATACGCTGGCAGTCGCTAATTTTATTTCCAGAAATATCATAGCGAGGTCCTACCGTAGTATCAATGACATATTCTACACCATCAAATACATAAAAGTTACTAAAGTTACTGTTCCAGTCGCTTTGTAGCAATGTCTGAGAGTAATCGATTCCTTCATCACGAATAGCGGATGAGGAAACAGTGGTTGCTTCCGAAGTAGTTGCGTAAGCACTGGCACTCCATTCCATCCATTCTTTTAATTGCTTTCCAGAAATTTGATATAAGAAAATTCCTGTTCGATAAATCTGTACGTTGGACAGATAAGATTCTAAAAAGTAATCCGAGAAAGAAACAAATTCTTTGTCATCATCTGAACCGGATTTTATATATGTGGAAGCTGCAATGACCGGAAGGTTTGCATAATCTGTCTTAGTTGTATTGATAATTTTTAAGGCACGATTCATCTTTGCATCATTGATAAGCTGCATCAAACTGTTGTCTTCTAAAGCAGCAAAATAATTATTATAGGAAGAAGGATCTGAAATTTCACCTAAAATATTACTGTAAGTAGCTACAAAGGTATTTTTCCAAGTTCCCATATAATTGTTGTTAATATCGTTGTCCACTGCTACGTCTGCAGTTGTCTCTTGAATAGTGGAAGTACGATCTAAAATTTGCAGTGAGGAATCGGCTCCTCTTGTGATTGTCAAATCTGCAATACCAATAGCAGCACCTTTGTCTGCAATCATAATCAGATTCTTTCCGTTTGCAAGGCCTGTTTCTTTGTCAACTCCCGACAATTCATAATATTTGGCACTGGCAGTACGATTAGATGGGAAATACTGATGTGCATGTCCGGCAAGAACTACATCTACTTCTGGAATTTTTGTCAAGGCATAAGAAACATTAGAAAAACCAGAAGATGGAGCTTCTGTTCCTACACCAGAGTGGGAAAGCACTACGATTAAGTCAGCTCCAGCTGCTTTTAAAGCAGTTGCTTGTTCTTGGGTGCTTTCTACAATGTCTTGAGTAGATAAAGTGTTTGTATACTTGCTTCGCTTGGTAGAAAGAGTAGGCTGTGTTTCGCCAATAATACCTATTTTAATATCAATGGTACTGCCATCGGATGCGGTGACGGTACGTGTAAGCATCATATTTTCTTTCCATACATGTTTTTGAGTTGTGGCGTATCTTACGTTGGAGACTACACAGATATCCTGTAATCCTGAGTTTGCAATCTGATTCTGGATATAGGATAGATTATAGTCAAATTCATGATTACCAAGAGTGATGGCATCATATCCCAAAGATTTCATAGCAGAATAAATTGGTTGTACGGAGGTGCTGTCATGTTCAAAGATGTAGTCAGTAGAATAGTCGTAAAGAGCATCTCCTAAATCAAATAGAAACGTATTATTTTCTGGTTTTTCTGCACGCCCTTGTTTGATTAAAGTGGCACAACGTGCAAGTGTTCCGGTTGCTTTGGAAGAACCGGTTTCATAATTGGTAGTAGTCAATGCACCATGAAGGTCTGTAGTAAACATCAAGCGGATTTGTGCAGTGGGACTGCTTGGTGCTTGAGTAACTTCAGCGGTGGCTTCTGGTGTGATTTCAGGTTCACTGCTTGTTGTGGTGTTTTGGGTATTACTTGGTGTAGCAGTAGGACTTGAAGTCGGTTTATTTGTAGAGATAGCCGAACTGCTGGTTGGGCGTGGGCTACTTGTTGCCGTGGTTGTTTTTTCTGTTGTATTTGGCGTTGCAGATACTACTGGAATGCCTGCAAAACATTGAGTAATACAAAGAAAAACAGTTAGAATTATACAAAAAATTCTAGTTTTAGTTGTACGTTGTAACATAAAACTCCTCCTTATTATATTTTACATGCCATTATACATCTATAAATATGTCTTTTTCAAGGCAAATGGGAAAAATGTAAGAAAAAGGGGTATTATAGCAGTAGTAAAAAGTCAGTAGCAATAAAATATAGTATGGCAGATAAAAATATATCGTAGACAAAATTAGTAAATTATTTTATTATGTGATATAATGATAAAATGAATACCGTAAATTCATTAGGAAAGGTGAGAAAATATGACAACCGTTTATTTGTGTATAGGTACCATGAAAACTGGAACAAGCTCATTGCAGGCTTTTATGAGAAATAACAAGCAGGAGCTTGCAAATCAGGGATATTGTTATCCAAAGAATCATATTTCAGGACGAAATATTTTGAATCGAAATGCGTATTTTCTGATATACAAACCGTATACAGATGCAGAACCATCGGCGGATGAAGTTCGTGCAAAGGGAATGCGTCGAATGGAACAGTTGGCAAAGAAATATGACAATATTGTGTTGTCGGATGAGTTGATTTGGCATTATTCTGGAAGAAGAGAGAATTTTTGGGAGCGAACGAAGGAAGAGTTTGAGAAGATAGGATGTCAGGTAAAAGTAGTGGTATATCTTCGAAGACAGGACGAACTGGTACAGTCTTTGTGGAATCAGAACGTAAAATCTGGAGAACGTTGGAACATGACATTTGAAGAATTCATTGAGAAGAAAAAGTTCCGTTATTTCCCATTAAACTACCATAAAAAATTGACACAAATCGCAGAGGTAATGGGAAAAGAAAACATGATTGTCCGTGTGTATGAAAGAGGACAATTTGAAGGTGGCGACTTGATTTGCGATTATACAAAGACGTTAGGAATAGAGTTAAATGATCGGTTTGATATGTTAGATGCTACCACAAATTTAAGTCTGAAAGGTAATTTTGTAGAAATCAGACGAATGGTAAACGGTGTGCCTGCATATCACGACATGCCGGATTTTCTTAGAAAAGTTTTGACAAAAGCAAGTTCCGAAAAGAATGAGGTTGATCCAATTGAAAAGACTAGCTTTTTCAAATACGAAGATCAAGTTGCATTCCAGAACAAATATAATAAATCAAATGAGCGAGTAGCAAAGGAGTTTTTGGGAAGAGAAGATGGTGTGTTGTTCCAGAAACCAGTTAAAGAAGAGCCATATTATGATTCTAAAAATGATAAGATGCTAGAAGATTTTATTCATTTTACTGTAAATTATATGTGCAAGCAGGAAGAAAGAATTACAGAATTAGAACAAAAATTAGAGCAAGCTGCACCGGTTTCCTTGTCTAATAAAGCATATCGCAAATTAAAACAGATTGTAAAAAAAGAAAAAGAGTAGCTTTTTGGTGTTACATCAGATAGAAAACAGTAAAGATCTCTATACTAGAAATAGTGTAGAGGTCTTTTTCTGCGTGGTGTGGTAGTTTCGATAATGGATTGTTGACTTTCCTCGTATCATGTTATATTATGGAACAATGGGTGCAGTTTGCCCTAAGGATAAAAGGAGCGTGTTTGTGAAAATGAGCAAATCTGTTTTTAAGAAGATAAAAGGTGCAAAAGTAATTTTAAAGAACACCTATTATGCAAGGCATTATTATCATGATAAATTAAAGGAAAATTTGATTTTATTGGAATCAAAAAATGGTTCTGACCTTGCAGGAAATATTTTTCATATATTAAAAGCATTGTCGGCAGAAGAGTATAAAAACTATAAAGTGTGCCTTATTGTAACGAAAGAGAAAAAGGCGGATTTACAGAAAAAAATTGAAAGTAATCAATTGCGATCTGTAGAGTATGTTTACCTGCATTCTATGAGATATTATCAGGTAGTGGCTACTGCAAAATATATTTTTACGGATACCTCAATGGAACGTGTATACGTGAAAAAAGAAGGACAAATTATTACTAATACATGGCATGGTACTCCTTTAAAGAATATGGGGCAGGATGTTGAGAATCGAATTTATGCCATGGGAAATGTACAGAGAAATTTGTTGATGGCAGATTATTTAGTATACCCAAATGATTTTATGAGAGAAAAGATGGTATCTGCCTATGGATTAGAAAGCCTTTATCAAGGAACGGTACTTTGTGAAGGATATCCAAGAAACTCTGTATTTTTTGATCCCAATGCAGGAAGTCATATCCGAAAGGAGCTTGGCTTAGAAGGGAAAAAAGTCTTTATTTATATGCCGACTTGGCGAGGATTGCTCACAAAGAAAGAATCCGACAAGTTGCTGTTTTCTATTGCATATTTCATGAAGCCTTTAGATCGTATGCTTACAGACGATCAGGTATTTTATATAAAATTGCATCCATTTGTAGGAAAAGAGATGGATTTTTCCGAATACAAACATATTAAACCGTATCCAGATTCCTACGATTCTTATGAATTTATGAATATGTGTGACGGACTTGTCACAGACTATTCCAGTGTATTTTTTGATTTTGCCAATACAAAAAAGAAGGTCATTTTGTTTGCTTATGATGAGGCAGAGTATATTCAGCAGAGAGGAATGTATTTGGACTTGAAGGATTTACCATTCCCGGTGGTTAAGACAGCAAAACAATTGGCAGAAGAGTTAAATACACCAAAGAACTATGATGATACAGAATTTTTGAAACGTTGCTGTACCTATGACGGACCGGGAGCTGCGGAACGTATCTGCCGTCACGTTATTAAAGGTGAGAACGTGTGTAAAGAGATGAAATTGGATGGACATGGAAAAGAAAATGTAGTTATGTATAGTTCCAGTCTTCCTAAGAACGGATTGACAGCATCACTTGTCAATTTGTTCCACAACATTGATTTAGATAAGAGAAATTACTATGTGTCCTTTATGGAGGATGCAGTGCGAAGAGATCCATTGCGTGTAAGACAGATTCCGGATAAGGTGGGATTTCTTCCAATATGTAGTCGTCCGACTATGACTGTCAAAGAGAAGATTGCTTTAATGTTATATGAGAATAAAAATGTGGAGAACGCATTTGTCAATAAATATTTAACTAGAATGTATAAGCGTGAAGTGCAGAAACATTATGGCTGTGCAAAGATTGATTATGCGATACAGTTTGCTGGATATGAAAAACAGTTGATTCGTTTCTTCCAGGAGATTGATGCAAAGCGTTTCATTTTTGTTCATAATGATATGTTAGAAGAGATGAAAACAAGAAATAATCAACATATGCCTACTTTGCGAAGTGCATATAGAAATTATGATAAAGTAGCAGTGGTTACTCAGGATTTGATGGAATCTACTAGAAAAATTGCTGGAAAACATGCAAATCTTTGTATCGTAAATAATTGTCATGCCTATGAGCTGGTTCGGGAAAAAGGTGCTATGGATGTGTATTTTGACAAAGATACAAAATCCAATGTAGAGTTAGAGCGATTAAATGACATTCTTGCCAGTGATGCTACAAAGATTGTATCGGTAGGTCGTTTCTCACCAGAGAAAGGGCATAAAATGCTGATGCAGGCATTTGAGAAATTTTCAAAGAAGAATCCAAATTCTTATTTGATTATCATTGGTGGACATGGAACTTTGTATGACCAGACTGTAAAATATGCAGAAAGTTCTGTTAGCAATATTATCATCATTCGAAATATGAGCAATCCGATGGCTGTTATGAAACGTTGTGATTTGTTTGTGCTTTCCTCTTACTATGAGGGATTGGGGCTTACTTTGCTGGAGGCAGATACCCTTGGAATTCCAACTATGTCAACCGATGTGCAGGGACCAAGAGGTTTTGTCAAAGAGCATGGTGGCGTTCTTGTAGATACCAGTGTGGACGGTATTTATCAAGGAATGATGCGCTTTATGAAGGGCGAAATCAAAGCTATGAATGTGGATTACCAGAAGTATAACGAGAAATCAGTAGAGCAGTTTGAAGCTCTGTTTAAATGAATGGAGAAGTAGTATGAAAGTCGGTATTATTACATTTAATAGTGCGCATAACTACGGTGCAGTGTTGCAGGTATGGGCACTTCAGGAAAAATTAAAGAGCGAAGGGCATCAGGTAGAAGTCATTAACTATCGAATTCCAGCCATTGACAATTTGTATCAGGTGTATGTGCCAAGATGGATTTCTGGAAATAGTATGGTGAATCGTGCGTGCCATAAGTTACAGTATATGAAAGCCAGAGTGCGCATACCGGAAAAATCCAAACGCTATAAAAAATTTGAGAATTTTATTAACAACGTATTGCCAACTACAGTTCCTTATCACAGTTATGAGGCACTAAAAAATGCAAAATTTGATTACGATTTGATGATTACTGGTAGTGATCAGGTTTGGAACGGAAATATTACCAGGGGAATCAGTGGTGCATATTTCTTGGCATTTGGTGATGAAAAAGTGAAGCGTATTTCTTATGCAGCAAGTATTGGTAAGGATGCTTTTGATGAAGAAGAAAAAGTCGTTGTTCAAAAATATTTAAAAGAGCTGGATTATATCTCTGTGCGTGAGGAAAAAGCAAAGACTGCGGTGGAAGAATTAACGGATAAAGAAGTTGATTTGGTATTAGATCCAACACTTCTTTTGGATCGCGAAAAGTACGATACACTGAAAAAGCCATTTCCAGTAAAGGGTGGAGATTACATTTTTGTTCATAATGTACACTTAGTAAAAGTGGATGCAAGACTGAATGCGATTGTAGAAGAGATTTCTAAGCGTACTGGTCTTCCTGTTGTCAACAACCGTGCAGATTACAGTTTCAAAAATGAGATTGGAAAATTCTCAGCAGGTGGTCCAGAAGAATTTTTGGGTGTGATAGACGGAGCAAAATTTGTCATTACAAACTCTTTTCATGCAACCGTTTTCTCTACGATTTATGAAAAGAAGTTTATTACTGTTCCTCATTTTAAAAATCCAGATCGTATGCGAAATTTATTACAAATGTTTGGTCTTGAGAATCATTTGATTGCGGAAGTAAAAGATATACCAAAGGATTTAAGTGAATTGGATATAGATTATGCAAAAGTAAATGAACTTCGTAAGGAAGCAAGAGCTGCTTCAGAAGCATATTTGCAAAAAGCTATTCAGGGACCAAAGACAGTACCGGCACCAGTTACTTCGGATAAAAAGTATTTACAGTCTAAGGACAAATTCAACTGTTATGGTTGTGGACTTTGTAAAGAGTTATCACCAGACGCTATTTCTATGGAACAGGATGAAGAGGGTATTTTTTATCCAAAGGCCATTTCAGGGCAGGAAGAACGTGCAAAGGCAACTACTTGTTTGTTCGGCAATGAGGGAAAAGGTCACGGGATAAAAGAAGCATATACAGCACATTTGAACGATGATCAAGTATTAGAAGTCTGTTCCGGTGGCGGTGCAACCAGAGCTTTTGCAGAGGCAATCTGGAAACAAGGCGGAGTGGTTGCAGGCGTTGGATATAAGAATAGTCTGTTACCAGAGTATGGTTTAGCGGAAAACCTAGAGGAAGCAGAAGGTTTCTTTTCGGAAAAATATGTGGAAGAATTGTCAAATGACATTTTTGGGCAAGTGAAACAAGAACTTTCCACAGGAAGAAAAGTATTATTTATAGGAAGAGCATCTAAAGTGGATGCTTTGTATCATTATCTTGGAAAAGACTATGAAAATTTGTATACAGTCCAAGAATTAGAACGAGGTATCGCATCCAGAAAAGTATATGAGAAATATTTGGAAAGTCTTGAGGAAAGCTATGGTTCTAAAGTGGTAAAGGTAGAGTTTGATAACAAAACCAGAACGGCAAAGAAACCATATGTATGTATCACTTTCCAAAGTGGAGATATTTATGTGTCTAGTGCAAGTAGTAATTTATTTATTCATGCAATGCGTCGTGGATATGCGGCAAGACATAGTTGCTACACTTGCAAATATCGGGAAAATGGTATCAGCGTGGCAGATATTACGGTAAATCATAACGGTTCTAAGAAAGAAGCCTATCCAATGGGTGAAGATATGGTATGTATTCATACAAAAGCTGGAAAAGAACTGTTTGGTCTTGCATCTGACAAGTTAGACAGCCAGCCATATACAGAAAGTGTTGATTTATCGTTGAAACTTCCTCTTACGGAAGGCAGAACACTTTTAATGAATAAGATGAATAATGGAGAAGATATGCAGGAGATTATTCGTTTTAACAGACAGAAAAAGAAATAGAAGGTGTCATATGAGCAAGCTGAGGAAACTGGCAAGAATAGGGAAAGATATCGGTTACGAAACGTATTATCAGCACTGTTGGAACAAAATGCCAATTAGGGAAAATCGAATTTTGTTTGAATCTCGAACTGGAAAAGAGTTTGCATCTAACCTTTGGCATTTGTTACAGGAAATATATAAGGAAAAAGAGCAGTATGATATTGGAGTTTTAGTGACAAAGGAATGTAGTGAGCAAGTGGAGAAGAAATTCCAACAAGCAGGTGTTTCCAATGTGACTTTTGTGACCGTATATTCTGCCTTGTATTATCAGTGGATTAGTACCGCAAAATATTTGTTTGTGGACACTTCCATGGAGCGGGTATATGTAAAGAGAGAGGGACAGATTCTTATAAATACTTGGCATGGCACACCGCTCAAAAAAATGGGACGGGATGAAAATACCAGTGCCTACGCCATGTGGAACATTCAGAGAAATTTTTTGATGTCGGACTATTTGCTTTATCCAAGTGAGGCTATGTGCAATATTATGATGGAGGCGTATCAAATTGCGCCTCTATATCAGGGAAAAGTATTGCTGGAAGGTTATCCAAGAAACAGTGTATTTTTCGAGGAGGAGCAGGAGCATATCCGGGAACGTCTGGGACTTTTGGGAAAGCAGATTATTATGTACATGCCAACATGGAGAGGTATTGTTGGAAAAGAAAAGCAGCAGGAACAGCTTGCAAAAACAAAGGAACTATTAGATGCGTTAGATGAGCAGTTAAGTGACTCTCAGGTAATGTTTGTAAAATTACATCCTTTCGTGAATCAAGCACTTTCTATGGATGGTTATAAGCATATACGCAATTATGAAGAACCGGAAGATGTATATGCGTTTCTTACTTGTTGCGATACGTTAGTTACAGACTATTCTAGCATTTTCTTTGATTTTGCCAATGCACGCAAAAAAATCATTCTCTTTCCTTATGATTTGGAGGAGTATGAAAAGGAACGCGGCCTATATATAAACTTAGAGCAGTTACCTTTTCCAATTGTCCATGATGTGGCAGAACTTTCCAAAGAACTTCAGACGGAAATATCTTATGATGATAAAGAATTTCTAGAAACATTTTGCACCTATGATAACGCAGATGCAGCAAAACGCATTGTGGATCATGTAATACGTGGAAACAAGTGTTGCAAAGAAATGGTTTTTGAAAAGCATCAGAAGAAAAATGTATTATTGTATGGCTCTGAGTTTGGGAAAAGTGGCATTACAACGGCACTGCTAAATGTATTTGACAATATAGATTTGCAGGAAAAAAATTATTTTGTGGCAATTGATGAGCTGGCGTTGGAAAAAGATTGCAAAAGGTTGGAGTTGCTTCCAAAGGATGCCTATTTTATGCCTGCTGGTAATACCATGCACTTTAGTTTCTTAGAGGCAGTCGCTTATTATTTGTATTTTCATTGGAATAGAAATGGAAGATGGGTACAAAAAAAGATGAAGCGGTTGTTTCAAAGAGAATGTAAGCGAAGATTTCATGGAGCAGAGTTTAGTGAAGTCATCCAGTATACGGGATATGAGGTAAGACATATAAAGTTGTATCAGGAATTTGACTGTCCAAAGGCAATCTGGGTACACAATGATATGCTGGAAGAAATCAGACTTCGAAAGAATCAACATTTGCTCACGCTCAAGGATGCCTATGGAATTTATGATGTGGTTGCCATTGTAACCGAAGATTTGCAGGAGGTAACTAGAACCATTGGCGGTGCCAATGCAAATATTGTTACAGTAAATAATTGTCATAATTATATGGAAGTAAAGAGAAAAGGGAAACTTCCTGTGGCGTTTGACGAAGATACCAAGGCGAATGTGACAGAGCAGCAATTGATTGAAATATTAGCATCGGATGCGAAAAAAATTATAACAGTAGGTAGATTTTCGCCAGAAAAGGGACATCATATGCTTATTGAAGCATTTGGCAGATGTTTGCAGTCAAATCCAGACAGCTATCTTATTATTATTGGCGGACATGGTCCTTTATATGAAGAAACGGTGGCTGCTGCAAAAGCAGTATCCAAGCGGATAGTGGTGATAAAATCCATGAGAAACCCTATGGCTGTTATGGCAAAATGTGATTTGTTTGTGCTACCTTCTTATTATGAAGGGTTAGGACTTACGCTCCTTGAAGCAGATACATTAGGACTGCCCACGATTGCTACGGATGTGCAGGGTCCAAGAGGGTTTGTAACAGAGCATGGCGGAACCTTAGTACCACCAACAGTAGACGGGCTGTGCATGGGGATAGAGCAGTTTTTTGCTGGAAAAGTGGGACCTATGTTAGTCGATTATGAGACGTATAATCAAAAAGCAGCGAAGCAGTTTTTAAAGTTATTTGATGGAGATTAGAAAGAAAGCCAAAGGTTATCAGTACAAAACTGGCAGCCGTTGGCTCTTTTTTATAGAAATATTTGCGCTATTTCGAGAAATAAGATAAAATAAATTGCGAAAAAGGAGGAAATGATAATGAAAAAAAGTGTATTAAAAAACAAAATCAGAAAAAAGATTGTAAGTTTGATGCTTGCTTCTAGTATGCTTGTTACATCTTTGGGAAACGGTGGAGCAGGTTTTACTGCGTTGGCGCAAACAACAAAGGACACAGATTATAATAGAGATGTGTCAGCAAATGTGCAAGAAGATTGTAATAGTGAAATTTATGATCATCTGGAAGATTATCCAACTGGAGAACTTTTAGAGGATTTTAGTGAAGTTACAGATGAAGTGATCACTAATGTAGAAGAATATGAGCAACAAATGCTAATAAATGAGGGAAATTGTGAAGGGGCTCAAGAAGAGATAAAGAATAGTTTAGTTAGTTATGCCTCTTCTGTGGATTTATCAGAAAGTGAGTATGCACCTAATATTGTATCACAGTTAGGGGGATCTTGTGCAAATTATTCTGGTACATATTATGTTGGAACGTATACAATTAATAAAGCGAGAGGAATTAGTTCTAAGAGTGAAGAAAATACTTTATCTCCAATGTTTGTGTATAATAGAGTTCGATCTGCTGCATCTACTTCATATGGAACTACTATCAAAAAAAATGCACAATTTTTAATAGATAATGGAGCACCTTATCAATCTCTGGCACCATCTTCAACCAGTGTGAAAAATTATCAATATACATGGTATCCTACAGAAGAAATCTGGGAAGATGCAGCAAATAATCGAATTGATAGTGCAAATTATATGACACTTTTTTCTCGTACTGGAACACCAATTACCAGTCCGGATGATAGTGACTTGGAATTGATGAAAAAAACATTGAGCGATGGAAAGATGATTGCTTTTGGGACACATTTTTATACGTTCAATTATACAAAAATAGCAGAAACATCTGAGAGTCATCCAAATGAGCAAATTGTAAGCAGATGTGATTATTATGTAGGTTCTGCCACAAAGCGCAACTATGGCGCCCATGGAATGGTTATTGTCGGATATGATGATAATATCTGGGTAGATATTAATTACGATGGGATACAACAAGAGGCTGAATTGGGAGCCATCAAAATAGCAAACTCACATGGAACCGATTATAAAAATAACGGTTATGTTTGGGTAGCATATGATGCCATTAATAAGGTGTCAGCAGTATTAACATCCGAAGATGAAACTAGAATTAATCAAGCCATTGAGGAGGGGACTATTGAGGATAATGCGGTAAGTGCTGAAAATCGTTGTGCGTTCCTTCCGGGAAATTATGGTCAGGAAGCTATCTACACATGTACAAATGAGAAAAGTTCTTCCGATGTATTTTTGGTTGCATCAGTAAAGACTGCGGATCGTGTGGATTTGGTGCTAAAAATAAAGGCAAAAAATAAAAATACAGGAGACATAAGTACATATAATACAGATTATAATTTAAGATATTCTGCAACGAGTACGGCTTCTTGGCCAACAAGTTATTCTTTAGATGGTTCTACTACAGAAAAAGAAGGAACCATTGCTTTTGACTTAAATACTGTAATTAGTGACATTACATTAGAGGAGATAGATGAATATGAATGGTCGGTGTCTATGTATGACAGAGATACTGCATCTAATCCGGTTACAATTACAGATTTATCCATTAAGAGTAAGGGAGCTGTTCTTTATACAGCTGAATTATCAAATCAAGTATTAACAGGAACTGCGACTGATTATGCGCTTAGTAAAAGTCATACATTGTTAAATAGCTTTGACTGGGACTATGCAGAGAATGAATCGTCTGTCGGTAAGTCTCGTAAATTAACAGCAACTATTAAGACTACAGATGAGGTGACATATAAATTTGAAGTTATAGATGAAAATGATATTGTTACAACTTTAAAGGATTATAGTGTGGATAATTCTGTGAAGTGGACTCCAAGTTCCACAGGAACGTATACATTAACCGTATATGCGAAAAATTCTGCAGGTGATGTGGACACTATGAACAAGTCTGTAAAAATTAATAGTGCGCCTAAGATTGCCAGTGTGCGTTTTGATCAAGAATTTCCACGGGCAGTCGGCTCAACAATTACAGCGAATATTACATATGAGGGTGGAACTGGAACTGTAAATTGTGATATGTATGTCATGGGTGGGAATGCTTCAGATACAGCTAAAACAATTTATTTCACCAATGTATCTAACACACAAAAGACATGGGTTCCGGATACAGATGGAACATATACGTTGTACGCTTCAATTACAGATGCTTCAGGACTTTCTACGCTTCAGAAAATTGGAAGTTATGAAGTAATAAAGAGCAATCAGGTTACCATATATTATAAGAATTCCGGATGGTCACAGGCGTATGTACATTATAAAGTAGATGGAAAAGGCTGGACCTCTGTACCTGGGGTGAAGATGTCTGATAGTCGAACTGCTGTGAAAGCCGGGTACACATGGAAAGCTACGATTGACCTTGGAAGTGCATCAAAAATTACAATGTGTTTTAATGATAAAAATGGAAATTGGGATAATAATAATAGAAAAAACTATATTATAGATGCTTCTGGAACTTATGGTATCAAAGATAAAAAAATAACAAAAATGGATACACAAACGGCTACACCAACTCCAAAGCCAGTAGAAGAAACTACCTTTTACTATGACAATAGCAAAACAAATTGGTCTAATGTATATGTATATGCATGGTCAGATGGTGTATCGGCAAAAATGTTCACAGGAACGAAAGAAACATCAAGTATTTATAAGTTTACTATTTCTAATACATATACAAAAGTTTTATTTAAAAATGTGAATAGTACATCAACATGGGATAAGCAGACCGTTAATGTAGGGGAACCACAGGAAGGAAAAGTTTTTATTCCATCCAGTGCAAGTAATAAGACAAGCGGTGTATGGGAAAATTATGGTGGTGAGACACCAACTCCAACGCCGGTGGATGACACAATGTTCTATTATAATAATAGCAAAACAAATTGGTCAAAGGTTTATGCTTACGTATGGGCAGATGGAGTGAGTGCAAAGGTATATGAGGGTACAAAGGTAGCAACAAATGTATACCAGTTTAGCATCCCAAAGAAATATACAAACGTATTATTTAAAAATACGTCAGGAACAAACAATTGGGATAAACAGACGGATCATGTATTAATTCAGAGTGCAGACGGATATATTTTTATACCAAATAGTTCCTCTAACAAGACATCAGGAAAGTGGGAAATACAGCAGTAGATTAATAAAGAGATAAGAAAACAGGCGTGTCACAATGTTTCATTCCTTGTCAGGTAGACTAGGATGTATCATTGTGGCACGCCTGTTTTTGACTCTATAGAATTAGAGTGTCAAAAGACTATAATTTTTCGGGCACTCGTCAAATTGCACAATTTGACAAGTACAATTTAGGTTATGAGCTTTTGACACCTTGTTTCGATAGGAAAATTTGTCCTATAGAGTAAAAAACGCTCTGTGAGGATGTGCCAGTGAAGTGTGTTACGAAAATGTTGCAAAAAAGTTACCGTTTTTTAAAAAAATAAAACAAAATGTAAAAAATCACAAAATTAAGCAAAAAAACCCAAAAAAAATATGTAAAAAATACAAATTTATAGAAATGAGTATAAGAAAATTATGAATTGCAAGGGGAAATACACAAAAAGAGAAAAGTTGGAAGGGGAAATTTGTACATGTTAAGTTCTGGAAACACAGTAAAATAAAGGGCTTATGGAAATATTTGTTTTGCGCTATTAAAAAAAATAAGATAGAATGGACTGCGGAAAAAAGGAGGAAATGATAGTGAAAAAAAGAGTATTTAAAAATCAAATCAGAAAAAAGATTGTAAGTTTAATGCTTGCGTCTAGCATGCTTGTTACATCTTTTGGAAACGGCGGAGCAGATTTTACTGCTTTGGCGGAAACAACAAATGACACAGAATATGATGTAGATGTGTCAGCAACTGTCCAAGAGGATTGTAATAGTGATATTTACGATCATCTGGAGGATTATCCAACAGGAGATTTTGAGGCGGATCCTAGTGAAGTTTCAGAGAATGTAATCACTAGTGTAGAAGAGTATGAAAAACAGATGCCAACAGATGAAGAAGAGATAACCAATAGTCAGGATGGTTATGCCTCTTCTGTGGATTTATCAGAAAGTGATTATGTACCTAACATAGTATTACAGGAAGGTGGTTCATGTGCGGTGTATTCAAGTATCTATTATGCAGGTACATATACCATCAACAAGGCTAGGGGAATTTGTACACAAGTAAAAAATGACCCTGAAGAAACGATGAAGAATACTTTGTCACCATTCTTTGTATATAACAGAATTCGTTCGCAAGAGAGTACAGAACATGGAACAAATCGCTATACTGCTGCAACTTTTTTAAAAAAATATGGAGCACCTTATCAATCTGTAGCACCATCTTCAACCAGTGTGAATAATTATAAATATACATGGTATCCTACAGAAGAAATTTGGGAAAATGCAGCAAATAATCGGATTGATAGTGTAAGTTATATGACACTTGTTCCGCGTACCGGAACACCAATTACCAGTGCGAGTGACAGTGACTTGGAATTGATGAAAAAAACGTTGAATGATGGAAAGATGATTATTTTCGGAACATATTTTGATACGTTAAATTATTCGAGAACAGCAAAAACATCACCTAGTCATCCAAATGAACATATTGTAAGTCGTTGTGACCAATATGTTGCTAACAATGCTGGAGAGCGTATGCTAGGTAGACATGCAATGGTTATTGTGGGGTACGATGATAATATTTGGGTAGATATTAATTTTGATGGTATAGCACAGGATGGAGAATGGGGGGCAATCAAAGTAGCGAACTCACATGGAGACGATTATAAAAATAATGGTTATGTTTGGGTAGCTTATGATGCGCTCAATGAAAAGTCTTCCGTGTTGACAAAGACATCTGAAACTGCGATTAATCAAGCTATTGATGCTGAAATTATTATTAGTGACGGAAAAGTAAGTTTGGATAATCGTGTACCGTTCCTTCCTGGTGAGACAGGGGATGAAGTTGTATATACTTGTACAAGTCAGAAAAGTACCTCTGACATCTTTTTAGTTGCATCAGTGAAAACAAGAGATCGTGCGGATTTAAATTTTACAATACAAGCAAAAGACAAAAATACAGGGAAAGTAATTAAATCATTTAAGCTTGATTTGTATTCTGCAACAGATAAAGCTGCTTGGCCAAGCAATTTTGCATTAGATGGAGGCACTACAAAAACACAGGGAACAATTGCATTTGATTTGAACAATGTAATTGAAGATATTTCGTTAGAGACTTTAGATGATTACAATTGGTCTGTTTCTATGAGCGATACTGATACAGGATCATATTCTGTTATTATCAAGGATCTTGTTATTAAGAGTCAGGGAACAGTTCTTTATACATCAGGATTGTCAGACGAGACATTATCAGGAACCGAGAAAGAGTATCCACTTACTGCAAATCATACCTTGTTAAAAGGATTTGAGTGGGATAAAACAGGAACGGAATCTTGCGTTGGTAGATCTTGCAAATTAACAGCAAGTGCTGCAACTACAGATACTTTGCAATATAAGTTCAAAGTGAAAGATTCAAATGGAAACAGTGAAACTTTAAAGGGCTATGGTAAAACCAATTATACAACTTGGACTCCAAGTGAGGAAGGTACGTATACTTTGTATTTATATGCAAAGAATTCTTCAGGTACTATTGACTTTATGAAAAAAGAAGTAACGATTAAGCCTGAGATGAAAGTAAACAGTTTTACTATTGATAAACCATCACCTCAGAAGATAGGTACTAAAATTCGCGCAACTGTAGATGTGACTGGTGGAATAGGTAAAACAACGTGTTCCATTTATGCGGAATGGGTAAGAGGTAGTTATGCCGAATCAAAATCTTTAAATTTCAGCATGGATAGTAGTAATTCGGGAACTTTTACATCACGTGTAGATGCCACCTATCGTATATTCGCTGTTATAAAAGATGAAACTGGTTATACGAAATTATTTAATTATGGCGAGTACACAATGGAATTACCGGATATGGAAGTTTCAGCGTTTAATTGGGACATTGACTTAAATGAAACAACCGTAGGAAAAGAGAGAACGCTAACAGGAACAGTTGGCAACAATAAGGGAACAGTAAATTACAAGTATGCTGTGAAAGATTCTAAAGGAACAGTTACAGAACTCTGTAGTTATAGTACAACTAACAAAGTAACATGGAAACCAAGTACAGCTGGAAGCTATACATTAATTATGTATGCAAAGGATTCAGATGGTACTGTAGTACAGGCAGAAAAGAAAGTAACCGTAAATGAAAGAATGACTTTGGAAAGTGTTACATTTGATAAGGCATCTCCACAGAAAATTGGTACTAAAATTACTGCCACAGCCAAGGTAAATGGTGGAACAGGTAACAAGAAGTGTATCATTCATGTACAGGGTGGAAATTACCAGTTTGGTATGAAAGATTTGTATTTTACAATGAGTAGTAGTACAAAAGGAACTTGGACCCCTGATACAGATGGAACTTATAAGGTGTATGTTACAATAACAGATGACTCTGGACTTACTACAATGTTAAGTGGCGGAAGTTATGTTATAAATAAAAAATTAGCAATTTCCGAGTTTGACTGGGATATTGATTTAGATGAAACAACTGTAGGAAGATCTAGAACGTTAACAGGAACTGTAGAGAATAATAGCGGAACTGTAAATTATAAATATGCAGTAAAAGATGCAAGTGGAACCGTTACAGAATTAAGTAGTTACAGTACAACTAGTAAAGTATCCTGGTACCCAACAAAAGCCGGTGAATACACATTAATTATGTATGCAAAGGATTCAGATGGTACTGTAGTACAACAGGAAAAGAGTGTAACAGTAAATGCGGTACCAACTTTAGAGAGTATTACATT
>CAVIJT010000015.1:61474-71765 GCA_963643465.1 Lachnospiraceae bacterium | reverse complement strand
GGGTGTTTTTGTGGATGAATGGGAAATGGAAAGATTGGGAAAAGGTTAGGATTGTACTAGAATCAGAAATTCGTTTGTGGAAACTATTATTTGCTAAAGAGAAAAGAGCTATTGCATTTTTGCAATAACTCTCAAAAAAGTCATAGATTGTGTATGAATATAATTTATTTTTTCATATATTTCTCCATATACATTTTAGCTTGTTCTTCAGTTATACTTATTTTTTTTTGAATGCGATTAAGGATTTCATCTTCGGACCAACCAAGTTCAATACCAATATCAATTATTTCTATAATACGACCTTCCTCTAATCCTTGTTCTACTCCCTGCATTAAAATCCTCTTGGCAGGATAATCTAAAATTTGTCCACCCATAATGTTAGTCACTCCTTTCTTCATAGTAGAATAGTTTTGAAGTAAATGTTCAGATATTTTTGTAATCATATTTAATAGAGTGCGGTATTCATATTCGGATAATTCGTTTTGATTACAAAGAAATTCTAAATTTTTTTGAATATGGCGATAGTTAGCTTGAAATTTTGTGAAATATTCTGCGTTTTCTTCATACATTTTAAAGTTTTTTTCAAAATTGAAAAGGTAAAACGGTATTAAAATATAAAGTCTTTTTTCGAAAATTTCTTCGATGGTATAGTCTTTGATTTTGAAAATAATTACGTTATAAGATACAGTTCCGCCGGGGGTGTTCATTTTAATTGTTAGTGTGTTTCCAGTGTTTTCATTAGAACGCAAATATAAAACTGCAGAGTGTGGAAATGTGACTCGTAATATAGAATTTTGCAATTCTGCGTCTTCTAATGCAATTTGCGTATCGTATTCAAAAAAGCGTACAACCAAAGAAGAATCTGTGGTGCTTTGGCATTCTATATGGTACTTTTTTGGAAATGTTCCCAATATGCGAAAGCTACTGTCTGTAATTCGTTTTTCTTGTCGACCTCGCTGTTGGTTTAAAAATATCTCATTCTTTCCATATACAATTTTTTCTGTTCCAGTGTAGTGTTCACCGAAAACTTCATTGATTAAAGGAAACACTAGACGACGGCAATCGTACATTAAAGTGCGAAAGACATCATCATAAGGTGTGTTGCTTACATCCATTTATCTACCTCCATTATAATTTTTTTTCTTTTGTGTAGCAAGTTGTTTTCTGGCAAAATATTGGGAAGGAGTAAAGAGTAGGTTTGAAATGTGTAGAGTTTCAACTTTGAAAAAAGTGAATTTGTTCATATAGTGTGGGATTCGGTTTCGAGAAATAACCCAATATGTGGATTTAAGTTTGGATTTTAAAAGAAGTGTCCAAGATATAGACAAAATACTTTGATATTTGCACTTATATTAACATAATGTAGTTTTGCTTTCTATAGAGTTATTAATTTTTTTATAGTTTTTCTGCTTTTTTTAGAAATTATAAAATCTATGTGTCTGTGGTGATTGTTTGGCGCCTTAATTCTTATAGCGAAAAAACACATTGCTACAAAAATGCCTATCATGTATAATAAAAAAGACTATGAACCTGCGTATTTATAGTCAGGAGAAAAAAGAGCAGCATCTGTATAGATGCAAAGCGACAGGAAAGGATGAGGAGTAAGTAATGAAAAAAATGAAAAAGCTACTATTTTTATGTTTTGCCATGATGGCGGCTTGTATGCTTAAGAACACCGAGGCACAGGCAGAAAAGGTCGGAAAGTATGAGATGTCAGATACCAGTTCATGTAGCAATTACGATGTAACGGGAGATGGGGTACCAGATACCGTTAATTTTGAAAAGTTGGATGCGGATGAAAATGATATGTATCAAGCATTTAAAGTAATCGTCAACGGAAATACGGTTTTGTATGAATATAATCAGCGTTTTTATGATATAATTCCAGTTTTTATGCAGACAAAAGACCATGGGTATTTCTTTATTTCGTTGACATCAGAAAATGATGATGGAACAAAGAAAATTTACAAATATGAAGATGGATGTTTGAAGGAAGTTGCTGATTTGGATGATTATGTAATGAAATTATATTATCACAGCAGTGCAACCGTTTCTTCTGTTAAGTCAAATACCATTACCTTAAAAGTAGTTGGTCAGACCAATATGCTTGCATATACAGACATGTCATTTGTATATAAAGTGGGAAAAAACGGAAAACTTTCTTTGAAAAATAAAGTAGTAAAACTGTCTTATACTAATTTCCGTTACAGTGAAAAAAAAGGCGGTTATAAATCAAAATATTTGGTAGCGAAAAAGAAAATTCAAGTATATCGTAATGCAACAGGAGCCCAAAAAGCATTTAGTATTAAGAAGGGTACAAAGTTAAAGATTACAAAAGTTTGTGTAAAAGGCAAAAAGCCAAGATATTATTGTGTTACTAAGTCTGGAAAGAAAGGCTGGGTAAAATCAAAATTTGGATTATTTAAAGATACACCATATGCAGGTTAAACCATAAAGTACAGCCCGCTCATATTCCTACAAGAATACGAGCGGGCTGGTTAGATGTGGTTGCAGTTACCAATTTTGCCCATCATAAAAATCAAAATCGGATAATTCCTCTGCGTGGGACATTTCTTGATTTCTTTCTTCATTGCTTTGTTGTTGAATTTCTTTTAGCTGTTTTTCGATGTCTTCTTTGTTTTCTACTGGTGTGTCTTTTTCCTTATTTTTGTTTTCTTTATTGGATTGGTTTGAATTGTTGGAATTGGAATTTTGGCTGCTTTCCAGTTCTTTAAGAAAACGGTCAATATCCTCTTTTAAAGTTTGCGCTTCTTCATTATGTCCGTTTCCGTCCTCTGTGGCACAGTTATTTTCACACAAAATTTCTTTTGCTTTCTTTAGTGTGGCAATGGCGTTCTCCAATTCCTGCTCATTTAATTGGGAAGAATCAATGGGAGCAATCATGGAAAGTGCTAAATTGATGCGGATATGGCACTCTTGTTCTTTGCTTGGATAACGAGATAAAGCTGTTTCATAGGATTTGACAGCCTCCTCATAGTTACCCTTTTGGTAATACAAATTTCCTTCGTTATAAGGGGAAATGTATGGTTCTAAAAATCCAAGGGTAGACAATTTATTTTCTTTGTATATTCCAGACTCATAGTTTTTTACAAAAATTTCGTTTGCAAAAAAATTTGTCAGTAGACATATTAGGCAGCAGAGGAGGAATCCCCATATTGCGGTACATATTTTTTTCATTTTATTTCCTACCTTTTTGTTGTGACTATTTTACTGTTTTCTGAATTCACAAATCAACAATCCCATAATTGGAAGGAGAAACCAATAATAAATTTCCTTATATCCATTGGTTTCCTCGGTATCCTCTATAGATGCAGAAATGTCTTGTTGTATGGTTTTTAAAGTATCTGTAATAAGGTCCTGTGAAGTCATGTTAATATAGGAAAGCTTCATATCTTTTGCTAGTTTCTGTAAATTAGTTTCATCCAGTTTGGAAATGGCATCTGTATAAGGATATTCGGATTCGTCCTGTAAAATAGTTGGTGTATCGGAGCCGTATTCCGTCACATACATTTTTCCGCCTTCTTTGGTTCCATAGCCAAGAACAGCACCGTAATCAATATAAGAAGCGGCATCGGAGAAGGAAGATAAGGTATCTTCATTCGTAATTTCACCATCGGTGATAAAAAAGACAACTACTGGTTTATCCTTTTTTTTCAGGCTTTTTAACGTATTCATAAAAAGTTCTTTACAAACATTCATAGAGGAGCCTCTTGCATAGAATTCATCCATTGGAGAAAGGGATGCTATGGTATTTTGGGCAAACGCTGTGTCATTCGTAGATGGGCATAGTAGTTTTGCTGTATTGTCAAAACTAATAATAGAAAAATCTGCACCATATAACGTATCTATAATGTAATTGCAGTCGTTTGTTACTCCGGTAAAACGAGGTTCTGATTCTTTATAGTCCATGGCCTGCATACTGATGGTGTTATCGATCACGAATAGGACAGACATATCCAGTTTCATAGTAGAACTGGAAACAGAGTCACTTGGTATGGAAATGCGGAGATTGATGACAAACAAAAGAGCCACCAGCAGCAATTGACGAAGAAATGGGAAAAGTCCTTTTCGTTTCATACACAGCATTAATATACAAAGGATAGCCATAGCCCATATAGGTAATATTGGCTGGATTTTCATAGCTTGTCTCACCTCCTTAGTCCTTTCATGCAGATAAACATTACAAATATAGAAGAAAATAAAAGGAGAGCAGGTACTTCCACCCAAGGAATTTCCTGAATTTCTTTTTTTCCTTTTATTAAACTTTTTCCTTCTTTCTCAATGTTTTTTACGATATCAGTCACTGTTCCGGATTCCTCTTGCAAATAAAATTTTCCTCCGGTTTTTTCCATGGCCGCCTGCATTTCATTTTTGTTTTCATCGTACATTTCGTTTGTGCCGATGCCATACACTACAACATTATTTTCTTTGCAGAGGGTAGCAGCCTGATCCAGTGTGACAATAGGTGTGCCTTGCAAATCGTTATCCGTAGAAAAGATAATAATTTTAGTTCGGTCTTCTTCCTCAGAAAAATCATACACACTGGTTGCCAGACCATCTCCAATCAGAGAACTTCCTCGCTCATCACTACCCACAAGAGTTCCTTCTATAATGTAGTTGTCCAGATACAGCCAGTTTTCTGGTACGTCTTCGCTGAAAATATCTGTTTCTGTATCTGTATAGGATTGGCGATAGGAGATACTTTCTTTCAATTGGTCCAGTATTTCCAAAATGTAATCGTAATCATTGGTAAGAGGAGATAAAAGCACAGCCGAAGAGTTAAAAATAACGATTCCAAAGCGTTCCTCTTTTAAATTAGACACGGTATCTTTTAAGTTTTCTACTAACTCTTGATTTAACGCATCTACAGAGTAGGAAACATCTAAACATAAAATAATGTCTCGATTATACAGTTCTTTTTGTGTGGTTACTTTTTTATAAGGTTGAGCAGCCAGTGTAGAAGTGGCTATAATCGCCACAATACAAGATAACAGCATCAATGTGCGGAGAACTCGGTATGTGGCTAATTTTTTCTTAAAATAAGGTTCCTGCTCCAGCAGGGAAAGGTTCCAAATTTTTATTCCTCCTGTGTAACCGCCTTTCTTCTTTCTTTGCAAGAACAGAAGAAGAATTACGATCAATGCGCCCACAGGTATCATAAATGCGTATTTTAATTCCATAATTCAATTACCTTTTTTGCTTTTTCATATGCTGCGTCACGGTCACCTTGGGAGATTACTGCAAATTCTGGATGATAGAATTCGGAAATCAGTGATTCAAGGTGTGGCATTTGAAGTTGTTTGATATCAAAAAGTGTGTAGTTTTGCACTTTGATTCCGGTTACTTCATACACAAACTGACGAATACAGCGACTCATGTTTTGATAAGTTTCTCTTGTTGTAATTTGCTCCTGATAAGCTGCCTGTCGGATGTTTTCCAATTCAGCAAGATATTTTTGCTTTATTTTTGCAAGATTAACTTTCGAAGCAGGTTTGTATTCTGGCTTTTTCACTGTTTTACGTTTTTTTTGTAAAACGGAATACAAAAGATACATTCCGTAAGAAAGCACCAGTACAGACAGCACAATAATGGGTAGTAGGGAATAGGAAAAAGGTTCCTGTAAGGTAACCGATGTTTTCATAAGCATCCTCCATTTTTGTAACTATTGGCATGTTTTTCTGGTTAGCAGTGATAAAATGGTTTCATCTACGTGTTCTGCCTGATGGATAGTGGCAGATACAATGCCATGACGTTTTAGTTTGTCTGTGCATTGTTGATAAAGGGCATTTTGCTTGCTTGTTTCCAGTTGGGCCAGCTTTTTATCCTCAGTGAAAAATGAGGGCAGATAACCTCCCTTTTCCATATGATAAACATCTGAAAGAGAAGTGGACTGGCTGCAAAGGTTAGCATCACCAATATGAAGCAGCAAAATATCGTTCATAACCAACAACTGCTTTAAGGTAGTGTCTGGAATGTCCAGAATTCCCTGAGTATCGGTAACAAGAACCAATATCATTTTTCTGCGAAAATTTCGTACAATGTAATCGAGTGCGTTGTTCATACTGGATCGGTTATCCATACGCACACAGGCGTCATATTGCTCTAAGATTTGTTCCAAATGAAACAGTCCAGTCTTAAATGGAAAGTAAGCCATAGACTGGGTGGTTGGAAAAATAGCACCAGTATAATCCCCGTTTTGATTAATAAGATAAGCCAGTGTGCCGGCACTGAACAATCCTACTTGCCATTTTTCCTGTAATTGTTCCGTGTGAGCGAGCATTCGGCGATTGGTGTCAAACACAAGCATAATGTTGTGTTTTTTCTCTGCAATATACTGTTTCACCAGTAATTTTTGGCTTCTGGCAGAGGCTTTCCAGTCAATATCCTTGATGTCATCGCCAGCAACATATTCCCGAAGCTCGTCAAAATTCATACTTCTTCCTTTATATACAGAACGGTAAGAACCATCTAAAATTTGAGATGTTACTCGGTTGGTGTGAATGGTTTTACGTTGTTTTACGCGAGAAGAAATTTGGGAAATATATGTTAGCTTCATGGTGTTCGAACAGCTCCTATCATTGCATCAATAATGGTTTCTTCTTTGATTCCGTCTGCCACTGCTGCAAAATTCAGCATAATTCTATGTCCTAGAATAGAGTAGCGCAATGCCTTTACATCATCTGGAGTACAATAATTTCTTCCGTTAGTAAGTGCCACAGCTTTAGCTACTTCCATAAAAGAAATGGCAGCTCTGGTACTGGCACCCATAGAAACGTACTGAGACAATTCTGGAGGTAGCAGTTGTTTGGTTTGGCGAGATGCCTGCACAATATCTACAATATATCGTTTGATGGAAGGGTCCATATATACCCGTTTGGTCAAGGCTTGAAGAAAATGAATATCTTCCAGAGTTGCCACGGCGTGACCGCTGGAAAAAGTATCGTTTTCAATTCGATTTAAAATTTCAAATTCACTTTCTGGATTTGGATAGGTTAATTTTACTTTTAATAGGAAACGGTCTAGCTGCGCCTCAGACAAAAGGTAAGTTCCTTCCTGTTCCACTGGATTTTGTGTAGCAATGACGACAAACGGGTCTGGAAGCGGATAGGTTTTTCCGCCAATGCTCACTTCACGTTCCTGCATGGCTTCCAGCATAGCACTCTGGGTTTTTGCACTGGAACGGTTGACTTCATCTAATAGGACGAAATTGGCATTTACCGGACCTAACACAGTTTCAAAAGAGTTTGTTGCTACGTTGTAAGTCTGTGTTCCCATAATATCACTTGGCAACAAATCTGGGGTACATTGAATTCTGGAAAAATGTCCATTTACTGCTTCGGTTATTACTTTGGCAGCAGTTGTTTTTGCAAGTCCCGGAACGGACTCCAATAAAATATGCCCATTGGTCATAAGAGAAATTAGCAGGGTGTATCCTAAATAAGATTGCCCTACTACTTTACTTTCAAAATAATTGCTAATTTGTCGGGTGATTGTTACTGCCCGGTTTAATTCTTCTTGTGTAATTTCTGCTGTTCTTGTTTGCATAAAATCTCCTTATTCTAAATATTAATGTAATAATGTAACTATTCAGATCCCCTATAATGGAACAATTAGATACGTTATGCTGGCATATAAGTAGCTGATTGTTCTATTATAGAGGTACTCGAATAGAGTTGCCTCCCCATATATGAGCAGTCTTAGTGCGCAGCACGGAACTGGCAGTAGCTCTCATCCAATCACTGTTCGCATAGGCTCCAGTTCTTGGGAGAGCCTTGCATGTCAGTTTCCAATAGAGTTTCATACACTCTTCGAGCTTTGAAACTCTGGAAACTGTGCAAGTCCGTAAGGACGACGAGTGCGAATATATGAGGAGGGGTTCTGAATAGTTACAAATTTATTGTTGGACGCAATTCTATAGCCGCAAGTGCGACAGATAAGATATTTTGTAATAAATAGTCCTGAATAGTAACATTATAGCAAAGAATTTTGGAGTTTTTTTGTAGTCTGTGATTTCAGTGGAAATGCAAAAATCTTGTGCAAATTGCAAAATGTGAAATTGAGTGTTATAATCACAAAATATGTAGACAGTTTTAAAGATTAAGGTAACATAAATAAAAAAGGAGAAATGAAGAAGATGATTAACATTAGAAAAACGACAAAAGCACTCAAGAAGTTGATAGCAGTAGGTTGTATGATTACTATGGTAGTCAGCGGAATAAACGCAAATGCTGAGATTATATTACCAGATGGATATATGTGTCCTGGATCAATATTAATAGGAGTTGGGAATCAGATTGAAGACAAATACGAAAGTATTACAGGGACTCCTGTAAATACGGACTATGTGGAGGTAAAAAGCAAGTACCAAATTGATGTAGCAAGGACGGTAGGAGAACTTACTGCAAAGATACAGGTTTCTCAAAGTGTATTAAATACAACTAAGACAACAACATTTTCGAATACCGATACCACATCACAAGGTTACGAAAAATATTTGTTTTCTTTTATAGAGGAGGCATATGGAAGAACGAACAGGGGATTATATCGTATTAATTATGAATTAGAAAAAATTGCTAGAACTACGGATAATGCTCAGAATATGATTGCGGTCAATGCTTATGAAAAATTGCAAGATGTATATGATCTTATAAATGATGATATTTGGTTATTCGAACAGAGAAATGAGTTTGAACCTACTGAGGGATATATTGTAACAGAAGAACAAATTAGATCGGGGTATGAACAATATGATTTGTTTTTAGGCGACTATTATGCAGCAAAAGCAAATTCTACTACTAATGGTGCGGAAAAGTTCAAGGATATTTTAAAATACAAAACATCACTTGGCATTTTGAAAAGTGCTACAGAATCCAGTTTTCAAACTGTCGAAAGTGTTAGAAATAGTATCGCAGATTTATTAGAAGCCTATGAGTCTAATCCAAGTTTGATTGTGGCAACGACAGAGCCAGTAGCGACAGTAGAACCAGTGGCAACAAACATAGCAGATGTAACAACGCCAGAACCTACTATACCGGTAACTGGAGTTCCAGAAATACAGCCAACAGCAGGTATAGCAACACCAGAACCTACCATACCGGTAACTAAAGTTCCAGAAATACAGCCAACAGCAGGTATAGCAACACCAGAACCTACTATACCAGTAACTGAAGTTCCCAAAGTACCTACTGTAGGGCCTACTGCTGTTGTACAGTCAAGCCCGATAGTTGTCATAGTAGCAACGTCAGAACCAACAGTAACACCTATTCTTGGACCAACAGCTACTCCGGCAGTTAATATAGAGAGTACTCCGGTTATTACTACGACGCCTAAGTTAGATGAAATTGATTTTAAAGTTGATTTTTATTCAGTAACTATTGGTGCAGGGGAATCGGTAAAAACAAATGCTAGTGTAAAGATAAATAATAACGTAGAGGAGATAACATATACTGTAGATGATGAAAGTATTGCAACAATATCAAGCAAAGGTGTTATTAAAGGAATATCAGTAGGTTCTACACAAGTAACAATGAGATTTGGAAAATACTCAAGAACTGTTAATGTAATCGTTAAATTAGAACCTACACGCGTTAGTTTTAACAAAAATATGGCTAAGAAAGTGACATATACAATCAGTAAAGGAAAACGGAAGAAAGTAGGTATATGGTTTTATAAAGGGACTTATAGTAATAAGATAACCTTAAAAACAAGTAATAGAAAGATAGCTACTGTGACTTCTAAGGGGGTTATAACAGCGAAGAAAAAAGGTACTTGTAAAATTACTGCAAGTACATATAATGGAAAAACTTGTTATGCAATAATTAAAGTAAAATAATGATTTGCATTATAAAAGCTAAATACAAATGACAGACATGAATCAGTAAGTGGATGTCATTTTTGCTGTTCTTGTCTATATAAATTTTATTTATATCTGGTTTAGAGAAATATAAATGGTGTCAAATATGTACATTATAACATGCACTTTTGTAGTTTTTTTGTAGTTTTCTATTTGATGGAAATTGCAAAAAAATGTGCAAATTGTATATTATATATTGCGTAATATGGAAATATTGTACAAAAAAATGGAGGACGAAATCAGTGGAAGGAATAAAGTGTTTAGAAGTGTGACAAAAAAATTGGTAAATATGTATATTTTAAAAACTTCAAAAATAGCAAAAAAAATGTAACAAAATAGTAACTTTTCTATAATTTGTTAAAAAAGTTGTAAAATGTGAAATTTGATGTTATAATAACAAAAGCAGAAAATTCTTTT
>CAVIJT010000015.1:0-61464 GCA_963643465.1 Lachnospiraceae bacterium | reverse complement strand
AAAATATCCTACATAGAAGGAATCGTGATGATAGTCTGAGAAAGATGCGCATAGATGCCTTTCTCATAATTTGTTCTTCGTGTTCATATTTTAGTGATGCAAAGAACTTTCATAATGAAAATTAAGTAAAAAGAAGGAGAAAGAAAACATGAAATTTAGTAAGAGATTAATGGCATGTGGATTAGCCGTTACAATGGTTATGACATGTGCTGGTACTTCAGATGTTGCTTTGGCAGCAAAGAAACCAAGTATTAGTAAGAAAAGTGTAACAATCACTGTTGGAAAGAAAAAGACAATCAAAGTTAAGAATGCTTCTAAGACAGTAAAGTGGTCATCTAGCAAGAAGAGTGTTGTTACTGTAAAGGCAAGTGGAAAGAAGAACGCAACTGCAACGTTAAAGGGTGTTTCTAAGGGTAGTGCAACTGTAACAGCAAAAGTTGGAAGCAAGAAATTAACTTGTAAAGTAACTGTTAAAAAATCAATTAATAATGCAGTAACGAACATTCAATCTGTATCAGTAGATCAGTTGGATGAGAAGTGTATCGTATTAAAGATGAAGAAGGCTACTGCACTTAATGTGTCTGACCTTTCAATCGGAGTAAAGAAATTTAAGGAAGGATCTTATAATTTTTATCCAGTTATTAAGACCATAGCTTCTGCAGATCAGATTACTTACCGTATTTATTTGAATAAAGCGGTTAATTACAGTAACTGGGTAAAGGTAACTATAAACAATAACGATAGTGTAGAATATCAGTACAAGAGAGATATTGTTGGTGGTACAATAGATTGGTATATTGAGAAGAATGATGTAACAACTATTGATGTAGGTGCGTATTATTTTGATGATCAAATAGGAACTGTTACATACGATATTACAAGTGGAACACTTCCAGCAGGTTTAACTCTTAATAAAAAGAGAGGTATTATTAAAGGTATCCCTACAGTAGCAGGTGAGAGTCAGGTTACTATTAAAGCAACAGATGAGCTTGGAAGAAGTGCAACGTCAACTATCAATTATAAAGTTTATGATGAGAAGACCATTATGGTTGAGAATAAGTCAGCTTATGTAAGATTAGATGACTATGTAGATGCGGTAAAGGCTGATTCTAAATTTGTAGATACGACAGATTACTATGGCACAGTAAAGATTGCGCCAATGGGTGGTTCCGGAACTTATAAATTTACATTACAGAGTTCAGATGGAAGCAATGTTCGTTTATCAACAAACAGCAATACAGCAAGCGGTGGAGTGGAAAGACGTTCTGCATCTGTAAGTTACCTTGAGATTCCATATAGTATCTCAGAAGGTACTCATACTTATACCATTACAGTAGAAGATGCACAGGATGCAAACAGAAAACAGACAATGACTGTAACTGTAGTTGCAGAAAAATATTATAATATTTCTGGTACAGCAAAGGATATTTTTAACACAGAATTAACAGGAAATACATTGTATTTCTATCCGGTAAATGCTACTGAAGCAGACGAGTATGTTTATAAAAGAACATATGGTGCAACAACAGAAGGCGGTTCTGTAATTGGAACAAAGGTTGATTATGAATATACATCAACTGTTGGAACAAATACGGATAGCAGTGCTGTAACAGGAGACAAAAAGGGAACTTATGCAGCAGAATTAGCTCCAGGTGAGTATATTGTTAAGATCCAGTCTGATGCAGATGATATCAGATATGAGATGGATACACATGTTAAAGTGAATGCACAGGATGGACTTTGTTCTGTAGTAGCTCCTATTCGTTTTTACTCAGTATCCGCAGTAGCAAAATATAAGAATGGTTCTTTGATTAAGGGCGAAAAAGTTTATTTTGAGACAAAAGAAGAACAGTATGAAAATAGAGAAGATGAGTATGGAGAAGAAGCAGCGGATATGAAGTTCTCTGTAAAAACAGATAACAATGGTACATTTATTGCATCTCTTCCAGCAAATACATATGTAGCATATATGTTAGATGAGGATGGATATAGACATTACTTTACTTCTGATGTGGCTGTAACTGCACAGGATCTTGTTATGGATAACTTTAATGCAGATATTGAGCGTTATACAGTAGAAGGAACACTTTCTGATGCAGCAGGAACAATGAAGAACGAGGAAGTACGTTTCTACAACAATACAACAGGTGAGTATAGAACTACAACTACAAATGATGAGGGTAACTTCCAGATTGGTCTTCCAGGAAGCACCACTTATGTAGTAAAAGCAAAAGTAAATAATATATGGCATAAGATGGGTACTATTACCGTAGGTACTCAGGATGTAACAGCACAGAAATTAACTTATTCTATTTCACAGGAATTCTTAAATGCACAGCAGATTCAGGCTGGACAGTCTACAAACTACAATGTTGTAGAGGGTGCTGTAAGTGCTAAGTTTGTTTGTGATGCCAGCGGAAGCTATAACTTTACAGCAGCTGTATCTGGTGAATATCAGAGAGATAAGATGTCACTTTATGTATTTGATAAAGATGGAAAGAGTCTTTTAACTGATGCAGTGGCTGAAGGCGATGTTCAGACTGTAGGTGGCAAAGTTTCTTTGACTTCTGGTGAAACATATTACATTATGCTTATTCCAGAAAACAAGAGTGTAAAGAAATCTGGATATTATCCATTGGCAGTTTCTGGAAGTTATACATTGACTGTACAGAAATAAGAGAATTTTTCAGTATTGTTAGTAATACAATGTCAAAAAGAGGTGATGTCGCTCATGCGTGCGGCATCACCTCTTTTATGCTACTTATGGTTTTGGATTTGTTAAATACGCATAGTAGAGAGCAGAGAGTTTTTCTTTCAAGTCAGACATTATTGGTGGAAAGTCTTGCGTGTTATTTGAATTTTTATTGTTATCTGGAAATTGATTTAGTAAATTTTGAATTGCCAAATCAGACAAAGACATTTCAGCGGAGGGAGCAAGGAGATTTACGGTGCGCGTTAATTCTTTTTGGTCCACGTGCATATAGATGTTGGTTGTTTTTAAGTCTGTGTGGCCTAAAAGTCTTTGAATAGAAGTGATGGGAGCACCTTTTGCTACTAGGGCAGAGGCAAAACTGTGTCGCAGACAATGGGCGGATATTTTGGGGTTTACACCAGCTTTTTTTGCGTATTGATGTATCATTTGATTTAGGTATTGGGGACTTAGTCGTCCGGATGTGGCAGAGGAAAACAGATATTTGGAGTTGGGATTTCGGTCATACCGGATATAATTTTCCAAGATTTGTTTTAACTCTGCATTCAGTGGAATAATGCGGTCTTTTTTACCTTTTCCGCATACAACATGAATGACGTTTCTAGTAAAGTTTACATCTTTTAATTTCATTTGGCATAACTCGGAAATTCGAAGTCCGCTGTAACAGATGGTAGAGCAGGCTGCATAAATGATAGGACGGTCAATGACATTTAAAAATTGTTGCATTTCTGACACTGTTAAATAAATTCGTTCCTTCTTTTCTACATGAATATCTTCTAACTGTGCAGATGGATTTTCGGTAGTATAATTGTGGCGTACAAGATATTTCCAGAAAGAGCGAAAAGTGATAATATAATTTCGTCTGGTTCTTCCACAGGTGCCCTGTTCCTTTTTGTAAGCCAGATAGGAAGAAAGGTCCTGTAATCGAATATCTCCCAATCGAATGTCTGCTCCTTTTTTCTTTTCCAGAAAGGTTCCAAATTCTCGGAGCGTTGTACCGTAATGGCGAACGGTGTGTGGACTGCTGTCCATAGTTTCCAGGTGTTTCAGATACTTTTTTACCATTTCATCATAGAAAAATGGTTGTTGCGTGTTACCATTCATAATATAACCCCCTTATAAAGAAATGTAAAAACCTCAGTGCATCATGCAACGTAGGTTTTTTGAAATAGATCATGAATTTTCATTCATGTTTAGTTAAACCGTTACAAGTCAGCTTGTTCGGTCTGTTTATCATTATATCATATATAAGCATACCCCAAATTAGGTTGTTCTATTGGGGGGTGCGTTTCTTGTATTTTTCAGAGAATTTTGGCAGTTTGCTTTTAGATTGTTTGAATAGGAAAGGAAGAAACAGACTATAATGAATTGTAAGCATTGTAACAGGGATTTTTCGTTGTATACTTGGAGAAAATGGGATTTTCTGATATAATGACTTTTGCTTTATTTTACGTGAAGAGAAAATGTTTACCAATGGTTTGGATAGGAGGTCTGGTTCATGAAATCGATACTGAAGCCGCTGGAAGAATTGCAGCAGTTTGAGGAAATACGAAAGAGTATAAAGGAACAAAAGATGCCGGTGCAGGTAACTGGATGCCAGGAATCGCAAAAAAGTCATTTGATAGCTGCGCTGGGAGAAGACTATCTATATAAAGTGGTAATTGCAGAAAATGAGTTAAAAGCAAAAGAGATTTATGAAGATTATAAATTGTATGATAAAAATGTATATTTGTATCCGGCAAAAGATGCCATTTTTTATAATGCAGATGTAAGGGGAAATGCCATTGTTCGGGCGCGTTTACAGGTACTGAGACAGTTGCTGGAGGGAAAACCTGTCTGTGTCATTACCACATTGGATGGTGGTATAGATAAATTATTGCCATTGGAGCGTTTAAAACAGGCAAGCATGATCGTTTCTCTTGGAGATATATTAGATGTAGAGCAGATGAAAAAACGGTTGGTACATTTGGGATATGAGCATGTGAGTCAGGTGGATTCCAGTGGGCAGTTTGCCATGCGAGGAGGAATTTTGGATATTTTTCCGTTGACAGAGGAAACGCCATACCGAATTGAGTTGTGGGATGATGAAATAGACACCATTCGTTCTTTTGATGTGGAGAGTCAGCGTTCTATTGAAAATGTGGACTGTCTGTCTATTTATCCGGCTACAGAAGTAGTTGTTTCTGAGGATGAGATGAACGTGGGCATTTTTAATATGCGAAAAGAAATGGAAGAACAGGTTGAGATTTTGCGAAAGCAATTTAAGACAGAAGAGGCACATCGTTTGAAAACTTCTGTGGAGGAGTATATAGAAAATTTGCAGATATACGGTGTAAATGCCGGGCTGGAAAGTGCCATGGATTTCTTTTTTGAAGAGACAGAGAGCTTTTTTGATTATTTTCCACCAGAAAAAACCATTTATTTTGTGGAAGAGCCTGCTCGTGTAGAAGAGCGGGCAAAAGTTGTGTCTTTAGAGTTTCGCGAAAGTATGTCGCACCGATTGGAGAAAGGCTATTTGCTGCCTACACAGACCAATGTAATTTATGGGGACGACGAGCTTGTGGCAAAATTGGCAGGAAAAAGAACGGCATTGCTTAGTACCCTTGACTATAAGGCGAAAGAATGGCATGTGCAGACAAAAGTAGATTTGATGGTTACTTCTATTCCTTCTTATCACCACAGCTTTGAGACTTTGATAAAAGATTTGTCTGGCTGGGTGGAAAAAGGATATCGTATTGCGTTATTTTCAAGCTCCGTTACCAGATGTAAAAGACTGAGTGAAGATTTGAAAAGCTATGAGCTGCCAGCGTTTTATAATGATGACTGGAAGAGAGAGCTTACAGGCGGAGAGATTATGATTGTTCATGGAAACCTTCATCGGGGATTTACCTATCCATTGATTAAATTGGTTATGGTGTCCGAGAGTGATATTTTTGGGGAGCGGCAGAAGAAGCGAAAAAAGAAAAAGTCCCAGTATGAAGGAAAATCCATTCAAAATTTTACGGAGTTAAATATTGGGGACTATGTCATTCATGAGAACCATGGGATTGGAATTTACAAAGGAATTGAGAAAATTACAGTAGATAAAGTGGTAAAAGATTATGTAAAGATTGAATATGCAGATGGCGGAAATCTATATGTACTTGCCACAGGTCTTGATATGCTACAGAAGTTTTCCAATGGAGACGGCAAGAAACCAAAGATGAACAAGTTAAATTCCGCAGAGTGGAAGCGTACGAAGAGCAAAGTGCAGTCTTCTGTGCGACAGGTGGCGAAGGAATTGGTGGAGTTGTATGCCAAAAGACAGGCGCAGTCCGGATTCCAGTTTGAAAAGGATAGTACCTGGCAGAAGGAATTTGAGGAGATGTTTCCTTATGAGGAAACGGATGATCAGTTGTCAGCGATTGAAGCAACCAAACAGGACATGGAAAGCAGCAAAATTATGGACCGTTTGATTTGTGGTGATGTGGGATTTGGTAAGACAGAAATAGCCATTCGTGCTGCTTTTAAGGCGGTAGAAAGTGGAAAACAGGTAGCTTTTTTGGTGCCTACTACTATATTGGCACAACAACACTATAATACTTTTGTTCAGAGAATGAAGGATTTTCCTATGCGGATTGGAATGTTGTCCCGTTTTCGTACGCCAGCTCAGCAGAAAAAAGAGTTGGCAGATTTGAAAAAAGGTCAGTTAGACATTGTGATTGGAACCCATCGTTTATTATCGAAAGATGTGGTATATAAAAATTTGGGATTGCTCATTGTGGATGAGGAACAGCGTTTTGGTGTGACCCACAAAGAAAAGATTAAGATGTTGAAAGAAAATGTGGATGTGCTTACCCTTTCTGCTACGCCGATTCCAAGAACGCTGCACATGAGTTTGATTGGAATTCGAGATATGAGTGTGCTGGAAGAGCCTCCTGTGGACCGTATGCCGATTCAGACCTTTATTGTGGAGCAAAACGATGAGATTATTCGTGAGGCAATACACAGGGAACTTGCCAGAAACGGACAGGTTTTCTATGTATATAACAGGGTACAGCATATTCCGGAAGTGGCAACTCATATTGCGGAATTAGTACCAGATGCAGTGGTGGGTTATGCTCATGGACAAATGAGTTCCAGAGAATTAGAAAAAATCATGTATCAGTTTATTAGTGGAGAGTTAGATGTGCTTGTTTCCACGACAATTGTAGAAACAGGTTTGGATATTGCTAATGTAAATACCCTTTTGGTGCATGATGCAGACCAACTGGGATTATCACAGTTGTATCAGTTGCGTGGACGAGTGGGACGTTCCAATCGAACCGCTTATGCCTTTTTGATGCACCGTCGGGATAAAGTGTTAAAGGAAGTGGCAGAAAAACGTTTACAGGCCATGCGAGAGTTTACAGAGCTTGGTTCCGGATTTAAAATTGCTATGACCGATCTTGAGATTCGTGGAGCAGGAAGTCTTTTAGGAGAGCAGCAGCATGGACATATGGAGGCAATTGGTTACGATTTGTATTGTAAAATGCTTAACGAGGCTGTAAAAGAATGTAAGGGTGAAACTATAGAGGCAGATTTTGAGACTGCGGTAGATGTAAATGTGGATGCCTATATTCCGGCTACATACATTAAGAGTGAATATCAGAAGTTGGAAATGTACAAGAGAATTGCAGACATAGAAAATCAGGAAGAATGGCAGGATATGCAGGATGAGTTGTTAGATCGTTTCGGAGATTTGCCAAAAGCTGTACAGAATCTGTTAGATATAGTATTATTAAAAGCGATGGCTCATCGGGTGTATATAGAGCAGGTAAAACAAAAGCAGGCAAAGGAATTGGAATTTACTATGTATGAACATGCAAAAATTAAAGTAGAGAGAATTCCGGATTTGCTGGAAAAATATAAGGGAAGGCTCTCCTTTGCGCCGCAAACGCCTCCGGTTTTTCGGTTTACATGGAGTACCCAGAAACGTCCGGGGAAAGAAGATGGAAAGCAGTTTTTCCCAAATGTAAAGACATTTTTAGAAGATATGTATGAGATTCTGATGGCTGAACAGTCGGTTCAACCATAACAGAATGTAGGAGGAGAATCATGAAAAGAAAGAAATGGTTAGCATTGCCTTTGGTAGCGGTACTTATTTTGGGTATAACTGCTTGTGGTGGACAGCAAACAGTGGAAAATGCAAAGATGTATGGGGAAGGTGCGGATTCTGTTTTTGAAACAAAGGATATGCAGTTGGAAACTTGTGTGATGGCAGTTGGTGAGGACGAAGTTTCTTTAAATGAAATTTTATTTTATGTGTACCAATTAAAATCCTCTTATGATGGCTCTATGACAAGTCAGGTTTGGAAGTATGAATACAAAGATGGAGAAACCATTGGAGATTATTCAAAAGAAGAGTTGGTAAAAGAAATTGCACAGATAAAAATCATTTGTCAGGAAGCCGAAAATCAAGGGTATTCTCTTACTGAAGAAGAAACCAATGAGGCAGTTGTGGAGGCAGATGTTTTTGTAGAAGAATTACCAAAAGGTGCCAAAGAGTATCATTTGACAAAAAAATTGGTGGAAAAAATTTATAAAGAACACGCGCTGGCAAAGAAAATGTATGATGTGGTTGGTGGAACGATTGATACAAAAGTTTCAGACGAGGAAGTGGCGGATGCTCAAGACCCGGATGCAGAAAAAGAGCGTATTTTGGTAGAACGAGAGCAAGAGGCCTTTGAAGAGAGCTATAAACAGTGGAAAAATAAGTATGAAATTGTGGTTAGTGAAACCTTGCTGGATCAAATTCAAATGGATTACTAAAGAAGTACGGGAAAGGAAGCGTTTTATCGTGTTTGAAAAGAAGGAATATATTGTGAGCAGTACCTTTGGAGTATGTATGGTAGAAAAGGTAACAAAGCTGGTTGTAGGACGAGAGCAGCAGATGGAGTATTATGTGCTGCAATCGGCCAGAGATCGAAGTAAAAAATCTTATATTCCGGTAGAGAATCATGAGACAGTGCTACGATTGCCAATGACAGAGGAAAAAGCAAAAGAAATGTTAGAAAACATGGTAATTAATGGAAAGCAAAATGTGGAAGAAACCTCTCTTACTGTTGCAGAGGCAAAGGAGTTATTGGAGAGTGGAGAACCTGAAAAATGGGCATATGGAGCAATTTTTTACCTAAAAAATAAAGACAGGATGGATAGTCAGTTAGAAGATGTAACAGGAAAAATATGGGAAAATCTATCTGGAGAGTTGGAATATGTTTTGAAAAAAACCCAAGAAGACATTAGACAGATTTTGGATAATCAGTTACAATAGATAGTGATACCCTATATGAAAATAGGAATAAGGACAGAATTTGGAGGCGATAGGAATGGATATCGAAATTTTTCGTACAAGCAGCGAAGAAGAACGAAAGAAGTTTCGAAAAGTTTTGTTGGATAAACAGGTATCTTTTTCGGAGCGTTGGGAGAAGATACCTCTTGTAAAACGTGGAAAGCACGGAGGTAAGAAAGAAATTTGTGTGATTTACATAAATGATTATTACAAAGACCAGATAGATGAAATTTTTGAAGGCATGGAGAAAACCCAAGTCTAAACAAAGTAAGGGAGACGAACTGTAAAACATACAGGATTTGTTCTCCCTATTGTTTACGCTAGCAGTGAGAAAAATCCTGTGCTAGCAGGAAGATTTAATAGACACTGCCATAATCTGAGAAACTGGCAAAGGGTGTTTCTTATGATGCACGGTTACATATAGGTGTAACAAAAAGGAGTAGATATGTTAAAGAAAATAGAAGAAATCAGTGCAACTAGACTGATTGCTTTCAGTTTTTTGTTTGTGATTTTCATAGGAACGGTGTTACTTGCCTTGCCGGTATCTTCTGGAGAAGGGAATGGAACTTCGCTTTTTACGGCATTATTTACAGCTACCAGTGCTACCTGTGTAATTGGACTTACCCTATATGACACCTTTCAGCATTGGTCGGTGTTTGGGCAATTGGTTATTTTGCTGTTGGTACAGGTGGGAGCGCTTGGATTTATGACCATTATCAGTCTGTTTGCCGTATTTACCAGAAAACGTGTGGGATTGCATGAGAGAAAAATTTTAATGGCATCTTCAGGAAACATGCGAATTAGTGGAATGATTGTACTCGTGAAAAAGATTGCTTTGATTACGTTTTCTTGTGAAGCTATAGGTGCGTTGGTGCTTGCCTTTTCTTTTGTTCCAAAGATGGGATTTGTTCGGGGATTGTATTATTCTATATTTCATTCTGTTTCTGCGTTTTGCAATGCAGGTTTTGATTTGATGGGGACCTATCAATCGGGTTCTTCTCTTGCATTGTTTGAGCAGCGTTTTTCGTTGATGATACCTATTGCAATTCTTATTATTGTGGGTGGAATCGGATTTCAAGTTTGGACGGATATACTCCACAATAAGCATCATGTAAAACAATATTCTCTTCATACCAAAGTGGCACTTACCAGTACCATTGTGCTTATTTTGGGAGGATGGGTGTTATATTTCATTTTTGAATATAATGGACATTTGGCTATGCTTACTATGCCTGAAAAGGTGTTGTCCAGTTTTTTTATGTCGGTAACTACAAGGACAGGTGGTTTTACAGGCTTTGATTTAAATGAACTGTCGCAATCTGGAAGATTACTTACCATGATTTTGATGTTGATTGGTGGTTGCCCCGGTTCTACTGCAGGTGGAATAAAGACCACTACCGTTGCAGTTATGGTGTTGGCTGTTTGGGGAATGAGTCGAGGACACAGTGATATTACCGTATTTAAACGAAGACTGAATAAAGACTTGATGAAACATGCAGCAGTGATTGTGTTTGTATATATAACGGCAGTGCTTGCGGCTACGCTTGCCATTTGCGCAGTGGAGGATGTGAGTATGTCAGTGGTATTGTTTGAGACTTGTTCGGCATTAGGAACGGCAGGAATGTCGCTGGGACTTACAGAAACGGCGAGTATGTTTACAAAGGTAGTGCTTATTATATTGATGTATGGTGGACGTATTGGTGGATTATCTTTGCTTTTAGTATTTGCGGAGGAAAAGCCAGAAGCACCTCTTAAAAGACCAGCTGAGAAAATTATGATAGGATAATCTGTACAAACTAAGTATATTATATTGAAAGTTAGGCAAATATTGAATGATTGATAAGGTTTGGAAGGAGAAAAAATGAAAACTGTTTTGGTAATAGGAATGGGAAAAACTGGGCAGTATTTGGCAAAGAAGATGCAGCAGCTTGGCAATGAAGTGATGATTGTGGACAAAAAAGCATCTTTGATACAGGAATTGTCACCAGATTATAGGGATTGTTTTTCTGGAGATTGTGCCAATGAGGGGGTACTTCGTTCTTTGGGAGTGAACAATTTTGATTGTTGCTTTGTGTGTATCGGGGAAGAATCTTATGCAGCACTTGAGATTACCAGTTTGTTAAAAGAATTGGGAGCAAAATGTGTGGTTGCCAAGGCAAAGCAGGAGAGACAGGCAAAATTTCTTCGAAGTGTAGGTGCGGATGAAATATTTTTTCCGGAAAAGGAAATTGCAGAGAAATTGGCAGTCCGCTATAATTCCGAAAATATATACGATTATGTAGAGTTGACTTCTGATTATGCAATTTTTGAGATTGCCATTTTGCCGGAATGGGTAGGAAAGACCATTGTACAGTTGGATGTGAGAAAAAAATATAAAGTGAATATTATTGCAGTAAAAAAAGGTGAGAGAATTAATCCTTTGCTGGGAGAAGAGTACGTTTTTGGTACTGGAGACCACATTTTAGTTATGGGAGAAACAGAAGATGTTTTTAAAATTGCAAGTCGTAATAGATAAGAAAATACTATTTATTGACATCATTGAAAGGGAAAAGCTATAATAATATAAGGAGAGTAAAAGGTGCGCAATGGGCATAGTATGAAAAGTTGGAGGTTTAAGAATTGGAGAGCATTTTAATTATTGAAAAAAATTCGGATGAACTTAAGAAAATTATGGATGCCCTTTCGGGGGAATATAAACTGAATACTTGTTCTACGCAAGAAGACGCGTTGAGATTTTTACAACATAAAATGCCGGGGATGATTCTGATGGAAGATAGTAAACCGGATATAAACGCATTAGAAATTATTGAGTATGTAAAACGTGCAGATGAACTTTCTCAAATTCCAATGATTGTATTTTCGTCAGGGGAAGATGAGCAGTTTGAGAAAAGCTGTATGCGTTTGGGAGCCGCAGATTTTATTTTTCGTCCATGCAGCTTGGTGGGAATTCGTTCCAGAGTAAAAAGGGTACTTGATATGGAAATGACAAAGAAAAGTCTTCGGGCAGCCGTTTCTGTAAAGAGTGCAGAGATTGATGAGATGCGTGATATGGCAAAACGTGATCCATTGACCAGACTTTTAAATCGCGCCTATTCGGAGGAGCGAATTAATGAATATTTGTCAGAACGCCGTAATCGAGGAACACTTTTGATGCTTGATATGGATAACTTCAAAGATGTGAACGACCAGTACGGACATATTGCTGGAGATGAACTTTTAGTAGAGTTTGCCAATACACTTACCAGTTTAACCAGACAGGACGATATTGTTTGTCGTTTGGGCGGTGATGAGTTTGTGATATTTTTAAAAGATGTGAATTGTCATGCAGTGATTATTGAGAAGGTTGAACAGTTGATTATGACCTTGGAGAAACGCATTGTAAAGCCGGAAAATGGCGGAAAAATCACAGTTTCTACAGGCATTGCAGTGGCACCAGATGATGGGCGCAGTTTTAACCAATTGTATCAAAATGCAGATAAAGCCTTGTATTATGTAAAAATGAATAGCAAAGGTTCCTATCATTTCTTTAGTGAAGAAGGTTCCGCAGATATGGGACGTTATAAGATGAAAAATACACAGGTAGATTTGGATCATCTTCGTTCCTTTATTCAGGAAGTGGGATACAGCAAGGGTGCTTATCAGGTAGAGTATGAAGGGTTTAAGAAAATTTATCGTTTTATTGCCCGTTGTATTGGAAGAACCAAACAGGAAGTGCAGACGGTTTTGTTTACCCTAAGAACATCGTCAGGATGTATTCCTGATGTGCAGCAATTGTTATTTTCTATGGATAATTTGCAAACGGCAGTACATGAATCTATTCGTCGGGGCGATGTGGCAACCAATTACAGTAGTAGTCAATTTGTTGTGATATTAATGGACTCATCTATTACAGATGCTGGTATGGTCGCTGACCGAATTCGGGATAAGTATGTACAGTTGCAAAGTTTTGAACCTGGTATGGAACTGCATTATGACATTCAAAGTGTAAATACGGCACCATCCAGCAATGACTTTTAGGGATTATTCAGTATGCGGAAGAATATAAAAATTACGATATGTTATGATGGAACCAGATATTTGGGATGGCAGCGTCTTTCTGGCAAACAGAGAAGACAGTCCATTCAAGGGTATCTGGAAGAAGTGTTAGAACAGGTAATCGGGTGTAAAATCAGATTAGCTGGTTCCGGAAGAACCGATGCAGGGGTACATGCTTTAGGACAGGTGGCAAATTTTTCTGTGCCATCTGCCCTTTTTCGTTGTGATACTATGTTACAGTGCAATCAATGGAGGCAGGAATGTAATCGGCAGTTGCCGGAGGATATAAAAATATTAACCATGGAAGAAGTAGTAGCCGATTTCCATAGTCGTTATAGTGCAGTTAGAAAGACCTATGAGTATCGAATAGATCGAGGAGAGAGACCTAGTGTATTTCAAAGAAAATATGCTTTGTGGTTTCCGGATAAACTAAATGTGGACAAGATGCGGCAGGCGGCGGCTTGTATGGTGGGAACTCATGATTTTGCAGCTTTTTCCACAGGAGGAAAAGACAAAAAAGATACGGTGCGAACCATATATGAGTTGGACATATGTGAACAGGGGCAACAGCTTGTGATTACCGTATGTGGCGATGGATTTTTGTATAATATGGTGCGAATTATTGTGGGAACGCTGCTTATGATAGGAACGGAGCAAGGTTCTTGCGAACAGATAATAGAGGCATTTGCCAGTAGAGATCGACAGCTTGCAGGAAAGACAGTCAGTAGTGTAGGATTATTTTTAAAAATGGTAGATTATAGTGAATAGGAAGTGAGGAAATTGATACGCGATATTATTGAGCAGTTACAGGATGGGCAGGATGTTCGTAAAAATTTAATTCAATTAAAAGCAGAGTGCAAAGAATATGCAGGAAAAAGTGCGGTGTTATATGCACTGGATAATAAGCTGGATTTATTTGCTTCGTTTTTGCATATGGAAGACCCTAAAATACGAAAAAATGCAGCGTTGATTTTGGGGCAGCTTGGTGTGCAGGATAGTTTAGAAATATTATACGAGGCTTATGTCAAGGAAGATACGCTGTTTGTAAAAAGCAGTTATCTTACGGCTATGAGAGAGCTGGATTATCGAAAACATTTAGAGGATTTCAAAAAAAGATTGGAATTTTTGCAACAATCTTCTGTGGAAGAAAAGAATAAAAAGCATGTGGCAGAAGAGAAAAAAATATTGCAAGATATGATTTTGACTTTGGAAGGGCATGAGAAACATACTTTCATTGGATGGAAGGAACCTTCCAATGTGATTCTTTTAACTAATCGGAATTTTCGAGAGGTGACAGAGGAACAGTTAAAGAGCAATCGACCAAAGCTATTTACTGCTGGTGTGCAGGCAAAATGTGAAGATTTGAAGGAAATGTATGAGATTCGTACGTTTTCAGAGCTATTGTTTGTATTGGAAGATTGCCCTACTTTAAAGGTGAATGGACAGGATACGATAGATACTATGGCAAAGTCTATGGCTGGGCAGATGGGGAAAAGTTCCCTTCTTCATTTTTTGCATGTACGTCATCAGGGAAAAGAACCATTTTATTTTCGTATTGAATGCAAAAATAAGATGGATTTGAAACAAAAAAGTGCATTTACCAAAAAGCTGGCTGCCTATTTGCAGGAGGAAACAAACAATGGGTTGATTAACAGTACCTCTCACTATGAGTTGGAGCTTCGTTTGGTGGAAAACAAAGCAGGAGATTTTAATCTTATGATTAAATTGTTCACTTATAAAGACCCACGTTTCCGCTATCGTAGAGAGGCTATGTCCAGCAGTATTCAACCAGTCAATGCAGCCTTAGCTATGAAACTTGCACAGAAGTATTTGAAAGAGGGTGCGCAGGTATTGGATCCGTTTTGCGGTGTAGGAACTATGCTGATTGAGCGAAATTATGCTGGCAAAACTGGAGATGTATATGGAGTTGACATTTTTGGAAAAGGAATTGAGGCTGCTAGAAGAAATACAGAAAATGCAAAGATGCGAATTAATTATATTAATCGGGATTTCTTTGATTTTCACCATGAGTACCTGTTTGATGAGGTTATTTCCAATATGCCAAGGGTGATGGGGAAAAAGACACACGACGATATTTATAAAATTTATATAAAATTTTGGGAAAAAATACAGGAACATATTGGGGCAGATACGGTCATTATGTTATACTGTTATGACCGGGAAATTTTGATGGATACTCTTCCAAAAAAACATTTTACGATTAAAGAAGAATTTGAAATTTCTAAAAAAGAAGGGGCATACTTATATATTATACAAGAAGCGTAATGATTTAGAACATTTGTTGCCAGAGAGAAAGTACAGCTCACTGTTTGGGAGTATGAATGGATGGAAATGGTCCTGAATCATTATAACTATAAAAAATAATAAAGAAAGGATGAAGAAACTTGGGATACGATGAAGAAAGTGAAAAAAGAGCACACCGAATGATGGCGGTATTTTTTCTAGTAATTATTATGATTTTTATTGGATTTAAAGCATATGAAAATTCAAAGGGTGCTTCCAATGATGCAGCGGCGGAACCAACTGCAACCGTAGAAGCTACGGAACAGCCGATGACGGAATAAGGAAAAGGAGAAGAGGAAATGCACATTTTTTTGCAGTTTGTATTATTAATAGTAGGTTTTGTACTCTTAGTAAAAGGTGCTGATTTTTTTGTAGAAGGAGCATCTGGAATTGCTGAAAAGTTTGGAATTCCCCAGTTGGTCATAGGACTTACCATTGTGGCTATGGGAACCAGTGCGCCAGAGGCAGCGGTTAGTATTACAGCAGCTTTAAGTGGTGGTGAAGGCGTAGATTTGACCATTGGAAATGTAGTTGGAAGTAATATTTTGAATATCCTTATTATTCTTGGTATTACTGCAGTAATCATTCCGGTTGCCATTCAAAAGTCTACTTTGCAGATTGAGCTTCCTTTTATGATTGGTGTGACAGTATTGTTGGTAATACTTGGTCTAAATGATAATAAAATCAGTCGTGTGGAAGGCGTTATTTTCTGGGCATTGTTCCTTGTATATATGGTATATCTGTTATGGATGGCAAAAAAAGGAAAGGCGGAGGCTCAGGAAGAACATGGGGAGAAGAAAATATGGTTATTACTGTTATTCACTGTCTTAGGTGCAGTTGCCATTGTTTTTGGTAGTGATTTGGTAGTGGATTCTGCATCGGAAATTGCAGCTTTCTTTGGAGTAAGTCAGCGAGTGATCGGGCTTACCATTGTGGCATTTGGAACTTCTCTTCCAGAACTTGTTACATCTGTTACGGCAGCAAAACGTGGAAAAGCCGATATTGCAATTGGTAACATTGTAGGAAGTAATGTGTTTAATATTTTGTTTGTTGTAGGTACAACTGCTCTTATTACGCCAGTAGCGTACGCATCCAGCTTTTTGATTGATGGAATTTTAGCTATTGTGGCGGGGGTAATATTGTTGCTTGGAGTATTGCGTAAACAGGAACTTCGCAGACCAGTGGGAATATTTATGCTAATTGTATATGCAGGATATTTTGTATATTTGATGATACCATAAAGATTCGGGATGATTTGTTAGTAGCAAATCCATTCTAATGAAAAAGGTGTCAAGTCTTATTTTTGTTTATAAGACTTGACACCTTTTTGTAGCACAAGCTCAGCAAGTACAATTATGCTCTGCTATGCAAATAATCCCATAATATACTGCAATCCGCCATATGACACAATATCCATAATGATAGCTGCTACTAATACACCAAGGAAAATAGCAAGAGATGCTTTCTTAATATCAAATTCCAATAAAGAAGCAATGAGAGCTCCGGTCCATGCGCCGGTTCCTGGTAGTGGAATACCTACAAAGGCAAGGAGAAAAGCAAATTCTCCCTTTTCTGCGCCATCGGATTTTTTGGAGGCACGATCCTCCAATTTTAATACCAATCCTTTCAGAATATTATGTTCTTTCATAAAAGCAAAAATTTTCTTAATTAGTAAAAGGATAAATGGAATAGGGATAATATTACCAAGGATACATATAATATTTCCTTTAATTAGTGGAACACCAAGTAAAGATCCAATCAATACTCCTCCACGTAATTCAATCAGTGGTAACATAGACACAAAGAATATAAATAATTCCTTTGGTAGAAAAGTTCCGAGACTGGCATTGTACCAATCCACAAGGGCTTGCTGCATAAAGTAACCTCCATCTTCTTTCTTTCATTATATTAGTTTCCTAAAAAAGAATACCATATATTCAAAATACTGACAAGAAAAAAGTAGTGGACTTGTAAAACTAAATTTTTAAGTATTTTGTTGTGTTTCAGGTGAAATTTTTCTTGACACAATCTAAAACCCTATGTAAAATAAGAATTTAGAAGTGCAAAAGTACAAAATTGGAAAAGACGAAGACGGTGCATTGCGAGAGCAGACAGAATATTATTTTCTTTCCAGAGAGAGTGTGGCATGGCTGAGAACACACTTAAGTTCAGATAGTATTTGAATTTCACACCTGAGTTGCATATTTGAAAAGGAAATTAGTAGAATATGACGGTTCATGCACGTTACGCATAAGATAAGTTGGCAGTTTTGCCAAGACAGGGTGGTACCGCGGAATATTTCGTCCCTACAGAAGATAATTATGTTCTGTAGGGGCTTTTTGATTCTGAAAATCAATAAAAGGTTTTCGTCTTAAATAATATTGGATACTTAAGATTTCACATAGAAAGGGTGTAATTATGAAAGAAAAATTACAAGGTATTAAAGAGAAAGCGTTGGCACAGATTAGTGCAGCGGAGCATTTAGAAGGATTGAACGATGTGCGTGTGGCAATTCTTGGTAAAAAAGGAGAACTTACCAGTGTATTAAAATCCATGAAGGAAGTAGCTCCAGAGGATCGTCCAAAGGTTGGACAGATGGTAAATGAAGCTAGAGCAGAAATCGAGAAAGTGTTAGAAGAGAAAAAGGTTGCTTTTGAGAAAAAAATCCGCGAGGAGAAAATGAAGGCAGAAACGATTGATGTTACTTTGCCTGCAAAGAAACCAATGGTGGGACACCGCCATCCAAACACAATCGCATTAGAAGAGATTGAGAGAATATTTGTTGGAATGGGATATGAGGTAGTAGAAGGACCGGAAGTAGAATATGATTACTATAACTTTGAGGCATTGAATATTCCTGCAAATCATCCTGCAAAAGACGAACAGGATACATTTTATATTAATAAAGATATTGTACTTCGTACACAGACCTCTTCCACACAGGTACATGAGTTGGAAAAGGGAAAACTTCCAATTCGTATGATTGCACCTGGTCGTGTATATCGTTCTGACGAAGTAGATGCTACCCATTCACCAACATTCCATCAGGTAGAGGGATTGGTTGTGGACAAAAATGTGACTTTTTCTGATCTTAAAGGAACATTACAGCAGTTTGCAAAAGAAATTTTTGGAGAAGATACGAAAGTAAAATTCCGTCCACATCATTTCCCATTTACTGAGCCAAGTGCAGAAATGGATGTATCTTGCTTTAAGTGTGGTGGAAAAGGATGTCGCTTCTGTAAGGGCGAGGGATGGATTGAAATTCTTGGTTGCGGAATGGTACATCCACATGTATTAGAAATGAGTGGAGTAGATCCGGAAGAATACGTGGGATTTGCTTTTGGTGTAGGTTTGGAACGTATCGCTTTATTAAAATACGAAATAGACGATATGAGACTTCTATATGAAAACGACGTAAGATTTTTAAAACAATTTTAGCGTAAGCAGAGCCACGCTCCAGACAGAACTCCTTCAAATTTGTGCTAGCACAAAAATTTGAAGGAAGTTCTGTCTGGGAGTAGGGCGAAGCCCGGAAAGCGAGATGGAACGAAGTGGCATCGAGCGGAGCGTGGCGAAAAGAGCCCCAGAACCCAGTCGGGATACAATCCAAAATGTGCTAGCACAAAAATTTGAAGGAAATTCTGTCTGGGAGTAGGGCGAAGCCCGGAAAGCGAGATGAAACGAAGTGGCATCGAGCGGAGCGTGGCGGAAGTTATTCAAGCAAATAGATAGATTGATAATTTTAGGAGGAAATACACATGAATACACCGATATCATGGATTAAGGCATATGTGCCAGATTTAGACTGCACAACACAAGAGTATGTAGATGCAATGACATTATCTGGTACTAAAGTAGAAGGATACACAGAGTTAGATAAAAATTTAGAAAAAATTGTAGTAGGAAAGATTTTAAAAATTGAGAGACACCCAGATGCAGACAAATTAATTATTTGTCAGGTGCAGATTAATGAAGAGGGAGAGCAGATTCAGATTGTAACTGGCGCTCCAAATGTAAAAGAAGGAGATAAAGTTCCAGTTGTTTTAGTTGGTGGACGTGTAGCAGGAAGTGCGCATGATACTGAGCCACATCCAGATGGTATCAAAATCAAAAAAGGAAAACTTCGTGGAGTAGAGTCCTTTGGAATGATGTGTTCTATTGATGAGTTAGGTTCCAGCGTGGATATGTACCCAGATGCAGCTCCAGATGGAATTTACATTTTGAGCGACAATGAGGCATACAAAGATGCACCAATTGGAAGTGATGTTCCAGAGCTTCTTGGTATGCGTGATGTTGTAGTGGAATATGAGGTTACATCAAATCGTGTGGATTGCTTTGGTATTCTTGGTATTGCAAGAGAAGCGGCAGCAACCTTTGGAAAAGACTTTATTCCACCAGTTGTGAAAGTAACAGAGAATAATGAAAATACTGCTGACTACATTTCTGTAGATGTACAGGCAAAAGACTTATGTTCCCGTTATGTGGCAAAAGTGGTAAAAAATATTAAACTTGCACCATCTCCAGAGTGGATGCAGAGAAGATTGGCAGCAGTTGGAATTCGCCCAATCAACAATATTGTAGATATTACTAACTATGTAATGGAGGAGTATGCGCAGCCAATGCATGCCTATGATTTAAGCACCATTGTAGGAAATAAAATCGTAGTAAAACGAGCAGAAAATGGAGAAAAATTCACGACTCTTGACGGTCAGGAGAGAGAACTTGATGATAGTATTTTAACCATTTGTGATGGAGAAAAGACAATTGGTATTGCAGGTATTATGGGTGGAGAAAACTCTATGATTACCGATGATGTAGATACTATGTTATTTGAGGCAGCATGTTTTGATGGAACTAATATTCGATTAGCTGGAAAGAAACTTGGTATGCGTACCGATGCACAGGCAAAATTCGAGAAGGGATTAGATCCAAACAATGCAATGGCAGCAATGGAAAGAGCATGTCAGCTTATTAATGAGCTTGGAGCAGGAGAAGTAGTAGGTGGATATGTAGACGTATATCCAGACGTAAAACAGCCAATCAGAGTTGGTTATGATGTGGAAAAAATCAATAAATTATTAGGAACAGACATTGATGAAGATACAATGGTGGGATATTTTGAAAAAATTGACCTTCCAGTAGACCGCGCTACAAAGGAATTAATCGTACCTACTTGGAGACAGGATGTTAAATGTTTGGCAGATGTGGCAGAAGAAGTGGCACGTTTTTATGGTTATGCAAATATTCCAACAACACTTCCAAGTGGTTCCGGAACTAGCGGCGGATTATCTTTGAAACTTCGTGTGGAAAATATTGCAAGAAACGTTGCAGAGCAGTTTGGTTTCTGTGAAGCGATGTCTTACTCTTTTGAGAGTCCAAAAGTATTTGATAAGCTGAAAATAGATGAAAACGATACTCTTAGAAATACGGTTACAATCACAAATCCATTAGGTGAAGATTACAGTGTCATGCGTACACTTCCATTGAATGGAATGCTAAATTCTCTTGCAAACAATTTTAATCGTAGAAACAAAGATGTTCGTTTGTATGAGATTGCTAATGTGTATCTTCCAAAGACTATGCCTGTAACAGAACTTCCAGATGAGAGAACACAGTTGACACTTGGTATGTTTGGACAGGGAGATTTCTTTGACTTAAAAGGTGTAGTGGAAGAAGTTGTAGAAGCAATTGGACTTAAAAACTTAAAAACGTATGATCCAAATGCAGGAAAGAATTTCTTGCATCCAGGAAGACAGGCAAATATCATGTATGGAGATGTTTGCTTAGGATACATGGGTGAGATACATCCGGATGTGGCAGATAACTATGGTATTGGAACAAAGGCTTATGTAGCAGTTCTTGATATGCCTACTGTAATTGAACATGCAAACTTTGACATAAAATATACTGGAATTGCAAAATATCCTGCGGTAAGCCGTGATCTTAGTATGGTAATGAAAAAAGAAATTTTAGTAGGACAGGTGGAAGAAAATATCCGCAAAAATGGTGGAAAACTTTTGGAAAATTGTACTTTGTTTGATGTATACGAAGGAGATCAAATCCAAGAGGGATATAAATCTGTTGCCTACTCTATTTCATTCCGTGCAGCGGATCATACTTTAGAGGAAAAAGAAATCACAACTGTGATGGATAAGATTCTAAAGGGACTTGAAGATATGGGTATTGAACTCCGTAAATAGAGGAGGACCGTATGAGGGCAAAGACGAAAAAACGATGGGGAAGAATTTTTGCCAGAATGGTATTCGTTCTTTATCTTATGGTGTTGGCATATTTTCTGTTTTTTAGTGAGCGGTATGGACGGGGGGATGCCCAGGCTTATCGCTATAATCTAACGCCTTTTAAAGAAATAAAAAGATATCTTCAGTATAGAGAACAGCTTGGATGGGAATATTTTATTGTAAATATATATGGAAATATTTTGGCATTTTTGCCCTTTGGTTTCTTTCTTCCCATCATTAGTGCTGCCAATCGGAAATTTCTTAATGTGGCATTGTATAGTTTTGAATTCAGTGTAGGAATTGAGCTAGTGCAGTTGTCTTTTCAAGTAGGAACGTTTGACGTAGATGATTTAATTATGAATACGATTGGTGGAATCCTTGGCTTTATTTTGTATTGGCTGTTTCGGGATAAACTAAAGAAATATTGGTGATACCATTTGTAAATGAGAAAGGAGACATATGAAAAAATTTGCACCAAGGGATGGGGAACGCATACATCGTCGGGAAAATACCTATATGAAAATTGAACAATACCAGTCTTTACAGGGATTGCTTTCTATTTGTTTAGGAGGAATTGTTTTTGTAGCATTGTTGGTTTTATTTGCTATTTCTTATGCGCAGAAAGGAAATGCAGGAACTTGGATTGGAGTTCTTGGCTTATTGCTTCTTGCAGTAACTGTGGCAGGAATTGTGTTAGCGGCAATAGGTCTTAGAGATCCAGAAGCCAGAAAAGGAAGGCCAGGCGTGGGATTGACCGTTAATTTAATTTTGTTTCTTGGTCTGGTTAGTCTGTATATTATGGGATGGTAAAATTTTCCTAAAAACGTAAAATTCTCTCGTTTCGTTAAGAAATTGGGAATAAATGTCGATATATAATCCAAATGGGGATTTTAAGGGCTTGTTTCATTGGAGAAATCTCCGTGAAATGGGCTCTTTCTTTTTTACGTGGGTAGTGAGGAAAAGCCAGTGCTTGCATGAAGATTTGATAAGCACTGCCATAATCTGAGGAACTGGCAAAGTGGCTTCTCATGATTGATGGGAATGGTTGTTTCTCATGGTTGATACAATGCTTGTTTTTTAGGGGAACAAGTTGTATGATAGATTTGTATAATCAGTGGAACTATTCAGACAAATTAGCATAGATTTTGAATAAGAGGAATATTTGACAGAATAGTGACAAAAGAATTACTAGTGTAATGGGACAAATAGAATGGAGGGGTTTTTCATGGCTGAAATCAGCAAAGAAGAGTTTAAACAGAATGTAATTGATAACCTTAAGGTACTATTCCGAAGATCGGTGGATGATGCGGATCAGCAACAGCTATTTCAGGCAGTTGCCTATGCCACAAAAGATATTATTATTGATCAGTGGATGGCATCCCACAAAGAATTTGAGAAACAGGATAAGAAGATTGTATATTATTTATCTATGGAGTTTTTGATGGGACGCGCACTTGGTAACATCATCATTAACTTAAAAGGAAATCAGGCAATTAAAGAGGCAATTGAAGAATTAGGTTTAGATTTGGACGTAATTGAAGATCAGGAGCCGGATGCAGCGCTTGGTAATGGTGGTTTGGGACGTTTGGCAGCATGTTTTCTTGACTCACTTGCAACATTGGGATATCCTGCGTATGGATGTGGTATTCGTTACAAATATGGTATGTTCAAACAGAAAATCGAGAATGGTTTCCAGATTGAAACACCAGATGACTGGTTGAAGCATGGAAATCCATTTGAGATGAAGAGAGCAGAGTATGCGGTGGAAGTAAAATTCGGCGGTTATGTAACTGTTCAAAGAGATGAGAATGGCAAAGATCATTATGTACAGGAAAATTATCAGTCTGTTCGTGCGGTACCTTATGATTTGCCAGTTGTAGGATATAACAACAATGTGGTAAATACACTTCGTATTTGGGATGCAGAGGCGATTGATACATTTAGTCTTGATTCTTTTGATAAGGGAGATTATCAGAAAGCTGTGGAACAGCAGAATCTAGCAAGAACTATTTGTGAAGTGCTTTATCCAAATGATAATCATTATGCAGGGAAAGAACTTCGTTTGAAACAGCAGTATTTCTTTGTTTCCGCAAGTATTCAGAGAGCGGTTAGCAAATATATGCAGACTCATGATGATATTCATAAGATTCATGAGAAGGTATGCTTCCAGTTGAATGATACCCATCCAACCGTAACAGTAGCAGAGTTTATGCGTATCCTTTTGGATGAGTATGATTTAGAGTGGGATGAAGCATGGGAAATTACCAATAAAACTTGTGCTTACACAAACCATACAATTATGTCAGAGGCGTTGGAGAAATGGCCTTTAGAGTTGTTCTCAAGATTATTGCCTCGTATTTATCAGATTGTAGAGGAAATTAATAAGAGATTTATTCTTCAAATTCAGGAAAGATATCCTGGTGATTATGAGAAAGTAAAGAGTATGGCAATTATTTATGATGGACAGGTGAAGATGGCGCACTTAGCCATTGCAGCTAGTTTCTCAGTAAATGGTGTTGCAAGACTTCATACAGAGATTCTTAAGAATCAGGAGTTGAAGGATTTCTATCAGATGATGCCAGAGAAGTTTAACAACAAAACGAACGGTATTACTCAAAGACGTTTCCTTCTTCATGGTAATCCATTGCTTGCAGATTGGGTAACCAGCAAGATTGGAGATGACTGGATTACGGACTTGGCACATATCAATGAGCTTGCCATTTATGCAGACGATGAGAAGTGCCAGAAAGAGTTTATGCAGATTAAGTACCAGAATAAAGTACGTCTTGCAAAATACATTAAAGAGCATAACAACGTGGAAGTAGACCCTCGTTCTATCTTCGATGTTCAGGTAAAACGTCTCCATGAATACAAACGCCAGTTGTTAAATATTTTGCATATTATGCATTTGTATAATGAATTAAAGAAGAATCCATATATGGAATTTTATCCAAGAACCTTTATTTTTGGAGCAAAAGCATCTGCTGGATATCGTCGTGCCAAAGCCATTATTAAGTTGATTAACAGTGTCGCAGATGTGGTAAATAATGATGCTTCTATTGAAGGTAAGATTAAGGTTGTATTTATTGAAGATTATAAGGTATCCAATGCAGAATGGATTTTTGCCGCAGCAGATGTGTCAGAACAGATTTCTACAGCAAGTAAAGAGGCAGCTGGTACTGGTAACATGAAGTTCATGTTAAATGGTGCATTGACACTTGGTACTATGGATGGAGCCAATGTGGAGATTGTAGAGGAAGTAGGAGCAGAAAATGCCTTTATCTTCGGACTTAGTTCCGATGAGGTAATTGCATATGAGCATAACGACCAGTACAATCCAAAGGATATTTATAATACTGATCAGGATATCCGCGCAGTGCTTACACAATTAATCAATGGATTTTATTCAAAAGATAATCCAGAGTTATTCCGTGAGATTTACAATTCTCTTCTTGAGAGAAACGGCGGAGAACGAGCAGATCAGTATTTCATTTTAAAAGACTTCCGTTCTTATGAAGAGGCTCAGAAAAAAGTTGAGGCCGCTTACCGAGATAGTGCCGGATGGGCAAAATCTGCAATTCTCAACACTGCTAAGTGTGGTAAGTTCTCATCAGACCGTACGATTGAGGAATATGCAAAGGAAATCTGGCATTTAGAAAAAGTGAAAGTGGAATTGTAATTCAAATTCGACATATAAGAGCGTTTCATGCAAGTTTTTTTGCATGAAACGCTTTTTGGCTCACAGGTATAGAAGATTGAGAATGGAATTTTTGAGAATAGAGAATGGGGAATAAGGAGGAGAGAAAATGGCTAAGAAAAAGAAATTTTCATCAGAAGAATTATCTGGATTTTGCAGTCAGGTGGCGATTATGCTAAAAAGCGGAATTGCACTGGAAGAGGGAGTGTATATGCTCGCCGAGGAAGTAAAAGAAGAGGGAACGAAGAAAATTTTAAATCAGGTACAAGAAAAGCTGAAGGAAAATGAACCTTTTGAAGTAGCACTTAGAGATGCCGGAGTATTTCCAGAGTATCTGGTAAATATGGTTCGTATTGGAGAGACCAGTGGTAAGCTGGAGGATGTTATGAATTCTATGGCTCATTATTATGAGAGAGACAGTGTGATTAAAGATAGTATTCGAAATGTAATTGCCTATCCAGCTATGATGTTTGGTATGATTGCAGTCATTTTAGCAGCCTTGATTGGTAAGATTTTGCCTATGTTTGAGAGTGTATTTGTAAACTTAAATGTGGACGCAGCATCTTCTAGCAGCCGTATTATGAATTTTGGTATGTGGGCTGGAAGAGTGGTAGCCATTTTTTCGTTTGCTGTGATTGTAGTGGGAGTGCTTGTATATGCTTTCTATCACACAGAGAAAGGAAATCGTTGTTTGCGTAATTTTGCATCTAATTGTTTTGTTACAAAGAAAACAGCAAATTTATTGGCAGTAGGACGTTTTGTATCATCTATGGAAGTTATGGTATCCAGCGGACTTGATGTAAAAGAGTCTATGGAGATGTCGCAGGATATTGTAGAACATCCTGGTGTGCAGAAGAAAATTTCCCGTTGTATTGAGAAGATGGACAAGGAAGAATCTTTTGCAAATACATTGCGTGAGGAAGCTATTTTAACTGGTATGCAGGGGAGAATGGTGGCTGTTGCTGATAAAGCCGGAATGATGGATGAAGTGTTGGGGGATATTAGCACCCAGTTTGATGAGAAAATTTTTAGTCATATGGGACAATTTTGCACAAAGATTGAAACTTCTCTTGTGTTGGCACTTTCTGTTGTTGTGGGAGGTGTGTTGATTTCCATTATGTTCCCATTAGTTAGTATTATTACTTCTATTGGATAATAGAATTTTTCTCCACTTTGTTGAAAAAAGACTAGCTTAGGGTACATAGTAAAAATGGAGGTGCATAAAGGTGAAGAATTTAAAACAGGTAGCCAATGTGCGACAAAGAAGTTGGAAAGGGGAATTTCTTTTTCCGATTCTTCTGTTTGTGTTTGTGGGAATGGCAGCAGTGGCAGCAGGAAAATATTTTGATTATACTAGCAATATGCAGAGTATAGATTTGCTTCGGCAGTCAGCAAGAAGGTCTGTGGTGCAGTGCTATGCCATTGAGGGAACTTATCCGGAGAGTATTGAGTATTTAGAGAAGCATTATGGGTTAGATTATAACCATGACAAATATTTTATTGATTATGAAGTGTTTGCGTCTAATGTGATGCCAAACGTTGAGGTATATGAGAAAAAATAGAAAGGGGACTGATTTATGGGAAAACGGAGAAATGCGTGGATAGCTAATTATGCTAGTATGCTGTCATTGCTGTGTGTTTTTATTATTGGTTCCCTAATATTGATGAATGTGGGAGTGCATGTGTACAAAAATATTGTGGAAAACAATGCAGAAAATTTCCGACTGCGGGCTTCTTTGTCTTATGTGGCAACAAAGGTGAGACAATATGATATGGCAGATACCATTTCTGTGCAGGAAGAAGATGGCGTTCCTATGTTGGTATTTCAGGAAGAACTGGAGGGAACTAAGTATCTTACCAGAATTTATTGCTACGATGGTAATATGATGGAATTGTTTCAGGAGGAAGGTCTGGAACATGATTTAAATGATGGGTTTGAGATTATGGAATTGGATGACCTTCAGATAGAGCAACAGGGAAATCAAATTTTTTTGACCGCTATGGATGGTGGTGAAAAGGAGTCGTTGACATTATCAATTAGAAGTGGCAGCGACAGAATGGAGTAGGCTATGGAGAGAAGAAAACAATCACAAAATGCAAAACTACCCATGTTGGAATTGATTATCAACATAGGAGTATTTGCAATTATTAGTGTGTTTTTGCTGGAAATGTTTTTGGCAGCAAATTCTCTGCAACAGAAGGCAAAGGATCAGGGGATTGCAATTACAAAGGCGGAAACGATTGCAGAAACCATAAAAAGTGAAGAAGCTTTTTTGGAGGCACAAAAGGATTTTGGGTTTACAAAAATGTGGGGAAACATGACAGAACAAAAAGATGGAAATTATCAAATTGCTGGACTTAGTAAGAGTGAGAAGAAAAATACCACTGTTGTGTATGTACTGCATTTTAATGAGGACTGGGAACCAGTAACAGAAGAAGATACATACAGTATGCTGATTGTTCCTTATACGAAGAACATGCAAGAGGGAACTGTGGAGAATTATGAAGTGTATGCCTATCGCTTAAAAGGATATCCTTCCTTGCTACAGAAAAAAGAACATGTGGCACTTTACCAAATGAGCTTTTCAAAATACAGAGGAATGGATTAAGAGAGGGGGAAACATTTGATGAAAGAGAAAAAAGGATTGGTATTTAATGTGGGTACCTCCTCAATTTTAGTCATTTTATTGTCCTTTGTACTGTCTGTGTTTGCGCTCATGTCCATTCGTGCATCAAACAGTGAACAGATATTAGCTGAAAAGACCGGTAATTCGGTAAAAGAATATTATGAGGCAGATCGAAAAGCTGAGTATGCCTTGTGTTATATTGATGTGATGCTTAAGAGTATGGAGGCAGAATATTTGGAAGATGCAATAGGGGCATTGGAGTATTCCAAAGATGAAGATTTGGCAGATATAGAAAATGTAACAGTGCAGTTGGAAGAGGATGTGCTGTTTTCTAATGATGCTAAAAAAGAAATTGGAACAGTAAGTTTTGCTTGTTTGGTTCGTGAGAGTTGCTATCTGAATGTAGAATTGATTATTTATAGTGATAGAAGTTATGCTATAAATAAGTGGAATACAACACAGAATACAGCCGGTGTGTATGAGTTGGACGATGGAATGGAGCTGTGGGATGGAACCATAGACGTGGAATAGGGGAAAGGTGTGAGAGCATGACATTGGAGGAGATGCTGGTAACAGCAGTACAAAAAGAAGCATCGGATATTTTTCTGGTGGTAGGACAGCCGGTTTCTTTTAAAATAGAAGGAATGATTAAAAAGCAGGAAGAAACGCCCATTAAGCCAAATGTAATGGAAGAGCTTGTGAATCAGCTTTATGGAATGGGACATCGGGATACCGCACACCGAAAAGAAGGAGATGATGACTTTTCCATTTCTCTTGGAGGTGTAGGTCGCTTTCGTGTCAATGTGTTTATGCAGCGAGGAAGTTGGAGTGCGGTTCTTCGTGTGGTAAGTTTTGAACTTCCTGATGTAAGTGAGATGGGAATACCACAATCTGTTTTGGATTTAAGTCAGAAAAAGAAGGGAATGGTTTTAGTTACTGGCCCTGCGGGAAGTGGAAAAAGTACCACTTTGGCCTATATTATCGACCAGATTAATAAGACGAGAAATTGTCATATCCTTACTTTGGAGGACCCGATTGAATTTTTGCACACCCATAATCAAAGTATTGTCAGTCAACGAGAAATTGGTATTGATAGTGTTAATTATACTCGCGCCCTAAAGGCGGCTCTTAGAGAAGCTCCGGATGTTATATTAATTGGAGAAATGCGTGATTTGGAGACGATTGAGATTGCTATGACAGCAGCAGAAACGGGACATTTGGTATTGTCTACCCTTCACACAGTAGGGGCGGCAAATACGGTAGACCGTATTGTAGATGTGTTTCCTCCAGACCAGCAGCAGCAGATTCGAATTCAGCTTGCTATGGTTTTGCAATCGGTAGTGTCTCAGCAATTGTTACCAAATATATCGGGCAATCTTGTGCCAGTATTTGAAATTATGCACGCCAATAAAGCCATTCAGACGCTGATTCGGGAAGGAAAAGTACATCAGTTAAACTCTACCATTTCTACAAATGCAGATGAGGGTATGATTGTTATGGATAAAAGCATTTTGAATCTGTATCAGCGGGGGGAAATTACAGAGGCAACTGCATTGAATTGTTGTATGAATCCAGATGTGATGGAACGAGAATTAAAACGAGTGAGATAATATAATACCAGGGTCAAGAAGTGCATTGACCCTGGTATTATACTATTAAAAATTTTTATTTTAAAAGTAACAATGGATTCACAGAGGAACCATCATCCTTTACCTGAAAATATAAGTTGCAGCCTTCCATTGAGTAGCTTTTGGTAGGTGCTGCCAGAGAGGCAATGATATCCCCTTCCTTCACTACATCCCCTTTTGAAACCTTTGGATTAGCAAGCTGACCGTAAATGTAGGTGTAATTACCGGATTCAGCATAAATAGTAAGACCGGTTTCTTCACTTCGTTCTACTTTGGTAATCGTACAGTCACAAGCACTTACCACATCTTTTCCTTCTGTACCTGCAATGATAAGGGCAGGGTTGCATTTATATTGTCCCAATGTGGAAAAATATACAGGCTGGTCCATGCTGTATGTGATTAAAATGTCACCACTGATTGGCCAAGAAATACCCTGATTGCTGTCCTCTGCATTCATTGCAGCAACCGTATCTGCTTCTTCTGGGTTATCAGGATCTTCCACGTTAGCGGCAACCTGCTCTTGGCTGGTTTCTGTTGTATCTTCTTCCGGTTTTTGAGTAGCGGCAACAGAGGCTTCGGATTGCTGGTTAGCGGTTATAGCTGCGTCGGATTTTGGAACAACCGCTGTTTCATTTGTTACATCGGTTTGTCCAGTATATTCTTCTTCAATAGCAGCGTAGGTATGGGGATTTTCTGTGGCTTTGTTCTGTTCCAAAGTTTCTATTTTTGCCAACTGATCAGAAGCATCAGAAAGTCTGCTGCGAAGATTTTTTTGCACACCTACTATGGTTACAATTGCAAATGCTCCTAAGAAGCAGGCAATATAAAACCCTTTGCTTTTGTAAAATTTTTTTTCTTCTTCGTATCGCATAGAAATCGTCCTCCCTTTAGATTTTTTGATAGTAAACACTTGTAGATTTATAGTAACAGTATGGACTGGATTAAAAAAAATATACCTGACCATAAAAATTTTTGTTATTGTGTTACCTAAAGAAAAAGAGGTATAATGTGAATGACTGTAAAAACGATTTTCAATGAGAATAGAAAAGGAGGATTTATAAATATGAAAAAGAAATGTTTGATTTTTTTAGCAGAGGGATTTGAGGAAATAGAGGCTTTGACTGTAGTAGATTTGTTACGAAGAGCTGAAATTCAAATAGACATGGTATCTATTACTGGTAATAAACAAGTGACTGGTGCTCATGGAATTACCGTGCAGGCAGATATGTTGTTTGAACAGGCAGATGTGGCAAATGCAGATGCGTTAGTGTTGCCTGGAGGAATGCCGGGAACTAGAAATTTGGAGGCATATGAGCCTTTGATTGCAGCTTTAAAACAGGCAAATCAGGAAGGAAAAGTTATTGGAGCAATTTGTGCAGCTCCATTGGTGCTTGGTGTGAATCATTTATTAGACGGGAAAAAGGCAAGTTGTTATCCTGGATTTGAAAAGGAGCTTCTCGGTGCCAAAGTTTCTTTTGATGCAGTTTCAAAAGATGGAAATATAATTACCAGCCGTGGAATGGGAACTGCCATTGCATTTGCAAGTGAAATTATTGCCACCTTATTAGATGAGAAAACTGCGCAGGATATAGAGAAATCCATTATTTACGCATAACTATTCAGAACCCTTTATAATGGAACAATTAGTTACATTTACGCTATAGAGTAAATAACGCATTGTGAGGATGTGTATAGAGGTGTAAGGAAATCATGGAAACTCCCGTTGCTTGTGAAATTTTCATGCAAGCATTCGCATTTCCTCACTACTCGTGTAAATTAACAAAGCCAGAGCGTTTTGCTCTGGCTTCTTTTATGTTAGTAGTTAGGAAGGATTCATAACGTAAGAAACAGTGTTTTTTAAAGCATTTTTATTACCATCTTTACAAGTTAAAGAATAGTTTAACTCATCTACAGACCAAAATGCAATGAGTGTACCATCCTCAAAAGAACCGAAAGTAACGGTTACATCATTAATGGTTTCTTCGTTTGTTTCTTGCTTCATAGGGCTTTCAATGCCAGCCATGGCATCGCCTACTAAGTCTTTCGATGCGCGAAGGTCGTAAGAAACTTTCTTTCTTGTAAAAGTTACTTCACCGATAGATTGAGCAATAATTGCATAAGAACTATCATCTGCTGAAACAGAAATATCTTTTCCAATGACTTCTTTCACCTGAGAAGCATCTTCTACCTCTTGTACAGCATTAGAAATTGCAGGATCTTCTGTGGCAGATACGTCGTTTGTATTAGGTGCATTGCTTGCTGGGCTGGTACCGGAGCAACTGGTGACTGCTGCGGTTAATAATAAGGTTGTAAAAAATAATGGTAATTTCTTCATGAAATTTGCTTCCTTTCATCTTTTTGTGTTCATAATACGGATATTATTATACGGATTTCTTCTCATTTTGACAAGTAGTAATTGGGGGAAAATGGCAAAAGGAAAGAAAAAAGTTCCTATTTATAATCATTTGGTCAATAACTATAAATAGGAACTTAGATTATCGTTTTACCTTTTTGGTTAGTGTTTTGGTTGCGGAGTTTCCTTTGGCATCTTTTACAGTTACCTTTATTTTATAGGTTCCGGTTTTTTTGATGGTGTAAGTAATAGATTGTTTCTTTAAGGTTCGTGAAATAAGTTTTTTGCCGTTTCGGTAAATGGTAAAAGTATATTTATATGGGGAGACACCGGAATTTACCTTTGCAGTAAACTTGATGGTTGCTCCTTTTTTTAGTGCCTTGTTATATTTTACGTTAATGGACATTGCTTTTACAGAAACGGTCGCTGTAGCGTGGAAGGTATGACCGGCATCGTCTGTAACATATACGATGATGGAGTAAGTTCCACTGGCAGTTGGTGTCCAGTTAAATGTATTTTGGTTGCTACTTTGTGTAAGAGATTTACCGCCCTTTGTAACAAAGAAGTTATATGTATAATTTCCGCTACCTCCGGTTGCTTCTGTACTAATGGTATATTCTTTTCCTATATAAAGGTTTTTAGCAGAAAGTCCAATATAGGAAAGACTTAAATCAGAAGTTGTAGAACTACTGCTTCCAGGAGTATCTGTGGTTCCAGTAATACTTCCAGAGGAAGTTGTGATTGGCACATTGGTGAATACAGGTGCTTCGGTACTTTTATCTGGAAGTGGTGTATTTGTTGGAGTAGCAGTATTCTTTGCTGGTGTATTTGTTTTTTCCGGAATGTTTGTATGTTCAGGCGCAGTTGTAGTTGTTGCCGATGTGGTTGGAAATGGATTGTAGTCACCGTTTCCAGGTGTGTTAGTAGCAACTGGTGCTTGTGAGGACGCTGCGTTATCTGTGGTTTCTGGTGTGGTGGTAGCTCGTGGTGTACGTGTCACCTTTGGTGTAGCAGTTGCCTTAGCAGTGGCTGTTGGGGCAATGGTTGCTTCTACAGTTGGTGCAGGAGTGTAGGAAATGAGTTCGTCTAAATTTCCTTCCATATATTCTACTGCACGGTAGGCATTTAATACACCGTTAGTAGAAACTTTTCCATTGAGACTGCTATATTTGCTACTGTCCGTATCTACGGATTCTAAAATTGCCTTGCGAATTGCCTGAGTGGTACAAGTATCATATTCAGAGTATAACATTGCTGCTACACCAGCTACGATAGGAGCTGCCATGGAAGTACCTGTCATATGTTCATAACCGGCTACAGCAGGAGAAGAAGAATACCATGAACTATAAGAAGTTTCACTTGATCCATCTCCTGTACTGGTACTGTAAATGTCAGAACCGGGAGCAGCAAGGTGAACGGTAGTAGCACCATAATTTGAAGAATAGTGTAATGTACCGTCGCACTGTAAATTGGCTACACAAAGGATATTGTCATAGTTATAGCTGGCAGGATAAGTTGGGGTAGAATCGTTATTTACTCCTTTATAATTGCTATCACCATTTCCCGCAGCAATGGTAAACAACACATTAGGATTGTCTTTAATGACACTTCGCAAAGTTTCATCATCTTCTTCACCGCCAAGGCTTAAGTTAATTACTGTGGCACCATTATCTACAGCGTATTGAATGCCTTTTACAACGCTTGCTGTAGTACCAGTTCCATCACTTCCGCCAAGTGCTTTTACAGACATAATTTTTACATTGGCATTCGAACCAATACCAACGATTCCTTCTGTGTTATTTGCAGCAGCTACACTACCTGCTCCATGTGTTCCATGTGCATCTTCGATAGAACTGTTGGCATTGTAATAAGTATTATTTCCGCTGGAACTGCTATCAGAGCCAAACCAATCACTGAAATCAAATCCCGGACGGGCAGCACTTTCGCTTTCCTCGTACCAAGAAAAACTTCCGCTTCCATAAAAATTCCAACCATAGACATCGTCTACATAGCCGTTGTTGTCATCATCCACGCCTTCTTCGCCGTTTAATTCTGCGTCATTAGTCCACATGGAATTGGCAAGTTCTGTATGGTCATACATGACACCGGTATCGACAAAGGCAACAATCGCTTCTCTTGTTCCGGTTGCTTTTGTACTTTCGGATAATGCAGCCCATGCTTCTGGGAGATCAATATCCACATCTTCTTTTGCAGTTATTTGAACAGTAGGATAACTGCTGGTGTTATAACCGTAGTTTTTACCACTAGAAAGGATGGCTTCATAGTCATAATCTTCATAGCTTAGTGTACCATCGTTGTTTAAAGCCCACTGTTTGGTATAGTCGGAATTTTGTTTTAATGTCTCCGAAATAGTATCGCCGTTGTCTAAAGCATGATAAATATAGTTTGGCTGAATATATTCTACGCGGCTGTCATTACTGAATGTCTGGATGGCATCCTCTAAAGCATCTTCTGAGTCTAGGGATAATACAACGGAATTATCTGTAAGTTCATCTACCGTTGCATTTTCCTCTTCTGTTGCATCTAAAGAGGCAATTTTTAATGTTTTTTCTTCTGTTGCATTGGCATCCTTTTTATATACGACAATTACTTGGTTTGTCTCATATTTTGAGACATCTGTTACAGATTTGTTTTGGCTTTTTGTAGTTGCTGCTTGAGCAGTCAAATCTGTAAGTGGGGTCAGTTGAAATGAAGAGGCAACCAAACTGGTTGCTAATACGGTACTTAAAAGTTTTTTCATATTAAGTGGCGTCCTTTCTTTTATATTTTTCAATCGCATGAATTTTGATGAATATTGTATCATTAGGAGCAAATCTCTTTTTCTAATATATTGTCATTATTACAATATATTAATTCACAAAGAAAAGAAAATATTGCAAAGACAAGTGTCTATTTTTCGTGAAATGTTATGTATAAACGGTACATAGAAATTTTCTTCTTTTGATTAATTACACAAAATCATAATTTAATTGTAATATTTTTCTAACAATTTTCAATAGTAGTTTTGAACAAGATTCACAAGTTGGAATAGTGGAATGTGATGAAACATAAATTGGAATAAGTGATAAAAGAGAGGAAAAGCTTATATGCTAGAAACAGGTGCAGTATATATTTTGGGAGTAACAGGGATTATTGGTTTTATTGTATGTGCAAGAAAAATGGAAATAATTTTTCGGATGATTGTAAGGGGTTGTTTAGGAGTTGTGCTTTTATACGGTGTAAATTTGCTACTTACATATATAGGGCAGGAAGTCATAGTGGGACTAAATCTGTTTACTATTGGATGCAGTGCTATTCTTGGAGTGCCAGGAGTGATTATGCTTTATGCAGTGGCGGCTATTCTGGGAAGGTAAATGACTATCCTAAATGGGACAATCAGCTACTTATATGCCAGCATAACGTATCTAATTGTTCCATTATAGAGGGTTCTGAATAGTTATTATTTTTTATAAAAAATTAAGAACTGATTTGTCACAGTTAAAACGAAAGTGAGTAATTCCATTTAAATGCGGATTTTTGGAAAAAACTAGGAAAATAAACAATTTATAAAATCGAAAAAAAGCGGTTGACGCAGTAAAAAATCTGTTTTATTCTAGTGGCGTGCTAAGGCACAAAGCAGAGAATGACCATGAAAAGATTGTGAGGTGAGATGTAATTGGTGCATTTATTTACGTAGGTATTTTGATTGGAATAGCTGCATGGTATGATGTAAAATCTTATCGTGTACCCAATTTGTTAATTGTAGTAGGATTGATAAGTGGGGGTATATGGCAGATATTTCTACATGGAACAAAAGGAAGCGGTATTTGGTTTGTTGGTGTAGGTATCATTTGGGTGGTAATGGTTCCATTTTCCATGTTTCGGATGTTTGGAGCCGGAGATGTGAAATTGTTTATGGTAATAGGAGGGTTTTTTGGACAATCCTTTACGATGCAGTATGCAGTGGTTGCTTTGTTTGTAGGAGCAATATTTTCTATTGGAAAGATGCTTTGGCATCGAAATCTTTTGGATCGTTTGCGTTATCTCGCAAGTTATCTCTTTATTGTATTTGCAGGAAGAATATGGATGAAGTATGAGGTAGACCTAGCTAAAGAAAAGGAGGCTTTAATTCCTTTTGTTGTTCCCATGGCCGTTGCCTATGTGCTGGTGGTGTATTATGTGAGCTTATATGGATGTCTTAAAATTTTTTGACATTTGTAGGGGAAGGCATCGGTATTTGTTTGCTCTGCATGATTGCGCACATTGATAATTGAATAGAGACTTTGCGCTATGATATAATACCACTTGAAAAGGTGGTGATATTATGAAAGTGAGCGATAACATGAACCAATATGAAGTTATAAACAACACGATTGACTATTACAAGAATTTACAAGCTATTAAAAGAGCAAATACTTGCGAGAATAAAGTGCTGGATTATGAAATCAAAATTACCAAAGTGAAACTTGAAAGTTTTGGTATCAACTTACATGATCTAGAATTTGAAGAATAGAAACTAAATAACTATTATCTAAGGTGTAAAGTCTTTATTGAATAATTGAGGCTTTGCACCTTTGTTTTTTGAAAAGGAGTGGAAGAAACGAAATGAAAAAACAGATTTTGGCTGTGCTTGAGCCAAAAGAAGAGTATGCAAATTTATTTTTAAACTATGTGAAAGAGTTGAGAGACAGCTTATTTGATACCCGTGTTTTTACGAAAGTAACAGCATTAAAGGAGTTTATGGGAGAAAATAGAGTGGATGTGCTGCTGGCATCAGACCAGAGTGCATATGAGGAAGTCAGACAGAAGGCTGGATTTACAATTTTACTTACAGAAGGGCGGATGGTGAGAGAAGCAGATTCTTACCCAGCGGTGTATAAATTTCAGTCAGCCGATCAAATTTTGCGGGAAGTGTTTGATTTGTGTGCGGAGCAATGTGAGGATAAAAGCACCTATTATTTACCCAAACAAATCAGATGTTGCAGACAATTGGCAGTGTTTTCGCCGTACGGTGGAACAGGCAAAACCACCCTTTCGGTGGTATTGGGGCATTTGTTGGGAGTACAGAAAAAAGTATTGGTGGTCAATTTAGAACCTTTTTCAAGACCTTGTGATTGGTTTTCTTGTGGGGAAGAGGTGGCTCTTTCCCGATTGATTTATTATATGAAGCAGGGGCGCAAAGATTTGGATATGAAATTGCAGTCGTTGATTCAGAGAGTTGGAAATGCAGATTATTTGTGTGGTGTCAGGCATTATCTGGATATACAGGGAATGGGCAAAAAGGATTTGGAGCAATTGTTTTACGCATTGTGGAAATATACGTCTTATGATGTGATTTTGTATGATGTTTCTTTTGTAAATGAGGGAATTGAGGTTTTGCTGGAACAGTGTGATGTGTTGTATGAGCCGGTAATTGCAGAAACCGTAGAGAGTTTATGGACAGAAAAGTTTTCCAAAGAAAAGCAAAAAATACTGGAAGAAAAGCGAAAACAAGTCGTTCTTCCAAGGGTGGATAGTATTCCGCAAAATATAGAGTTGCTTGCAAGGGGAAGTATTGGCATTGCAGTGGAAGAAATGCTTAGAAGGGAGGGAACCTATGAGCAACTTGCAAAGAGAGATTCACAGACAAGTGGTAGAACAAATGGATTTGACTACCGATGTTTCCGATGAGGAAATCTTGCAGTTAATTGATGAAAGAATATTTGCAGAAGAAGAGAGTAAATATTTATCTGTATGGGATAAATTGCAGTTGCAAAAAGAAGTATTTTATAGCCTTAGAGGGCTGGATGCACTGCAGGAGTTGGTAGATAATAAGCAAATTACAGAAATTATGATTAATGGTGCCAAGGATATTTTCATAGAAGAAAAGGGAAGAATTCGGCGATGGAATAAAACATTTTTTAATAAAGAAAAGTTAGAAGATGTTGTGCAGCAAATTGTATCTCGCGCAAACCGCGTGGTAAATGAGGCATCTCCTATTGTAGATACCAGACTTCCCGATGGATCTCGTGTGAATGTAGTGTTACCTCCTGTGGCATTAAATGGGCCAATTGTCACTATTCGAAAGTTTCCAGAAAAGGCAATGGATATGGAACAGCTTTTAGAACTGGGAGCAATTACAAAAGAAGCTGCATTATTTTTAAAAAAGTTAGTACAGGCAAAAATGAATGTATTTATCAGTGGTGGAACCGGTTCCGGAAAGACCACATTTCTCAATATTTTATCTAATTATATTCCCGAAGATGAGAGAATTATTACCATTGAAGATTCAGCGGAACTTCAAATTACCAAAATTCCTAATTTAGTAAGGCTTGAGACAAGAAATGCAAACGTAGAAGGGAAAAATGCCATATCCATTCGAGATTTGATTAAATCTGCTTTGCGAATGCGGCCAGATCGCATTATTATTGGGGAAATTCGAGATGGAGCAGCACTTGATTTGCTGTCGGCATTGAATACCGGTCATGATGGTTCCTTATCCACAGGACATGCCAATTCGCCAGAGGATATGTTAAGCCGTTTGGAAACTATGACACTAATGTCTGATGTGGAACTTCCTCTTGAGGCGGTTCGTAGACAGATTTCTTCTGCCTTGGAAATAGTGGTGCATTTAGGAAGACTTCGTGATAAAAGCAGAAAGGTATTGCAGATTGTGGAAGTGCTTGGTATGCAGGATGGAATCATTCAGACAGAGCCTCTTTATGAGTTTGTGGAGGAGGGGGAAGATGAGGAGGGCAATGTGCTAGGCGGTTTACAACCTACGGGCTACCAGTTACAGCAGACAGAAAAGTTAAAGAGAGCAGGGATTTTGTTATGACAGATTACAGGGTGTATCAGGCAAAAGGAAAAGAAAAAAGACAAATCTTGTTTATAGGTTTTTTACTGAGTTCCATATTGGCTGTACTATTTTACAAAAGTGTAATAGCGGTGTTGGTGTTTTCTCCTTTTGCATGGATTTACTTAAAGTATAGAGAAAAGGAGTTGATAAAAAAGAGAAAATGGGAATTTAATCAGCAGTTTAAACAGGGAATTATGGGATTATCTGCCGCATTAAATGCAGGATATTCTATTGAAAATGCCTTTTTGGAAGCTAGAAAAGATTTAGCACTCATGTATGAGGAAGATACGGATATTATGCAGGAATTTTCATGGATTGCCAAACAAATTGCTATGAATAAAACCGTAGAGGAATGTCTGGCAGATTTGGCAGTTCGGACAGGGATTGAAGATGTAGAAAATTTTGCAGAAATTTTTCAGACTGCCAAACGTACCGGAGGCGATATTATGAAAATCATTCAGCAGACAGGAAAAAATATTGGGGAGAGAATTGAGATACAAAGAGAAATGGAAACGGTAATTGCACAGAAAAAAATGGAGGCAAACATTATGTCAGTCGTTCCTCTTGGAATTATTTTGTATATGTGGGTGGCATCTCCGGGATTTTTAGACGGCTTATATCATAATGTGTTTGGATGTATTTTAATGTCTGTTGTGCTTGTTGTGTATATACTGAGCTATCTGCTCATGAAAAAAATTGTGGACATTCAATTATAGGAGGCAAAGAGATGGTTTGGGTTGTAATCAGTATAGTATGTTTACTTATTTTTTGTGTATGTGTGTTCCTTACTAGAAATTATCAAAAAACATATGTGAAAATGCTGGATAAGAAAGAACATAGTTTGAAGGTGTTGTATTCATTGTGTTTGTTTATACTTTTAGAAACCCGTCTGGGAAATTTGCTTGAGAAACAGGAAAAAGAGAGGGAATTGTTATCGCCTCTTTGTATAGGGGAAGATGTAGAGGAAATACAAATTTTACATTGGTGCAAAAAACTTTCTATCGTGTTTTTGGTGGTGGCAGGCAGTCTTGCATGTATTTGTGCCACGGCATTTCAGGGAAATGGGACAACAACCTTAAAAGAGGGACGGTACATTGAAAGGCAAAAGACCGGACAGGGAGAGAAAAGTGTGACTATTCATGTTTCCGGGGAGGAGAGACAGGAAACTTCCGTTTCCGTTGCAGTTCCAGAACAAGCCTATACGGAAGAAGAATTGGCACAAAAAATGGAAGAGGCAAAAGCCTATGTGAATCAGCATTATCTTGGAGAAAATAAGAGAAAAGAGAAGATTACCACAGATTTAAATTTTATAACGGCTATACCGGATAACGCCGTTACGGTTAGTTGGAGTAGCTGGAATGAAGAGGTGATTACAGAGGAAGGGGAGTTGAAAAATGGGCGAATCACAGAAGAAACTACGTGTACCATAACTGCCCAGTTGGCCTATGGGGAAATCAGTGAGGAGTTAAATTTTGATGTGGTGGTGCTTCCGGCAGAGCGTATGAGTCAAGAAGATTGGGAGCAGGAGTTGGAAGAGTCATTGGAAAAGGCTGGCATCGATCATCAGGAAGAAGAACGGATGGAGCTTCCAGAAACGATTGGTGGTGAGAAAGTATCTTATCAAGAGCCGGAAGAAGATAGGAATTATGGAGTGTTTCTTTTCGTTGGTTTGCTTATGGGAACTATGCTTTGGCTTGCTATGGGAAGTGATTTAAAAAAGAAATATGTAGCAAGAGATAAGCAAATGCTTCTGGACTATCCAGAATTGGTAAATAAATTCACACTGCTTCTTGGGGCAGGTATGACAGTCAACAGTGCATGGGGAAAAATTGCTGGGGAGTATGAAAAAAAACTGCGGGATCATACCATAGAAAAACGATACGCCTATGAGGAATGGAGAGTGACTTGGGGAGAAATGTCTAACGGTATGACAAATATGATGGCATTGGAACGTTTCGGACAGCGTGCCAAGTTAATTCCCTATCTTAAGTTTTCTACTTTGCTTAGTCAAAATTTGCGGAAAGGGACGAAAGGACTGTTAGAAATATTGGAGCATGAGGCTTTGGACGCTTTTGAAAGTCGCAAACAGGCAACGAGACAATTGGCGGAGGAGGCTGGGACCAAATTATTGGCACCTATGATGATTATGTTGATTTTAGTTATGGTAATCATTATGGCACCAGCAATGATGTCTTTATAGAGAAAACTTAATTCCATGCCCTTGCAGAGGGGCGTTAAAAACTACTGAAATTACAGAAAAGAAAAAAAGAAAGGAAACGTAAGATGAAAAATTTAAAGAAAAGAGCATGGCAGGAATGGAAACAGTTTTGGAAAGATGAGAATGCAATGGGAAGTGTGGAAATTATTTTAATTATTGTGGTTCTTGTAGGATTGGTACTTATTTTCCGAGGTCAGGTTACAAAACTAATTACCAACGCCTTTAAGCAGATTAAGGGAGATGAGGCAGAGATTGATCAGAAGAACAGTATTTCTGGAGCATACTAAAAGGAAGTGAGAAATGAGCTGGAGAGTGGGAAAATCAAAGGGAACGATTACAGTATTTTTAACCATGGTATTGCTTGTGATTTTGGCACTCATTGCTACTTGTCTTGAAAATGCCAGAGTGAGGGTTGCGTCTGCTACGGTAGACCGCACCCTTACCGGCAGTATTGACGGAGCAATGACAGAATATTATGAGCCACTTTATGAGGATTATCGCATTTTCTTGATGGACAAAGGTACTGGTTCCGATACGTTAGATTATAAAAAGCTGACAGAGCAAATACAGGAATATATGAATACTTCCTTGTCTACAAGTACAACCAATGAGATTACCGGGCAAAAAAGAAATGGAATAGATTTGCTTTGCCCCGCAGTAAATGCTGTACAGATAGATGATGTAGTGAAAGCTACTGATTATGGCGGAGCACCTGTGGAAGAGGAAATTTTACAATATATGAAATATGAGGTGGCAGCCGAAGGGATAAGCAAAATATTGGAGAACTTGAATTTAATAGAGGAAAGCGAAGTAACAGCTACTGTCATGGAAGCGGAAGGAGAAGTGACAGAACAGTTTGAGGATGCCAATGTGCTTATGATGAAGTTAATGGAGCAGGTAGAAGGGATATGTTGCAAAGAGAAACTCACATATACTGCCGATGGAACCATAAAGGTGAATGGTTATTTTGCTAAAAAGATGTGTACTGTGGAGGAAACCAAAGAAAATGTGGGAATTGACAATGTTACTGTGTGGAATTCCTTAAAGGGGAATTATGTGAACCCTCTTGTAAATCTTGAGGCAATGAAAACTACAGTAGATACATTGATAACAGAGAAAGAAAAACAAGAAGAAACGGAAACAGAGAAAAAAGGTGGAAAGAAAAAGAAAGCTTCAAAAGATAATGCCACAAATGTTTATGATTTTGCTAGTACGATTACCCAGTTTAATGCAGATCAGGAAGATTTAAAATCTATGGTATCTCAAACAAAGGAAAAAATGGAGGAATCCATTGCCACAATTCAGGAGTTAGAAGGTGAACTACCAAAACTGACAAAAGCATCCACAAATTATACAGATAACATAGCCAAGCAGAAAGAAAGTGTCAGTAAAGAAACTTATAAAAGTCTGGAGAGTACCTCAAACCAAATAAAAAGTGATTTGGCAACCATTCAGCGGGCAATTGGAATGAAAGATACTTTACAGACAAATTTGACCTTGTTGACAGGGTTAGAAGAAATGCTGGAAAAAGAGCTTGTAGACAGCTTGGACGGCTATAAGACAAAGCAGGAAGAGATTGCAGGGCAAATCCAAAACTTAGCCGGGTATCAGATTAGTAGCCTAAAATTTTCTTATGGAGAGATAGGTACATCGGAAGCTGAGAATCCTATGAGTATTTTGGGGAATTTGGGCGATTCGGTATTGGAATTAACAGTGGGAGATACCAGTAAATTATCCAAAAAGAAGTTAGAACAGGCGGATTACTACTATGGTAAATATAAAGGAGAAGCAAAAGGAACAGAAGATGTAAATATAATTAGCCAGATTGTAAACAGCGATTTGGGTGGTCTATTTTCTAATATAGGAGCTGTATTTGGCGGGGAGAAAGAATTGTCTCAGGTGGTAGCAGAAGGCGCAAATACGCTGCTTTATCAGGCATACATAAAAGAGTATTTTAAAAGCTATGTATCCGAGGAAGGTAAATTTTCAAAAACACCTATAAAGTATGAACAGGAATATATTTTATGTGGAAAAAGTAGTGATAAGCAAAATTTAAAGCAGGTAGTACAGCGGATTTTGTTGCTTCGGACAGTAGCGAATTTTACTTATTTATTGACAGATACCGCAAAAGTACAAGAGGCTCGTACCGCAGCACTTGCCCTTGTGGGATTTACCGGAATTGGAGTTTTGGTACAGGGGATGCAGTATGCAATTTTGGCAGTGTGGGCATATGAGGAGGCTTTGGTAGATACGGCGGCGCTTCTTAATGGGTATAAAGTTCCTGTGTGGAAAAATAAAAATGTATTTATGTTATCATTCACAGACATTTGCACCATTAGCAAAGAAAAAATACAAAGTAAAGCAAAAAAACTTGGGAAGAAAAAGTCTACTGTTGCTATTCAATATGAGGATTATTTGACGTTGTTTTTATTGTTTGAACCACAAGAACAGAAAACATACCGAACTATGGATTTAATAGAAGCCAACATGAAACTTCGTCATAGTGATTTGTTTTCTTTTGAAGACTGTATTTATGGAGTGACAGTATCGTGTGAATATAGTATTCCTGCAAAGTTTACCGGTTTATCTTTATTTTCCGATTGGAATTATGAGCAAAAGGCTTGGAATTTTACAAAGCAGCAGACATACTCCTACTGACAAACATATGGGGTTGAATAAAAATGTTCTCTCAATCAGCAAATAAGAAACTAAAAATAAGATTTATGCAGATGAAAGTATATTACCTCTAAAACTTTTGGGAGGACATTTTTATTCAACCCTGATATTACGTTAGTAGTAAAGAAAAAACAGTCTTTGTATGAAGAGTTGGCGAGAAGTGCATATTTGAGAGGCTTAGGAAGCACCTTGACAATTGAATAGATACTTTACAACTTTTGTGTGAACAGGGAGGGAATTTATGAAAAAACAAAAAGAAAAAGGCTCCCTTACAGTGGAGGCATCCTTAATTTTGCCTGTGGTTATGAGTGCATTTTTGTTTTTTCTCTGCTTTTTTCAAATATTTTTGATACAGGAAAAAATAGAAATTGGTCTTTGGGAAACTGCAAAGGAAATTTCCCAATATGGACATATATATCATATGGAGGAACAGGAAGACGACAGTAAAAAGGAAAAATCTGGAAAGGAAGTAGCAGAAACTTATATAGCCGGATTGCTTACTTCTGAAAGAATGGAATCTTACATTTCAGATAATTTTCTAAATAGCAGTTGTGTAAAGAATGGTGCCACCGGAGTAATTTATACTACTGAGGCATTTAAGGATGAGGCAAAAATTTTATTGACAGCATCCTATGATGTGATAATTCCCATGTTCCATTTTATTGTGCCTGATATTCATATAGTGCAACAGGTGGAAAGCCGGGGATTTGTGGGAACAAGTGAAATTGGTTTAGGGGAAAACGATGAGGATGATAGTATTGTATATGTATCTGCAAATGGAAAAGAAAGTAAGGTATATCATACTTCCATCACTTGTACACATTTGGATTTATCTATTCAAAGTGTGGCATATGCAGATGTTTCTAATTTTCGGAATGTATATGGAGGAAAATACAAGGCGTGTGAAAAGTGCGTGAAGCAAAAAATTCCTGAGGACAGTTCTACAGTATATATAGCAACGGATGGAAATTGTTTTCACAGTTCGTTAGATTGCAGTGGTCTTACGAGGAATGTGAGAGAAGTAAGGTTGTCAACCTTATCAGGGTATCGCCCTTGTACAAGATGCGGAGGTAGTTAAATGGAGAGATGGAAAGAAGAACGAGGAAGCCTTACGGTAGAAGCAGCCTTTGTATTTCCTATTGTTTTCTTTGTATTGCTTGCTGTCATATATATGTGCTTTTATCAAGTGGATAAAAATAGTGCGGGAACCATTGTGCATCAAGCGGCAGAAGAGCAAGCCATATGTATGAAAGAACAGATAGAATTAGGGAAGAAAAAGGAGAAAACACAGTGGGCAGAGCACAATTTATTTTATTTTTTGAAAGATTCAACAAGTGTGCAAAAAAAGACAAAAGAGCAGGTGGAAGAGCAACTTTTAGAACAATTAATGATGGGAACTGTAGAAAATGTATCAGTGGAGGCGGATTATACAAAAGTCACCGTTTCTGCTACAGTATCTATGAATATCGGTATTAGCCGTATAAAAGAATTTTTTACAGGTACACCCTTGCAGTATCAAACTTCCATTACAGTACCGGTACATAATCCTTCGGAATTTGCAAGAATTTATGATGCTATGGGAGAGATGCTTGATAATGTAAAGGGATTTAAAAAGGTGAAAGAAAAACTCAAGAGTTTAAAAGAATAGCTATTTAACTGGTCTGTTGCGAATGTGTTACTGCGTATGAGTCTGCTTGATAGCCGAATGCACAGTAATACCAATGAAACAAGAGGTTTATGCCTTGTGGAACAGATAAACATCTTTTATAATATAGGTATAATCTATATAGAAAAGGGGTGCAAGATATGAGAGAAGAGGTTGATAGCATGGGTGAAACTAATAAACAATATGATGGTCAATTAGTCGATGAATATTATAGACTTGTTAGAATTAGAAGACAGGCAGTAAAAGAGGGAGCAACTCAAACAATTGCTATGATTGATGAAGAAATAGCTGTATTAAAGTCAAAAGTGCAGCCATTAGAACTTCCGGATATTTCGCTTGAGTAAATTTATAATGAAACCAATACATATAAACTAAGGTGTAAAGTCTTTTGTTAAGTGTGAGACTTTGCACCTTTTTTTAAACAAGAGGTTGAAAAGCACTGTGATAAAAGGCTTTACATCTTGCAAAACACTGCCTATAATGAAAATAAGAATGTAGAAAAAAGGGCGGTGAGTACTATGAATAATGAGGTGGATACGATGACAAGAGAAGAAATGATTAGGGAATTAACAGAAAAAGTCAATTTAATACTTTCTATTAAATACAGCGAAGATAAGGATAGCGTATGCGATAGAGAACTGGAATTATTAAAAATTCAATTAAGTGCTTGTGGATTTAATGATATAAGTAAACTGGAAGAAAAGTATAAAAAGAAATAAATAACAGATAAGTGAAACTAAGGTGTAAAGTCTTTTGTTAAGTGTAAGACTTTGCACCTTTTTTGTAGCAAAAGCCTGGCAAGTACAATCATGCTTGCATGAAATTGTATTTTCCGGGCGTAAGAACATAGAGCACATAGTGCAGAATGTTCATAAGCGAATTGATTGGGAGTCAGCCTACTCGATTGAGTAGAGAGAAAAAGTGAGTGCTTATATAGCAAAAACAGAAAGGATGCGAGGTTATGTTAGAATTAGAAATAAAGCATGATATTAACAAAAATTATTTGATCGTACATGGGAAGCAGGAAGGCGACTATATGGTTCAAATGCTGGATGGAAATAAAATCAAAGGTTTTTTGAATATGGAAGTGCGAGAAATGAATAATCAGAGAGAATATTATTATGATATTACGGGAAAGGAAACCATATCTCAAAAGACTGCAAGAGAAAAATGGAAATATGCAGAGATCGTAAAGTTAATGGCGGAGATTTTGGAAACGGTGGGAAAAGCTAGGGAATATTTGCTTTCGGCGGAACATTTTTTGTTAGAGCCGGAATATATTTATCGGGATATTGCTTCGGGAAAAGTATTTTTATGCTATGTATGGAGTCAAAGTAAAAATATTAATGAACAGTTTACGCAGTTATTTTCCTATTTTTTAAATGTAGTAGATTATGAAGATCAACAAGCAGTACATCTTGTATACAAATTTTATGATGTGAGCAGAGAGGAACAATGTACATTGCAGCACTTATGGAGTGTATTTGATACCGTGAGTTCGGAAATTATAAGGAAAGAGGATGAAGTAAAACGCAAAGAATTAAAAACAAAGGAAACTTTGGAAAGTGAAGGAAGAAAAAGTAAATTAGCTAAGAGAGCATTGTGGACAGGCAGGAATGACAGTAAGGAGATAGTGGTAGGTGTAGAAAAGAAAAAGAAAGGGAAAGTGCGAAAATTAAAACCGGAAAGGGAACGGGTCTCTTTTTTAGAGAAACTTCACAAATCATTAGAAAAACTATCTAGTGAAACAGAAGGAAGGGATACGAAAGGAAAAGAAATATCTAAAAAAGGAAAAGAAGTGGTTGTTCCAGCGAAAAAACAGAGTATATCTTTTCAAAAGGATGATAGTATTGAAATACCACTTTCAAATAGAGAGAGTACGCAATTTATAGAACGGGATCAAACAGTGTGCTTTCTATCGGCGCAAAAAGAAGAGCAAAAAGTATATCATTGTCATTTGCTTCCTGAGGATGAGAATCAGAGTACCATATCTATGGGAGAATTTCCATTTTATATTGGCAGATTTCAAAAAAATACCAATGCTTTGAAAGAAATTGTAAGTATAAGCAGAATACATTGCAAAATTGAGCAGTTGGAGGGAAAATATTATGTGTCCGATTTACACTCCACTAATGGAACATATGTGAATCAAAAGAAACTGACAGAAGGAAATAAAAGAGAGCTAAAAGCTGGAGATGAACTTGCTATTGCGGATATCAAATATCGCTTTTCCTTGTAACAATTCCACAATCTTGTTATAATATAGCATAGAAAAGAAGCGGGTATGCAAGTGTGAACTATTATGAAACATGAGCAGCAGGAAAGAGTAAGGTAAGATTTATGGAAATAGAACAGATTGCCAATCAATTATTGCGTTCAGGTTTTTCAAAGGCTATTGTCAATGGAAAGCATGTGGAAGTGGCATTGAAAAATAGAAATGGGGAGGCATATGCAGTTGTTCTTGTGGATTGCAGCTATTTCCCCGAAATGAGTGTGGAAAGTTATGAGAATATGTTGCGCGGAATACGCAGTTCTCTATATCGGTATAATTTTAGTGAAGTTCATTTACTTAGTGTACTTTGTACACAGGAGCCGCAGGATGTGAAAGAACTTGTGGCAGGTTTTGGAGAACATTGGGTAATTGATGCAAAAGAGCGAAAGTTATTGATTTATGAGAATCAGGTTGTTTCTTTTTTGGATGCAAAGGAGATTATAGAAGAAGCACTTTTATACGAAAATCCTCAGGTAGCGGAAGATGTCCGTAAGATAAAGCAAAAACGAAAGATTTTTCGAGAAAATTGGTGTACTTATGGATTGGTTTTAGCCAATGTGATTGTCTTTTTGATTCTTTCTATGTATGGAGATACTGAGGATGGATATTTCATGGAACAATATGGGGCTATGTCAATTGGTCTGGTGGGACAGGGATTTTGGGAATATGGTTTATTTGCTAGTATATTTATGCATTTTGGAATTAGCCATTTGGTGAATAATATGTTTACGTTGCTTATTATGGGAATGTATGTAGAAAAAAGAATGCCTAAATGGAAATACCTAACGATTTACTTAGGGGCTGGTATTATTGGAAATTTGGTATCATTATATTATTATATTGCTACAAATCAGATGAACGTAGTATGTGCAGGAGCATCAGGAGCTGTGTTTGGACTGATGGGAGCGCTTCTTTGGATTGTGTTTTGTAATTATGGAAGAGTAGAAGGGTTATCCTGGACACAGATTGCTTTTTTGATTTTAATATGTGTATATATTGGATTTAGTGATTCTTCTGTGGGAAATGCTGCCCATATAGGAGGCGTGATTGGTGGATTTATACTTGCAATGTTTTTGGTTCGACGTACAGATAAGGAGGAAATAGTTTCATGAGAATCAATATCTATTATGGTGGAAGAGGATTGATTGAAGATCCTACGATTTATGTATTGGATAAATTGACAGAGGTGTTAGAAGAACTTCGAGTAGAGGTTGTTCGTTATAACATTTATGAGGAGAAGAAGATTAGCATTCTTCCCAATACATTAAAGGAGGCTGACGGGGTCATTCTGGCCACTACAGTAGAATGGTTGGGAATCGGAGGTTTGATGCAACAGTTTTTGGATGTGTGCTGGTTGTATGCAGATAAAGGAAAACTAAATGGTATGCGTATGTTGCCGGTTGTTTTATCTACCACTTATGGAGAGAGGGATGCACAATGTCTCCTTATGAAAGCATGGGAAATGTTGGGTGGTGTGCCTTGTGATGGTATTTGTGCATATGTGGAGAATCACGTAGAGTTTGAGACAGATCCGGGATATGCCTTTGCTATTGAGAAAAAAGCAGAGGAATTATATCGTCAAATTAGCCATAAATTGAAGAGTTTTCCAACTAGTGTTAATGTGGTAACAGAAAATGTGTTGCAGGGAAAATCATTGGAATTGACACCACAGGAGAGCGAGCAATTATCCATTTATGTTTCAGACGATACTTATGTAAAAAAGCAAAAAGAAGATATTCAGGAATTGGCACAGTTATTCAAAGGAATGCTTGGAGAGGAGCAGGAGACAGAGGGAGAGTTTATCCCAGAACTGCGCAGTCATTTTTCTGGACAACCTGGTATTAAGGCAAATTATTGTTTTAATATTGTAGAAGATAACAGTAACTTAAACATTAAAGTAGATGGAGAAAATTTAACTTGTGAATATGGGGATCCAGAAGAGGCAGAGGTGTTTGTAAAGATTACGAAATCTATTATTCTTAGCATTTTAGAAGGGCAGATGACGTTACAGCGGGCATTTATGTCTGGGGAAGTTACGGCAAAGGGCGATTTTAAAATTCTTCGAAATTTTGATACTATTTTCCGATTCTAATTTACGAGAGCAGTGAGATAAATTTAGTGCTTGCTTGAAGATTTGACCGGCGTGAGGTAATCTGCGAAAATGGCAAAGTGTGTTTCTTATAAATTTAATAAGACAACTTGAGAAACAAAAAGGGACTGATACATTAACAGCATCAGTCCCTTTTTGTAGTAAAAGCCTTGTCGAACATAGAGTATGTAGTGCAGAATGTTCGTGTGTGAGTCGAGTAGGAGTCAGCCTACTCGATTACGGCTAGAAAATTATTTTACTTTAATTGTTTTTGTAACCATAATGGTAACACCTTTACCGTTTTTTAAATAAATGGTAGCTTGGTAAGTACCTTTAGCAGAAGGTTTCCATGTGAATGTATTTTTCTTAGAATATGCCTTAGATTTCACTGTTTTTCCTTTGCTATTTTTAATAACTACTTTATATTGCAATTTTCCAGTGGAGGTAGTTGCACCAACGGAAATGGTTACTTTTTTACCCTTCTTTATGGTTTGTGGACGGAAGGATTTCAAAGTAATAACACGTTTCTTTACTTTATAAGTTACTTTAGTAGTACAAACTACGTTTTTCGCCTCATCGTAGGCCAAAACAGTTACCTGATAAGTACCACTGCTTGTAGGTGTCCAGTTTACACGGTCTTTAGAAGTTTTTGATTTTAAGGTAGTTGTTGTGGCACCTTTTTTTACTTTATAAGTAAAGGTATAGTCTTGATCCTCTACTTCGTTTGTTTGTGAATAAACAATCTGTACAGTTTCACCAGCAGTGGCTTTGTTGGAACCTTTGCTAAATGAAATTTTTCCAGTAATTGGAGCTGCTGTAACAAGAGCTACTGGTTCCTCTGTTTGAACTGGTGGAGCTTGGGTGGCAGTTACAACAGGTTCAGTAACAACTGCTGGTCCTGTTATGGTTGCCGCCTCTGTGGCAACTGGAGTGCTTGTTACAATTGCTGTAGCAGTGGTGACTACTATTGGAGTAGCAGTTACTATTTCCGTTGGAGCAATTGTTGGTGTTTCTACAATTGGTGTTGCAGTTGGAATAATTGGTTCTGGTGTAATATCTCCAGCTTCTGTTTTTTCTGTCAGTGGATATATTTTATCCAACGCAATAGATTTGTTTGTTGCACTGTCAGTAATGATAACAGTTAATGTATAGTTTCCTGCTTTCAACTGGCTGGCATCCCATGTATACACTGGAGAAGATACATTATCAGCTACAATTGTACCGTTTATAGCAAATGTATAAGTGGCCGTTCCCTGTACATGTTTTGCAACAGCTTTAAGTGTCAATTCTGTAGTAGTATATTGAGGTCCTGCCAAAGATGCACCAAAATATCCGGATAATTCTTCCACTTTAGGAGTCTCTGTAGGTGTTTGTACTGGCTCACTAGCATCTGGTGTGGTAGTTATTGGCGTAGTAACCTCTGGAGTTTGAGAAACCGCAGGGGTTGTAACATCTGGTATTTCAGTAACATCTGGAGAGGTTTCTGGACTGGTGCTTGGTGCAGGAGTTGCAAGAGTATTTTCGTTGAAATCTTTGTCTCCAGTGATGGTATAGCCGCCTACTTCCTCGCCATCCTCGCCGGATGGATATTGTGCAATAGTTTTACATACTCGGAATGGTTCACCAAGTTGTCCGTCTTCATTTGGAACCTGAGTTGGTGTAGCTGCTACTTCACCTTGTACGCATACAAACATAAGGGTTGCTTTTCCGGTAGAAGTAGTTACGTTTGTAGTGTAAGTACCGTCTGTTCCCTGAACTTTGGTCATTTCTGTACCAGGCCATACATCTAAAGGTTTTTCTACTCCTGTTACATTTCCGTAGCCGTCATATGTATTATAATAAGCATAGGCATATATTTTGGAATTTTCTGCTGTCCATACTTTTTTATCGGCAGCCAAATTACTCTCGTCAGGAATGGTAAAGTTTACCTTATAGGTAGAGTTTTCACCAAGTGCGGTAGCTTTTACCTTTTGAAATAAAGTTACCATAGCAGAGGACACACGGATGGTGGCTTCATTTGCCTGTGAAGGTGTTTCTACTCTGGTTCGTTTGTAATAATAAAAATGTTGTGTATTTGTAGTTGTACCATCTGTGGAGGTAACAGTCATAGTAATTATGGAATTGGCAATTTTACCAGTTCCAACTTTAAATCTAGTTGCTTCTGTAATGGTAGCCACGGGTCCTCCATCTATAGAAACATCTGCACTGGTGGCTCCATAAGCTGGTGTGACCGTAATATTTAAATAGTCTGTATTTTCTTGGTAGTAAGTAGTTCCACTTGGATAATCTACAAGTGCTTGTGGGCCGGAAACCGGTTCTGTGGATGGCATGGAAACGGGCTCATCTGTGGCTGTTGGAGTAGGTTCAGGAGTGTTTACTTCAGCAGTCTTTGCTGGAGTTGTAACGACAGGAGTTTCTGTAGGCTCAGGAGTTGGAGTTACATCTGGATTTTCGTAAACTGGTTCGTCCATAGTAAGAGGATCAAACCACACTTCTCCAGAAATTAGAAAACCGTTATCTTCTTCTGAATCTATACCTTTGTCTTCAGGGAATGTATATTTGGGCTGATAATCCATGCCGATATAGTACCCATTTTCGTCATATTGTGCAATTTCGCTAATACCTACAAGAAATATAACACGGATACTGTCTGTTGGTGCTGTATAGGTGATATTGTACCATGCACCGTCTTCTACTGACTTTTCAATATGCATAGAATCCCCAGGCCAATCAGCACTTAGCTGTTTCGTAGCAGATTCATCAATACGATAATAAGAATAGAGATTTGGAAGATCATAACCGTAGATAGCTGCACCACTGGAAGCGGGAAGTGGGCGCTTCATATGGATAATAAATTGTGTTTGCGTTTCAGCATCGCTATCAAGAGCATGTATGGTTGCAGCGTTAATAGGATAAGTACCAAATAGTGAGGTAAAAATCAGCGCAACTGCAAGCAGGATACTCCATATTTTTTTCCCTTTTTTCATGTTGTTTTTCCTCCTTATTTTTAATAAAAAATTTCGTATCTATTTAGGAATCATATCCATTTGGATGGATTTGTTGCTAAAAACTTATAGATATGCGCAAGTGCGACAAGTTTATAAGTAATAAATGTTTTAAATAATAACAAAATTCCTAAATTTGCTGTAATATATATTTCGACAAAAATACTTTGTCTTATTATAGAAAAGTAAAAATATAAGAAAAGATTTGTTTAATAAAACACCGCCAAACAAATTTGTCTGGCGGTGTAATTTTGATTCCTCTATACACTTGTAAAAACACTTATTAGGAAAATTACTTCTTTACTTTAATTTTCTTAGTCTTAGAAACAACAACACCCTTACCATTTTTAGCAGTTACTTTAATTGTGTAAGTGCCTTTCTTAGATGGTTTCCATGTAAATGTTTTCTTCTTAGAGTATTTCTTTGTCTTAACTGTTTTGTTCTTGCTGTTTTTAATTACAACTTTAATCTTTAATTTGCCTTTTGTTGTCTTGCCCTTAATCTTTATTGTTGTAACCTTACCAACCTTTGTAGAAGCTGGCTTGATAGATGAAATAGTAATGACACGTTTCTTTACTTTATATTTAGTTGTTGCGGTAGCAAGTACGTTACCTTCTTCGCTGTATGCTTTTACAGTTACAGTATAAGTACCTTTTGTAGTAGGTGTCCAGCTAACAGACTTTTTGTTTACTTTTTTAGCAAGAGTCTTTGTTTTACCACCAGTCTTCTTAACTGCGTAAGAAAGTTTGTATACTTCATCAATACCAGATACATTTGCCTTTACTTTAATTGTCTCGCCAGCAGTTTTGTTTTTCTTGCTGAAAGTGATTGCAATAGAACCTGGTGAGGTAACAGCGCTACCTGAAACAGCGTTAGATGGGTTCTGGCTTCCGCTGTTATCAATATTTACGGATACTGTTGCAGTTGGAGCTACAGTAGGTACAGTAGTAGGTACAACAGTAGGCTCAACAGTTACTTCAGGAGTAGCAGTAGGCTCAACAGTAGGCTCAACAGTTACTTCAGGAGTAACAGTAGGCTCAACAGTAGGCTCAACAGTTACTTCAGGAGTAGCAGTAGCTTCTGCAGTAGCATCTACAGAAATTGTATAGTTCTTTGTCTCAGTCCATACATTTCCTTTACTATCTGTAATCTTAGCACTAATAACATGAGTTCCCTCTGTTAAATTGCTAGGAGTCCAGTCTAAAATACTCTTAGAACCACTATAAATTTCTTCTCCGTCTACAGAGAAAGCATAAGTTACATCTCCAGTTGCATTTAAAGCAACTGCAGAAAGTGTCTGTGCAGTTGTGTTATACTGTGGAGCAGATAAAGATGCTCCGAAGTATCCATCTAATTCAGTAGAAACAGGAGCTGTAGCAGTAGCAGATGGATCTGGTGTTTCTTTTCCAGCATCAGGTGTAGTAGTAGCAGTAGGAGTTGGAGATGCTGTGCTTGGAATTGGTGTTACAGTAGAAGTGCCTGTAATTGCTAAGTTATTTGAGTTGTATCCATCAACGGTAATCCATGTTTCGTCTGAAATCTGGAGTCCATCGTAAGGAATGTCATTTCCGTATTCGTCTTTACCACTGTAGCCATATGGTAATTTGTATTTAACATTACATTGATAATGTTCTTCAGTAGCTATTGCACCATCAGAAAGAATAGCACCTTCATTATAATGCTGTCCTTTACCACCGATAACAGATGAGAACATAACTTTAACAGATCCTTGTGGTGCATCAATAGTTACATTATAATAGTCACCATTTTTTGTCATTGCCTTACCAGGCCAAATTCCCAATGGTCTTTCGATTCTACCATTTTCGACATAGTATGCATAACAGTAAACAGTACGTGGTGTACCATCAAGTTCTGTGCCTTCCCAGTCAGAAGCAGGAATCTTAAAATGAACAGGAAGTTCTTTACGTGTAGAAGCAGAAGCAAATGTTTTTACTGTGCTAAATAAAGATACCATAGAAGCAGAAATACTCTTTTTTGATGTCTTAGTAGCAGTTTCAGATGCTTTGCTCTTCTTATAATATGTAAATTCCTGTGTGTTTGTAGTAGTACCATCAGTAGATGTTACTTTTAAGCGAATCTCAGAGTTTGCAATCTTACCTTCTCCAAGTTTAACGATTGTCTTACCAGTAATAGTAGTCTCTGGACCGTTGTCTACAGAGTAAGTAGCGCTTGTAGCACCCTCTGCTAAATCAACAACAACAGAAAGAGAGTCGTTTGTCTCTTCGTAATAAGAAGTTCCGTTTGCTTCGCTTACAGTAACCTGAGGTCCGCTTACTGGAGTTACAGTAGGAGCAGCTGTAGGCTCTTCTGTAACTTTTGGTGTAGCAGTTACTTCAGGAGTCTTAGTAGGCTCAGTAGTTGGAGTTGCTGTTGGGGTAACGTTGGTAACTACACCAGTACTGCTAATAGTACAATCGCTAGTGACATAAGCTCCATCTTCAACTGCTGTATCTTCTGAGTGTGCTGGAACCTGTGCAAGCTGGGTTTTAAAATTGTAGTACTTTTGGTTGTTGACTTCATCATATTTGATCTCAACTTCTGACAAGTTTTCTGTGACATTTGCAAAAATCATACGAGTGTAGCCTTCGGTGGTGTCTACATTGATAGAATAGGTACCATCACTATTTTTTGTCATTGCAGTACCAGGCCACATTTGAAGTGGCTCTTGCTTTGTTTTTGTTCCGCTAGAATCTGCTACAGTATAGTACGCATAAGCATATACTGTTCCTGTCCAATCAGATGGAGCAGTGAATGTTACCTTGTAGGTATCACTTTTTGTTGTTGTGGCTAAAATACTTGTTGTTGCTGCGTTTGCATTAATTGTACTTCCAGTGAAAACAGATGTAACTGTTACAAATGAAGCAACTGCAAGACTCACAGCTCTTTTCGTAAATTTTTTCACGAAAATACCTCCTTCTTTCATTTCCATAAAATTTAGTTACTATTCCGAGCCAGTGGAAATAGTAACATAAATTTTACATTATTTGTTAAATACATAATAAAGCTTTTTTTCGTAAAAAGCAATAATTTTTACGAAAATATTAATGGCGTGTAACAATTTCGTGAGTGTGCATAAAAATGGACAAGATTTTTGGTTAAAACCATAACAGATTAGCGGTTCTATTTATATACAGGCTTTTTAAAGTGTGAAAGTTTGCGCATATTATTGGGTTACCTTTACTTTTACTGTAGCTTTTTTATTGTTAAATGAAGAAATACGAATGGTAGTTTTTCCTACTTTTTTTGCTGTGATTTTTCCTTTCAATGAGACAGATGCCACGGATTTTTTAGAAGAACGGAAGGTAATTTTATTGGAATAGGCCCCTTTGTTAAAGTAAATTGGGATTTGACTGGTAGTGCCTTTTTTTAACACACAACTTGTTGATGATGCAAGAGTTGAGGTGACTCCTATTTTTGTCGGTGCAGGGCATACAGTTACATTGATTGTTGCTTGTGCAGTGCCAGCTGTGACAATGATTTTTGTAGTTCCTTTTCCTATTCCTTTTATGTAGTTCTTTTTGGTAACTGTTGCGATTTTTTTGTTTTTGGAACGTATAGATACCTCTGATTTTGGGTTCGTTTTTATTTTTACTTTGACCTTTTCACCAATTCCTTGTGTAATTGCATTTTTTTCTAATGTAATGGTTGTTGGGCTTTCAGTAGGTGTTGCAGTTGCGTCTATATTGTTGGTTGTAGTGGTTGTGTTAGGAACAGTAGTTGTGTCAGGAAGTGTTGTTGGTATTGGTGTTACGCCGTTGGTAGTTTCTGTTATAGTTGGAGTTTGGGAAGGTGCTATGCTTCTTACAATAAAAGAGCCTGTGACAGTAAGATATTTTACTGTAATGATAGTTTCGTTTCCACTTGTAAGTGTATATGGCAATATTTGATAGTCCTCTATAACTGCGCTTGAACCATCAGCAAAATATGCGGTTACAATTAAGTCATCTTTTACAAATTCGTAATTTGCCGGAACAATACTTTTCTTGGTAAAAACCTGAATATAACTTACATTGCTGTCTATGACAGTTACCGTTTGTGTAATGGTAAATACATTTGATGAAATGGTAAGAAGCTTCTGTTCCCAGTCAATCTCTAGTGTATAGTCTGTTATGATTTCCTTGGTTCCATCATTATAATATAGGTAAACATCTGGTAATGCTTCTGCCGATACAGTTTGATTTTTTACAAGTGTAATATCATTGGAGGACAATTCTAAATGGTCTGGAACAACTTCTTTTACTTCAATGGTCAATTTTTTTTGGTAAAAGGCTGTGCCAGTATCATATGTTATGGCGATGTCTTTTGTTCCGGATGAGGTAAATACAGAGGGTGAAATAGTTACGTTTTCAGTGTTTATAGTATTTCCATTTAAAGAAAAATAAAATTGACTTGTAAGGATATTTTGATTGACGAAAAATGAGGTATTTTCTTTTGGAGTTACAGAAAAAGTATCATTTGTTGCATATACTTTTTCCATGTGGATTGAATAATGATAGGGAAATGTTGTTGCTGTTACTGCCCCACATAAGCCCAATAGGATTGCTTTTTTTAGTGTTTTCATAATTGCTGTATACTCCTGTTCTTGTTTACAAATCTGTATGTAAAGTTGTTTTATCCTTTATTAAGCGTAACATAATTGAAATATTTGTGCAATATTTTCCAGTTTGGAAATTACTATAAAATAGCAGTTTCGGGCGAAACTGCTATCTTAAAATAATATCTTATTTTACTTTAAACTTGATAGTTGTCTTATTTCCAGCTTTATCTGTGACTACTAAAGTGTGAGTTCCTTTTTTCTGTACTTTCACACCGGATTTTATTTTCTTTCCGTCTAACTTAGCGGATTTAATACCGGAGGCGTCTTTGAAAGTTACTTTTTTTCCTGTCTTGTAAGTTTTATTTTTCTTCACGTTAACAGTAGCCTTTTTCTTATCTATAGTAAAGCCATTTGTATGGATGGTCTGAACCATTCCGTTCGCATCGGTATACTGGATATATACAATGCTTGGTTTTTTGGTTTTGGATACGATAATCTTATTGTTTGTAACATCTTTCCATGCAGTATCGGACACGTTTGTTCCTTTGGTTACCACTTGATATTTGATAGCAGAAGCGGAAACTGCATTAATGGTGAGTACTACATTTTTATTTGTATAGATTTTGTATGTTTCATTTGTTGCAGTTGTAATCTTGTTGTTGTTCGCATTTATAGTAATAGGACTATTTGTAACAATTGGAGCGCTGTTTGCAGTGTTTGGTGTAGAAACAACTGTAGTGCTGCTTGGCGTTTCTGTTACAGTAGTTACTGGTTTGTTGGTCTGCACTGGCTCAGAAGTAGCTGGTGCTTCTGTAGCACTCAGATTTATAGATGGGGCAGAAGTAGCTGCTGGTACAGGAAGTCCGGTCACAATGATTGTACAGCTGAAAGAACCATAATGTATAGTTACGGTATTAGGACCTACATTGTAAGGAATTCCGTTCTCAAGAAGAATACCCTCTGTAATGTTTGTAATCTGACCGTTTGCATTGATTGCATGTACTGCAACATCTGAGGTTGGTATTTGTGTTCCAACAATCTGTCCGCTTCCAATATATTCTGCATAAATGCGTGTAACAGAATTGGAAACACCCCAAATGGTGATCTCTGAAGTTTTTCCAGCATAATTTATTGTGATTGTATTTTGTATGTTTGCCGTAATAACATAATGATTGAAAGTAAGGCTGTTATAATCAATGGTTGATGCATCTAAAGTTTCTGTTTTTCCATTGTTGTATGTAATTTCAATCTTATCGATAATTGTTTTGGAAAGCGTAGTACCTTCTGTTGCGGAGGCAATATTGGCACTTGCTTTGATTCCTGTTATTTCTCTTGGTGTAACTGGAATCTCAATGACTCTTTCAAGTCCTGCATAGGATACTTTGGCCTGTATGGTTGTAGTTCCTGCTTGAATTTTGGTTACTTCGTAAGCATATGAAATATCTGCTCCTGTTTTTTGGCTTCCATTATTGTATTCAATCGTTACAAGGATTGATTTTGGATCAATGTTTTCCTGACCTTCGTAATATTTGCAATTGGTATCAAACATAGCATATATATTGGTTGGAACAACTGCAGCTGCTGAAACAACCATGGTTGTCTCTAAGTCGTTATAATAAACGGTGATTTCATTTGCGCCTTCTTTGGTAAGCTGGCTTTGAGAAAGCTTGGTAAAAGCAATGTCTCTATTTACTGTTTGATCCTCGTCATATTTGTATATAGGTGTTACTTTGATTTTTGAAGTATCAATTTTGTCGCCTACATATATAGTATTATCAGAATTATATTCAGCTTTGATAGCTGTAATGTAATTTTCTTTGATTGTAAATGTTTTTTCTTCTTTAATTGTTTCATTTTCTTTTAAACTGATGGTGAAAATATTATCTCCAAGCGTTGTTGTTGTTTTATCTAATACAAGCACATCATTAGATATTGCTTGAGTTGTATTATCATTATAAGTAATTGTTGCGCCACTTGCTACTGTGGCTAGTGTAATAGGCTGATCTGCAACTAAATTAGAAATAGCTGTGTCGTTCCAATTAACATTGATGGAGATTGGGGTTTTATTTTCAGTATAAATAAAACATTCTTTTTCTATACCAGAATAATATACATAAAATGTATTACAACTGTTTTCTAATTTGGTAGGAATTTCGCCTATTGTAAAACCAGTGTTTTCATCGGCGTTTTCGTTTTTTAGAGGTATTGTCAAAAATCCTTGATTTTGCAATATAGTAAAGTTAAAATCGGAAAAGTTGATTTTTTTGAAAATATTGGTTACAACAGGTTGTAATTTTGCAGTAACATTAATTTTAGATGTATCTATATCTGTTGATGTTAGATTATTTCCGATAATTGGGTTGTTATTATCATAATCAGCTTTCAATTCAGAAATAATATTGCTATATTTAAAATTATTTTTATAAGCCCATGTTTCTACATAATTATCAACAGCATCTTTATATCCAAGTCCATAAATCGTGGGGATATTGTTTTTAAGATTAGCACGGAAATATTTCAATTTATCATTTAATGCATCGTGGTCGTCATAAAGTAATAAGTCAGTTTCATAAATTATGATAGATTTTAGATAATCACAATTTTTTAGATTTACACCACAATCGATTTTCTTTATATTTCCATCATTTCCTACAATTCCAAAACCAATAACTCCTACGGTGTCTCCAAAATACAAGGTTTCTAAATTTGGCATATTAGCAATTGTTGTTGTTTGGATAACATCTTCGAAAATTAGCGTTTTGGCTTGGCATTCGTCAAAAGGATTGGTATCAATGGTTCTGTTGGTTTCACCTATAGTAATTACATAAGATTTAAAATCAAGGGTTTCAATAGGAATACCTTTAAAAAGTGCATTGCCAAGAACAGCTTTTGAATTAAATTCAATATTAGTCAAACTTTCACAATTGAAAAAGAAATTGTCAGTCAATGTTGCATATCCATTAAATATGACATCTGTAAGTCCTGAACAATGCTCGATTACTTCTGTATTGTATTTACCGTCATTACTATCTGTACACACAACATCTTTGTTGAATATAAGACTTTTTTTTATAATATTTCCTTTTTCATCAGTTTCTTTTTCAAAGCAGTTAAAAAATGCACCACCAATGTTTGTATCGCAATATGGACCATATTGTGTTTGTTGTGAGGTTACAATGTTTACATTACAATTAAACTCAACATTACTTAACTTGACACAGTTGCCGAAAGCACGTTGTACCAAATTTACTGAATCTGTGGCGTTGCAATTAAATTCGGATAGATTTGCACATAGTTCAAAAGCTTGGGTCCCAATTGTAACAGTTTTGACTGTATTATCTATAGTAACGGTTTTCAAATTTTTACATCTTTCAAAACATTGTAAACTAAAAATGAAAGATTCTGAATTTTTAATTTCTAATGTTTCCAAATATTTATTATCTTGCATGGCAAACCAATTTGTAGATGTAGTTCCGTCAAGGACTAAATTTTTAACATTACATTGATTAAAAACATTTGATTGAAGAGTGGAATTTTGGTAGTAAATTGTTTCTACTGCGGCATTAGAAAAAGCATTATTACTAATATCTATACCACTAGGTATTGTAAAACTTTTAACATTACATGTATTAACTGTGCTTAATTTTCCGAGTTGGATATTATTAATATTAGTAGGTATTGTAACGTCTTTAATTCCTTCACCTAAAGAGGTTCCGTTTTTTAAAAATATAGTTAATGTATCCTCTTCAGAACTGCGATAATAGCCCCATTCGACGTCATCAATTACAGTAGATCCAGATGTTGTACTGGTTGCAGCTTCCACTTTCACAACATTCTCCAACCCACTTAAATTAGTAGTTCCAGCAATTGCTAAAGCCAATGCCAAAGCCAGTGCTTTTTTTGTTTTTTTCATGAAAAAACTCCTTTCTTGAATTGCAAATATGTATGTCAAGCTATTTTTGTTCGTGTTTTAGCGTGATATACTTGTAACAAATTTGCAATATTTGTAAAATAAGTTATTTTTTAGTGTTTACTATAGTAACATTAAAATTTTGGGATATATTAAGAAAATATCTTTTTAAGAAAATAGTATAAGAAAAGATATTATAGAATATGACGGTGTATATTATAAAGAAATTAGTAATTGAAGTCAAGGCAAAAAACAAATAATTATTTTTGCCTATTGTAGGATTACAATACATATGTTACAACTAAATAATTAAAAAGCGAGGATATGCT
>CAVIJT010000014.1:0-76410 GCA_963643465.1 Lachnospiraceae bacterium | reverse complement strand
TCTTAACCTTTGCGCCAGCATTGAAAGTGATAGTCTTTCCAACGCCTACAGTCTTTGTAGTAGCTGCATCAGCAGTGATAGGAGCAGAAGTCGCTACTAAAGCTGTTGCAAGTAATGCAGAAATGACTTTTTTAGTCTTCTTTGATGAAAAATTGTTGTACATATACATGTCCTCCTTGAAATTTTTTTTGTTTGGCTCGGCTCATCTCCGTAGCCCGTTAGAAACTCCCCTAAACAAATCGTTTTGAACGTTCTAACATTAAAAGTTACTTCCTCCGCAGTATCCTTTCCAGGGGATACTACTAATTTTTCTTATTCCATCTTCTCCTTTCCGTTCAAGCCTAACCGGAAGATCCACTTACGAAATAATCCCGAGGGAAAAAAGTGGGACATCCGAAGTGTCTCAAACACAATCAGATGAACAAAATGTGAAAAGGTAAAACCACTCCACAATGGAAAGCTCCCTTTCTGAAAGAATTGTCGAAGTTTATGTATGTAGTAATCCTCTTTCCCTCTTGCACTACTGTGGACACTACAAGGGCTTTCAACAAATACTTTCCCTCATTCTAACACCTTTTTTCACAAATTTCAATATCTTTCACAAAATTTTTCTTAATGTGATGTTTTAATTTCATTTTGTGTTCCCTTCATTTTGTTCTTCGTCCTTCATTTTAAAAGGCTTGCGCGGCTTTTCAGAAATTTTGCTAAAATTTTTCAGCGTGTGAGTTTTTTCGATTTTTCTTCTTCCTCATCACTTTTTTTATCAATTTTTGCAAAAAACTGGAACTATCCGGAACAAAACCACACCAATCGTGATTACTTTACATATTCACACGTTTCATGGTTTTATTTCAGTAAGGGCATTCTCTTCTTTTTCTGTGTCAAATTTATGTCAAACTCCTTACGTTATTCTTTCTTTTTTGTTTTATTATTTTTAAATAATGAAATAAGACCATGACTTGTTAAAAATCATAGTCTCACTTTCCTTTCCTTACAATATAAAAAAGCCGCCATGCGACCTTTCGTCACACAGCAGCCCTCTCACAAATGAATGAAACTTTGAAGATATTTGTTATTTCTTAGTTAAATCCAACACTAAATGTCTTGGAATACCTTCTACTGGAAGTGGAATCAACTCTGCTTGAATCAATGGTTCAATGTAGCTGATAAATTCATCGCTTACATAAGTACCATCCTCTGTAATCCACTCTTTTGGAACTAATTTTTCTACATTAGAAATCTTGTGTACGTCGTAAACATCAGTTGTACACTGATATGGATCGTCTGATACACGTTTTAAAATAATCATCTTACCGTTATCGCCTTCAAATGCAGCTTTTACAGCAGCACCACCGGCAGCAAACGCCTCATTAATATCAGTACGTGATGCCATATGTGCAGCACTTCTCTGCAAAGTGCTAAATTCAATTGCACGGGTCTTACAACCAAGCTCTGCCTGAATGGTATTTGCAAGGAATGTAGCAGTTCCTGTCAACTGCTTATGTCCAAACGCATCCACGTAACCATTGTCATTGGCTAATTCACAGACATACTTCCCATCCTTGGTCTTGATTCCCTCTGAAACTGCAACGACAACACTTTTCTGTTTCTTTAATAAGTTCTTTACTTTGGCAGTAAATTTCTTAATATCAAATGGATTCTCTGGAAGATAAATCAAATCTGGTCCAGGACAATCTTCACCTTTTGCCAAAGCTGCAGCTCCAGTAAGCCATCCTGCATTTCTTCCCATAACTTCAATAATAGTTACGATATCTTTATCGTATGCCAATCCAATAGCATCGCGAATGACTTCTTTGGTTGCTGTACCAATGTATTTAGCTGCACTTCCGTAACCTGGTGTGTGGTCTGTAATTGCCAAGTCATTATCAATTGTCTTAGGTACACCCACAAATTTCTGAGGATATCCCTTGATAATTGCATAATCACTGAGCTTACGGATGGTATCCATGGAATCGTTACCTCCTATATAAATGAAACATTCCACATCCAATTGTTTCAGTAATGCAAAAATCTGCTCATAAATCTCTGTATTCTCATGTATCTCCGGCAATTTGTATCGACAAGATCCCAAATAAGCGGATGGAGTTCTCTTTAAAATTTCAATATCCAGCTCCGTCTGAATATAGTCTGACAAATCTACATATTTGCCATCTAAGAATCCCTGAATACCATGAAGCATTCCATATATCTTCTTTGCCCCTCTGTCTTTTGCAGTCTTTACTACTCCAGCTAAACTAGAGTTAATTACAGCGGTTGGTCCGCCTGACTGTCCAACGATAATACTACCTTGCATAGCAATACCTCCCTCAATTATGTCATATGATAAGTCGATGGGCAGCTGCCTTCACCCTAACAGCTACTCTGTTGTCTGTACCACCAGAATGGTTCTGCAAAATTGGTTCTGCAGCAAAACCAGCTGGCATACCATCCCAACCACGCCTGTCACTCTTACATCTCCCCAATGTATTTCAGAGGAAGGCTTTTTAATAGTATATCTGCTATTTGAAAAAATAATTCCTCCAAATTTCTCTATCTCACAAGCAATGCTTGTAATGACAAAAGATACTCTATCTCACCGTATATAGCTGACATGGTATGCTCCGCGGTTCAGACATGCATTGTGGACCGAATGCCCACCAATTACATCGCTCAAACGAGCGAAACAACAATTGCGCTACCAGCATCACCTGTATAGCATTTCCATCTGTTTATAATTATAACAAATTTTGTATATTCGCACAAGAAATTTTCTGTCTTTTTCGAAATTCTTAATATAATTTTCACATTTTGTCAATTTATATCTCTTTTTTGTGAAAATAATTATGTGTTTTGCAAACTATTTTTAATTTCCGGTAAATTTCTATTTCTTTTGGTTCTTTTCCAGAATAACTTCCTATGCTATACTTAAATACATATATATTAAGAAAGGAAGAAAACAATATGATTTTAATTGTAGGACTTGGTAATCCGGGACGAGAGTATGCAAACACCCGCCACAATATTGGATTCCGCGTCATTGATAAATTAGCTGATTTGCATAATATTCCGTTAAACCAGAAAAAGCATAAAGCGATTTATGGAAGTGGTTATATAGAAGGACAGAAGGTGATTTTAGCCCAACCTCAGACATATATGAATCTCAGTGGTGAGAGCGTTCGGGAAATCGTTGATTTTTATAAAATTGAACCAGAAGATATTATTGTAGTTTTTGATGATATCAGTTTGGATGTTGGACAACTCCGTCTTCGCAAGAAAGGTAGTGCCGGAGGCCACAACGGAATTAAAAATATTATTGCACATTTGAATTCTCAAGATTTTCCTCGTATTAAAGTTGGTGTAGGCGAAAAGCCTTCCGGATGGGATTTAAAAGATCATGTGTTAGGAGCGTTTCCAAAAGAACAGGAAGCTTTAGTGAGAGAAAGTATCGAAAACGCCGCTGACGCTTGCAAATGTATGATTGTAGACGGCATAGAAAGTGCCATGAACATATACAATCAGAAAAAGAAATGATGAAAATGCTTGACCAATTTTTTCCTACGATATATGATAAACGTAAAGATGTAATGCCACCACTTTAATGGAAAGGATGGTTGCATGAGTACAGTAAAATACAGTAGACAAAGGGAAGCGATTAAAGAGTACCTAGCTAGTACCACTTCACATCCCACCGCTGAGACTGTGTACAAAAATATTCAAAAGATTTATCCAAATATTAGTTTGGGAACAGTCTATCGGAATTTGAATTTTCTTGTGGAACACGGGGAAGCATTAAAACTTTCCTGTGAAGATAACAAGGAACACTATGACGGCAATACTATGCCACATTCACATTTTTATTGTCGTTCTTGTAGAAAGGTCAGTGATTTGAATACTCCTGTTGTGAATGTATCTGATTTATTAAAAGATACAAATTTTGACGGTACAGTAGATTCTTATATGACATTTTTTATGGGAACTTGCTCAGAATGTGAAGCACAGGCAGAATAATAGTATGCCAATACCCCAAAGCATGAGCTTTAGTTACGAACTAAACTCATGCTTTTTTCATTTTTTTCACTTTTTTTCATTTTTCCTATTGACTTTATGTTCTTTTTTTTATATTATAAAGACACAAAACAGTAATCATTATCGTTTTGGTATTACATCTTATTTATTTGAACAATTCAATATTATTTTTTATTTAAAAAGGAGAGAAAAACTATGAGTAAATTCGTATGTCAGGTTTGTGGTTATGTTTATGAAGGAGAGGCAGCTCCAGAAGTCTGTCCACAGTGTAAGGCACCAGCTTCTAAGTTTACAGAGCAGACTGGTGAAATGACTTGGGCTGCTGAGCATGTACTTGGTGTTGCTCAGGGTGCAAGTCAGGATATTATTGATGATTTAAGAGCAAACTTCACTGGTGAGTGTACTGAAGTAGGAATGTACCTTGCTATGGCAAGAGTTGCACACAGAGAAGGATATCCTGAAATCGGTTTATACTGGGAGAAAGCTGCTTACGAAGAAGCAGAACACGCTGCTAAGTTTGCAGAGTTATTAGGTGAAGTAGTTACAGATAGCACAAAGAAGAACCTTGCAATGCGTATCGAAGCTGAAAATGGTGCTACTGCTGGTAAGTTCGATCTTGCAAAACGTGCAAAAGAAGCGAATTTAGACGCAATCCATGACACTGTTCATGAGATGGCTAGAGATGAGGCTAGACACGGAAAAGCATTCCAGGGATTATATAACAGATATTTTGGTTAAGATATAGACTCACGCACAAAAGAAGGAGTTCTCTCAAAACTTGAGAGAACTCCTTCTTTATTTATGTGCTATCTTTTTAAAATCTACTTTATAGTAATTTTTACTTTTTTGCTGTTTCCATTTGCAATCTTTACGGTAATGGTTACAGTTCCTTTTTTCTTTGCAGTTACCACACCTTTTGAGTTTACAGTTGCAATTTTTTTGTTGCTACTCTTAAAAGTTACTTTTCCAGAACCAGAAACAACGGAATATGTAATCTTATATTTCTTTCCTTTTTTCATTTTTTTCTTGGTTGTTGGTACTTTTATTTTTGCTTTTTCTTTTTTCTTTGGAGATGCAGTTACTGCTCCATTAGATACAGTATCGGCAGGTACAACGTTTTCAGCTGGTTTCTGCTCTTTGTTTGGTTCTGTAGCTTCTGGTACCTGTCCATTCACAGCTCCATCTGTAACAGTTTCCACTGGCTGCTTAGATACATCTGCATTTGCATCTTTCTCTGGCTTTTGCTCATCTACATTTTCTTTTCCATTATCTGGTGTAGTTGGTTTTTGATGCTCGTCTGCTGTATCTTTTTCCGGTTTTGCAGTTTCAATAGCTCCTCCAGTAGTTACTGGTTTTTGAGTCTTATCTTCTTCATCTTCTCTATCTGGCTTCTGTGCATCAATGGCACCACCAGTAGCAACTGGCTTTTTATGATTATCTGAAGCATCTGGTCTTTCTCCACCAATAGCTCCCCCAGTAGTTACTGGTCTTTGGTGTACATCTGACCAATCAATATTTGACCAGTCATCCTGTGGGAAACGACCATCAATGGCTCCACCGCTGGTTACTGGCAAATATATATCCGACCAATCAATGTTTGACCAGTCATTCTGTGGGAACTGACCATCAATGGCTCCGCCGCTAGTTACTGGAATCTGATAAATATCAGACCAGTCAATGGCATCCCAATCTATGGCACTCCAATCAATATCGTCCCAGTTAATAACACCCCAGTCCATATTATCTGTTGGCCATGAAGGTATCTGAGAAAAATCGTCGTTTTTATCTGGATGATTTCCGATTGCTCCATGAGATGCGGTTTCTGGTGTATGTGTTCCCACTGCACCTCCAGTAGTTACGGAAGGTCCATTCCAATTGCTATTGCCATTGTTGTTATTACGTGCAGCAAAACTTTCACTTGCTGGTAACAATGTACAAGTCATTGCACATGTAAGAATTGATGCTACTGCTTTTTTGATTTTTTTATTGTTCATCATTCTCAAATCTCTCCTATCTTTTTTACTTTGTTGAGTCTCAACGGTAACTGTTACATAGAGATAATGCTTGGCAACAAAATTTTATTGCATCTTTTTTAGTATTTTTGTCAAAAATGTGTTTTTTTAATTTCTTCTATTTTTGCCGTCTTTTTACCATATTTACTACCACATAAACTGCAACACCTGTGATAATGCCATAGCAAATACATAAAAATCCCCAACCCATATGAAAGTCTTGGAAAAATTTCCACAAAAGAAGAACAAATATGCCAAAATACAAAAGAAGAAAAACGGCAATTACAGCATATATCAATCTTCGATTTCCTTTATTTGCCTCTTTTTCGTATGTAGCAAATTCTTTCGCCACAATCTCGTTCATTTTTCCGGTCTTTTGATATTCTAAAAATGCCTGTCTGCGACGTTCTTCATATTCTGTATCCTGCTCTTTCATGCAACTCCCCCCTATTTTGCGTTAGCAGGTTCGATGTTTACATTCTTTCCTTTAATTTTTGAATTCTTCATGACTTCAATTACTTCACGAGCATACTCTCTTGGCACTTCTACAAATGTATATTTATCATACATATCAATGGTTCCAATGAGTTTTCCAGGCATTCCGGTTTCACCAGCAATGGCACCTAAAATATCTCCCGGACGAATGTTTTGCTTTTTACCAATATTGATAAATAAACGAACCATACCTTCTTCTGCACCAGTATCTCCAAAGTCATAATTTTCCTGTTCTGACTGGCTGTTTTCACCAAGAGCTGAATATAAAAATGCTGCTGCCAAATCAATCGAAGTATAATCTTCTTCATTTACTTTATCTTCAATCAAATCAATCATGTGGCTTAAATCTTCATTTTTTATAATCTCATCTAATTTATCAAAAATTTTCTCAATCTTTGTATCTGCCACATCATCCACAGAAGGTACTTTTTTAGCAATAATTTTTGTTTTACAATAACGCTGGATATCACGAAGTTTATACACTTCTTTTCCAACTACAAAGTTAAAGGCAATACCAGTTCTTCCTGCACGTCCGGTTCTTCCGATACGATGTACATAATATTCGTCATCCTGTGGAATGTCATAATTAAATACTGCCTCCACATCATCTACGTCAATACCACGGGCTGCCACATCTGTCGCCACTAAAATATCAGTCTTTCCATTACGGAAACGATTCATAACACGATCTCTCTGCTGCTGCTTCATATCTCCATGAAGTCCTTCTGCAAAATATCCGCGTCCCTTCAAATCTTCTACTAATGTATCCACTGTTCGCTTGGTATTACAAAATACAACGGAAAGTTTTGGAGAATAAATGTCTAATAATCGGGAAAGAACTTCGCTCTTATTTCTAGGTCTTACCTCATAATAATACTGCTCAATCTTTGGAACGGTAAGCTGCTTTTTCACAACTTTTACGATTTCTGCATCTTTCTGATATTTCTTTGCAATGTCCATAATAGAACGAGGCATTGTTGCAGAGAACAATACAATCTGACGTTCCTCTGGAATTCCATTCAGTACAAACTCAATGTCATCTCTAAATCCCATATTAAGCATTTCATCTGCTTCATCCAGTACCATCATGTTTACATGATCCAACTTTACAGTCTTTCTACGCATATGGTCCATGACACGTCCCGGAGTACCAATCACTATCTGCGTGCCTGCTTTCAAAGAACGAATCTGCTTTACAATATCCTGACCGCCATATACAGGAAGGATTTTAATACCGTGCATGAATTTTGCAAGACGACGAATTTCCTCTGCCACCTGAATAGCAAGCTCTCTGGTTGGACACAAGACGATTGCCTGTAAATGTTTGTTTTTAGGGTCCACCTTCTGCAACAATGGAATTCCAAATGAAGCAGTTTTTCCAGTTCCTGTCTGCGCCTGTCCTATCATGTCTTTTCCTGACATAACCACAGGAATTGCCTTTGCCTGAATGGCACTTGCCTCTTCAAATCCCATTTCTTTTACTGCTCTTTGTATCTGTGGCATTAAATCTAATTCTTCAAATCTTACTGTTTCCATAAATCCTCCTATTTCTTTCCAACTAAGGGGTTACGACGTCAAAAACAACACTTTTAGCCCCTAAATTTCACAAATCGAGTAGGCTAACTCCTACTCGATTCGCTTACGAACATTCCGCACTGCTGCTACATGTTCTTACGCCCAGCAAATATAATTTCATGCAAGCATGATTGTACTTGCTGGGCTTTTGCTACAAAAAAAGGCATGCACATAAATAACATTTCTAATGGCTGCCTTTCTATCCTCTTTATCCCTGTTCACAACTGAACAAATGTGAACAGCTACAAATCTTTTTTCTTCTTTATGCTTTCGTAAGTATAACATGTTAGTTTTTTCTATGTCAACCCTTACCAGCCATTGAATCATTTGTAAATACCTCTAATTAATTCCATTCTGCACCTTATCCAACTATCCGTGTGTATTTTATTGCGATTGCGCAATTGTAGAAAATTTACATTTGTAAATAACAGCACAGTCTCAATCATTTTGAACAAACCGCAAAACTTCACAAATACGAAAAATTGTTACGGATTTTTTTCGATTTTGTTAAATTTCTTATTGCACAAAGTCCCCAACTTGGACTATAATGTTAATGCAAATATTTTTTTCACATAGATTATTGTTTCGCTCCAAACGCAACATAATCTGATTTGCACAATGGGAGGTGATGGAGTGACAAAATTGCAGGAATTGCTTCAAGTGATTTCTAAGAAAGTGGTTTTTATTCAAACACACAATTATCCAGATCAAGATGCACTTGCTACCGCACATGGTCTTAAAATTTTATTAGAACATTTTGGAAAACAGGCTATCGTTTGTTATAAAGGGGAAATTGATAAATACAACACCATAAAGATGATTGAATTACTAAAACTTGACATTACACCAGCAGACAGTATTGAATTTCGGGAAGATGACGAGACAATTCTTGTGGACTGCCAGCGTGGAAACAGCAATGTAAAATCCTATACTGGAAAAGTCATTGGCTGTATCGATCATCACCCCGTCCAAAATACTTACACTTATTTATTTCAGGATATACGCCCGGATTACGGAGCATGTGCCACGATTATTGCAGACTATTTTATAGAAAATAATATTCCTATCGACACACTATTGGCAACTGCATTGACTTATGCCATTCGTATGGATACGAATTTACTTTCCCGTTCTGTAACAGACACAGACATGCGCTTGTATTCCCAACTTTATCACTCCTCCGATAAACAGATTTTAAACCAATTAGACAGTTGTAACATGAAAATGCGTGATTTGTTGGTTTATCATCAGGCAATTGAAAATCTAAGACTTTATCATTCTATTGCTTTATTAGATTTAGGACCAGATTGTTCAGAGGCACTGATGGGACAGATTTCTGATTTTATGCTTACTTTGCGAGAAGTGGATTTGATTATAACACATTCTTATCGTGACGGAGGCGTGAAGTTTACAGTACGAAGCAGCCGAAAGGAACTGGATGCCTCAGAAATTGTACGTGCTGCTCTAATTACAATCGGAGATGGTGGTGGACATGCTACCATGGCTGCCGGATTTGTTCCAAATATACCAAGCAACTCCGCAGCACTGACAATTGCAGGTATCGCAGAAGAACGTACCATTGCATACGTTTGCAATATTATGGGCTGGACAAATACCAAACGAAAAAAATTTAAAAAAATCACATAAAATCGAGTAGGCTAACTCCTACTCGATTTTTATGTGAAACAAATTATTTCCCTTCTGGACAAAGTTCTCCATCACGATTTGTAAGGGTAATGGTGTCACCCACATTTACCTGCTCAGATAAAATCAACCGCGCAACCTGCGTCTCCACATGCTTTTGCAAATAACGTTTCAATGGTCTTGCACCATAGACAGGATCGTATGCCTGCTCAATTACCAGTTGCTTTCCACTGTCTGTAAGCGCAATTTTCAACTCTCGGTCTTCCAATCGTTTGTTCAAATCATTTACAAGTAAGTCAATAATCCCACCCACATTTTCTTTTGTTAAAGGCTTAAACATAATAATTTCATCCAAACGGTTTAAAAATTCCGGACGGAAATGTCCGCGAAGCTCCTGTTCTACCATTGCTTCTGCCTCAGGTTTGATTTCTCCACTCTCATCAATACCATCCAACAAATAAGAGGAACCAATATTCGAAGTCATAATTAAAATGGTGTTTTTAAAGTCTACCGTTCTTCCTTGAGAGTCCGTAATACGTCCATCGTCTAATACCTGCAACAATATATTGAATACATCCGGATGGGCTTTTTCAATCTCATCAAACAATACTACAGAATATGGTTTTCTTCTGACTGCTTCTGTAAGCTGACCGCCCTCCTCATATCCTACATAACCGGGAGCCGCACCAATAAGACGAGAAACGGAATATTTTTCCATATATTCACTCATATCAATACGCACCATAGCTGCCTCATTGTCAAACAGGCTCTCTGCCAGTGTTTTTGCAAGTTCGGTCTTTCCTACACCAGTTGGTCCTAGGAAAAGGAAGGAACCGATTGGCTTGGTTGGATCTTTGATACCAGCCTTAGAACGAAGGATTGCCTCCGATACTTTCTGCACACCGTCGTCCTGTCCTACAACTCTTCGATGCAATTCTTCTGGCAAATGCAACGTCTTTTCTCTCTCACTCTCGGTCAATTTAGAAATTGGAATTCCAGTCCAACGGGAAATGATGCGGGCAATCTCTTCTTCGCTGACACTTTCATGTACCAACTCATGGTTCTCGCCTTTTACTTTTGCTTCTTCTGCTTCCAACTGTTTCTCAAGTTCCGGTAATTTTCCGTACTGCAATTCCGCAGCTTTTTCCAAGTCATAATTTCTCTGGGCAATAGCAATTTCATTATGAAGTGCTTCTAACTGCTCTTTTAACTTTTGTACTTTTTCTACACCAGATTTTTCGCTGTCCCATTTTGCCTTCTTGGCAGCAAATTCCTCTCTGAGTTCTGCAAGTTCCAATTGCAAATGTTCCAATCGATCCTGACTCAAACGGTCATTTTCCTTTTTCAGTGCTGCCTCTTCAATCTCCATCTGCATAATTTTTCTCCGCAAATCATCTAAGGCGGTTGGCATGGAATCAAGCTCCGTCTTAATCAAAGCACAGGCTTCATCTACTAAGTCGATTGCCTTATCCGGTAGAAAACGATCGGAAATATAGCGATTTGACAAGGTAGCGGCAGATACCAACGCTCCGTCTGTAATCTTTACCCCATGGAATACCTCATAGCGGTCTTTTAACCCACGAAGAATAGAAATGGTATCCTCTACTGTTGGCTCATTTACCATAACCGGCTGGAAACGACGCTCTAATGCCGCATCTTTTTCCACATACATTCGATATTCGTTGAGCGTAGTGGCTCCGATACAATGAAGCTCTCCTCTGGCAAGCATTGGCTTTAACATATTACCTGCGTCCATGCTGCCCTCTGTCTTACCTGCTCCTACAATGGTGTGCAACTCGTCAATAAACAGGATAATCTCACCATCGCTGTTTTTTACTTCCTCCAAAACAGCTTTCAAACGTTCCTCGAATTCTCCTCGGTACTTAGCTCCTGCCACCAATGCACCCATATCCAATGCAAAGACTTTTTTGTTCTTTAATCCATCCGGCACATCTCCCTGCACAATTCGCTGCGCAAGACCCTCTACTGCCGCAGTCTTACCTACACCCGGCTCACCGATTAGTACCGGATTATTTTTTGTCTTACGGGACAATATGCGAATGACATTTCGAATCTCCGCATCTCGTCCAATAACCGGGTCCAATTTCTGCTGTCTTGCACGTTCTACCAAGTCATATCCATATTTTTCTAATGTGTCATAGGTTGCCTCCGGATTATCAGAAGTTACTTTCTGGTTACCACGAACAGTAGACAATGCCTGCAAAAAGCGGTTACGGTCAATTCCAAAAGATTTTAACAAATCTTTTATCTCTCTGCTGGCATGTTTTATCATACTAAGAAACAAATGCTCCACAGACACATATTCATCACCCATCTGCTTTGCTTCATCCTCGGCATAAATAAGCACTTTATTCAAATCATTCCCCACATATACCTGTCCCCCGGAAACTTTCGGACGTTTCTTTAATAAACCAGTTACCTGCGCCAAAAATACTTCCGGCTGAATCTCCATCTTCTCCACCAATTTGTTAATCAAACTATCCTCAATAGTAAGAAGGCTGTAAAGCAAATGTTCCTGTGCCAATTCCTGATGCCCATAATCATAAGCAATCTTCTCGCAATCCTGTACTGCTTGCATTGATTTTTGCGTAAACTTATTAATATTCATATCTTCTTCCTCCTATACCTACCTGTGGTACCATCATAACAATGGAAATCTCTCCATTTAGGACACAATTTTTTTGGTACCGGAAACATTTTGTTATTTGTTCTACACCAACTATAACACCTATCATTTAAAAATGCAATACTCTTTTTTCAGCCTTTTCTATTTACCATAACTTTCTGTAGCCATGGAATATTGATTATAAAATTCTGTAGTGGAAAACTCTTTATCTCTACTATGATTAGTAAAATCTGCATCACTTTTTAAAAAATAATCATAACGTAATTTTGTTCTACCAAAAGCACCAACTGGATCATCCCAAGTAGCATCTATGTTATACCATTCCCCTTTTAGTTTCACGATATTCCATGCGTGTAATCCACCTTTTGCCGTACCAGTAATTACCCGACAAGGAATTCCAGCCTCTGTCATCATTTTGTACAATAATGTAGCATATCCCTGACAAGCAGAACTCCCCTGCACCAACGCATAATAAGGAGAATTTAAACTGGTAGAGGTATCATAATCTACATGCTCCACAATATAGTCATGAATCGCCTTGACTTTTTCATAGCGAGACATATCCTGTGAAATAATTTTTTTCAAAATTTTCTTTACTTTTCGGTCCACCTGTTTTGTCTGGTCCAACGATTCTAAATATTCCATTTCATAAGTCACCTGATAAATTCCGCCCCACCCAGTCATATTGATGTGAGACGCCTTATGGACATAACGCATATAATCATAATCTGATGAAGTATTCTTATCATCTACCGCAAATGCTTTTGTTATACTTTCTGTAACAAAAGTTTTCAATTCCTCACTATCTCCCCGATAAGGTAGCGTTATGGATTCCTGTCGTGAAAGCATACCATCATGCAAATCCTGTATATAGATTTCCTGCTCGCCTCCATCCATACTCCCTTTCATAAATAAAGAAACTCCTTGATACTTCCACTCTATATAAAACCCTGCCAATAAAATTCCACCTATTATCACTAATAGTGCTTGAAATTTTCGCATTTTTCTCCACCTCCATTCTTTCTTATGAATACATATTTTTCACTATGACAGGCACACTTCCCTATATTGGCACTCCTGTAATCTAAATACAGCCTGTGTAAATACACAGGCTGCATTGGAAAAACACGCTTTGTAGGGAAAGCATTGATTATATTACTTCCAAAGTCTCTTCTTCTTCGGTAAGTGCAATTTCATATTTTTCTAAAATAATTTTTTGAATCTTATCTCTAGTCTCAGAGTTAATTGGATGAGCAATATCTCTATACTCTCCATCGCCAGCTTTTCTGCTAGGCATTGCGATAAAATACCCTTTCTCGCCCTCGATAATCTTAATGTCATGCACAACAAATTCATTATCAATTGTGATAGAAACAACCGCTTTCATTTTACCTTCTTTACTCACTTTTCTTACTCTTACGTCTGTAATCTGCATACTTGTAAGCCCCCTTTTTTATAAGTCTGTGGTATGTGTCATTTCTTGTGCCTTGTTATTTGTCCGCAAACTGCCTTGATTTCTCTTACAGCATTTGTTATCTCTTCGCTTTTATGCGTACATATTTGAGATTGCTCTGACCAATTACTGCCAGAAGATAGCCAATCTCCTATCTGATATCATGCTGCTTGACCCCTTATGAAAAAATCATTTCTGCAAACAAGTACAGCTAAAATCTTCTTCGCTGTATCAGTTGTCAACTAAGCTGTCTACAATACATACCGTTCATTTTTCTCAACAACAATTCGAATGTTGTCTTCAGCACCTATATATGTCATATCGGAACGGATTGTGTCCCTACTTTCCACAATACAGTTCTCAATATAAGTGTTGTCACCAATATACGCATCATTTAAAATGATGGAATTCTTAATAGTAACATTATTACCAATATAAACTTCTTTAAACAATACAGAATTTTCCACTGTACCATTGATGATACATCCACTGGAAATCAAGCTATTCTTTACGCTAGACCCTACATTATATTTAGCTGGTGGTAAATCATCCACCTTAGAGTATACATCCGGATACTGCTTAAAGAAATAATCGCGAATATCTTTCTGCAAGAAATCCATGTTGGTCTTATAATAAGAAGCCACAGTGGAAATATTACTCCAATATCCTTCCATCTCATAAGCATAAATGCGCTTCCAGTTCTTATAACGAATTAAGATATCTTTTACAAAATCATGCTGCTCGTCCTCCATTGCCTTCTCGATTAACTCAATGAGCAATCTACGACGAATCACGTAAATACCAGCAGAAACCTTATTGTAATCTGTTACAACTGGCTTTTCTTCAAATTCTACGATACGGTCATCTGCATCGGTACGAATGACACCAAATCTTGTGGCATCCTCTCCAGCAGGAAGTGTCTTTGTTGCAACAGTAATATCTGCTTTCTTAGCCACATGATACTCTAACATCTTATTATAATCCATCTTATAGACACCATCACCAGATGCAATAATTACATATGGCTCATGACTACTCTTTAAGAAAGATAAGTTTTGTGCAATAGCATCTGCAGTACCACGATACCAGTTGCCATTCTCAGCGGTAATGGTTGGTGTAAATACAAACAGACCACCCTGTTTACGACCGAAATCCCACCATTTTGCAGAATTCAAATGCTCGTTCAATGATCTTGCATTATACTGTGGCAATACTGCTACCTTCTGTACATGGGAGTTGGACATGTTACTCAAAGCAAAGTCAATACTTCGATATCCACCGGCAATAGGCATAGCTGCAACCGCTCTCTTATTTGATAATTCTTCCAATCTGTTACTGTTACCACCTGCTAATACGATTCCAACTGCTCTCATTGTCTGTCACCTGCCTTAATAATTACTTGTCCACTCTCTAACAATCCATTTGGATAATCTCCAGGTTCTGTCACACCGGAAATTGCTGTATTCTTACCAACTCGGATACCACCTGGAATAACACTGTTCTCTCCAATGGTAGCAAGTCCGAACGCGTATACATCCTTCTTTAGTACATTTGGTGCTTCTTCGCCTACACCAATATGACAATCATTGCCCACTACTACATTCTCTGCAATTACTGCCTTGTCCACTATGGTTCGATCACCAATGGATGTAGAGTTCATGATAATCGAATCGCGAATCACTACTCCAGGTCCAATGTATACTCCAGAACCAATCACTGAATTATGTACTTCTCCATATATCTCACAAGCATCTCCTATGATTGCTTTATCAATCACTGCATCACTAGAGATAAACTGTGGTGGAATGCGGTCTGCCTTCGTATAAATCTTCCAAAATTCTTCATATAAATTAAATTCTGGAATTAAATCAATAAGCTCCATATTTGCTTCCCAATATGCTGCCAAAGTTCCAACATCTTTCCAATAACCATTAAACTCATAGGCAAACAATCTGTCTCCTTTTTCCAAACAATATGGCAAAACGTGCATACCAAAATCCAGTCCAGGCTGTTCCTGCAATTTGATTAATGCATCACGAAGCACTGGCCATGAGAATATGTAGATACCCATAGACGCTAAATTACTTCTTGGATGCTCCGGTTTTTCTTCAAATTCAGAAATTCGCTTCTTGTCATCTGTAATGGCTACACCAAAACGGCTTGCCTCTTCTATAGGAACCGGCATAGTAGCCACTGTAACGTCAGCCTTATTCTCTTTATGGAACTGAAGCATAACTTCATAATCCATCTTGTAAATATGGTCACCGCCAAGAATTAGTACATATTCCGGATTGTACTGTTCCATATATGCGAGATTCTGAAAAATAGCATTGGCAGTACCAGTGTACCACTCACTATTTCCACTCTTCTCATATGGTGGCAAAATAGAAACTCCTCCGATATTTCTATCCAAATCCCAAGGAATACCAATTCCGATATGCGTATTCAGCTTTAATGGCTGATACTGTGTCAAAACTCCGACTGTATCCACACCTGAGTTAATACAGTTACTCAGCGGGAAGTCAATAATACGATACTTTCCTCCAAAGGAAACTGCTGGCTTAGCAACATTGGCAGTCAAAACGCCCAATCGTGAACCTTGTCCACCTGCCAACAGCATGGCTATCATCTCTTTCTTAATCACGTCTATCACCTCTCAAGTAGTTCATAATGTAATGTGCAACTACAATAACCTGCATTACTGTTCAATACAATACTGAATCGTATGCTCTCACTTCTCTCTATCTTCTATGGGATATAAAGAATCCTCCCTTATCATAGCAAACATTTAGAAATATTATACCATCCTTTTTTGCTAATGTAAATGCGACTTTTCGTTTTTGCAAAATTTTATTTCAATTTTACATAATAGCAATAAAAACATTTCATTTCGTAAAATTCCGAGTTTTTTCGACACGTTTTCACAAATACTTTCTTATATTGTATCACAGTATATTTTCCATTCTATTACATATTATTTAATTTTTCGTAAAACATAATTGAAGATATTTCTGGGATTCTGGCGATGCTCGCCAAATCTTTATGCAAACACTAAACTTTCCTCACTATTAACGAAACTGAAAAAGGTGTAAAGCCTTACTAAAAGACTTTACACCTTGCATTATATTACTTGTACACCTGTTTTTATTTCAAATAAGTAAGGCTATCTCCAATCTTACCGTTTGCGCCATATGCCTCTGCTGTTAGGGATGAAACTATAGCATCCTATACTTTTAAGCAAGAAAAACCGCTGGCTTTTTTAATCTTTACTTATGAAATTCTTCGCTATTTGCTTTTAGAAAATGCCATTCCCACAATATGCAATCCAGCTGTACATGCAGTAGAAACCGATGCTTTCTCAGTGATAATCTTTGTAAGGGGCATCTCCTTTTGCACCTCCTGACAAAAATTTTCTAATTGACTTGCACTACAACCTGTATGATTGATAATTAACACTTCTTCATCAAGGTTTCTTCTATTTTGTAATTGGGAACGAACCAAACCTTTCCATGCTTTTTCCATTTTTCCCCGTCGCATAGATATGACTTTTAGCTGACTTTGCCTCATAGCAAGCACTGGACGCCACTGAAACAGGCCACATATTTTCGTAATGAAACGATTGATATAGCCATGTTGATAAAACAATTGGATGTCTGGCATAAGCACCACTGTCTCTATTTGATTTTTCTGCTCCTCAATATACGCCAATAACTGTTCTTTATTGGCCCCTTCTGTCAGTTTCTTTGCAGCCTTTAGTGCCAAAAGTCCTTGTCCACAGGAAAGATGCCCCGCATCCACCACATGCACATGGTCAAAACTTTTTGCAGCTGTCGTTGCTCTGGAATACGTCTTACCCATATGCTTTGCCATAGAAATGTGAATCACTTCCTCAACCTCTGTAAGCACATCTGCAAAAAATTCTTCAAATTCTTTTACCGTGGCACTGTCTGTTACCACGCCATTTTCCCCTGTTTCCAAGCGGTATCGAACACTATCCACATCAATCTCCTGTGAATCTGCAAAACGTCCCTGATCTGTCTTAACATACAAATTCATAACTCGAATTTGATACATCTCCAACATTTCTTCAGACAAATCACACATGCTGTCTGTGGTAATACATATTTTTTTCTTATTGTGTTGAAAAACAGTTACATTGTCTTGTTCATAAGTGTGTTTTATCTCACATTGCTCCACCAACTCACTTGGTAAATGTTCCAACACCATGCGCTCTAATCGAATTCCGTCCATCGGTTTTTCCAAATATCCACTGAATTGATTTTCTTCTACAATTTTTTGTGCCACATCTGCGGCTTCCGCAGTACAAAGAATGATTTTAGACCCACGACACAATCCGTTCTCCTGTCGTCTAATTTCCCGACAAGTTTCAGAACCACTCATGCCACTCATTCGATTGTCAAGTAATATCACATGATAAAACTTTTCTTTGGTTTTTTGTAGCCCTTCTGCCCCACTTGCTGCTATATCAATTTGTACTTTGGTTTCCTCTAATAATTTTGTTACTACCTGCAAATTCACTACACTATCATCTACAATCAGTATGCGTCCTTCCGGTGCGTGAAATGTTGGTACATACTTCTCTAATTTTCCAACCTGATGGGAAATAAAATTTGCATTTCCGATTGGAGTCTCTTTTTCTATTTCTTGCTCAAAAATCACTGTGAATTTAGAACTTTTTGTATAAATGCTGTCTACTTTAATCTGACCGCCCATAAGTTCCACCAATTGCTTTGTAATAGAAAGTCCCAGTCCGCTTCCCTCAATTCTTGAAGAATTCTCCTCATCGATTCTACGAAAAGCATCAAACAAAAATTCTAAATTTTCTTTCTTAATTCCAACACCAGTGTCTTCCACCGAAATTGTCATTCGAATCTGTCGCTCTCCTATTTTTTCTCCATAAGCAAGCAACGTAACCGATCCTTCCTTTGTGTATTTTACTGCATTTGTCAGTAAATTCAGTAAAATTTGCTGAATACGTTTCTTATCACCAATTAACTTTTTTGGTAATGTATCGTCAATCTGTACTCGAAATTCCAATTTCTTTTCCTGCGTACGAACCATAATCATATCAATTACTTCCTGAAACATATTTTCTGTGTTATAAGGAAGTTTTACAATACTCATCTGCTGAATTTCAATCTGAGAAAAATCCAATATATCGTTGATTAAGTTTAGTAGCATTCGACTGATTTGAAAAATATTCCGAGAATATTCCTGAACTTTAGCATTGCTGCTTTCCCGTATAATTAACTCATTTAATCCTACAATACTATTGATAGGACTTCGAAGTTCATGACTCATGGACGCAAAAAACTGCTCTCTGGAATTGCTGAGCTGCTCAATCTTTTCTTTTTGCTGAAGTGCCAAGGCATACTCTGCTTCATAAAGCTGAATCTGAAACCAAATAATACTTCCCATGCCCATTCCTACAATCGCAATAGAAAAAAAACTATCTATATATCCAAGTGCCGCATTGTCTAGCGGTGCAATGTATTCAGGATGCAAATATGCTACTCCCAGCATGAATATGTCCTCTACAAAGACAATTCCAAGAAAGAGTTTCAATCGCTTTCCGGAAAACAACATAAATCCATAAATAAACGGTGTTGTCGCCCATACTAATGCACCAGAGCCCAATCCTCCCCCTGAAAAGATACTAATAGGAACAACGCCTAAAGCAAGCAATAAACCAACACACCAAATTGCTGTGTCAATTTTTCCTTTTCTTAAAAAAGGACGCAATATAAGCCCAATCACAAATATGCTAAGATAAATAGGCAATACAAAACGAAAATCTCTGGACAGTATCGACGTTTCTAATGTTCCCACTATGGCTATGGCTGAACAAAGTAACAGAAGGAAACGGAATAACCGTTCTCGCAGCTGATACTCACGCTCATTAGAACCTATGCAAAATTTACGAATTCGATTCATCATGGGTTATCCCTCCTCTTGTGACTTTTCTTTTTTTCTAGTCAATTCATTTTTTACTTTTACAAGAGTGTCATAAGCTGACATGTAGTCCGTCATTTCTACTTTTCGAAGAATAGATGCCAGTGTTTTGTCCAGCGGAACTCCGCCATATTCATAATCCAAAAGACTCTTTAAAATGGTAATCATACCATCCCCATCAAAATTGTACATAGCAGTTTCCAACTGTACGATTTTTTCATCAAACAAAGCCTCATCCATAGACTTATACTCTTTCTTTTCTTCTATGATACTTTTGCTTTGTTCATACAACAGTGGACTGGCATGTAAAAAGGAATCTACTCGGTTATACTCTTCCAGCATCTCCTCATGATGATCCTCTATATATGCTACATCTCCCACTTTTCCTGCATGCTCCAGTGCTTTTGCCATCTCTGAAAGGGGCATAGCACCAATGGTTTTCATAGAACTTTTCACTCCATGAATCAAAATCGTGTATTCTTTCCAATTCTTTGTCTGATAGAATTCCTCCAGTTTTGTTTTATTTTCCTCTGCTGTATCTCCACATACTTTTAAAATTGCCATCCAGTTTTCCTCACCACCACAGAAGGTCATACCCGTTTTCTTATCTAAATCCCCAATGGTATCTATCTCTTCTGTCGTCTGCTCTTTCTGTGGCTCTATACTTACTTTGAACTCCTCTACGTTTGGTGTTGACTTTTCTTCTTTTATAGAGTTTGCTGGCTGTTCCTGTTTTTTATCGCTAACTTCCTCTATGTCCTCTTCTTCCTTAGTGTATACAATCTTATCTGCCGGCAAATTACGCTGCAACACTCGCTCCAACACAGAATTTTCCACCGGTTTTTCCATGAAATCGTCAAAACCTTCTTCCAGAAACATTTCTCTTGCTCCTGCAATAGTGTTAGCTGTAAGGGCAATAATTGGCACACTACGATAATAGTTCCCTACCATATTGCGAATTCGATGCAAAGTTTCAATACCATCCATTTCTGGCATCATATGATCCATTAAAACCAAATCAAAGTCTTTTTCTTCAATGACCTGTAAAGCAGCTTTTCCACTGTTGGCAGTCACAACTGAAATTTTATATTTTCCTAAAATTCCTTCCATAACTTTTAAATTCATAATATTATCATCTACTACCAAAATTTTTACATTCTTTGTAGTAAATCCTTTTGGTTTTCCAATTATGCCATTTTTAGTTCTTCCACGCATACTACCCTTTACTACAGACACAAGAGGCAGTACATAAAATGGCTTGTACAATTTTAATAACCGAGGATTGCTGATTTTTTCCTCCTGTTCACGGAACAGAATAACTATAACATTGACGGTTTCCGACAATTCATCGAAATACTCTTTTGCTTCCTCATATTCCAACAATGTAATAATCATATGGGTAAATTTTTCTTGATTTTGCCATCTCTTTACTTCTGTTAAATTCATACAGATATGATTTCGCACCTGTATCTGTTCTAATACGCTATCCACCACTTTTGTATAGGCATCTCGTACTTGAGGATAAATATATTCTTCTAAATTAATATAAATTCCCACATTAATTTTATTTTTATCCTCTAACTGCACAATCGGAGTATCGGTAATAACTTGTTGTGGAATAATGACTTTCACAGTAGTTCCCTGCCCTGGTTTACTCTTTATGGTAATAATACCGCCCATTTTTTTAACCATAATATTAGAAATGGCAAGTCCCAGCCCAATTCCACCATTTCTTCGATTTCTTTTGGCATCTATCTGCGTAAATCCATTGAACAATTTTTCCAAATCTGCCGCTTCCATACCGATTCCCGTATCTTGAATGGTAATCATTAAATTGATTCCATACTCCTCCCGACGGTAAGATACATCCATGCAAACACAGCCCTCTTCTGTGAATTTAATGGCATTATCAAGCAAGTTCAAAATTACACGACGGATTTTCTTTTCATCCCCCTTAATCACAGACGGGATGGTAGCGTCACAATTGACAATCAATTCCGTCTTTTTCTTTTCACTAATTTTTCCCATGGACATATCAATGACATCATTCACAGTAGAACTGATATTGTATTCTTCCTCCACGATTTCTATTTTTCCACTTTGCAATTCAGAAAAATCCAAAATATCACTAATAACAGATGTTAAATTACGTCCAGCCGTCTGGATATAATACAACTGCATACGAATATCACTTGGCATTTCCTTTTGCAATAAAATTTCACTAATTCCACAAATGGTGTTGATTGGTGTACGAATCTCATGACTGATATTAGCCAAAAAATCATCTCTGCTATTCTCTGCCTCCTGCAAATTTGCAATCGTCCTTTGCATACGCTCTGTATTTTCATTTCGCTTGCAAACCCATATATAAATTAAATATTCTATTACAAACATATTTGACATTTGCATTGTTGCAGATATAGCACTGCCAGAATCGGAAAAATCCACCTTCTGCAAAATGACAAAATATATAAAAAACACAACACCTATACATACTGTAGAAACAAGCACCTCATCCAAATAGCTATACAGACCAACCAGCACAACTACTGAACCGTAATAAGGCAATGCCCCTTTTAAATCCTGTGCATAAAGAACATGCAGTAATAGCATTCCATGCATACAAAGAAGTTCTACCATTGTTCGTGAATGAAAACTCCCGTATTTTACAAAAAATAAAATCCAGCAAACTACTATCATGCCAAATAAAGCGTAATTTACTCCAATTGGAGCATTTACTTTCACACAAGAAGACATAACTCCAATTGAATATAACGTATATATAATTAACCCCACACGCTCAATTGGACGCCTTGTTTCTTCCAGTCCTCCCATTATTTCTTTGCCATTGCTTTTCATAGTAAAATCCCCCCTTTATCTAAAACAAGCAAAAAAACATGCTTCTTTTAGATATGTGTCAGATGTATGACTCCCTTTCAGACATGACACTTTATTTCTCCCTTATCATCTATCGCTTTATTGAGCTGCGCTCTTTGCTATAAAGACAAGAAACCATATCTCCCCACTATTTTCCTCTTATCTCCATAGCAAAGAGCGCATACCGCATATTTGGTATGCGCCTCTTTGTCTTGTTAATATTTTCCAAATCCACTTCCCAAAGAAATAATTTGTTCGTTTCGTTCTGCCTTGCTGCTATATGCACTCGGACGATTCTGGAAACTACTTTGGCGATTATCTAACGTAAAGATAGACAACAACTCTGTCATTCTTGCAGACTGATTAGAAAGTTCAATGCTGGCTGCAGCACATTCCTCACTAGTAGCTGAATTATTCTGTACTACCTGTGAAACTTGTCCAATTGCCTGATCTACCTGTGCAATAGCAGTTGCCTGATAATTGGATGCCTGTGCAATTCCCTCTACAATCTTTCCACTTTCTACCACTACATCAGTAATGATATCAATTGCTTTTTGTGTTTCTAATGCAATCTTAGAACCAGATTCTACTTTTTCAATGGAATCTTCAATCAATTCTGCGGTTTCTGATGCTGCGGCTGCACTTTTTGCTGCAAGATTACGGACTTCCTCTGCTACTACTGCAAATCCTTTTCCTGCCTCTCCAGCTCTTGCAGCTTCTACTGCTGCGTTCAATGCTAAAATATTTGTCTGGAACGCAATATCATCAATTACTTTAATAATCTTTGAAATACTCTCAGAGGAATCATTGATTTGCTGCATTGCATCCATCATTTCTGTCATGTCTTCTTTTCCTTTGTTGACATTAGAAATAGCATTGTCCATAAGTTCTGCTGCCTTGTCTGCTTCCACTGCATTTTCTTTGGTTTTTTCTGCAATATCATCAATAGAAGCTGTAATCTGCTCAATGGCACTTGCCTGTTCTGTAGAACCCTGTGCCAATGCTTCACTGGCACTTGCCACCTGAGAAGAACTTACATTTACCTGACGAGCAGCATCATCGATATGTAACAGTGCATCCTGATTTTGTTTTACTAATTTTTGAAGGGCTTTTCCCATAATATCCTTCTCTGACTTTGGCGTAACCATAATAGTCAAATCTCCATTGGCAATTTTTTCTGTGATATCTGCCTGATATTTGATGTTATCAATTACCTTCTGGTATTCTATAATCATCTTTGTAAACTCATCATTGCCTTCTCTGGATAAATTCACATCTACATCACCCATTGCCAACTTCTTTGAAGCATCTATCATCAAAGAAATGGAGCCATCAATGCGATGTACCAATCCTACAGCAATCCCAATCATAAAACTAACCATAATTATAAGTAAAACGCCATTAAAAATATTGTATGAACTCATGAAATGTTCCATATCTTCTACTTTTCCCTCTGCTAAAGTAGCTGCCGTAGAATATCCACAATAAAGACAAATTAGCATCAAAATTCCTAAAATACCAAAACCACTAATTAATTTATTTTTTATACTTACATTTTTCATCATATGCTTCACTCTCCCTCTTCTGTTTCCGGATTAATTTGTTCCAACACCGCATAATCTTCATCGTTTAGCAATTTATCTGGGTCTAACAACAATTTTACAGTATCCCCTACTTTTCCGATATTTTGTACGAATATGTGATGGGCTTTATCTGCTTTTCCAATTCGCGGAGCAGGCAAAATGTTTTCCTCAGTGATTTCCACCACCTCTGCAATTCGCTCTACAATCAATCCCACTAGCATATCATTTACATTCAGTACAATAATACAGGTTCTATCTGTATACTCAATTGGCTCCTGCCCAAAACGAAGCCTTACGTCCACAACAGGAATAATTTTTCCTCGCAGATTAATCAATCCCTTAATATAATTCTCACATTCGGGAATCTCTGTAACTTCTTGAAAAACAATAATCTCGCTGACATATTGTATCTTGATTCCAAAGAACTCATGTCCTGATTGAAAGGTAACGTACTTGTCCTTTTGCTGATCCACTACTGTTTCTTCCTCACTCATACAATCCCTCCTTAATATTCCATTTTTCCTTTGTGTTATTCAATGAGTCCGGCGGCATCTAAAATCAATGCAATGCTGCCATCTCCTAACTGTGTACAGCCGGATAAACCTTTGACTTTTTTAATGTAGTCTGGAATTGGTTTTACTACAATTTCCTGTTTGCCTATTAATTTATCTACTAGGAGACAAATAATTTGTTTCTCCACTTCTACAATGACAAGCATACCATCTTCTAAATCCGCCTCATAATCTTTCAAATCATACCATTCACCCACTCGAAGGACTGGATAGCCTTCCCCACGAATCATGACGAATTCTTTTCCGTCCGGGTCCTGTACAATATGATTATCCCGAATTCCTACAAATTCTTTTACCATGCCTGTTTCAATAACAAAGGAAGATTTTCCCACTTCCATGACAATACCGTCAATAATGGCAAGCGTCAGCGGAATCTTCATGTTCATAATACTTCCTTCTCCTGGTGTACTTTCAATCTCAAGAGTACCACCGATTGCCTGTAAATTAGACACAACTACGTCCATACCTACTCCTCGTCCAGAAAGTTCTGTTACTTTTTCATTGGTAGAAAATCCCGGAAGTGTAATAAACTGATACACCTCTTTGTCTGTATAGGAAGCATCGTCTCTGTTATAATCCAATAACCCTTGCTTTCTTGCCTTGGCTAAAATCTTTGCCCGATCAAGTCCGGCACCATTATCTTGTACACCAATCCACACTTTTCCAGATTCCGTCTTTGCAGACAAGGTGACTTTTCCTTTTTCTTTTTTACCAACTCTGGCTCTCTCTTCGTTTGTCTCCACTCCATGATCTACAGAATTTCGAACAAGGTGCATAAGTGGGTCGGAAATATGCTCAATGATATTTTTATCTACCTCTGTATGCTCACCAATCATCTCAAATTCCACATCTTTTCCCAATTTTCTGGACGCATCAAACACAATTCGATTCATTTTCTGGAAAGTGTTTGTCAGCGGAACCATTCGCATACTCATAATTACATTTTGTAAATCGGTAGAAATTTTCATCATCTGCCCTGCGGCTTTATTGAAATTGTCTAATTTCAGCCCAGGCACTTTTAAATCCTGATTTTGCAATACCACAGACTCAGAAATAACAAGCTCTCCTATTAAGTCCATTAGCATATCCATCTTTTTTACATCTACGCTGATAAAACTTGTTTTCTCCTGTTTCTTTGGTTTATCTTTTGCCAGTTTTTTCTGCTTTCCGGGACCTTTTGATTCAATAACAAAGTCACCGGGTGCCATTGGCTTCTCTTCTTTGGTCTTTGGTACGTTTTGAGCTTCTGCTGCCCTCTCCTCAATTTCCTCTACACTAGAATCAAGGTCAATTCGTATCTCAGACCCAAAACTGTCAAATCCCTGTCCATATTCTTTGGCACTACACTCAAAAATTTCTACTTTTTTAAGCTCATACCCTTCATGAATAATCTCACGAAGTTTGTCCTCGGTGCATTGAGCCTGCAATAATATTTTAAAACCATTTTCCATGATTTCATCTGCACTGCTCTCATCCGTCAAAATATCTTCCGGATAATAAAGTAGGTCTTCTGCCAACTCTTTTAACGCATATACAGCCTTATAGGCATGTACATTTGCCAACTCAATCCCCTCATCATAAGTAAGATAAATCTTGAAAAAGTGACTAGCCTCTGTATACATAGGTGCCAAATAAAATTGTGTTGGCTCCTCATGCACATTTTCCTTAATTACTTTTTCCTTTTCTTTCTTTGTATCGCCTTTGATAGAACCCAAAAACTTATCTAATGCGCTGATTAATTCTTTGGGATCCGCATCTGCAGGCTCACCGTTTTGCAGTTTTTCCATCTCATTGGTAATAAAATCTGCAACATCCAGCACATGTGTTACCAGTTCAACATGAGGTACATTTTCCGGATGCGATTCTCTCAAATAGTAAAACACATCCTCCAACTTATGAGATAACGCGGTAATCCCCTCAAACATCATTACTCCGGATGACCCCTTAATGGTGTGCATGGTTCGAAAAATTTCATTTATACTATCCTCATCAAACCCATCTGCGTCTTTTTGTTCTAAAACAATTTCCTGCAAACGCTCCAAAAGTTGACCGTTCTCAAACAGGTACATATCCAACATTCCCTCTGTATTGAATGTCTCTGCCATGTTGTAATCCCCCTTTCTTTACAGAATGAAAACCAAGTGGCTTATTCCACCAACCCCAGTTTTCTTAAAGCCTGTTCAAATCTTACCTGATCAATTGGTTTTCCCGAATAAATGGTACAACCAAGTTCAAATGCCATTTTTACATTTTTCTCTTCATTCAATGCAGTAGTCATAATGACTTTTGCCTGTTTTTCCTTTGGAATATTCCTCTCTTTTTCCAGATTTCGAATTCCCATGAGTGCCTGATATCCATCCATAACCGGCATCATAATGTCCAAACACACCAAATCATAGGGTTCTCCCTCCTCAAGGGCAAGCATAAAGGCATCTACCGCTTCCATTCCATCCACAGTAACATCGCACTCCCCATACTTTGATAAAAAACTATCCATAGCTTTTCTTGTTACATAATCATCTTCTGCTAATAAAATCTTCATACCCCTTCACCTCACATTGTTCGTAATATTTGATAAGTCCGATTTGGAATATCTTGCAGTTTCTCTTGATATTCCACGGCACCTATTTCATAAGCAACTCTTGGCATACCATAGACCACACATGTAGTGGGGTCCTGGCCAATGGTTCTGGCACCTGCCCTTCGCATATGCAAAAGACCTTTCGCACCGTCTCCCCCCATGCCTGTTAAAATAATCCCGATAGCATTCCTTCCAGCTTCTTCTGCTACGGAATCAAACAACACATCCACAGATGGACAATGTCCATTGACTTTCGGTGCCTGTTTTATCAAAACTTGATACGCACCATTTACTTTTACCAGTTTCATGTGTGCATCTCCTCCGGGGGCAAGAAGTGCCGTTCCCGGCCTTACAATATCCCCACTTTTTGCCTCTTTCACAGAGAGTTTGCTCTGCCGATCCAGACGCTCTGCATACATACCAGTAAACCCCTTTGGCATATGCTGCACAATCACAATCCCCGGTACATCCGTGTCTAAATATTTTAGTACATTGGCAGTTGCCTCTGTTCCTCCTGTAGATGCACCAATAGCCAAAACCATATTTTTTACATCACAGTTTTCTTTTCCTGCCAACTTAGATAACTCTGCCACAGATGAACCAGACGAAAACATAGGCTTTTTGGGAATCAACTGCGCATTTGCAGCAATTTTTATTTTTCCAGGCAATTCATTTCTAACAAAATTCTCAAGTTCTGCCCGATTACTGCCACTGCTTTTTGCCACAAAATCTACGGCACCGGCATTCATAGCATCAAATACTTTATCACTCAAAGCACTAATCATAACCACCGGCATTGGATATTGAGGCATAAGTTTTCTTAAAAATTCTATTCCAGACATTCTGGGAAGTTCAATATCCAACGTCATAACATCCGGTTTATATTCCACAATGGCATCCCTTGCCTCAAAAGGGTCTTTTGCCGTAGCTACTACCTGAATTTCCGGATCTTTATTGAGATTTTGTACTAAAAGCTCCCGAAACAACAAGGAGTCATCTACAACTAGCACTTTGATTGTTCTCATATTCTCACGCTTCTTTCTGTAACGTTTTAAAACAGTTACTTATATTTTACGAAAGATAGATGGTTGTATTAACTCAAAAGGTAACACATCCCTCTCCAAAGTCTCTGTTCTTCCAATAAACAAATATCCCCCCGGCTCCATCGCATCGTAAACTTTTTCTAGTAGCTCTTGCTTTGTCTTGTGGTCAAAATATATCATTACATTTCGAAGAAAAATAATGTGCATTTTTCTTCGAAATGGAAATGGCTCCATTAAATTAAACTGTCGAAAAATCACCTGATTCTTCACTTCCTCTGTCATCTTCCACGTTTGTCCATCTGGCATGGAACGAAGAAAGCGTCGTTTCCATGTAGTGGGAAGTGCCTCAATCTCTTCACTTTTATAAACCCCCGCCACTGCCTGTTGTAATACCTCAGTAGAAATGTCTGTGGCAAGCACTCTGGTATCCCACTCTCTATGTGCCAATCCAAAAAAATCCATGAGCATCATAGCAAGCATATAAGGTTCTTGACCAGTAGAAGATGCCCCACACCAAATCGCCAAATCTTTCTTGTTTGCTTCCTTTTGTCTTAAATATGGAAGAACAACCTCCCTAAGAAATTCAAAATGCTCAAATTCCCGCATAAAAAAGGTATGGTTTGTTGTCAACAAATTCACCAGCTCTTTTTCCATTTCTCCAGTATAGTCCTGTTCCAACGCACTGAGATATTGGTCATAACTTCGAAATCCCCGGCGATGAATGTAATTTTCCAAACGCCCGGTTACAATTTCCTTCTTTTTGCTCATATCAATTCCATAGGATTGTTTTAAAAAGGTATGTATTCTAAAAAATTCCTCATCTGTCATGTCCCCATCCCCTACTACTTAATGCAACTGCCTTACAATTTTACTCATAATATTAAAAATCTCAGGATTATAAATGGTTCCCACAGACTTTTCCATCACACCAATAGCCTCTTCTGCACTCTTTCCATCTTGCTTTGTCAATTCTCCAAAATCAGTGGCAATATGTACAATTTGTGCTGATAAAGGAATCTCCTCTCCTTTTAACTGTTCTGGATATCCACTTCCATCCCAATTTTCATGATGGAAATGAGCAATCTCCACCGACATTTCCAAAAAATCGTTATAATTGCTGTTTCGCTTTACATCCGCTAAAATCTCTGCCCCAATGGTAGTATGTTGTTCCAACATGGTTTGTTCCTCTTTTGTCAGTCCCTCATTTTTATCAAACAACTGGGAAGGTACTGCCACACTGCCTAAATTGCAAAGAGGAGCAGCCAGTTCTATAGTGCTGATATATGCGTCTGAAATCAACGCTCCAAACTGCTTCGAAAGCTGTAACGCCTCTGCCAGCGTCTTACAATTTGCCGATAATCGCTCCATCTGATCCTGTTGAAAAGTAGGATGTTCTCTGGCTATACGAAGCATGGCATATAGCACATTTCGTTTTTCCCCTTCCACCTGGCTCATCTGTTCTGTTACAGAAGCATGTAGCTTTCGGTTCATCTCCTGCATAGTCTTATTATTTTCTGCCAGCTTCAAATGAACTTTCACTCGAGCCTGTACGACTTCAGGAATAAAAGGCTTGGTAATGTAATCCTCACCCTTTAACTCAAACCCTTTTATAATATCAGAGGGATCATCAAATGCAGATATGAAAATAATCGGTATCTCTCTGGTTTCTGGATTCTCTTTGACTCTCTTACATAATTCATATCCGTCCATCACTGGCATTGCCACATCTGAAATAATCAATTTCAAAGGAAAACGTTCTACAATTTTTAATGCCTGCTCTCCATTTTCCGTTAAAATAGGTTGATATCCCATTTCAGCAATAATATCCCGCAACGTAAAACGATTCGTCTCTACATCATCCACAATGAGAATACGAGTGACTTCTTTTTCCTTTACCTCTTTTTCCATATTGTCCCTCCTCATATTCTGTTACCAATTACCCTACAATTTCCTCAAAGGTTGAAAACGCTTCAGTTGCTTTGTCTTTATTTGCTTTTTGCACTGACATTTTCAAACGCAATACCCCAGTTTTTACTTCTCTTGGTGCCTCTTCTGTAAGTTGTCGTATTGTGTCCATAAACATTTCCGCCTTTTCCCAATTCTCCATCTCAATACAGAGAATCAATTTAGACATCTTTTTGTGAAGTTCTTCTAAATTTTCGTCAGTGCCATACGTCCACACTTCCTCGCTATTTTCTTGCTCTGACAAGTTCTTTAATTTTTTAAGTACCTCATCTGCATCTGCATTTTCTGTAACATGCTCCGCCTCTTCTGGCGGAATTTCCACCCATATATGAAATGTAAATGTACTTCCTTTTCCCTCTATACTATCTACCTGAATGCCACCTTCCATAAGTTCCACTAACTGTTTGGAAATGTTAAGTCCCAGCCCGGTACCCCCATACCTTCGACTAATAGACGCATCTACTTGTGAAAAGCTCTCAAACAGTTTATCCTGATCTGCTTTACTAATACCAATACCAGTATCCATCACCATAAAAAACAATTCTACCCGATTATCAAATTGCGCTGTCTTTACCACATCTAGCGTCACTTTTCCAACAGACGTAAATTTACTGGCATTTGATAACAAATTGTTGAGAACTTGTCCAATTCGAAGTTCATCTCCAATGATTTTCTTTGGCACTTCCGGAGAAATATTGATAATAAAATCTAATCCCTTTTCTGTCAATTTATTCTTATGATTCCCTTTCACAAATGCAATCAAATGCTCAAACTCAAATTCCTGCTTTTCTAATACAAATTTTCCAGCATCCAACTTGGAAAAATCCAAAATATTATTAATTATGGCATTCATATTCTTACAGCCCTGCTGTATCAAATCTAAAAGTTTTAATTTACGTTTATCCTCTTCTATAGCCTGAAGTTCCTTTGCGTTACCAGAAATGCCGTTCACTGGTGTTCGAAGTTCATGGGTAACGTTTGCCACAAATTCTGACTTAATCCTATTGGCTATCTCAAGTTCCTCCTGCATCTGTGCCACTTGCTTTTCCTGCATCATTCTTTGCGAATCGTTATGTCCCATAAGAAGATACTCTTCCCCTTGCGCAAGTAGCCTTACCTTAACAGGAAAACAAGTTTTATTCTCTCGGTACGCATTCATTCCCTGTTCTTCCATAGAAATCTGACATTCTGGCACAAACACACTTTCCTCCATATGAAAATCACTCGGAAAAATCTCCGTAATATTCCGCTCCACAAGCTGCTCCCAGCCTAGAATTTCCAGCGCGGCCTGATTTGCAAACCGTATGCTCCCATCTTTTCTAATAATCAGAATCATTTCCAATAAATGCTGTAGGATAAACACATCCGAAACGCCCTGCCCCATATTTCGTTCACCCCCTATTTGCCTCACTACTGGTGTAAATTTTCAAACAAAGTGGACAAGTCCACTTCAACTCCCTAAATTCCTCATTCACGAAGAACTTTCCTATAAAATAAAAAAAGGAAACCACAAAACTCCAGAGTCTAAAAAGTTTTGTAGCTTCCTGCTATGCTTGTCATACATATGATAGCCTATTAACCCCGTCATCTAAAGTTCCCTCTCTACTCGTCCATAAAAACCATCTTTTCTGTGTCCCCCAACACTTCCAAAAGCTGGTTCTTCTTTTCTTTTATGCTACCATATTTTTACTTCTTTGTCAATGAATGGAAACCCCCGTCTTACTAAACCATAACCACTATATTACGCTTTCTTATGCTCTCTATAACATAGTGCAAAGAGCTATCTACAAACAGCAACCAGTTATTCCTCGTTTTTCAACAATCCATGTTCCTCCAATATTTGTTCATATTCGACTAATAACTTGTTTTGTTGAGATATCTGTTGGCTTTGTTGAGATAATTGTTCATCCTTTTTTGATAATTGTTCGCTTTGTTGAGATAATTGTTCATCCTTTTTTGATAGTTGTTCGCTTTGTTGAGATAATTGTTCATCTTTTTGCGATAGTTCTTCATCCTTTTGATAAAGTTGTTCCTTCTGTAACGCAATCTCTTCTTGGTAAGCTGCAATTTTATTTTCTGTGTTTTTTTCCACCATGCGTATATATTCGGCTTCATCAAATTCTCTGAATATCAATCTTGCCACCTCCGCTTTATGCTTCAATAGAAGTTCTTTCATAATATCGTGTCTAATACAATACTCCATCGCCTTATCAATAGCAACCTCTAAATCATCGTGTTCCTTATATTCTTTTACTTTTCCCACAAAAGTTGTATAGTCCTTTAAATAACCACAACTCTTCATCAATTCCTGATTTTTCCCTACGTTCACATCTAGCAAGAGTGCCTCTACTTCCAAACAACCGGACTTTTCCTTATTTTCAAACGCATCACTTAATCGTAGTACACTTCGCTCCGGTATGGAGTCATCTCCATTGTAAAATACAACAAACCTAGGATTCGGAAGTTTGAGCAGTTTAGAACCATAAATATTATATCCCTTTTCTGTAACAAATTGCTGGAGCAAATCTGCAAAATACAAAAGTCCCCGCAAGGGCATATTCGGATTATAAGTGCTTTGATGCTCGTACAAACACATATCCGAATCCAAAATAAATGATAGGTCGTTCTTCATTCTCATATAGATAAAGTCTTCCAATGTGTTAATTTCCAACGCATTGGCATCTGTATAATCGGAATGATTCAGTGCATTGTAAAGCGACAACAATTTTTCTTTGTCTTTAAATACAAACTTAAATAATCTGTCCTTGTAAATCCGATTTCCTTTTGTCATATGGTATCTTCCTTTCTTTGCAGACAAACTGCAACGGAAAGGATGCTCTAGTAAACACTTTTGCAGCTTATTGCTGCATCATAAATAAAACTGGCGTGTATACTTATGAGTGACGTCTTTTGCAAAAAAGCATTCAAAAATATCACCAATCATTGTCTTTATTATAGCAAAATCCATTGCAGTGTGTCTATGTTTTCAATTAAGTAAACTGTGATATTCCGTAGAACCTACGAAAGAAATTTAGAGTATTTGCAAAGATATGCAAATACAAGTTATAGTATAACATACTGCTAACAAACGGACAAGAATATTTTTAATTTCTCTGTTTCTTGCCAGACATTAGCCCTTCTTTGGTAGAATATATGAAAATAGCAGAAAAAACACTCTCCCAAATGTTCTTTCTGCTATTTACGTTTTAATATACTCTCCAAATTCTTTTTCATTCAATTGACTTTCGTTTTCATTTTTTCATTTTTTCTTCCGAACAATATGTATCATATCACACAATATTTGAAAAAAATGAAATTGTCAAAATTGACAATGTAAATGTCAAAATTAACATAACAATCCTACTTTAACCTTATTATTCAGCAAAGGTATAACTTTCCAATCCTTCACTTGTCATAAATGTAAACGTATTCTCTGATGTCCAACCGCCTTCAATTTCATTTTCATATCTACATTTTGTATCAATATTTGAAATTTGTTTCGCTTCCATATTTTGCAAATCCACAAGTATTCCTTTTGTTATATAAAACTCTTCGGTCTCCTGATCTTCTTCATAAGATACTACCAAGCATTTCTTCCCATTCTCTGCTGCAAATATGGTTATAAACTCACTCTGTTCCAGTAGAGTTTTAATACAACTCCTATTTTCAAATGAAACTACGTCAACTTTAGCAGCATCCATATACAACATCCACTCTGGCAATATTGCCAGGGTACTTTCCAATTCCACATCAGCAAGTACATCTGTGCTTTGAGCATCTCCTACATTCCAAGTCTTATATGTAACTTTTCCATTTTCATTCTCTACAAAATATCGTATTGCATGCTCCCCAAAAAATGTAACACCACGAACCTGCTCTTGCAATTTTTCTGTCAATTCTTCATAAGTGTCAGTTTCTAAATTACATAAATAATACGCAGTTGTCTCTTTCTCTTCTACACTAGCTATGGCATATGTTCCATCCTTAGAAATTTGAAAATCAATCACTGATGAATTCTTATCTGCCACTCTATCCAATACCGATATTTTCTCAGTTTCATAAGTATTCAAATCAAAATAGTAATAAGAAACGTTGCCTTGATCTCCAACTTCTATATAAACTTGATCCAGCTCCTTCCCCAATGTATATGCTGTAAGATTATTACACTCATCACAATATTCATGTGCAATATACACTTTAGAATCGATAATACAATACCAAAACAAAATATGATACTTAAGTCCATCTATAATAACATTTTGATCCACTTTATATCCTTTTTGCTCGGTATAACTTTCTTCATCCCATACGTAAAAAGAGATTGTTTCATCATTGTTACGGGTATACATCACTGTATCATCCAAAAAATAATACTTCTTCGTATCCTCAATATTGACAATACTGGCTTCTATGGTATCTGCCTTCTCTGTTTCTTTTGGATTTACTGTTTCTTTCAAATCTTCACCTGCTATTTTCTCATTGTTTGAACTAGCAGTTCCACATCCTGTTAATACATTACAACCTACCAATATCATGCTTAATACGCTAATTATTACTTTCTTTTTCATTTTTTCCTCCTCAGCTATTATCATGGGTTTGTAAATGTTTTAAATGCAATCTCACCAATATTTTTTATCCCCATCTGCTTTGTATTATCATAATAATGATGCAATATTTGTTTATAAGTTTTCCCGTTTTTAGCCATTTTCGCTGCACCTTCTTGGTATAACGTACCATATGAATCCTGATCCCATTCTGAATTTAAAACATAACCAGATTCAAATACAGAATAATGACTTCCTGTATGCATATGCACTTCACCTACGGCTTCATAAATATCTTCAATTTTTTCTTTAGCACTTTGAGGTGTTTTAGTTTCATCAGCCCATTTATCTTCGTAATATGCCTGATCCGAAGCGTTATCTTTTACATCATATCCTGCATCTGGATATTTAGCATAATAAACTTGATTCCAATATACATATTCATGTATACATACCATAACCGCTTTTAGTGCTGCATCCTTTGTAGTGCTTACTACCATTTCACTATTTAGAACACGTTTGAGATATTTTTTCATTGTTACCTCTTTTACTTTATTATTTGTTCTAGTCATCAATACCTTTACAGTGCTTCTATCATAACAATTGCATGATGTTGTAGCACTATGGCACCCCCTATATCCCATTTTTTGTACAAAACCAGTATTTTCACATAAACCATTTCTTGAAATATAAGTCATTCTATTATATTGTATTGGGTCACAATACTGCAACTCACTATAATACTTTATTGGCATCATCCCCACCAAGTCTATTTCACGCTCTTCATCCCCAAGTTTCTCAACCACTTTACCATCACCATCTTCAATATACCCCTTTTTAATCCTGTCCAATCGAATAGATAGTGCATCTTGTGCATTATTATTTGAATAATTCTTATCCTCATATACCAATGTACCTTCTGTATTATTATCACTCAATTTTTCCAATTCATTTACTGTTGCTTCTGTACATCCTAAAATCTTATATTGCCCATTCTCTTTTCCAGTATAAATATATCTGTAATTTATTCCATTATAGAAATGTTCCGTTACATGAGCAACCGAATACTCTATTCCAACTAAGTACGCCTCTACATTATCATATTCTGCATAATCCTCCAAAAAAACTTCTTTTTCATCTATTACTTTTTCACAATACATTACTTTTGCTGTCTCTACATTTAAAACACCTTCTCTAGCTTCAACAAAATCTTTATCTTGAAATAAACATTCATATATCTCGGCTTCTTCAGTACACCATAACGATACATATTTACTCCAATCATGACTATCTTCTGCTGCAATTAACTGACTAATTAAATGTATAGCATCAATTGTCGGTTCTTCACTGATAATTACATCATCAACAGTTTCAGCATTAATTTTTTCAATTTCTTGAATACTGCCACTCCCTGAGACAAGTATAATTGCCATCATTATAATACTTATTATTTTTTTCAATTTCATATTATATATCCTTCCGTTTATTATTTTCTTTCCTCTTTAAAATCTCCGCTAGCATCAGTTTAAAACTTATTTTCCTTTCACTCTCCCCTTTTCTTGTTTTCTCTTTTAATAAGGACTAATTTTTGAACCATTCCTCCTTTTCATATTTTTTGTATACAATTCAGTCCTTTGTATATACAAATTTTACATTTCTCAAATATTTTTATCAAGATTTTCTCTTTTTGTCATATTTTGTCGAATTTTCTGCAATTTTTTATTCTAATTAATAATTCCTAAAATATTTTTATTTATTTCTAAATTTTTTATTTGTTTTGTCTTTATTAAAAAAAATCTTTTTATATTCCTTATAAATATAACCAAAATCAATTTCTGAATTTTTACACTTTATAGTATTTCTTTTAAATATCCTGCTAAAATACAAGTGTTTTTTTACATTCACACACCTCATAACGATACATTTTTTGCAAGAAAAATGCGGATAAACCAAAGGGAAATTTCTAATGCTAATTAAACATCTTCATCCTGGCATAAAATTTTTATGTTTCAATTTCTTTCCAGTGGTCCGTTTTACTCTCCATCCCCCTCCACTTTTCAAAAACGTAAATCCCAGATACTTGTGAACAACTTTCTTATTAACTAAAAAATGGTGGTCATTTGACCACCAAAATAATTTTTTCTTAGTGTTTATGCAATTTACAAGACTTTTTGTCTTACTTTACACCTTAAACCGATATCCAACCCCCCATATTGTCTCAATATACTGCGGTTTTGAAGTATTAATTTCTATTTTTTCCCGAATCTTTTTAATATGTACCGTTACGGTTGCAATATCCCCCAAAGATTCCATTCCCCAAATCTCCTTAAACAGTTCCTCTTTGCTGTACACATGGTTTGGATGCTCTGCTAAAAATACCAACAAGTCATATTCCTTACTGGTAAATACCTTTTCATCCTCATTTACATATACCCGACGGTCCGTCTTATTAATTTTAATTCCCCGGATTTCTATTACATCGCTGTCTGGCATTCCGCTGCCAATCAGTCGTTCATAACGTGCCAAATGGGCTTTCACTCTGGCTACCAACTCACTTGGACTAAAAGGTTTTGTCATATAATCGTCCGCCCCAAGACCTAATCCTCGGATTTTATCAATATCCTCTTTCTTTGCTGACACCATAATAACCGGAATATTCTGACTCTTTCGAATTTCCTTGCAAATCTCAAACCCATCCACATTAGGCAGCATTAAGTCCAAAATAATTAAATCAAACCGCCCCTGTTTTGCCCTTGCAAGCCCAGTATCACCTTTGTTTTCTATCTCCACTTCAAATCCGTTGATTTCCAAATAATCTTTCTCAAGTTCTGCAATATCTGCCTCATCCTCAATAATCAGTATTTTACTCATCTGCTCATCTCCTTTTGAAACTATGGGAACTTATCGATTAGAAAAATCGCCGTCCCCCAAGCAATCCGCTAACATGTACCTGTTCCATTTCTTTTTTCTCCTTACACAAAGTAAAGAAAATATGGGTACCTTCTCCTTCCTTACTGGTTGCCCAAATTCTTCCACCATGGTCATTGATAATCTTTCGGGCAATGGCAAGACCAAGTCCACTTCCTCCAGTGCTGGAATGTCTGGATTCATCCGCCCGATAAAAACGATCAAAAATGTGAGGTAGAGCCTCCTCTGAAATTCCTTGTCCATTATCCCAAATTTCCACTCGAATCATCTGGGACACCGCATGACTCTCCTGCTCTTTTCCATCTTTTGCGGAAACCTTTTGTTTTGATTTTTCCTCTTTTTCTTCCTGCTCATAATCAATATTTTTCGGCATAAGTTCTTCATCCTGTAGTCGAATACCGATGGAAGAATTGTCCTTCTGAAAATATTTTACAGAATTTCCCACTACATTATTAATAACTCTTCGAATCTGTTCCGGGTCCATCTCTACACGAACCTCCGCTGGAACTTCATTTTCATAATTCAATTTAATTCCCTGCACATTCAAATCAATTTTCAAATCCTCCACACAATCATCAAAATATTTTCCCACATTTACGTGCTGAAAATTATAAGGAACAATTCCATTTTCTATTTTGGAACTTTCCGAAAGTTCATCTACCAACTTAGCCATTTCTCTGGCCTTTGTGTGAATAATACGGATATACTTCTCCTGTTTTTCCAAACTTTTTGCCACACCGTCTAACAAACCTTCCGAATACCCTTCAATAGCAGTCAGAGGAGTCTTTAAATCATGTGAAATATTACTGACTAACTCACGCATTTCTTCCTCATACTTTAATCGCATCTCATTGGATTCTTTCAGATGAATACGCATCTCTTCGAAATCCTGACAAAGCATTCCTATCTCATCCTTGCTTTTTGTTTGAATAGAAAAATCCCAATCTCCCTCCTGCATCCGATGAGTGGCTTTTCGAAGTACCTGTAATGGACGAACAATGCCTCGATAAATCCATAGTATTAAAATTGCCGCAGTAAAAAGTATAATCAGCAAAAAAGAAATGACAAACTGTGCAAAAATTGCCTTAATGGCAGGCATCCATCCGCTAACCATTGTGACTACATATACAACACCACTTGTTCCGTCCGAAAAACGAAACTCATGAGCTTTTATAAGGAAGGAATTTTCACCGCCCACATACACCCCATCCTCTGACATACTTTTCATCTGATTACTGTTTGGTATTCGGCTTACAATCTGCTGAAACTCCTGCTCATTTCCCACATAGGCATACACATCCCCCTTTTTTACTAACAAAAAAGAAAAACGCTTACTCAATTCATTGTTATATTGCCAAACCATATCCTCATCCAGCAATTGTTCTGCATGAGCCTCCGACATCTCTCTCACCGTTTCAAATACTTCTTGGGTCATATTACTCATAAATTGGATAGGATTGGAAACTACCTTTGTAACACTAATCATATCACTATCCAATTCCATTACAGATTGCATTTGAAACTGATAAATCATTTTACAAGTTCCAAATAAAAGCGTACATGGCAATAATGTAATAATAAGAAAGGAACATAACAATTTTTTCCGAATTCGCATGGCAACCTCCTGTTTCTTTTCTAACTGCGTATTGCCCAACGCATTTTTGTAGATCTGGCACGACCATTTTCCCTGCATTCCTCCGCCGATGGACGTATTACATCTTTACAAATATCCTGATACACTCCCTGTTTCAACCCTTGTTTAAAGGCTTTCTTTACCAATCGATCCTCTCCGGAATGGAATGTTAAAATCGCCACACGACCATTTGGTTTTAATACCTCCGGTAATTTCTCCAAAAAATCATACAAGACTTCAAACTCACTGTTTACATCAATACGCAACGCTTGAAAGGTTCTTTGACAAGATTTTTTTACAAGGTCTTTCTTCTCCTTATCCTCAGGTAAAAAAGAAAGTGCCTCTTCAATTGACTCTCTAAGTGCTGTAGTTGTATCCACAGCCTCTCCCTTTGCAATCTTTCCAAATACTACTTTCGCAATTTCCTCAGCGTATGGTTCATCGGCATTCTCTATCATCATCCCTACAAACTCTTCCTCTGTAATTTCAAGCAAACGTTGTGCCGCGCTGCTTCCTTTTTGGGGATTCATGCGAAGATCCAACGGTCCATCTATTTTATAAGAAAATCCCCGTTCCGGATTATCAATCTGCATGGAAGAAACTCCCAAATCCGCCAAAACAAAATCAAATTTCCCTGCTTCCTCTGCCACTTGATCAATATTAGCAAAATTTATGAGCTTCACCGTCACCATATCTTCTCCATAGCCTTTGGCATTCAAACGCTCCCTAGTCTTTGCAGACTCAATCGGGTCCACATCCAACCCATAAATATGCCCCTGTCCCTGTAGCTGTTCAAGCATTGCCGAGGTATGTCCTCCGTATCCTAACGTAGCATCTAATCCCTGCTGCCCCGGCTTAATCTGCAAAAAATCTAAAATTTCCTGCACCATTATAGAAATGTGCATTCCCGCAGGGGTACTTCCTTTTTCAATTACATGTGCAACTGTATCTTTATATTTTTCCGGATTATGCTCCTTATATTTCTCTTCAAACTTCTTTGGATACTTTCCCGAATAGCGAACCCGTCTCTTGTGTACCTGTTTTTCTTCTTTATTTTCCATCAAATTTTCCTCTCTTTTAAAATAAACTTCCTATAAGCGAAAAAAGGACAGTTTCTCTGTCCAATACATTCTTTGCCATAACACCTTGGTGTTTTCATGACAATTATATCATAGTTTTCCATTTTTAGCGACCTTAACTCCTTGTCTTAAAATCCCCCCTTGACTTATGATACAAAACAAGGTATGCTATTTTTAACAACCAAATAATGTAGATAATAATCTCTTATTCAGAGAGGTGGAGAGTGAAGGCTCTGTGAAACCCGGCAACCCCAATAGGCTTTAGTCTTGGAAGGTGCCAATCTTAGCGAGTAATCGAACAATAAGAGGATTTGATACCTATGATTTTCAAGTCCATCTTATGATGGGCTTTTTTTTTACAAGGAGGTTTTTTATGGAAAAATTATTATTTACTTCTGAATCTGTTACAGAAGGACATCCTGATAAAATCTGCGATCAGATTTCAGACGCAGTGTTAGACGCTTTATTAGAGCAGGACCCTATGAGTCGTGTTGCTTGTGAAACTGCTGTTACTACAGGTCTTGTTCTTGTAATGGGCGAAGTAACCACACAAGGATATGTAGATATTCAAAAAATTGTCCGTGATACCATTCGCGAAATCGGATATGATAACTCATTATACGGTTTCGATGCAAACACTTGTGGTGTAATCGTTGCTTTGGACGAGCAGTCTGCTGATATTGCTATGGGTGTAGACAAGGCATTAGAAGCAAGAGAAAACACCATGTCCGATGCAGAAATTGAAGCAATTGGAGCTGGAGATCAAGGTATGATGTTTGGATTTGCTTCCAATGAAACAGAAGAGTATATGCCTTACCCAATCAGCCTTGCACACAAACTTACCAGACGTTTGTCCGAAGTTCGCAAAAACGGTACATTACCTTACCTTCGTCCAGACGGTAAATCGCAAGTAACTGTAGAATATGACGAAAACGGAAAACCAATTCACTTAAACGCTGTTGTATTGTCTACACAACACGCTGCAGATGTCACTCAGGAACAGATTCATGCAGATATTAAAAAACATGTATTTGACACAGTCCTTCCAGCTGAATTGATTGATGAAAACACCAAATTCTTTATCAATCCAACAGGACGTTTTGTAATCGGAGGACCTAATGGAGACAGTGGTTTAACTGGAAGAAAAATTATTGTAGACACCTACGGTGGTTATGCTCGCCACGGCGGTGGTGCTTTCTCCGGAAAAGACTGCACTAAGGTAGACCGTTCTGCCGCTTATGCTGCAAGATACGTTGCAAAAAATCTAGTTGCTGCTGGTATTGCTGACAAATGTGAGATTCAATTATCTTATGCAATCGGTGTTGCACAGCCAACTTCTATTATGGTAGATACATTTGGAACAGGAAAACTTTCTGACGATAAGATTATTGAAATCATCAGAGAAAACTTTGACCTTCGTCCTGCAGGAATTATCAAAATGTTAGACCTTCGTCGCCCAATTTACAAGCAAACTGCTGCTTACGGACACTTTGGCCGCAACGATTTGAACCTTCCTTGGGAAGCATTAAACAAAGTAGACGATTTAAAGAAATATTTAGCATAAAGCGAGCTGACTCCTACTCGCTTCGCCACGCCAAATTGGGTACGTAATACAATCTTCCTACCCAATTCGTGTGCATCCTGCTCGAAGGGCTTTTGCGCTATAGGATAGGACGGAAAACGTTCCTATAGCGCAAAAAAATAGGGTTGATGCCTAAGCATCAACCCTATTTTTTATTCATCCTAGCACTTACAGTTTGAATATTTTTATTCAGCTTCAACTGCTATCTCATTCTCACCAAGCACTTCATCAGTGGAAACTTCCTCTGCATTCTTTGCTTCCTCTGGAATTTCAAATTTTGTTGCTTCGTTATACTTATCATAGTTTAATGTAAAGTCACAAGCAGAAACCTTGATATCAAGAGAAGATGTATCTTCCATATACTCACCATATAATTCCATCATTCCATCAATAACAACATCTACTACATTCTGAATTGGTGTAGCCAAATCCATGCTCATTGACTTTAAGTAAACCTGATCTTTATCCACTGTCATGTTAGCAGTGATATCTCCCATTCCTGAAAAAAGGCTGTCTGTTGTAAGACCATATGCAGATAATGAACTCTCTAAATCTGCTGTACTCATACCAGCATCTTTTAATACATCTGCTGACTGATTATATGCCTCTAACATCTCTTGTGCTGTTAAAGTAAACAATATTGCTGTTGCATCATCTGTATCATTATCTTTATCTAAAGAGAAACAATCCTTGTATGCTTCCATAGATGCCTCTTCAGAGCTTCCACTACCAAGACTATCTAATGCCTCAATTACCTGCTTCTGAGACTCATCTTCAGGATCTAAAGATGTCTTTGTCCATGTATACGCACCATCTTCTTCTAACCCTGCATAGATTACATATGTGTCTTCTTCATTCATAAAATAAAGTTCTACATTAACATCTTCTGTCTCTCCATCAGAAGTTGCTGCTACATCTACATCCATCTTCATCTGCATTGGATCTTTGAAATAAATTGCACTAAAATCAGCTTTTGCTTCTACTGCACTTCCCATTGCATCCATTGCAAAGTTAAATGAACCGTTCATCTCATAACTGTCAAGTGCAGTTGTTCTCTCAGATGCTAACTCTACGATCTCATATGGATCGCTTGGCATCTTTACACTATCGCTCTTAGAAGCATCCTTGCTGTCCTTAGAACCACAGCCACCTAAAGCTGCGACACTCATAATTCCTACTAAACCTGTTGCTAACACTCTTTTCATTCTCATTCTTCTGTCCCTTTCCTTTTTAACTATACTATTCTTCATGTATCTGATTCGTACCAAAGAAATTAAAATTTCTGCTATTTCACTTCCAATGCTGTTTAGATGCAGACCAAACTGCCAAAACATTTTCTTCGTGTTTTAAGCAACCCTCTTTCGTACTTCTGCATTATATCTAATTTCATATGATATTGCAAGAATATTTAAAAATTTTAACGGAATTCTCATTTTCAAAAATCCATGTAACTATTTAGCAGATTTCCGCTCCAGCAGGCATCTCCTTCTCTGGAACCATAATTGCCAATTCACCTTTTTCGTTCTCTGCACATAAAATCATACCTTCTGAAAGAACTCCGGCAAGTTTTGCAGGCTTTAAGTTTACTAAAACCATTACACGCTTTCCTACCATTTCCTCTGCACTATAATGCGCTTTAATACCAGATACAATCTGCTTTACCTCGCTACCAATCTGTACTTTGGAACACAACAGTTTCTTTGACTTTGGTACTTCTTCACAGGCAATAATCTTACCCACTTGGAACTGCATTTTCATGAAATCATCATAAGTAATCTCTTCTTTTGCTTCTATATCAATAACTGGCTCGTCAGAATCTTTTGCTGCTGCTTTTTCTGCAGCGGCTTTCTGCTCTGCCTGAAGCACTGCTACTTTTTCCATAATCTCTTTTGCATCTAATCTCTGGAATAAAATCTCAGGCTTTTCTACCACTTTTGTACCAGAAACATAACGTCCATATGTGTCCATTTCTTCTATTGTTCTTGCTGTAGTATTCAATTGCTCTAAAATCTTTTTAGAAGTATCTGGCATAAATGCTTCTAATAATGTGGCACCTACAGAAATACTTTCTACCAGATTATAAAGCACCGTCTGCAAACGATCCTGTTTCTCTTCTTCCTTTGCCAATGCCCAAGGCATAGTTTCATCAATGTATTTGTTACAACGCTTAAATAACGTAAAAATTTCTGTGATGGCATCTGCTACACGAAGTTTGTCCATCTTTGCAATTACTTTATTCGGTGTTTCAAGTGTCAATGCCTTTAATTCCTCATCTACAGGCTCTACTACATTTGTATTTGTCACGATACCGTCAAAATATTTATTAGACATAGAAATTGTACGATTTACTAAATTTCCAAGGGTATTTGCCAAATCAGAATTCATACGTTCAATCATTAACTCCCAAGAAATAACTCCATCGTTTTCAAATGGCATCTCGTGCAATACAAAATAACGGACAGCATCCACACCAAACATATCCACCAACTGATCTGCATAAATAACATTTCCCTTTGATTTACTCATTTTTCCATCACCCTGTAATAACCAAGGATGACCAAATACCTGCTTTGGAAGTGGCAAATCAAGAGCCATTAACATAATTGGCCAATAAATTGTATGGAAACGCAAAATATCTTTTCCAATCAAGTGCAAATCTGCTGGCCAATACTTTTCAAACTTTTCATCAGAATTGCCATCTAAATCAAATCCAAGACCAGTAATATAGTTTGTTAATGCGTCCAACCATACATAAATTACATGTTTATCATCAAAATCAACTGGAATTCCCCATTTGAAAGAAGTTCTGGATACACAAAGGTCCTGAAGTCCCGGAAGTAAAAAGTTATTCATCATTTCATTTTTACGTGATTCTGGCTGAATAAATTCAGGGTGCGTATTAATATGGTCAATGAGCTTATCTGCATACTTACTCATCTTCAAGAAATATGCTTCTTCCTTTGCTGGCTGACATTCTCTTCCACAATCCGGACATTTTCCATCTACTAACTGAGAAGAAGTAAAGAAAGATTCACACGGTGTACAATAAAGTCCCTCATAATGTCCTTTATAAATATCACCTTTTTCATATAACTTTTTGAAAATCTTCTGCACCTGCTTTTCATGGTCTGCATCTGTGGTACGAATAAATTTATCATAAGAAGTGTTCATCAAATCCCAAATGTTTTTAATCTCACCAGACACCTGATCCACAAATTCCTTTGGAGTAATTCCTGCCTCCTCTGCCTTTAATTCAATCTTCTGTCCATGTTCATCTGTTCCTGTTTGGAAACGTACATCATATCCCTGCTGTCTCTTGAAACGAGCAATACTATCTGCCAATACGATTTCATAGGTATTACCAATATGTGGCTTACCAGATGTATAAGCAATTGCTGTAGTAATGTAATATGGTTTCTTTGCCATTTAAAATCCTCCTTAAATTTAAAAATTGCTTTATTTCAAAATATAAAAAGGGATTCTCATCATAAAGACGAGAATCCCGTGGTACCACTTTACTTTGTTCGTGGGATAGACAATACATTTCCAATGTATTTATCATTTCCATACGAACCTTAATCACGATAACGGTGTGACCGTCCTGTCCTAACAAATGCTCAGACAGGCAACTCCAAGACCATGTTCAGCAAGTCCTGACATATCTGCCCCAAAACAAATATGTGCTAATTTCCCTTTCTCAGCCACCGGGTTCTCTGTAAAATCGTTCCTTGCTTACTCTTCTCTTCACTGTCTTTTCTTATTCTATTACAGCTAGCTTTCTGCTAACTAGCCTTTGTGCTTTCGTACATTTTTATTTATCTTTTTGCAAATTCTTTGCCTTTAAGATTTATTTCTTATTTTGCCTTTAAATATAACATACCTTCCATAGAGTATGAACTGCTATCTGGCTTACTAACCTGAACATAATAAGTTCCCTTCTTATATGCACTAGTAGTACTTAATGTTCCACTTTTTCCACTGAAGATAGTAGTAGAATATGTAAGTTTCTTTCCTTTGCTGTTACATACAGTAACTTTTGCTGCTCCATCTTGTGTGCCATAAAAATCATAGAAAATCTTAATTTTCTTTTTCTTCTTTAATGTTACTTTATACCATCTTGTTTTAGAAGAACCACCAATTGGCATTAAAGTCGCTTTGTATTTGTTACTTAACTTCTGTGCTTTTGCTTTAGAAGTGTTATTTGTAACTCCTCCTGCTTCTAATTTTGTTACAAACATATAATAATCATCATAGTTAGCAGAAATCTTTACATAGTAAGTTCCTGCTTTTACTGCATAATAATTAGTATAACCATTTGAAGAAGAAGTTGTCTCCTGTTCTGTAATAGGTTTTTTATTAGAATTACATAATGTCAATTTTTCACCATATGTATATGAACTGCTTGCATCTCCTGTTAAAACAGCCTTACCCCAATGAGTATATTGAGTTGCAGCAACCTGAAGCAAACCAGCTTTTTTTACAGTTATTTTCTTATATACGTCTTCTCCTGCTTTATGGAAGCCAATATAAGCAGCTCCTGTCTCTACATTTTCTTCTGTAGCTGCTGCATATGCCATGATCTTTGTTGTATATGTTATATTATCTGTAATATTAGAACCTACAGTATAAGTTAATGTATAAGTTCCTGGCTCTACCAAAATTCCATCATCCACTTCCTCCGAAATTCCTGAAGTAGAACTATAAAGACTCTGTGTTTCCAAAGAAGTACCTGTCTGAGATTTTAAATCAATAGATACTGTTGTAGATGGATAAGTTGCACTGGAATATAAAACCAACGCAGCTCTCTCTGGAACATTAATTGTACAAGTATCTGTTAAATTAGTGGCATTTAAAGTTCCTGTAATTGATGTAATTGCTGTTGGCTGAATCTGATCTGCATTAGAGCAAACAGAGATGTTATAAGTTCCCAATTCATTCATAGTCTGCACAACAGAAGTATCTAACTGCTGTGGTTCCTCAATCAATCCCTTTGCATATACAGGGGATGACATAGTAAATGCACATGTAATTGCACAAATAGATGCTAAAATTCTTTTCTTCATGTTAATTTTCCTTTCTCTTATAAATATTTTCTCATATAATTATTTTCCCTAATCAGGAAATAACTTTTAAATAAACGATTGTTCCTAATACACGTAATAATATACAGGATTACTTACATTAATAGCAGCTTCTCTTAAGTTTGCTGATTTCTTCTTCAATTTACTCTTTGAAATTGTCACAGTAATAGTGCGAGAAGAGCCAGATGGAAGTGTAAGATTTTTTGTTTCTGCCTTTTTCCCAATTAACTTTCCATTTCCAGCATAAGCCTTCACTGTATATTTTAATTTTGTAACTTTGTATGGTGTACGGTTCACAACCTTCATCTTGCAAACTAAGTCTCCACTTTTGTTATAAGCAGCTCTGTACACGCCAAAAGTAGTAGTTCCATATGTAGTATTTGATGTAGTTGGTACAGTGTAAGTATACACATTTTTCTTTACTACTACACTACATCTTACAGTCTTTCCTTTAGATGTGGCAGAAATTGTAGCCTTTCCAGCTTTCTTTGCAGTTACTTTACCATTTCCATTTACCTTTGCAACTGCTGGCTTACTGGATTTCCATTTTACCTTTCCGCTTGCATTTTTTACGCTAAGTTTCTTACTGCTTCCTTCCACAATACTAAGTTTACTTTTACTCATCTTAAGTGATGGCTTTGATGTAGTTGTTGTACTTGGTGATGTTGTAGTTGTCGGTGATGTAGTTGTTGTTGGGGTTGTATTTCCACTCTGCTCTGTATACACAATAAGCTCATAACTAATTGACTGATCAAATTTTACAGAAACCTGATAGTAACCATAACCCAACTCTAATGAACGGGAACTATAATACCCATTTCCTTTATTACTTACCATCCACTCATTAGAATTACATTTATAAGCCACCTGATCTCCACTTGCCATATCTTTCACTGTATATGACATATTCACCTGTGAATCCACATCAAACTCAATCATCACGGTACTGTTTGTACTTACGTAGAAAGTGTGTGTACTGCTGACATTTGCCGACACACTCTTCTTTTCATCCAACAAAATTGTGTAATTTGCTGCCTTTGCAATCTTTTCTGTGGAAACACCTGTAAAACATACCACAGCGGCTAACATAACTGCCAAAATCGCTCTTACTCTTTTCTTCATTTCTAACTCAATCCATTCCTTTCTTCAACGAAACATCTTGTAACCGTTCAGACCCTCTTGCAAACCAAGTCTGAACAATGTCCATAAAGCCTCCTAATTGTAACATAATTTCAATATTTTTACAATAAAAATTTAATTACTCACTCTTCCTTTGTTCCAAATCCCCACAAATATCAAGATATACGCCAACCTTTTGCACCAATTTTTCATGTATGTTAGTTGACTGACTTTCCTTTTGATGATATAATTTGCAATGTATAATGGGTTTTTTAGTAACCCTGTATCACTTGCAAATTTTGAGAAGAAAATTCGTTATTTATAACGTATTTCAATAAATGCAAAGAAAGGCGAGGTAATAAAATGGCTAAAATTGATTTAACTAAGTATGGTATTACAGGAACTACTGAACTTGTACACAACCCTTCTTACGAGGAATTGTACAAAGAAGAGATGAAGTCTGACTTAGAGGGATATGAGAAAGGTCAGGAAACTGAACTTGGTGCTGTCAACGTTATGACAGGAATCTACACAGGACGTTCTCCTAAAGACAAATTCATCGTTATGGATGAGAATTCTAAGGACACTGTATGGTGGACATCTGACGAATATCCTAATGACAACCATCCTGCATCACAGGAAGCATGGGAAGCAGTAAAAGAACTTGCTAAGAAAGAACTTTCTAACAAGAAACTTTTCGTAGTAGATGCCTTCTGTGGAGCAAACAAAGATACAAGAATGGCAGTTCGTTTCATCGTTGAGGTTGCTTGGCAGGCTCATTTTGTTGAGAACATGTTTATTAAACCAACTGCTGAAGAACTTGAAAACTTCGAGCCAGATTTCGTTGTATACAACGCATCAAAAGCTAAAGTTGAGAACTACAAAGAATTAGGTCTTAACTCTGAAACAGCTGTTATGTTCAACATCACAAGCCGCGAGCAGGTTATCGTAAATACATGGTACGGCGGAGAGATGAAGAAAGGTATGTTCTCTATGATGAATTACTACCTTCCATTAAAGGGTATGGCTTCTATGCACTGTTCTGCTAACACAGATATGAACGGTGAAAATACAGCTATTTTCTTCGGTCTTTCTGGAACAGGTAAGACAACATTATCTACAGATCCTAAGCGTCTTTTAATTGGTGATGATGAGCATGGTTGGGATGACAATGGTGTATTCAACTTTGAAGGTGGATGCTATGCTAAGGTTATCAATCTTGACAAAGATTCTGAGCCAGATATTTACAACGCTATTAAGCGCAACGCTTTATTAGAGAACGTTACAGTTGATGCAAATGGAAAGATTGATTTTGATGATAAGAGCGTAACAGAGAATACTCGTGTATCTTATCCAATCGATCATATCGAAAATATCGTTCGTCCAATTTCTTCTGCTCCAGCAGCTAAGAACGTAATTTTCCTTTCTGCTGACGCATTTGGAGTTCTTCCTCCAGTGTCTATTTTGACACCAGAGCAGACTAAATACTACTTCTTATCTGGATTTACAGCAAAACTTGCTGGTACAGAGCGTGGAATTACAGAGCCTACTCCAACATTCTCTGCTTGTTTCGGACAGGCATTCCTTGAGTTGCATCCTACAAAGTATGCAGAGGAATTAGTTAAGAAGATGGAAAAGAGTGGTGCTAAGGCATACTTAGTAAACACAGGATGGAATGGTACAGGAAAGCGTATCTCTATTAAAGATACTCGTGGTATTATTGATGCAATCCTTGACGGTTCTATCACAACAGCTCCTACAAAGAAGATTCCTTTCTTTGATTTCGAAGTACCTACTGAGCTTCCAGGTGTAGATCCTAAGATCTTAGATCCTCGTGATACTTACGCAGATGCTTCTGAGTGGGAAACTAAGGCAAAAGATCTTGCAAGCCGTTTCGTTAAGAACTTTGCTAAATACGAGACAAATGATGCTGGTAAGGCATTAGTAGCTGCTGGACCAAAGGCTTAATAACTAAAATATTATAATGTTTTATATAAAAAGGGCGAGTCGCATATCTATGCGGCTCACCCTTTTACTTTTTCCTATCGCTTTATATTTAAGCATTTGATTACTTCTGATAATGAATGCAAAAATCTCACAGACTTTTGATTCAATCTGTAGTTACAAGATAATTTACGTGCCAGTTTACATTTCCATTTTCCCATAACAACTTCCTACCTATTTTAATATTATGTAATAAAATACACTATTATACTATTCCATTGTAAGAAATATGTTCCTATGTAAAATCATGGGAAACTGGCAAAAATGAAAGCTATTTATTTACGGTAACTATTCAGAACCCTCCCCATATATTCGCACTCGGCGTCCTTACGGACGCCAGTTCCGCGCTACGCACTAAGACTGCTCATATATGGGGAAGCAACTCTATTTGAGTACCTCTATAATGGAATACTCAGCTACTTATATGCCAGCATAACGTATCTAAGTATTCCATTATAGAGGGTTCTGAATAGTTACTATTTACGATAAATAACCATTCGATTAATTGGTTTTCCCTCTGCTACAAATTTTGATTCATATTCTGTCATCACATTTCCTTCTAAATATTCACTGTGATGTAAATCAAAGGTATGATTCTCCAAAATCCACCCAGCTTCTTCCACCTGCTCTAACGAGAAATCAAACAAAGGTCTATTATCCGTCTTAAAAATAATTCTTCCATCCGGCACTAAAAACTGATTATAACGAGCAAGAAATTGTTTAGAAGTTAATCTTCTCTTAGCATGTCGATCCTTTGGCCATGGATCTGAAAAGTTCAAATAAATCCGAGAAATCTCATCTTTATCAAAAGCATCGGTAATATATTCTGCATCCATTCGAATAAATAGTAAATTATCCTGCTCCAGTTCTGCACGTTTTTCTAATGCTCGAACCAAAACACTGGAATACTTTTCAATTCCTATGTAATTGATATCCGGATTCTGTTTCGCAAGTTCCATAATAAATTTTCCTTTTCCCATTCCCACTTCAATATGAATAGGATTGTCATTACCAAACACTTCATTCCAATGTCCTTTGTTATTCTGATATTCTTCCTCTGTATGAAGCACAAATTCATTTGCTGCAATAGTCTCTCTGGACCCTTTTACATTTCTTAATCGCATATGTTACCTCTCTTTTCTTGTCAACATGATATATTTAATTATTATAACCTACTTTTCGTCACATAAAAAGAAAAAAGTATAGGATTTCTTGCAATAAATAATGGAAACCTAAAGAATCTCAAAAGGACAAGTTGCACAAATATGCAGCTTGTCCCTTTTATATGTCTATATCCACAATAGAACTAGATTTGTAACTATTCAGAACCCCTCTCCATATATTCGCACTTAAATAGTTACCTCGCTTTTAATAATTTGCTTTTTTTGTTACTTTCTTCTTCTTTTCCTGTTTGTAATCAAAAGCAAATACAACAGTTGTCAACGGTGGAAGTGCAAATCCAATGGAATACTCTTTACCATCGCATGGAATTGCCTCTGCTTTTAAAGGTTTAAAGTTATTGACACGATTCTTACCGCCAAATTCTTCTGCATCTGAATTTAAAACTTCCTGATAGTGTCCTGCACATGGAACACCTACTCGATAATCGCGATATTCTTTCGTATGGAAGTTACAAATAAATAGCAACTGCTTCTTTGTAGTGTCACCACGACGCACGAAAGAAACAACACTGCTGTCACGATCATCACAATTTACCCACTCAAATCCCATAGCATTGCCATCGTGTACGTGCATAGACGGATAATCTTTATAAATTTTATTAAGTGCTTTCACATATCGCTGCATACCTCTATGCTCTTCAAACTGCAAATCATCCCAGCTTAGACTGACAGCCTCATTCCACTCATGATCCTGTGCAAATTCCTGTCCCATAAACAATAATTTCTTACCTGGATGTCCATACATAAATCCATATGCTGTACGAAGATTAGCAAACTGTTCCTCACGAGTTCCCGGCATCTTATTAAGCAAAGTAGCTTTTCCATGTACCACTTCATCATGAGATAACGCCTGAATAAAGTTTTCACTATATGCGTACATCATACTAAATGTGAGCTTATTAAAATCATAATGTCTGGATTCTGGTGGGCAGTGCATAAACTGTAAGAAATCGTTCATCCATCCCATATCCCATTTAAACATAAATCCTAATCCATCCATAGAAGCTGGTGCAGTCACTCCTGCCCATGCTGTTGATTCCTCTGCAATCATCAAGGCTCCCGGATCTCTTTCCTCTAATATGGCATTCATATGACGGAACATTTTAATTACATCTGTATTTTCACGACCACCATTTTCATTTGGAAGCCATTCTCCATCCTGTTTTCCATAATCTAAATACAACATAGATGCAACTGCATCCACACGAAGCCCATCAATATGGAACTTCTCAATCCAATATAGCGCATTGGCAACTAAGAAATTCTCCACTTCTCTCTGAGCATAGTTAAAAATCAAAGTACCCCAATGTGGATGTTCTCCCCTTCTGGTATCTGGATGCTCATAAAGTGGAAGCCCATCAAATTTTGCTAATCCATGTGCATCTTTTGGAAAATGCGCTGGAACCCAGTCAAGCATTACTGCAATTCCTCTGCTGTGCATGTAATCTACAAAATACATAAAATCTTCCGGAGTTCCATAACGGCTAGTTGGTGCATAGTAACCGGTTACCTGATATCCCCACGAGCCGTCATATGGATGCTCTGCAATACCCATAATTTCAATATGTGTATACCCCATATCTACTACATAATCTGCCAAATCTTCCGCAATCTCACGATATGTATAGAAGCCATTATCGGAATCTTCTTCTTTCTTTTTCCATGAACCTAAATGTACTTCATAAATAGAAATAGCCTCTTCTCTGCAAGACAAACGGTCTTTATTTTGACGCTTTTTCATCCATGCTGCATCTGTCCATTTAAAATTACGAATATCCGCAACTACAGAAGCAGTTTCCGGACGCATCTGTGCATAGGTTGCATAAGGATCTGCCTTATGTAAAATCTCGCCCTCTCTGGTAAGTATCTGATACTTATAAATAGCTCCCGGCTTCACACCTGGAATAAATAACTCATAAATACCGGAAGAACCTAAAATATTCATCTGATGTACTCTTGCATCCCAAAGATTAAAATCACCCACTACACTGACTCTTCTTGCATGTGGTGCCCAAACTGCAAAATATGTTCCGTCCACCCCATCAATAGTCATTGGATGCGCACCTAATTTTTCATAAATCTCATAATGCTTGCCCTCTCCAAATAAATGACAATCCATAGAAGTAATCTGTTCATTAAAACGATATGGATCCTCAATGTCAATCACGGTTCCGTCCCCATAAGAAACCCTATAAGTATATTTTGTATACTTTTCCTTTGGAAAATAAATTCCAAAAAATCCTGCATCATTGACTTTCTCCATAAAATCAGTATGTTTTCCGCTCTTACTTCTTACTTCCACAGAAATAGCATCTGGACGAAATGCTGTGATAACTTGTCCCCCTTCACACTCATGACATCCCAGTAACTGCTTTGGTGCATTAATTTTACAATTTACTAATTCGTCATATAATGTCCAATTAATCCAACTTTGTAGTTTTTCATGCATATTTCATATTCCTCCTATTATCATCTTCTATCTATTCTTTCAGACACCTGTGCCTGTCCTACACTTTTCTAAACAATACTCATAGTTCCCCCTAATGCCTGGGCATTAATCTGAAAATGAATACGACAGCCTACTTGAATGTGTATAATAACTGACTTTTTCATCTGTATAAGTATTAGCAAACTGCGCACACAAATTTTTAATAAATTTGCGTCTGACAACTTCCGATTCAAGCTCTCCCCGCTCAAAGGAAGTCATCATAAACATATTTATAATACCTACATAACTAATTGCCAGATAATCCACATTTGCAATACATACTCCCTGCTGCTTGGAATATCGTTCGAAAAAGCACCGAAACAAATTTAAAAATTGTGATATGTAGGGTTTTGCAGAACGGAATGCCTCATTATCTTTGGCTGATGAAAACAAGCTCACTAACATAAGATAAAATTCTTTATTCTCCACTGCCAATTCCAGATATCTTTTCGTAACCAACTCCAATACTTGCAAAAACTCTCCCTCGGTCTCCGTAACTTCCTTCGTCTTGTCAAGCATTACTTTTGCCCCTTCAGCCAATAGACACTCTAGCAATCCATGTTTACTCTTAAAATAGTAATACATGGTTGGTTTTGTGATACCTGCTGTATCTACAATTTCCTGTACCCCTACAGCTTCATAACCCTTTTCGAAAAATAACCGCTGCGCACAGGACAATATATTTTCTCGATTTGAACAATCCTGTTTCATCTGCGATATCTCCTTTTGAAGCTCTCATTTACATAACATTCTCATTAAGTATACCAATCGGTATATTCGCATGTCAAGATATTTTTTCGCTTTTTTGCAAGTTTTCATTTTATTTCCATTTTCGTGTATTTTCGACTATTTTTATCCCGCTTTTTCTAATTTTTATTCTCTTTTTGTGTTCTCATGAATACTTACTCCACAGTTTTGCTCCATATATGAAAAAGTTTTCTTGCCTGCTCTCACTAAAGTAATTATAATGATAAAGGTATCTGTTCCAAATAATGAAACAATACCAATTCTATTAGGGGACACATCCCCGGATTTTGGAGGATATTATGAGAAAAAGAATAACCCGCACACTGCTTACACTTTTTCTGGCAGTTACTATTCAGATACAGCCTAATCAGGCATTTACCATTACCCCAACCACAGATATTTTTGCAACACAAACTACAGAAAGTCAAAAGGATACCACAAAGGAACCAACTTCTTCTACCGAGACAACCAAAAATCAAGTAAAAAGTCAGTACGATACTACCGATGGCGATACAAATGTTGACTGGCCCACAGGTCCCAGCGAAAATTCTCTCACCTCTTCTGCGGCAGTGTTAATGGACGCAGATACGGGACTTGTTCTTTATAACAAGAATATGACGGACAAGCATTACCCTGCAAGTATTACAAAAATTATGACTACCTTACTTGCCATAGAAAACAGTTCTCCAGATGATACCATAACCTTTACATCTGATGAAGTGTTAAATTTGGAATACGGTGCCAGCAATATTGACACCCAAGTAGGTGAAACCTTAACAATGGAACAATGTCTCTACGCTATTATGCTTGCATCTGCAAATGAAGTTTGTAACGGTGTTGCCGATTTCGTTTCTGGTGATATAGAAAGTTTTGGAGAGCTTATGACAACTCGTGCCTATGAACTGGGATGCGTCAATACCAATTTTACCAACCCAAACGGATTGCATTCGGATGACCATTACACCTGTGCCTATGATATGGCACTAATCGGTCAGGAAGCATTAAAAAATGAAACATTCCGAAAAGTTGCAAACACAGCCTCCACCTACCTGGATAAAACAAATAAATACGATTCCCGATATTTAGCGAATCACCATAATATGATTAATGCTTACTCTACTTCTGCCTTTTTGTATGAGGATTGTATTGGTGGAAAAACCGGTTATACTTCCGCTGCCCAAAGCACTCTGGTTACTTTTGCTGAGAGAGATGGTATGACACTTATTTGTGTCGTTATGGAAGGGGGTAGCTCTAAGACCGACATTAGCAACAATATTTATACAGATACTATCAGTTTATTGGAATTTGGTTTTAGTAATTATGAGGCACACCAGTTATCCAGCAATATACAAACTACTACGGACAATGCAGAATCTCCATTTTTTACTGTGTTTGACTCTATTTTAGATTTTGAATTATCTCCTCTGCAAACCAGCAACAACGGAGTTGTAGTGCTTCCTGTGGGCGTATCTACTTCAGACGCTGTTCAAGATGTTGTATTTTACGATAAGAAAAATGAGGAAGATAACGCAATTGGTACTGTAACTTACGAATACGGAAATAAAACAGTTGGTACTACAAACATTTACTTCAATCCTGATGCACTAGAAAACCATCTGACTACTTCCGAAGATATTGAATACACAAAAAGTACCTATGTTGCCAGCAAAACAAAGGCAACAGCAACTAACATCCGCCGTATCGGCATTGTAGTTTGTATTGCATTCGTTGTAATTGTTTTGTTTGTATATTTTTACTTTTTGCATCAAAGAAAACGCAATTCACGAAACCGTTACTCTCGTCGCAGACGGAAGTCTTAACAAATGCTATAAGCAATGTATATTTTCCTCTTATCAGGGCATGTTAATACTACAACAGCTTTGATAGGAGGAACTACTGTGGTTTTAAATTCAGGAAACTTGAAAGAAAACATGTCGATTCTGGACTCCCATTTTCATTTCAAAGACGCTTTTGACTTAATCTATCGTGTCATTGAAATTGGAGGAAAGCAGGCATGTTTTTATTGTTTAGATGGATTTACCAAAGATGAAATACTACAAAAATTAATGCAGTATTTTATTGATATAAAACAAGAAGATATGCCAAATGATGCCCACGAAATGTCAAAAAGACTGATTCCATATGGCGAAATTACTTTAGTAGAAACATTGGAAGACGTAACCAAAGCAATGCTGTCAGGAATCACGGTTCTCTTTGTGGATGGTTATAAAAAAGCCATCACCATTGACTGTCGTACTTATCCGGCACGAAGTGTAGATGAACCAGAAAAAGACAAAGTTATGCGAGGTTCCAGAGATGGATTTGTGGAAACTTTAGTGTATAACACTGCACTTATTCGCCGTCGAATTCGAACCCCAAACTTAGCCATGGAAATTTTTTCTGTTGGGGAAAGTTCCAAAACAGATATAGCAATCAGCTATTTTAAAGGGCGAGTAGACGAAAAAATGCTAAAAAATATTAAAGAGCGCATTCAAAATATTCGTATTGACTCTCTTACCATGAATCAAGAAAGTCTGGCAGAATGTCTCTATCATAGACCTTGGATTAACCCCTTTCCTAAATTTAAATTTACGGAACGTCCAGATACAGCTTCCGCCGCCATTTTAGAAGGAAATATTGTTATTTTAGTGGATAATTCTCCTTCTGCTATGATTCTTCCAACCAGCATATTTGATATTATAGAACAAGCGGATGATTACTATTTTCCACCAGTTACAGGAACTTATCTGCGTCTATCCCGCTTTTTGATAAATTTAGCGTCGCTGCTTTTAATTCCTACATTTTTGCTACTTATGAATCATCCTCAGTGGATACCGGAACGACTTTCTTTTATTGCCTTTGCAGAAGATGTGCATATTCCGCCTTTTGTCCAATTTCTTATTTTGGAATTCTGCATTGACGGATTGCGGCTTGCCGCACTGAATACACCAAGTATGCTAAGTACCCCTCTAAGCGTAGTTGCCGGTATTGTTCTGGGAGATTTCACTGTAAGCTCTGGGTGGTTTAATGCAGAATGTATGCTTTATATGGCGTTTGTAGCAATTGCCACCTATTCACAGGCTAGTTTTGAGCTTGGTTATGCACTAAAATTCATGCGAATCCTTTTGATTCTATTTGTACAACTATTTGGTATTTACGGCTATGTAGGCGGTATCCTCTTTGTTGTTATTGTAATATGCTCAAACAAGACCTTAGCGGGAAAAAGCTATGTTTATCCATTAATTCCATTTCACTGGAGAGCATTGTGCCGAAACTTTTTCCGTGTCAGTCTTCCTACTAGCGAAAAGAAACACCAAGCACCTTAATTTTTTGTATGGAAAAATAGAAAAATTCCTCTATCACAGCTAACCCCCTTGTAATTCACACTCTTGTAATACTTCTGATATACCTTTTTCCCTCCATTTATGGTATACTTTAGATAATATACAATTATTAGACACTGCGAAACAATCTGTATCCCAAATACATGTGGTATACATTTGTTTCGCAGTTACATAGAGGGGGTATTTTATGAAACAAAAGAGAGAAAGTATATGTACGATATTGGCAATTTGTTTTGTCGGTGTTTTATTGGGGGAATTATACTTATTTAAAACCTATTCCAATTCTATCTACATCGTTGCTGCCGGTATGGCAGTATTACTTGTCTTAACCTATTTTCTATCCTCTAATTTAATTGCTTTACACAACGAATGTATGGAGGAAAAATCAGCAAAACAGGAAGAACTTCTCAATCGATTAATCACAGAGCTTTCTAATAATAAAGAAGACCGGACACAAGCAACTTTAGCTAATGTAGAGAAGTTTGAAAAAGCCATTTATCTTGCAATGCAACAACATACAACAAAGATGCAGGAAAGTTTTGAACATCTGGATCAGTGCATTGCCGGAGATTTTGACCAACTTCATAATACATTGGAAGAAACAGGCAAATCCATCGTGGAACAAATAAGAAATACTGGCGATCACAGCGACAAAGTTTATGTAAAATTCAGTCGTGAAAATGCCAAAAGTATTATGATGTTCCAGAAAAAAGCATTTGACAATATAATGCTTGGTATGGAAGAGACTGTTCAAGAATACACGAAGTCAAGTGAACATACACTTGCAAAACTGGACGAATTAAAACAATCCTTTACACAACTAAACACGCAAACTCCATCTGTTCAGGAAACACCTACTATGGTTATGGAGGACACAACTCCTTCTGATATTCCTACAGAAGATTTTGTTTCTGAGGACACTCTTCCTGATATTTTTATGGAAGACACTTCCTCTGAGGAGATTTCTATAAATGAAGATGTTCTTCCTGACATTCCTACAGAAGAAACTTCTTCCGACGAGATTTCTATAAATGAAGATGTTCTTCCTGACATTCCTACAGAAGAAACTTCTTCCGACGAGATTTCTATAAATGAAGATGTTCTTCCTGACATTCCTACAGAAGAAACTTCTTCCGACGAGATTTCTATAAATGAAGATGTTCTTCCTGACATTCCTACAGAAGAAACTTCTTCTGACGAGATTTCTATGACTGAAGATACTCTTCTTGACATTCCTACAGAAGAAACTTCTTCTGACGAGATTTCTATGGCTGAAGATATTCTTCCTGACATTCCTTCGGAAGACAATTCTTCTGACAATGCTATTATGCCAGAGGAAGCAATCATTGAAGAACCTGTAGCAATGGAAAATTTAGATATAACAGAAACTCCATCGGAAGAAGCTCCTACTGTGGAGGAACCTTCCCCTGTCATTGACGATCCAAATCACGTTATGACTCCGGAGGAGATTGCCGCTTTAGTTGCTGGCTCTTCTGACTCTCCAGCAGAAGAGACTCCTATTGTGGAAGAACCTTCCCCTGTCATTGACGATCCAAACCACGTTATGACTCCGGAGGAGATTGCCGCTTTAGTTGCTGGCTCTTCTGACTCTCCAGCAGAAGAGACTCCTATTGTGGAAGAACCTTCCCCTGTCATTGACGATCCAAACCACGTTATGACTCCGGAGGAGATTGCCGCTTTAGTTGCTGGCTCTTCTGACTCTCCAGCAGAAGAGACTCCTATTGTGGAAGAACCTTCCCCTGTCATTGACGATCCAAACCACGTTATGACTCCGGAGGAGATTGCTGCTTTAGTTGCTGGCTCTTCGGCTCCTGCCACTGAGACAGAAGCTGTGGCTGAGGAGATTCCATTTGTGGATGAATCTCCTGTTGTAGCAGAACCTACTCCAGTCAATAGCGACCCGAACCACGTTATGACTCCGGAAGAAATTGCCGCTTTAATTGCTGGCACACAATAATATACATATTACAGACCGAAATTTGAAACAGAAAGGCGGATGCAGCTTGAACTACATTGTAATGGATTTAGAATGGAATCAATCTCCTAACGGCAAAGAAGGCGAGATAAAATCCATTCCATTTGAAATCATAGAAATCGGGGCCGTAAAACTAAATGAAAAACAGGAAATCCTCGGAGAGTTCAATGAACTTGTACAGCCGCAAATATATACAGAACTTGACCCAAATGTAAGCCAAATTGTGCATATCAGCATGGAAGAACTACAGAAAGGAAATCCCTTTCCACAAGTAATTCAACGTTTTTTGAAATGGTGTGGAGATGATGCCATTTTCTGCACATGGGGCTCTATGGATTTAGTAGAACTTCAAAGAAATATGAAACATTATGGATTTCCTACATTGGACACAAAACCATTTTTCTTCTATGATGTACAAAAACTATTTGCTATCTTTTTTGAGGAGGAAAAAAAGACCAGAACGTTGTCTTTCGCTGCTGAATATTTTCATTTGCAGGAAGATGGAGAATTTCATTCAGCTATTTGTGATGCCAAATATACGGCACGAATTTTTCAAAAATTTGACTTAAAGAAAACCAAAAAGTACATGGAAATTGATTATTATAACCCACCAAAATGTCAAGAGGACGAAATTTATGTATCTTTTGCAAGTTACTCCAAATACATTTCCATGGTGCATAAAAGCAAAGATCAACTGCTCCGTTCCAAATATGTAAAAGGAACTGTCTGTTGCATTTGTCATGGTCCTGCTACCAAACAGATTGACTGGTTTTCCAGCAGCACAAAAGTCAATTATTTTGGACTATTCTACTGTAAAAAGCACGGATATTTGAAAGGAAAACTTCGTGTAAAAAAGACCGACAATAACCGCTATTTTGCAGTAAAAACAATAAAAATTATTTCCAAAGAAGAGGCTATGAACTTAAAAAAACACAAAGAAGAGATTCGCCAAAAAAAATTGGAAGCAAAGCGATAATCTAAAAAGTATACTTTATGAGTTTCTCAGATTAAACAATTTTAAAAGGACAAAAATACAAAAGAGTAGTACATACCATCTCCGGCATATACTACTCTTTTTACATCTTCTTCCCTAAAATTGCTATCCGCACACAATCAAAAATGCAACTTATTCCATTTTAAGAGGATACAGAAACGCATTCCTCCCAAGTATCTGCAAGTTTCTTGGCGGCTTCTTTCGAATTTTTCGCACTTGCTATGGCAGAAATCACAAAAAATCCCGCTACACCAGTTTTTGCAAGTGCAGGTAAATCTTCTACATTCACACCACCACCTACCACAATGGGAATTGGACTTTCTTTTGCAAGCTCTGTCAATTCATCTAATGTCTTAACAATAATATTTCCATTTTCATCCATTCCACAATCTTTCTTTGATACAGATGGACGCAATGGACCTGCCCCAAAATAATCAATGTCATGGACATCCGTTTCTCGCACATAGCGAATCAAATCTTTTGACGGTGCAGAAAGTCCAACAATAGAATCTTCTCCCAAATATTGACGACACACTTCTACTGGAATATCGGACTGGCCTACATGAATTCCATCCACTTTAATCCCTTGCTTGCGGGCAGCTAAAACTACATCCAAACGGTCATCCACCAACAAAGCAACTGTATCCGATTTTCCTGCATTTGCAATTACATCTGTGGCCTCTCTACAAAGGGAAATCAACTCCTTTGCTCCTGCCTCTTTGGAACGAATTTGTATACAGGTAAATCCAGCCTCTACTGCTGCCTGTACCATGTTTGAAACCGGCTGTCCATTTGTATTTTCCGGTCCAATTACAAAATACTTGGAAATATCCAAACATTCTCTCATAGAACCTTTTTTTCCCTCAAACCAAAATGGATTGTTCGCAACCTGCTCTGGAGTTGCCTCATAAAGAGCATCTAAAAAATATGTTTGAAAACTTGCAGGTCCCTGCATTTTTTTCTCTGCGCGCTCTCCAGCAAAATTATACATAGAAACCGCCGTAAGTGCCGCAATAAAAGGTGTAGTAACGCAAGCATAAATAGCCATAACTCCACCAAGAGAACACCCAGCTCCGGTAATATTTCTCATCATACTGGAAGCACCACTGGAATACACCACTTGAGTACCATCTGTGACCATATCCTCCACTCCTGAAACTGCCACCGCACCACCAGTATATTTTGCAATGCTGATAGCTGCATCATAAGCTGCATCCACTCCTTCTGTAGAATCTACACCACGAGTATTATTTGTTCCCTGCTCTCCTTCTAATCCCCAAAGGCTGGCAAGCGCAATAATTTCAGATGCGTTACCCCTAATAATCTTTGGTTTGTATGGTTTTATGTCCATTAATATTTTTGTGCGCAAAGAACCAATTCCAATCCCTACAGGATCAATGACACAAATCTTGCCCTCCTCGTGGAGCATTTTAGCCGTTCTTGGTATCGTTTCCTCATAAACTGGCAATAACGTTCCCATATTCAAATATACCGCATCTCCTACATTTGCCAAACACTCTCCCTCATCCGGCAAATATACCATTGCCGCAGAACCACCTACTGCAAGCTGCGCATTTGCAACTAAATTTATGCTAACCGAGTTGGTAACAGAACCAGCCATAGGATTTTTCTCTCTTACAAGTTTTACTGCTTCCTTGATTTTTTCTTGTATTTCGTATTTTTCCATTGCATACACCTGACTTTCTAAAAAATATATTCACATCACAAGTTCGTCAAAATTTGCTCTATTCCAAAATCACAAATGGATTGCAAACACCCAATTTATGATTTTTCCCTCTGTATTATTACAATCTATCGTAATGCTTCAGAACCCCTCCCCATATATTCGCACTCGTCGTCCTTACGGACTCCAGTTTCGTGCTACGCACTAAGACTGCTCATATATGTGGAGGCAACTCTATTCGAGTGCCTCTATAATGGAACAATCAGCTACTTATATGCCAGCATAACGTATCTAATTGTTCCATTATAGAGGGTTCTGAATAGTTACAATATGTCAATATACTCTCCTGCTAATGCTTTATTCATACTGCGCACTGCACAGAATTTTCCGCACATACTACAAGTATCACTATGATCATCTTCAGGCGCACGACTATCTCGGATTGCTTTTGCCGTTTCTGGGTCCAACGCACAAGCATACTGTTTTTCCCAGTCTAACTCTCTTCTGGCATCTGCCATGCGGTCATCTATATCTCTGGCTCCTGGAATTCCTTTTGCAATATCTGCCGCATGTGCTGCGATTTTAGATGCAATAATTCCCTGTTTTACATCCTCCACATTTGGCAATGCCAAGTGTTCTGCTGGTGTAACATAACACAAAAATGCTGCTCCATTCATGGCTGCAACTGCACCTCCAATGGCACTGGTAATATGATCATATCCCGGTGCAATATCAGTCACTAATGGTCCTAATACATAAAATGGCGCACCCATACAAATGGTTTTCTGCACTTCCATATTTGCTGCAATCTGATTAAGAGGCACATGTCCCGGTCCTTCTACCATTACCTGTACATTGTGGTCCCATGCACGTTTTGTAAGCTCTCCAAGACGGACTAACTCCTCAATCTGACATACATCTGTGGCATCTGCCAAACAACCTGGGCGGCAAGCATCTCCTAAAGAAACAGTTACATCATATTCCTCGCAAATATCCAAAATTTCATCAAAATGCTCATAAAATGGATTTTCTTCTCCTGTCATACTCATCCATGCAAATACCAAGCTACCACCACGGCTTACAATATTCATTTTTCTCTTGTGTTTACGAATTTGCTCAATGGTCTTTCTGGTAATTCCGCAATGAAGCGTCACAAAATCCACTCCATCTTCTGCATGCATACGAACTACATCTACAAAATCTTTGGCAGTCAAAGTTGCCAAATCTCTTTGATAATGAATTACACTATCATACACAGGAACTGTTCCGATCATAGCCGGACATTCCTTTGTCAACTTCCGACGAAATGGCTGTGTATCTCCATGACTGGATAAATCCATAATAGCCTCTGCTCCAAGATTTACTGCACTCATAACTTTTTCCATCTCAATATCATAATCTTTGCAGTCTCTTGATACTCCCAGATTCACATTAATCTTTGTACGGAGCATACTTCCAACTCCCTCTGGCTCAAGGCAAGTATGATTTTTATTCGCACAAATTGCTACCTTTCCCTCTGCCACAAGTCCCATCAATTTTTCTTCTGTCATAGATTCTTTCTTTGCCACAATCTTCATTTCTGGCGTAACAATCCCACGTCTTGCTGCATCCATCTGTGTTGTGTAATTTCTCATAACATCAATTCCTCCTACTTTAAAATTAAAGAGAGATACTCAACGTATCTCTCCTAAGTCATTTAGCATATTTTATCCTCTAAATAGAATCAAAATAAATCCTTTTTATATCCGAAAATTTGCCTTAACAATTTTTCACTATAAATGGTTCGACTTCCCTACGTTGGCATTATCCAAATCAGGTTATGGGTCAAAGCTCCTCTGCTTACTCTCAGCCGACTTACGCGCCAGCTCCCCAAGTATATACTGTTCTGGTAACTATTCCCCTGAACAGTTGCAGTATAGCACATTATTTCTTTTGTGGCAAGTTTGCCCCTACAAAAGCAACTTCTAATTAGTTATACTTTTTTCTGCTCTTTCAACAATCCTAATATTTCCTTATTTTGTCGTTTGACTTCTTCTAATTGCCTTTTGTATTCTTCTTTCTCTTGTTTCTCTTTTTCTAATTCCCTTCGTACTTCCTCTGTACGCTCTCGTTCTATTTCCAGTTCCTTTTTCATAATCCCAATTCTTTTTTCTTCATCATATTCTGTTAATAACATATCCACGACCTCCGCTCTGTTCTTAATCAAAATATCCTTTAAAATATTTTCCCTAATACACTCATCCACCGCTAATTCTATGGCTTCATCACGCTCATGCTTTTCTGTATACTCTTTTACCTTTTGTACAAAATACGAATATTCCATCAGTGAACGGCAACTGTCCATTAATTTCTTATTTTTTCCATAGTTTATATTTAATATTATAGCTTCTAATTCCATACAAGCCTTCTCTTTTACATTTGTAAAAGAATCCGATAACCTTAAAATTTTTCTATCTTCCTGCATACCTGTTCCATTGTAAAATACAACAAACTTAGGTGTTGGCAGTTCTATTAAACCTGTGCCATAAATGTCCACTTGACTTTCGGCAATATACTTTTCAAAATGTTTTGCAAAATACAAAAATCCTCTTAACGGCATATTAGGATTATAGGAACTTTGATGTTCGAAAAGGCTTAATCTATCATCTATAATAAATGAAATATCATTTTTCATTTTACAATAAATAACATCCTCCAATGTAGTAATTTCAATGTCATCCGGATTAATATAATGACTGGAATTTAGCGCATTATATAAGGACAATAACTTTTCTTTATCTTTAAAAATAAATTTAAATAGTCTATCTTTATATTCCCTGTTAGTATAAGTTTTTTCCTGTCTAATAATAACTTTCTTCTCTTTTTGAATTGTTCTTTTCTTTCTGTGATTACTTTTTTCCATAAATTCTCCCTTCATAATAACATGCGTTTCATAAGGAAAATACTATAGCTGCAAAGCAAAGAAAATCTTAAAAAACCAATTCAAAACTGTAATCTTAATACTTTAGAGTACACCAATCATCATTCTCTACTTTAATTATAGCAGAACTCCTTTGGAAACACTATTTATTTTTAGCTTCGTGAAAATCTGATTCGATATGAATCCCGAATATTTAAGAAAAATTTCTTAGACTTGTTTATCATAACAAAGTTACCCTCGTAATGCAATATAGAAAATAAACTATTTCAAAATACTCCCCTTCTAACTTTTCACAAGAACATTGCAAAATACCAAATACCTATTTAAAATAAAAGAGACTTTTATAACTTACATAAATATTTACAACATAAATGGAAAGGAAGTATCCCTATGAAAACTGTATTAACAATAGCTGGTAGCGATTCCAGTGGAGGAGCTGGAATTCAGGCTGACCTAAAAACACTCATGGCACATGGAATCTATGGGTCCAGTGTCATTACTGCCCTTACCGCCCAAAATACCACTGGCGTAAAAGAGGTTCTTCCTGTTCCTCCTGCATTTTTAGAAAAACAATTAGACTGTGTTCTGGAAGATATTTTTCCGGATGCTATAAAAATCGGGATGACGGTAAATCAAGAAATTCTTACCGTTATTATAGAAAAACTGACTTTTTATCAGCCAAAAAATATTGTAGTAGACCCTGTAATGGTATCCACCAGCGGAAAACGGTTACTCAATGAAAATGCCATAACACTCATGAAAAACCGACTCTTCCCTCTGGCAACCCTCATCACTCCCAATATTCCTGAAGCACAGGTACTGGCAAATATGGAAATCAAATCAGAAAACGATATGCTCACCGCCACAAAAAAAATTGCCCAAACATGTCACTGTGCTGTTTTATGCAAAGGAGGACATAGCGTAAAAAACGCCAATGATCTCCTCTATGAAAATGAAACTCCTCACTGGTTTACAGGCAGTCGAATCAATAACCCAAACAACCATGGTACTGGATGCACATTGTCTTCTGCTATTGCTGCAAATCTTGCAAACGGTATGTCCTTGCCCGATGCCGTTTCCTGTGCAAAAAACTACATCACAGGTGCCTTATCCGCAGGTCTTAATCTCGGCAACGGAAACGGTCCTCTTCATCATGGTTACCTTTTGACGATTCCTTCGTTCCAAAAATAAAGTAACTACAATAAGGAAACTGCCTCATCCATCACTTTGGCAATATCCTCATTAATAGTCAAATCTGCCCTGCTGTCTGCTGCCGTTTTCGTCTTATTAATTTGTATCAGTTTTGTACCGTGAAAATAATTGATAAGACCTGCCGCCGGATATACCACTAACGAAGTACCGCCAATAATCAGCATATCTGCCTGAGAAATAGCCGTAACTGCTCCATTTACTACATCCTGATCCAATCCTTCCTCATAAAGCACCACTTCTGGCCGGACATCTCCACCACACTTCTCGCACTTTGGTACTCCTGCCGCTTTCAATATATATTCCGCATTGTCATAACGTGTTCCGCACTTTGAACAATAATTTCTATGCACAGAACCATGTAATTCATATACCACTTTACTTCCTGCTGCCTGATGCAAACCATCAATATTCTGGGTAACGATTGCCTTTAATTTTCCCATCTCTTCTAACTTTGCCAATGCCACATGACAGGCATTTGGTTTTGCATCCGGATAAATTAAATGCTTTGTATAAAATTCATAAAACTCCTCTGGATAACGCATCAAAAAAGTGTGTGATACCGCCTGTTCCGGAGAAAACTGCTTATTTAACTTCTTACTGTACAATCCATCCGAACTTCGAAAATCCGGAATATTACTTGCAGTGCTAACACCTGCACCTCCAAAGAAAACAATATTTTCACTGCTCTTCAGCATATCCGCCAGTTGTTCTACCTTCTCATTCATACACACCCACTCCTTATTTTTTATGAACGGACAATTTTTCTATTCCCACACTTTGGACAAGTAACCTCAATCTTTCCCTTGTGTCTTGGCACTCTTACAATCTTATTGCAGCTTCTACAACGAAATACCTTATACTCTCCACGATATTGCCAACGCATTTTCTGTAAATGAATAAATCCAGTATATGCAGTGTTTTCCTTCTGCCTATCCCATATCTTTTTGGAAAATGTTCGGTACAAAATAAAAATAAACAATAACCACTCTAATGAGAAAAAGATTCCTTTATGAGTGATGGAACCAAGGAAAAACAAAACAAAATATACAATACACAAGGTCCGATTTAATTCATCAAATCCGTTTCTGCCTCTCATAAAATCTTGCAACTTCCACATCATTCTCTGCCACATACCTATCGCTTCCTTTCTAGTGTGCTGACACACCAACTATGCCTTATCTAGCCACATAGTAGCATAGGAAAATGTGAAACTCAAGGTTGTTTCTAATGATTTCACAGATATTTTATATTTTATTTATTTTTACAGCTACTTCAAACAAACCTTTTATAATACCTTTATTTTATCACGTTTTTTTCCAATTCCATACACATTTTTTCATAAATATCTTGTGACTATTATTATGATACATACAAACAATATCACTAGCGGACCAATTTTTTCCATTTTTATTAAGTTTTGCTTGTCAAACCCCTTCATTCAGTCGTAAAATATATATAAGACTACAATTTTATTATGATACTATTTTACCCTTGTATCATATTACATTTTAGGGGATAAAGGGGATATGATTATGAAACAAAAAGATTATGTTTACTATGGAGCATACGCTCCTATTCTGGAGATTACAGAAAGCACCGTTTTAAACCGTTTAAAAGAAATGCTTGAAAATATTAGTGCAGACGGAATGCACTCTCCAGCCGAACACATTTTAAGTCGTGTCAAAAGTGCAGACAGCATGCAAAAAAAGCTGGTTCGAAAAGGGCATGAAACCGACGCACTGACTGCCCTTCACGTAACCTCTGATTCTGTTGGAATTCGTATTGTCACCCACTTTATTGGAGATGTTTACACCATCTTAGACTACATAAAAGAAGAACCAAGCTGGAAGATTGTAACTATCAAAGATTACATTTCCAATCCCAAACCAAACGGTTATCGAAGTCTGCACATTATACTGGAAGTTCCATTACATGGAATGGATCTGGATTCTTTAAAAGTAGAAATTCAGCTTCGTACCATTGCCATGGATTGCTGGGCAAGTCTGGAACATCAGATGAAGTACAAGCAGGACATAAAGAATGCAGAACTTTTAACGGAAAAACTACGTCGCTGCGCCGATGAGATGGCATCCACAGATTTATCTATGCAAACCATTCGAGAAATGATGCAAGCGTCAGAAGAAGAGACAGAACAGTAATTTTATAAGAGGCTAATGGAATCACATTCCACGCCTCTCTATCCTGTCAAATGAAATTGACAGCCTCTAAATAAATCGAAGAAAATTCCTTTTTCTCTGCCAGAGATATGTGAGTAGTATCTCTGGCAATTTTTTCAAGATACTCCATTTCCCTTTCCACTTCTCCCTGCTTATATACATTATGCAGCGTACAGGATGCCCCCTGTAAAGCCCCATTTCCTATAGATTTTATCTTATCTTTAGAAATATTAGGAAGAAGTCCGATTTGCTGTGCTGCTGCCACATCAAGATAGCTTCCAAATGCTCCTGCAAGATAGATACCGGAAAGTTCTTCTTCTCTCATTTCACAACTTTCCAACAGCATTTTTACACCTGCACCAATTGCCGCCTTTGCAAGCTGTAACTCCCGAATATCCTGTTGCGTCAGATACACTTGATTTCCCAAACGAAATACATTACCTTCTTCTTTTGTCTCAATTCTATCTGCTAATTCTTCACAACATCCCTGCTGTTTCGCTGTTTTTGAATCCAACAAATATCCTGTTTTGTCAATCAAACCAGTCTCTAACAAACGGGCTGCCACTGCAATCAGACCGGAACCACAGATTCCCTTTATTGGCCACGTAGCTTCTGTTTCTTTATCAACTATTACCCTCTTCTTTTTCTGAATCACTTGAAAAGAAACCGCATCCCCAACAAACAAATCTGTCACCGCACCATCTTCCGCCCTCATTCCACAAGAAATCGTAGCACCTTCAAATGCCGGACCTGCTGCCGTAGATGCCACATACATCACTCCATTTTTTTGTAATGCCAATTCTCCATTGGTACCAATGTCAATCATCAGCATCCCTTCCATATCCTGCCCATTTTCCAAAAGTCCACGAAGAACACCTACCGTATCTGCCCCTACAAACCCTTCCACATTAGGCAGTGTCACTACTTTTGCGTAAGGCAGTGAAAGCAAATTTCCGGGCAACACGCGTCCCTGTTGATAAGACGTCTTATACGGTGCTTTTGCCAAACTGGCTACAGATTCTCCTACAAAAAAGTGCATCATAGCCGCATTTCCTGTTACAGTCACATAACAAACCTTTTCCTTTGGCACAAAACATTCAAACAACAACTGACTAAGCATTTGTTCCACACCTGCCACAAGAATCTGACACATTTCTTCTGACTGCTTTTCCGATTGTTGTGCATACGCAATTCTAGCTACTACATCTGCACCATATCTCTTTTGCGGATTGGCACCGATTCCCCTACCCACACATAGCTCTTGATCCATTCTCCACAACAAAGCCTCTATATTCGTCGTTCCAATATCAATAGCAATACCATACTGTCCTTCTACAGAATCGACAGTCCTATTTCCATAATCTCCACTTAAACACTCAATCTGCCAGTCAACCCTGTTATCTTCCCCCAAAGGCACTTCTACTTCACATGCCTTAAAATACTTTGGTACAAACTTACAAGCCAATCTCCAGCCTTCTGAAAGCTCTTGGGGCGAAAAAAAATTCCTTTCTTCCTCTGTAATCGAATTTCCCTCTCCAATTAATACTTTTATCCGACACTTTCCACAAGTTCCATTGCCACCACAAGGACTCTCCAGTTTTGCACCTGCTTTAATTGCCGCCTGCAATACCGATTCTCCCTCTTTATTTACATAAGAAATTCCCTCTGGCTGAAGTAAAAGCATCCCATCACCTCCTTTACTATTTAAACTTTTCTATCGCGAAAAAAATAGAGATAAACAAAACTCACGTTTTATCTATCCCTATTTTATCACCAATTATATGGTTTTTATACCGATTTCTCTATGAACTAAGCAAATTTCTTTCCAGTCAATAACTCATATGCCTCTTCATACTTATCTACAGTCTTATTTACTACTTCCTCTGGTAATAAATAATCACTGTCTGGATTTGCCTTTAACCAATCTCTTACAAACTGCTTATCAAAAGAAGGCTGTCCCTGTCCTGGTTTGTAACCCTCTAAAGGCCAAAAACGAGAACTATCTGGAGTAAGCATCTCATCACCAATTACCACATTACCATTCTCATCCAAACCGAACTCAAATTTAGTATCTGCAATAATAATGCCCTTGCTCAACGCATACTCTGCACACTTCTTATATAAAGCAATAGTACATTCTTTAATCTTTGTAGCGTACTCCATACCTTTTCCAGGATATGCTTTCTCTAATACTTCCACGCTCTGTTCAAAAGAAATATTTTCATCATGATCACCAATCTCAGCCTTTGTACTTGGTGTGTAGATTGGCTCAGGAAGTTTATCAGACTCAACAAGACCTTCTGGAAGTTTGATACCACAAACTGTTCCATTTTCCTTATAGCTTGCCCAACCACTACCTGTAATATATCCACGCACGATACACTCAATAGGAAGCATCTCTAATTTCTTACACATCATGCTATTGCCATCAAACTTGTCCTGCTGGAAAAATTCAGGCATATCTTTTACATCTGTCGAAATCATATGATTTGGTACAATATCTTTGGTAAAATCAAACCAAAACTTTGACATCTGTGTTAAAATTGCACCCTTCTTTGTCACTTTGTTCTTCAAGATTACATCAAATGCAGAAATTCTGTCTGTTGCTACGATAATCAAACTATCTCCATTATCATAGACCTCACGTACTTTTCCTTCTTTAATTGGCTGAAATGTATTCATTGTCTTCTTACCTCTATTCTTTTCTGATGTAGAAGCTGCAAAGGGACAACTTGTATACCTCTGCATTCTACCGACTATACCTACACAAGAATTATAATACACTACTAACCTATAAATCAATAGTAATTTCTATTCCCCTTAACAATCCTATTTTTACTATTTCTTATCTCTCCATATAGAAGGATGGAATAAAATCAATAATGGAAAAAGTTCTAATCTTCCTGCCAACATATCAAACATCAAAACAAACTTAGAGAAAGGAGAGAAAAATCCAAAATTCTGAGTTGGTCCAACCAAATTTAATCCCGGTCCAGTATTATTAATTGTTGCAGTAACAGCAGTAAAATTCGTAACTAAATCATTTCCGTCCAACGATACAAGAAATACAGAACAGACAAACAGTACAAAAAATGTAATAAAATATACATTTATAGAACGTAACACTTCATGAGGTACTGGCTTTCCATCCATATTAATTTTTTGAATACTTTTTGGATGAATATAACAACGAAGTTCTTTTATTACAGTTTTAAACATAATAACAATACGAGATACCTTGATACCTCCACCGGTACTTCCTGCACAAGCACCTATAAACATGAGAATAACAAGAATCGTTTTACTTGTTTCCGGCCACAAATCATAATTGGCAGTCGAAAATCCTGTACTTGTAATAATAGAACCCACTTGAAATGCCGATTGGGTCAAGGCTTCAAAAGCGTTAGAACACATATCTAAAATATTTAGAAAAATAATAAAAATAGAAGCTCCAATAATAAAGAAATAATACTTTACTTCCTCCATTCTTAACGCTCGTTTAACCTGTCGAAACAATATAAAATAATAGGCATTAAAATTCACACCAAATAGTATCATAAAAATAGTAACAACCCATTGAATATATGGATTAAAACCAGTAAGACTATCATTATAAATGCCAAATCCTCCAGTTCCTGCAGTTGACATACTGGTATTAATAGAATCAAAAATACTCATGCCACCAAAAAGAAGCAAAACAAATTCTACAATAGTCATTATCAAATAAATCAAATACAAAATCTGCGCATTGGCTTTAACCTTTGGAACCATTTTTCCTACAGATGGCCCCGGACTTTCTGCACGCATTAAGTTAATATGTGAACCACCACTCATAGGAATAATGGCAAGCAAAAAAACCAATACACCCATACCACCAATCCAGTTAGTAAAACTTCTCCACATAAGGGAACAATGAGACAATGCTTCTACATCAGCAAGGACACTTGCTCCCGTAGTTGTAAAACCAGAAATAGTTTCAAATAACGCATCTGGAAGAAATGGAATTTCTCCCGTCAACACAAAAGGAATACAACCAAAAAAACTGAGAAAAATCCAACTTAATGCAGTAGTAATACAACCTTCTTTTAAATAAAAAATATTGTTACTTGGTTTTTGTCGTCGCATAAGCCATCCAACAAAAATACAAAACAATCCAACACCTAGATAACAAAATCCTTCTTTCTCCAAATAAACCAGTGCAGTGATACAAGGGATAGAAAACAAAATTCCCTCAATAATTAGTACATATCCTAAAATATATTGTATAACGGAACGATTCATTTACCCATATTTCCTTTCTTAGAAATAGAAACGTATCTTTTAAACAATAAAAATAAACAATCAAAGTTTCGTTTCTCTGTTGAGAAACTCCTCAATGATAAACAGGGCAAATGCCCTAACAACAAAAGCTACGCTAAAATATCCTGTATATCATTAAAACCTGTATTAGTGGTAACAATAATAACACTATCATTTACTTTAATTTCATCATTACCACTCGGAATAATAATATTACCATTACGATTAATACAAGAAACCACAAGATTCTCTTTAAGTTTCATATCGCGCAAAGGAATATTGGTTACCGCCGAATTCTTTTGAACCACAAATTCAATCGCCTCTACCCTATGATCATACATATGATATAACGTTTCAATATTACTATCCTGAGAATTGGTTTTCGCACGAACATACGCTATAATTGCTTCCGTAGTAATATAACGAGGATAAACAATGCTTCCTAAATCTAACGAACTAATTACATCTTTAAAAGAAGTACGATTAATCTTTGTTACAATCTTTGTGTCGGATAATTGTCTTGCATGAAGCGTAAGCACAATATTTTCCTCATCAATACCAGTTAGAGGTACAAATGATTCTACTGTATCAATTCCTTCCTCTCGAAGCAATTCCCGATCCGTTCCATCTCCATTAATAATAATTGCCTTTGGTAAAAGAACACTCAATTCTTCACAACGGGAACGATTACTCTCAATAATTTTTACAGAAATATTCATATTCATCAAACGTTTAGCAAGATAATAAGCCGCCTTGCCTCCACCAATAATCATGGTATCTTTTACCCGCTTACTTTTGAATCCTATATTTTCTAAAAATACCTTAATCCCATTTCGAGAAGAAACAATAGAAATTACATCCCCAGCATGCATAATGAAATTACCAGAAGGGATGTGTACTTCTCCATCTTTTTCAATGGCACAAATAATAACCTTTTCATCCATCATGCTGCCCATAGTTGCAATCGTCATGCCATCCAAACAGTTTCCTTCTGGAATCTTAATCTTAATAAGCTCTGCCCTTCCATGTGCAAAAGAATTGACTTCAAGAGCCGTAGGCATCGCCAAAATACGAGCAACCTCACGGGCAAATTCATGCTCTGGATTAATAATCATAGTAAGACCAAGTTTATCTTGCAGATAGCCAAGCTCCTTACTATAATCCGGAGTACATACCCTTGCAATAGTAGCACAATTTGATGCCTGTTTTGCAATGGTACAACATAAAAGATTCAGTTCATCCGATTTTGTTACTGCAATAAAAAGATCGGTATTTTTAATTCCAGCCTCCATTTGTACACTGTAACTAGCACCATTTCCAACAATCCCCATTACATCATACATATTGGCAAAATCTTGTACTCTCTCGCTATTTTTATCTATAACTGTAATATCGTGACCCTCTTTACTTAAATGTTCCAATAAAGCCGAACCTATTTTTCCACAACCTACAATAATAATTTGTAATCCTCTTGGTTTTGGAGCAACGTTTCTTTTATGTAACATAAGCTATTTACCGTAGAGATTTCGTTCGTATGCTACTGCATATAATCTCTTACTTTCTCCTTTCTCTATACACTACTACCACAAATAGTATGTGAAACTTTCTAACTATTCATTCTTATTATAGCATTTTATATAAAAAATACTAGCATCCGTAAATAATTCTAATCCATTTCTAAAATTATACTGAAAATGGAATATAAATACTATTTTATATATTACCTAAAATACTAAAATACCAACTATAAAACCTGATTTTTGTCGTTTCAAAGCCGATTTATGTCGTTTCACAGGAATCGTATTGAAAAAACAAATCATTTTTGGTATAACAGAATAACGATAGAAAGCAGTTTGGAAGTATATAGCATACAGAACGCAATCCACAACCCCAAAATCCAAAATAAACAAAATAATGTTATGTTTAAAACAAAGAAACAAATAAAAGTTTTTTCTGTTTTATGTTCTACACCATGCTATATATTTTCAAAAAATACAGCATAGAAAGACAATGCTAATTTGCTTTTTAGCTTCTCTTTACATTTGCAATCATCTACATTTAAAATTACACATTTTCAACGATATACTAACGTAGAGATTGCAAACCTATCGTTATGTAAAATTCTAAAAGAAAGGAGATGATTAAAAAGAGAAATTTCAAAATAAACGCATGTGCGACAGTAAAAAATTTTTCAAGTGACTTAAAAGTAAAAGCGTTTTATGTTTGCATAATTAAAACAAAAATTCCTGCTTTTCTTCCACTAAATTGTGGAGGAAAACAGGAACCATACCTATCATGTACCCATTACTTGGATACATATCAGCAGACTGCTAACTGATATTTAACCTATCTACTTAATAAAGATATATTAGACTTAGCAGACTGCTTTTTCTTTTATCTGGCATTTTCCACATCTAATAAATAAAATTTCTATTTTATCCACTATTACGCAGACAAATGTTTATAACTTTCCTACCGCAAATACTTTCTGTGGATTTTTTATTTTCATATAACCTTCTAATTACAAATCAGCTGCTCTGCCAATTGAGCCACATCGGCATATCAATGGGACCAATAGGACTCGACCTATATATTTCTTACTTTTCCCTTTAAAATGTTCATTATTCTTTTACATATGTATATATTTACATAAAAAAAGAATTTCCTATATAACATACGTTACTATAAGAAATTCCAATAAAAAATGCCCAGAGCCGGAATCGAACCAGCGACACGGGGATTTTCAGTCCCCTGCTCTACCGACTGAGCTATCTGGGCAAAATTGCGGGGGCTGGATTTGAACCAACGACCTCCGGGTTATGAGCCCGGCGAGCTTCCAGACTGCTCCACCCCGCGACAATATTTAATTTACAGCCTTGCACTGTGAAATGGGTGGTGGTGGATTCGAACCACCGAAGCATTAAGCAGCAGATTTACAGTCTGTCCCCTTTG
>CAVIJT010000013.1:0-83573 GCA_963643465.1 Lachnospiraceae bacterium | reverse complement strand
GGGTTTGAACGAATTAATTTAAGTATATATACAAGAATATGTTAATAAAAAATCGGACGTTTACACAAAAATCGCATACTTTTACGCAAATGCTCTTTTTTTATGGAAAAAAATATGGTAGCATGCCATAAGTGCGCACAAAAGCGAATAGAGAGGGGAGTGATAGAACAATTAGAGGAATATATGTAAATCAATGTTTGTTATTTTACAAGTAAGGATAGCCAGAGTTAAATGTTGGTGTGGCATATCCAATTAGTTTTAACTTAGACAATTAATTTTGTTGGAGCAGCAGCAAGATGGGTAATTCCTTACTGGATGTTATTAAACATAAATATATTGTAGTAGAAGGGAAAAAGCGTTTATGAAACTAAAAAAACAAATGATAATGGGTGTATTACTTGCTTCAGTCATTGTATCATCTTTGGGAGTGAATATGAAAGCAATGGCTTCAAGTGAGGATTATTACATAAAGGATACAGAAGCAATCACTTGTGCAGATGGTGGCAAACTTACTTCTTATTCGGAGAATCAAAAATATGGAAAGCTAACTGGAAGTTCTAGGAAAGTTAAATTTTATACGTATGCCGCATACAAGGGTTCAACTAAAGTGCAAGAAATTAAAGTGACTTGGCATCTAGGAGCTAAGATGCGTAATAGTTGTGAACTTACAGCAACGGTTTCGTTGACTAATAAGGAATATGGAGTGTCGGCATCATCTAAGTCGTCTTGGCAAAACTGTAATACAGTGGATAAATATTGGAGTAGTACAAATGGTTGCAAGACAGAATACGAGGATTCGAATTATGTAATTGCACCAGATGAGGACTTGAGTGGTTATAAATTCTGGTTGCAATCTACGGCATATGTAAAGTTAAAGGGATACACACATACAAGTTCTATTTCAAGTGGAACATGATAAATAGAGGAAGTGTATTATAGAAGTAGGCATACAAAGTGTGTTGGCATAATTAATAAATATTATGTTTTCACTTTCGTTGAGGCGTAAGGGTGAAAAATGATAAAGTGACGAGGAATTTTATCATTTGTTTTGATGAGTTCCTCGTTATTTTTTGGATTGAAAGGAAAGAAGTGCGGATGATGAAAAATAGAAAAATATTTGCCATTGTATTAATTTTGCTGACAATTATGGTCAGTAGTGGATGTAATGAAAAAAAACAGGCAGATAAGAATGATACAGCAGAAGAAAAGAAAGTGGAATATTGCGATACATTGGAAGTGAAGGAACAAGAGGAAGTTATGTATGACGTGTATAATGAAAGATTAGGATGCTATGATATATCCTCAAATGAATATGAGTTTTTTTACGAGACAGAGGGGGTATTTGTATATAAGATAGCTGGTGGTTTTGAAACGTATACAGTAGGTTCCTCAAGGTATAATTATTTTAGCATACTAAACAGAACAGAAAATGGTATTGAAAAAGTGATGGATATTGATGTGAAAGACTCTTTGACTCCGTGTGATAAGTATAAAGGAGAATATTATTTCTTATTAGAAAAAGATTCGTTACAGACAAATCATTTGGATCGCAGTATTGTGAAATATAATGAAAAAGAGAATGTTTTGGAAGAAGTATTTGGCATAAAAAATGAGTTTCTTATGCCATGTATCTTTGTATCAGACAAGATGTATTATACTATTTATCAGAAAGAAAAAGATTATTTTGAGTTGTATGAATTTGATATGGACACTAAGAAGAGTAAAAAAGTACGTGACAATCTGCAATCTAATTATATTTATAGCTACGAAGATACTATATTGGTGCTAAATGAAGATAAAATTGAGGATTTGGAAGGAAATTTGTATTTCCAATTTAGGAACAATGGTATTAGCATAGATTATATAAAAGAACGAAAAGAGTTTATTCAAGTCTATTCAAATGAGAATGGTGATTTGCAGTGTGATGTATGGAATCTGGAAAAAAAGGAAATGGTAATGACAAAAAGCGGTTATCTAGGTCATAGTGTAGTGAACGAAAAACTTAGGATTTACACGCAAGAGGGACATCAGGATTGTGAGTAACGTAGAGAGAAAATGGAATAGGAATGGTTTGCATGATAGAATTAATGGATGTGTGTTATGAAATTGAAAATCAATGTATTTTTGAACAAGTAAATTATCAATTTGAAAAGGGAATGTATATTGTACAAGGAGAAAGTGGGATAGGGAAAACTACTTTGCTTAATATGATTTATGGCTATAAAAATCCTTTTTCAGGGAGTATACATGTGCAAGAAGGAATCAAAATGCGGTACTTGTTTCAGGAGGATATGATTTTTCAAAATTTAACGTTATTGGAAAATTTTCTTATGAAATGCGATGCAATTGGGATTGTGGAAAAGCGAATGGAGAAGATTCAAGCATTGTGTATTCAATATGGAATAAAAGATAAATTAAACTGTAGGGTGTGTACACTTTCAGGTGGGGAAAGAAAACGTGCGCAGATTGCTATGCTTGGTTTAGAAGAATTCGATGTGCTTTTGTTAGACGAACCAATTGCAAATTTAGATGAAAAAAATAGTAATATCATAATACAGTTGTTGTTAGAAATGAAGGATAAAACGATTATCATTGTTAGTCATCAGAAAATAGAATTAGCAGATAAACGTGCGAAATTGATAAGGATAAAGGATAGGAAATTGTATGAAGTCGAGAATTCGTGAAACAAGAAAATTAATCTTAAAAAAAACAAGTAGTTATCTAAGAAATTCAATTATTATGTTTGTGCTGACTATTATATGTTTTATATATGGATGTATGTTTTATGTGAGTAACCAACAAAATACCGAGGAAAATTTTATTACAAACGAAAATGTACATATGATTCAAATTGGGGGAAAAATAGAGGCAGAGCAGTATAAGGGTATTTCCGAAGAGGATATTGATAAAATTCAAAAAATAATAGAAAAGAAAAATATTGATGTGAATGAAATACCGATTTATAAGATGACAGGTATAAGTAGTGGGGATGACTATGAACCACTTTGTATATATGGTATATACTCAAAAAATGCAAAGTATGTTTGCAATACTTCCATGAAAGATAATGTACTTTATATTAGAGAGGATTATGCTCAGGATAAAATGAGTCTGAACATACAGGAAATACAGGAGGATGAGGATGGAAATATATACTCGGATGCAATGACGACGAAACAATATACAGTTAGTAACGTTCTAAAATCAAGGACATCCTCTGCTGTAATTGATATGGAGGATGAACAATTTGTAGATTATGCTTATGTCACTATGGATACCTTTCAAAGTATTCAAAAGATTGTGTCTATAGATGAAACAGAGAGTGTTTATGATTTACTAGAAGCCATTTATGTGGACGTGGAAAGTATTTATGATGTAGACCAATGTGCGAAATTATTAGAGGAGAATGGATATCTCATTGATTACACATTTGATGATTTTGATGCAATGAGTACAACTATAAAAAATTCAACACTATTTTTGAATTTGTTGTTGATTATTATGGTATTTTCTGCTTCGGTGAATTTACTCCTGTCTTTTTGTGATTATTTGAAATTACAGCAAAAGGATGTAGGAATTTTGAAATATTACGGATTTTCAATCTCGGATGTAATGAAAATCTATCGAGGAAATATTAACGGAATTTTTCGTGTATGTGAGTTGGTTGCAGCAATAGCTTGTGTGGTTATGGGCATGATGTTTCACTTGGAGAATTGGTGGATTGTATCAGGTGGAATGCTAATCATTGTGATTATAGGAATGTTGGTTCTTCGGTTTATTGTGAATCAAGTTATCTTAAAGAAAATTGTAACTAAGGATGTTTTAACATTGGTTAAGGATACAAAGGAATTTGAATAAAGAAAATGGGTAAGCGATGAATAATCCAAGACGGTAGGTTGTTCATCGCTTACGTAATTTAGATTTAGACAAAAATCAAATTTTTTCAGGATCGTATCAATTGTATATTGTACTATTTCAATATTTAGGAGAGGTCGTTATGAAAATGAAAAATATACTAATGACAAGTTATACTTTAATTACATTGTCTTTACTAATTGTTATAACTGCGCTGTTATGCAATCAATGGAGTTATTCGTATATGCCTTGTGACAATTTATCTGCGCATTATAAAGATTATGTGATTACTTCTACAGAAAATCAAAGTATGCTAGAATTTGTTTCTTGTTTAAATTCGGAATACACTCAATTTCGTTTGCAAAAACAAACAGGAAAAGATTATGCTGGCGTGTATTTAAAAAATTATGATATGAAGTTAGAGTTAGTAGAAGGAAGAGAATTCTGCAAGGATGATTTTGAGAAGAATAAAGATGTAGTTATGATATCGGAGAGGTGTCTCAAAAATACTTATAAAGAAGGAAATAAAAGATATATTGTAATAGAAAAGAATGTATATGAAGTGATTGGCGTGTTTTCGCAAAAAGAAAATCCTATAAATGAAAATACAGATATTTTTATTAATATGTTATCAGAACAATTTGTAAATACTACTCATGAAATAGCAGGGAAATACTATTTTGACTGTGAGCAAAGGTTAAATCGTCAAATCCAAGCTAAGTATGGAATAAAAGAAAACAATACTATTTATGATATAGGGATTTTGAAGCATTTGGAACTTGTGAAGGATACCTTATTCATCTCGTGGAATGTAGTTTTATGTGGAATTATATTTTTGATATTGAGTTTGTTGTTTCTTTTTATTATTTGGCTTATGGGTGAAAAAGAAATTATTTTAGCAAATTATATTTGCGGTGCTACAAGAAAGCAAGTGTTCTTTTTTGTGTTAAAAAAATGGATGCTTATTAATTTAGCTGCCATTATAGTTTCAATGGTATTAGGTGCAAGTATTCTTGTATGTAACGTGTATTGTTTGCTGTTTTTTATATTGTATATTGTGTATGCTTTTTTCAGCGGAATGGGAATCGTATTTTATGTAAAAAGAAAAATTGTAATTGTTTAGATTTGCATTTGGAAAATGTCACAATATATACAGCTACTAAAGTTAAGGAAAAGAGGTAACTATGAGAACACTAAAATATTTGTTAAAAGATATACGAAACAATAAATGGATTTGTGCTATTTTTGGTATTTTAAATATCGTCATGCTTCTTTTAGTTTGTGTACTATTTGATGTAATTGATGATACAAAAGAAAGTATGGGAGCAGTAAAAACATTCGAAAGTGGATATGGAAATGCGTATATGATTTCGGATGAAACATCAGAGGAAGAGTTTGCTGAAATTGTATCTGATACGGATAGTGCTTCGCAAGCGTATAAACAATTGTTTGCAGAATTGTCCAATTCCAATATAAGTTATTATACTGTTTTTGGATATGATATGTATGTGAATGAAGAAAAGAATACGGTTAGAGAACAGATTGTAACAGAACAATTTTTTGATGTGTTTCAAATATCCGTTATGAAAGGTAGAAAATTTGAGGCTGCGGATTTTGATACTGTTGATGTACGTCCTATCATCGTGGGATATGAACTGCAAAATGAATACAAACTTGGAGAGGAGTATGAATTTGTACATGGTGGAACAGGAGAAGTATTGAAAGGAAAGGTAATAGGAGTTCTGGAAAAGAATGCAAAGTATTATGAATTGAATGGTTATAGTGCGTCTATGTCATTAGACTTTTCTTACCTAGTTCCACAAAATACTAAGAATATGGACAATCTATCATTTTCAGATTTAGATATGGCTACCACAAGGATGGTTGTATTTGGGGATAAAAATGAAATACAAAAAATCTTTTCAAATACAAGTCCAATACATACATCCCTTGTAAATGTAAATGATTGGGTTGACGAAGTGATTCAAAATCAAAAAGCAAGCTTATTACAGGTTGGCAGTATTTCGTTGGTATTTTTCACTTTTACTTTAGCGATTACATATGTGGGATTTGCCCGTTTATTTAAAAAGCAAATGAAAGAATATAGAATTCATATGTTTTGTGGAGCGCGTAAGAGTCATATTATTATGAGATTTCTTGCGTTAAGTGGTTTGATGCTTGGTATAGGTGTGATTGTGGCAAGTGGTTTATATGGAAATTTGGAGTACACAGGAAAAATGGTTATTTTTTCTATTGTTTTTAGTGTTATTACAAGTATTTATCCATATGTAGTGTTAAAACGAGAAGTGAGGTAGTATGTAATGGAAAGAAATATTTCTATAAAATTAGATGGAGTTACAAAAACGTTTAAGAAAAAAAGAACTAGCGTGGTTGCACTGGATAGTATTAATCTAACCGTAGAAAAAGGAGAGTTTTTGGGGATTATCGGAAAATCAGGAGCAGGAAAGACTACACTGTTGAATATAATCGGACTTCTTTCAAGGGCTACAGAGGGCAACTATTATATAGGAAAAGAAGATACTACAAATTTAAGTGAAAAGAAAAAAGCACAGTATCGTAACCAAATGTTTGGATTTGTTCTTCAAGAATATGGTTTAATTGAAAATTATTCAGTTATTGAAAATGTGGAAATTCCATTAAATTATGCAGAAAAGACCTATAGTAAGAAAGAAAAAAGAAAACGAATTTTCGACATTTTGAAAAAATTGGGTTTAGAAGGGAAAATAGATGATGTGTGTAACGAACTTTCCGGAGGGCAAAAGCAAAGAGTGGCAATTGCCAGAGCGTTGGTAAATGACCCTGAAATATTGATTGCTGATGAGCCAACAGGTGCATTGGATAGTGAAACTGCACAGGAATTTTTAGAGTTGCTGTATAAAATCAATAAAGAATTAAAGAAAACCATTATCATGGTTACACATGATAAGAATATGCTTAAGTATTGTAATCGGGTGATAGAAATAAAAGATGGAAAACTTCTTTAACTAAGTAAAAAAGTACATTACACTAAATTGTGTAGCAAAATAGATGCGTAAGTGATAAATGTCAAGCGAAGGGCTGTTTGAATGTTGCTCAAGCAATTAAAAGTTGTAAGTAGAAGAAAGGCGTTGATTATGAAAAATTTAGGAAAAGCATTATTTATTTTAGGAATTATATTATTTATGCTTCCCTTTATTTTAGGTAGTGAATATTTTATTAATTTATTTAGCGTCATAGGGATAATAAGTTTGGCAGTTGCTTTGTCAATTGCTTTAGCAGAAAAATATATATGGTTACATGCGATGATAACAGGTATTATAATAGGAATATGTTTGTTTAGTTATATAATAGGCTTTATAGGGATTTTTTATAAAACATGTATCGTATTTGTGGGATATATGTTGGTGTTAATCTTTATGAGAGTGCGTAAAATGATTTTACATAGAGTGAATGAAAAAATATAAAGATGCCATACATGTAACAATAAAATCCTCCATATTTTTAGTAATAGTAAATCTTTTAGAAAAGGAAATAGTAACGGAATTTTTCGTGTATGTGAGATAGTTGCAGCAATAGCTTGTGTGGTTATGGGCATGATGTTTCACTTGGAGAATTGGTGGATTGTATCAGGTGGAATGCTAATCATTGTGATTATAGGAATGTTGGTTCTTCGGTTTATTGTGAATCAAGTTATCTTAAAGAAAATTGTAACTAAGGATGTTTTAACATTGGTTAAGGATACAAAGGAATTCGAGTAGAAAAAATCAGACTGCCAGATTTGGCAGTCTGATTGATATGTGCGCAATAATATGCACAAAATGGGGCATGTTAATTTAGTTTTACTGTGTTGTTACCAGAAATCCCATAAATTCCGGTTCCTACTGTATAGTTTGAACCATTCCTACTATCCCAGCTTCCACTTCCATTATTAAAGCAAAGTGTTGCACTTGTAGTATCACCTAAATCAATGGTGTACATCCAAGTATAGTCGCTACGATCACTGGCTTCCATTTTTACTCCTGGAACGCTTGTCCATGAACCATTTACCTTATAATGTACATATGCTTTAGACCAACTACTATTTTTATAATATACTTTAACAGTATTGCTTGCCGCTTTTACATTAAGAATAATTGGCTGAGAAGTTTCCACATGATCGTCATACTCACTTACAGAATACGTTACTTTCACCTTTCCTGTCTTAGATGGTGTCCATGTATATTTATGTGTGTATTCCGATACCTTTTCAAAAATAGTATAAGTAGTATCTGAAGAACGCACAACATCCTTTGTTCCATCTTCGTATGTAAATGTTAAATAACGGCTGTTCTTATAATAACCACTTTCATATAGTGCTGTCATAGTAAAATTCACAGTATCTCCTACGGTTATGGTATCTTTGTCTGTCGAAACAGATGGTACCATTATTTTTATGCCCGTAAGTGCAGAAGATTTTCCCCATGTTCCTTCTGTTTTATTACCGGAACTATATGGTGTGAAACATTTATCATCCAAAGAGGTAGTATAGGCTGGCATAATCAAGTCTGCTGTCTGCTTATCCCATCCGTCTTCTGTATTCTTAAACAAAATGTACTTGTAAGAACCAGTAATAGTAAAGATTGCATGATTGCTTCCACTTACAAAAGTTGGTGAAAATACTTTGTAGTCTTCTGTATTGTTCCATACATAAGCATACACATTCTCCCATTTATGGATAGAATTATCGAAATCAACCGTTACATAAGATTGATCAATCGGCACTGGAGTTGGCGTTGTTGGATCTGGAGCTGGTGTTGTTGGGGTTGGTGTTACATTTCCGTAGCTCTCCCAATTTCCTGATGTCTTGTTTGATGCGCTATTTGGTACAAAAATGTATCCATCTGTACTCTGAATCAATACATCATCTGTTTGTTTATCCCAATTACTTGTTCCGGATGTATTCTTAAATAATACTTTTGTATACTTCTTTGGTACGTTAAACTGATATACATTCGTTGCTACTTTTGTACCTTCGTATGTTGTTGCACTTACTCCATCTGCCCAAACATACGCATATACCGTAGACCAGTTGGTTTTACTGTTGTTGTAATAGAACATAGTATTATCTACTGGTGGTACTGGGGTTGGTGTGGTTGGAGTTGATGTAGTGGTGCTATTTCCTAAATTGCTTATTGCACCATTTTTTACACCATAAGTTCCTGCATTAATTTGATAGTTTGAACCATTTTTACTATCCCAATTTCCATTTCCGTTATTAAAGCAAACCGTAGCGTATCCGCTGTTATCTTTTGATAAATCGATGGTATATTTCCAGTTATATCCACTTACCTCGGATGTGGATGTCATTTGACAACCAGGTACGGATGTCCAGTTACCATTTTCGGTCTTGTAATGAACATAGGCATTAGACCAAGTTTGGCCTCCATAATAAATCGTAAGTGTATTGTTGGTACTTGGAGTGGTTACCTTAACGTTGATGCTTGTGCTTGCATAGGCTCCTGAAGCATCCATTACAGAAATATAGACAGTATAAAAATCACTAGCTGCTTTTGGAGTCCATTTTAAGTTACCGTTAGCGTCAATAGAGTCAATTGTTTCCGTAACATGAGAGTCATATTTAGCAATAGCAGAGTAGGTGTAAGAACCATTGCCACCTGTGGCATCTACATGTATAGTTGCTGTTTGACCGTAGCTGAAAGTAGTGCCTAAATCAATAGTTGCACTTTTAATTTCAAGCGGTTTGTTGACGGTCACTTTTAAGTTCGCTACTCGTCCGTCATATTTAGCAGAAATGGTAGCGGTTCCTGCTTTCTTTGCAGTGATTTTACCATTTTCGTAAGTTAAGACACCACTGCTATCCAGAGATATAATAGCCTCAGATTCTTTGAGACCAAGTTCTTTTTTATTTCTGGAGTAATAGTTAAGGAGCAAGGATAATTGCTTGCTGTCACCAACAGACATGGTAAGGTCCGTACCTTCTACAAAGGAAACTTTATTCACATAATCAGGTGTAAAAATGTAATCCCACCAATTGTTGGAATATCCATTTTCATCTCGTCCTTCCGTATGTGGCATACAAGAAAACCACCAAAGATGATGACTGATAGTATCGCTATAATAAGTGTTGTATTTGTATTTAGTGGTCTGATAGGCAGTTTTGGCTGTAAATGTAGATACGGTACTTCCGATGTTGTTTAGGTTTCCGTTTTCGAAATCCTTCCAATAACTCTTTACAGGAGTTTGATTACCCCAATCATAATCTGTTTCAGAATTAGGGGAATAATGTACATTTCCTACGCCGTATACGGTAGTTCCATCTGCTGCGTTACCTTCGCATAGAACAAATTTTTCCCATGTAGTTAATTTGGATAAATCAGTACCATCTAACTTAGTGCGATAAACTTCTCCGCTTTGGAACACATTGGTTAAAATACATTCTGCCATATGTCCTACGTCTTCAAGAGAGCCATCTTTTCTGGAAAATGTCATGGTAAGAATTGCGAAATTGTCGCAATTTCTTGTATACGTTCCTCCGTTTATAAAAAATGGTTTTTTACCTACCATAGCGGCTTCGTAAAGAGCTATTGGGTCATTTCCAAAAACCCATACCATATCAAAGTCACCGGCATTTTTTCGTTCAACTAAATTGTAATCATCAATTAGGCTATCATAGTCAAAGGTTAAGTTATCAGAAAACTTTTTGAACTTTTCAGTGCCTAAGCCTTCCCACCAGTCACCATATCCGTTCGTATGAATAGGATAAATTTCAAAGAAATCTTGTTGAGTCAAAGAAGCTCCGTTGGTATATTTGGGAAATTCATTGATGTATATGCGTTCTACAACATCGAATTCTACATTTCCGTGAGACGATTCTTCCATGTTTTCTTTTAGGAATGAAATAGATTTAGACGCATCGAATTGTAAGTATTTGTCTGTTGTTATGGTACTTTCTCCATTACCGAATTTTCCTCCAGTTGGATGAGTTAGCGTTGGGTTGATTTCCAAAACGAGAACTTTTACCTGTCTTTTTAACGCGTTACTATTAGGCGAAGCTGTGGAAGTTGCCGCAGGAGTCGCTGTTTTAGTAGTATAAGAATACCATGTACCATTGGATTTATTACTTGAACTGTTTGCTTTATAGCAGTTCTTACCATCCGTAGGAATAGTAGTATTCTGTGTTTGTTTATCCCAATTGCTAGTACCAGATGTATTTTTGAAGAGTATTTTCTTATATCCTTCAGGTATTGTTAGCTGGTAAATATTGGTATCCACTTTTGTTCCTTTGATGGCTTTGGTTGACTTGCCATCGCCCCACACATAGGCATATACATTTGACCATTTGGATACAGAATTGTCAAAATACACCGTCTGAGATGTGGATGCGAATGTCTTAAAGTCTATGCCAAATGCCAAGCTGGAAACTAAAGCAATGACGAGAATAAAAGACATTACATGTTTTACTTTTTTCAAGTTTTTCATTTTGTTCCTCCTAAATTTTTATTGTGCAATGTGCGTGGGTATTATACCAAGTAACTGGCACAATGACAAGTTTTAGTTGACAATAAATTGTGATGTAACAACCTATAAAAGCAAATAGCAGTTTGGGTATATGGATAGTATTGCTACGTTATTCCATAAATACCGCTAACTGCTATTTGCTATGTTTATCATATTCTTTTTAGAAAACTTAATAATTAAATATCTATAATTTTTACCGTTCTAATAATTCTCGTAATGCTTCATATTCATATATCTCAAAGTTGTATGGAGTTTCCATTGTGCTGGTTCTTAGAAAATCCAAAACTTCTACATGGCGTTTTCCGCAACTTGGACAGCGGAATACTTTCATTCGGCAAGCACGGTTGCCGGATGGAATATCTTCTTCTGAGGCAATTGGGGTTGCATTTTGCAAATAATATTCTGCCGATTCCTCATGGGTGTGTTCAAAATGCACTGGAATTACATATAATTTTATGGCAGTGACATCCATGTTTGTTTTGCAGCCTTTGCAACGGGTCTTATCTTTTTCTGGATGTTCCAGAAGATGGTGCGCTCTTGATACCAAAATGACTTTTAGAATGTATCCCAAAACCAAGATAATAAATAATCCAAAACCAATATAACCGATGATTTTTTCCATAATAATATTTCGCTCCTTGCTGTATACTAGGTGTGAAATAATTGCGAAACGTTTCATAATATAACATTTATCTGTGCAGATGCCCTATCATAAGCAAGGTGCTTTTGACAGGGCATTTACATAAATGTTCTTAGGGTGAATGTGGTTTCGCAATTTTTCATAAGTGATTAGTTAGATGATACTTGTTTTAAAATATCACGATACGTTTCAGCTTTAGAAATTCCAGTCTGTACTTCGTTAGACTTGATCATATAAGCCTGATTGGATAAAAAGGTTGGAAAACGGAGTTTCTGTTTTCCGTAGTAGAACTGGAAATAAACATAACTTGTACCACCAAGAGGTCCTTTGATATAGTCTGCTTTAATATCATGAATCTGCTTTGGATCTAATAGAAAGAGTTCCTTTGGATTATATATAGATACATATGCAATTTTTTTGTTTTCTTCGTCAATGCGGATATAAGCACTGTTAGAGCAAAATGTGCTTCCATGAATTCCCTGTTCAGATGCACGTTCAATCGTTTTATCTGCCTGCTTTTCAAATACGGATTTTGTTGCAAAAGATACAACAAATGCGGCAATAAATACATAAATTACAAGTCCCATGATCATTGCATTTGGGTTAAATGTTCCTTCGCATATGACAAAGGAGAAGATGACGGATGCAATCACTCCTACGATAAGAGTAATGCCGACGATTGCTCCAATTTTTGACCAATTTACTTTTTTCATTTACGTTTCCTCGCTTTCTTTTTTTCGTTTCGTTTTTGCAAATTTAATATAACATAAAACGGAAAGGTACAAAGCAAAATGTAAATATTGACTTGCGTTTTGTAAATTTTTTTGCTCTATAGGATTAGAAGGGTGTCAAAAGCCTATAATTTTTCGGGTACTTGTCAAATTGCACAATTGAGGATTTCGATTTGCAAAAGGCGTCCGTGCCAGACAACCACCGCAGACACGTCGATTTCGCACATTTTGCTCCGTCGTCTATGGCAGATATGAGCCTTGCACTTCGATTACGCTTGCGCTCCATCTCAGTCGCGGGCTTCGCCCTATAAAATACGGTATACACAATATGCTTCACAAGTCAGCTTGCATGCATATTGTGTATACCGTATTCTGTATGGCTCATTGCTTACGCGCAAATCTACGGCATCTGCGCTTACTCACAAAATTGGGCAAAATTCTCCTATCGTCTGCTTGTGCTTGTCTGGCACGGACACCATCTGCAAATTGTTATTTTATTGTTGTGCAATTTGACAAGTACAATTTAGATTATGACCTTTTGACACCCCAATCTCTATAGAACAAAAAGCCCTCCGGGCAGGATGCATACGAATCGTTTAAGAAAATGTATTACGTACCCAATTCGGCGCGGCAAAGCGAGCAAGCACATGGCAAAGTGTGTTTTGGTGGTTGGTTTTGAATGAAAATGATTGGTTTTGAATAAAACTGTTGACAAAAATGACGGAATATGAGAGAATAACAGTAATAAAACCAAAGAAATAGTCAAAAGTAATCAAAAAACTTCATAAGGGGGGATAGAATGCTTTCAGAGGAACGATATCAGATTATTTTACAATTGCTACAGGAAAAAAAGGCGGTATCTGTGACTGAACTGACAGATGTACTTCGAATTTCAGAGTCTACAATTCGAAGAGATTTGAATACATTAGCAGGAATGGGAAAGATTAATAAGGTACACGGTGGAGCAACTGCGGTGGATGAGGAACGAAACACCGAAGAAGAGAATGTAACAGAGAAGCTGAATAAGCATATGGAAGAAAAGCGGATGATTGCCAAATATGCAGTAAGTCTTATTAACAATGATGATTTTGTTTATCTGGATGCAGGAACAACTACCAGTCAAATGATAGATGTAATGCCGGATACTAAGGCGGTATTTGTGACAAATGGAATTGATCATGCAAAGCGATTGACCCAGAAAGGATATAAAGTATATTTGCTTGGAGGAGAGTTAAAACTTTCTACCGAGGCAATGGTAGGAACAACTGCGCAGGATGCGTTAAAGCAATATAACTTTACGAAGAGCTTTCTTGGGACGAATGGTATTCATGAGCAGTATGGTTTTACCACACCGGATGTAAGAGAAGCTATGATAAAGAAAGAAGTTATGAATCGTAGTTTTATGCGGGTGGTTTTGGCTGATAGCAGCAAATTTGGACAAATCAGTTCCGTTTCTTTTGGAAATCTCAGTCAGGCGTGTATTATCACCGAACAGTTGCGAAATAAAAAATACGGAGATTATACCGTTATACGGGAGGTGGGAAAATGATTTATACAGTAACGTTTAATCCTGCGTTGGATTATATTATGCGATTGCCACAATTGATACCAGATACAGTGAATCGTACAGACAGTGAGAGCGTGTTTTATGGCGGGAAGGGAATTAACGTATCCATTGTACTGAGTCATCTTGGCATGGAGAATATTGCTCTTGGATTTGTTGCGGGATTTACTGGTAATGAGATTGAGCAAGGAGTAAAACAACATGGAGTGCAGACAGATTTTATTCACTTGCCACAGGGATTGTCTCGCATTAATGTAAAAATCAAAAGTTCCTTAAAAAAAGAAGAGACGGAGGTGAATGCTCAGGGACCTAAAATTCCAAAAGAATGTCAGGAAAATTTATTTTCTAAATTAGATCAACTGACAAAAGAGGATACGCTTGTTTTAGCAGGAAGTATTCCGGGTACTCTTCCAGCAGACTCGTATCAGCAGATTTTGAAACGAATTTCAGGAAAAGGTGTGCGAGTGGTGGTAGATGCCACCAAGGATTTGTTGAAAAATGTATTGCAGTATCATCCATTTTTGATTAAACCAAACAATCATGAACTGGGCGAAATGTTTGGAAAAGAATTGCAGACGGATGAGGAAATTATACATTATGCCAAGAAGCTGCAAGAGCAAGGGGCGGTTAATGTATTAGTTTCCATGGCGGGAAATGGCTCTATTTTAATTACGGAACATGGTGATGTTCATAAGATGGGCGTGGCAAAAGGAACGGTGAAAAACTCCGTTGGAGCAGGAGATTCCATGGTAGCAGGTTTTCTGGCTGGGTATTTAGAGCGTAAAGATTATGTGTATGCGCTAAAACTGGGTACGGCAGCAGGAGGTGCTACTGCATTTTCAGATGATCTTGCAAGCGGTGCGTATATTAAAGAGGTACTAAAAACACTATCTTAAAAGTCAGGAGGGATTTTTATGAGAATCACAGATTTACTCAAAGAAGAGGCAATTTCTTTACAGGCATCCCCAAGAAGTAAAGAAGAAGCAGTGGACACATTAATTGAACTTCAGGACAAAGTCGGAAATTTAAAAGACAAGGCAGAGTACAAAAAAGGAATCCTTGCAAGAGAAGAACAGGGAAGTACAGCAATTGGAGAAGGAATTGCAATTCCTCATGCCAAAAATGCAGGTGTAAAACAGCCTGGACTTGCAGCGATGACCGTTCCGGATGGAGTGGACTATGACTCACTAGATGGACAGCCTTCTAATTTGTTCTTTATGATTGCAGCTCCGGAAAAAGGTGGAGATGTACATTTAGAGGTACTTTCAAGACTTTCTACTATTTTGATGGATGAGCAATTTCGGAAAGATTTGCTGGCAGCAAAGAGCAAGAAAGAATTTTTAAGTATTATTGATAAAATGGAAACTGAGAAATTTGGTGAAAAAGAAGGAAAAGAAACTGATGGATATCGCATTTTGGCAGTAACTGCCTGTCCTACAGGTATTGCACATACCTTTATGGCGGCAGAAGCCTTGGAGAAAAAAGGTGCCGAGATGGGTTATCCATTGAAGGCGGAAACCAATGGTTCCGGTGGAGCAAAAAATATTCTTACAAAAGAAGAAATTGAGAAGGCAGATGGAATTATCATTGCTGCAGATAAGAATGTAGAAATGGCTCGTTTTGATGGTAAGAGAGTATTAAAAGTAAAAGTGTCAGATGGTATTCATAAACCGGAACAGTTGATTCAGAAAATTGTAGATGGCAATGCACCTGTTTATCATCATCATGGACATGCAGAAGAAGCAGATGGTGGTAGTGGTGAAAAGGAAGGATTTGGACATCAGTTTTACAAACATTTGATGAATGGAGTATCCCATATGCTTCCATTTGTTATTGGCGGTGGTATTTTAATTGCCCTTGCCTTCCTGTTTGATGATTACAGCATTGACCCAAGTAATTTTGGTAAAAATACACCGGTTGCAGCATGGTTTAAGACCATTGGAGAATTTGCATTTAACTTCATGCTTCCAATACTTGCAGGATATATCGCATATAGTATTGCAGACAGACCGGGTCTTGTGGTAGGTTTTGTAGGCGGTTATATTGCAACCATTGGTTCTACCTTTGCCTCACCAGCAGGAACGGTACCTTCCGGTTTCCTTGGTGCTATGTTTGCAGGTTTTGTAGGAGGTTATTTTGTACTTGGATTAGAAAAGGCTTGTGAAAAACTTCCAAAGGCTTTGGAGGGAATTAAACCGGTACTTATTTATCCTCTTGTTGGAGTATTAGGAATTGGTTTGATTATGTGTGCAGTAGATCCGGTATTCTCATGGTTGAATACAGCAATTTCAGATGGGTTAAAATCCTTAAGTGGTACCAGTGTAGTAGCTCTTGGAATGTTGCTTGGTGGCATGATGTCTGTAGATATGGGCGGTCCTGTAAATAAAGCGGCATATGTATTTGGTACTGCAATGCTTAGTGAGCAGAGCGAAGTAGGATTTATGATTATGGCGGCTGTTATGGCAGGTGGAATGGTTCCTCCATTAGCAATTGCTCTTGCAACTACCTTCTTTAAAGACCGCTTTACAGAGTCAGAGAGAAAATCTGGTGTAGTCAACTATATTATGGGACTTTGCTTTATTTCAGAAGGTGCTATTCCTTATGCAGCAGCAGACCCATTAAGAGTTATTCCGTCCTGTGTGGTAGGTTCGGCAGTGGCAGGTGGTTTGTCTATGGTATTTGGTTGTACACTTAGAGCGCCTCATGGTGGAGTATTTGTGGTTCCGGTTATAGGAAACTGGATGTTGTTCTTGTTGGCATTGCTTATTGGCTCCGTAGTTGGAATGATTATGCTTGCGCTATTAAAGAAAAAAGTAACGAAATAGAAAGGGGAGATATTTATGATATCAGAAAAAATAACAATTAAAAATGAACAGGGGTTACACATGCGTCCGGCAGGAGTGCTTGCAAAGACCGCATCGAAATATCCATGTGATATAAAATTGGTGGTGGGTGAAAAAGAAATCAATGCGAAAAGTATTATGATGATTATTGGCGGCTGTGTAAAATGTGGTATGGATGTAGAGTTGGTTTGCAATGGCGAGCAGGAGGCGGAAGCATTAGCAGAAATCAAACAATTGGCAGAAAACGGTTTTGGAGAATAAACAATTGCCTATTGAAATGCAGAGTGGAGAGGTGGTGTCTATGAAAGGAATTGGAGCATCAGAAGGATATGGAGTTGGAAAGATTGTTCGACTGGAAGAGGCAGATTTGCATTTTGAGGACAAAGAGATAGAGAATCCAAAGGCAGAAGAGGAACGTTTTCGGGCGGCAGTGGAACAGTTTACAGAGCGTACTATGGCAATGGCGGAGGAGATGCGACAGCGGGTAGGAGAAAAAGAGGCTGAGATTTTAGAGGGTCATGTGATGATGGTTTCAGACCCCTCTATGTCAGATGAAGTAATGAATCAGATAAAAGATGGTGTTTGCGCAGAGCGTGCATTTTCTAATGTATGTGATATGTTTATTCAGATATTTTCAGCGGCGGAAGATGAACTTACCAATCAGCGTGTTACAGATGTACAGGATATGCACACCAGATTGCTAAAAATTCTTCTTGGAAAAGAAGAGATTGATATTAGCAAGGTGCCTGCTGGAACTGTTTTAGCAGCAAGAGATTTAACGCCGTCTATGACTGTAGGAATTCAAAAGGAACATGTAGTAGGAATTCTTACAGAAGTGGGAGGAAAAACTTCTCATTCTGCTATTCTGGCAAGGGCGTTAGAGGTGCCTGCGGTACTTAGCATTGCTAATGTAATGGAGCAGGTAGAAGATGGACAGGAAGTGGCAGTAGATGGATTTACCGGTCAGGTAATTTTGCAGCCATCCAAGCAGGAAAAAGAGGAGTTTCAACAGAAAAGAGAACGCTATCTGCAAGAAAAAGAGGCGTTAAAAAGTCTGATTGGAAAGCCTACCGTTACCGCATGTGGAAAGCAGGTTGAGCTTGTTTGTAACATTGGAAAGCCAAAGGATGCCGATGGAGTTCTTGAAAAGGATGGAGAAGGGGTTGGACTGTTTCGAACGGAATTTTTATTTATGGATCGTTCCACGATGCCGACAGAAGAAGAACAGTTTGCAGCCTATAAGGAAGTGGCAGAAAAACTTGGTGGAAAACCTGTAATTATCCGTACATTGGATGTAGGTGGGGATAAAGAAATACCATATTTGAATCTGCCCAAAGAGGACAATCCATTTTTAGGATATCGTGCCATTCGGGTATGCTTAAATCAAAAGGACATGTATCGGTTACAGCTTCGCGCATTGCTCCGCGCCAGCGCTTACGGAGACATTCGCATCATGGTTCCAATGGTGACTTGTCTGGAAGAACTTAGGCAGGTAAAAGAAATGATTACAGAGCTTAAAAAAGAACTTGATGTGCAGGGGATTGCATACAATAAAGAAATTGAAATTGGAGTTATGATTGAAACTCCAGCGGCAGCACTTATTGCAGATTTACTTGCAAAAGAGGCGGATTTCTTTAGTATAGGAACCAATGATCTTACGCAATATACTATGGCAGTAGATCGTGGTAACGCACAGGTGGCATATTTGTATTCTACCTATCAACCTGCCGTTCTTAGAAGTATTGCACGTATTATTGCAGCAGCTAATACGGAAGGAATTCCAGTGGGGATGTGTGGAGAGGCGGCAGCAGATTCTAAATTGATTCCGTTACTTTTGGCATATGGACTGGACGAATTTAGTGTTAGTGCTACATCGGTACTTGCTACGAGAAATACCATATCCAAATGGACACTAGAGGCAGCAAAGGAGCTTGCAGCCAAAGTAGCTATACTTTCCACAGAAGAAGAGATTGTGAAGACTTTAACAGAATATGAAAAATAGAACTGGTTTCTTTGGGAAACGTTTTCTATGCTAGAAAATAACAACAGGCGGGCTTTGAAAAGTCAGCCTGTTGTTATTTTTTTACAAAATTGTTGCTTTTTTGGTAATGTATAACAGAAAAGTTGAGGTGTTACATTGTTTTTGGGGGTAAAAATGCAGGAAATCGACCAAAAAAGGGCAAAAAATGTCGTTCCACCTGATAGGGGTCGAAAAAGTTATTTTTTGGAATTATAATAATGCTATAAAACGAAGGGGGGAAGTCAGTATGGGGGAATAATGGCTAAATAGTTTATTGCATGAAAGTAATTGTAAATTGGAATGCAATAGAGGAAAAAAGAAGGGAACAGATGGATATGTACTAAAATGATTAACAGAATTAAGGAGACAGAAATGAACAGAAGAAAAGAAAGAAACAAAGCAAAGTTTAAGAAAATGAGAATGTTAATGGCAGGAATGGCAGTGTGTTCTGTGATTGCAACAAACGTAACAGCAAGTGATGTATTCGCATATGATCGTGCAGATGCTGTGGATTATGCAGATAAATATTGGAACACGGAAAATTCGGACTATGCGTCGTTTAACAATGATTGTACAAATTACGCATCTCAAGTATTAGAGGCAGGTGGATATTCTGTAAAAGCAATTCCCTCTGCGGATGTTTCGTATTTTGATTTAGATACGACATATAAAACGACAACATATTGGTGTAACAAAGAATATACAAAGAAGTTTGCAGGGGTTATTAAGGATACGGGGTATGTAACTACAACCACATGGAATAATGTAGATCAGTTAGCAGGGTCTTCTTTTTACGGATTACAGGATTACATGATGAGTGTGTTAGGAAAGACAAGATACTCATGGGGGATTAGTAAGAGTAGTATTGATAAGTTAGCGGCAAAGGCTCAAAAAGGTGATATTATTCAAATCGCAAAGGCTGGTTCCAGATTTAGTCACACTTACGTTGTAGGAAAAGTAAAAAATGGAAAAGTATATGTATATTCGCATACGGGAAATAGAGATGCCTCTTCTGATGATGAATTGCAAGAAATGAGAAAGCAAGGTGTATTTGATAATTATGCACTTGTTGCGTTAATTAAGGCTTAATTTTTATAGAATAAAGTTGCATAGCAGGATAAGTTAAGCTGAATTTAAATGTAAAATATATTGCATTTTTGAATAAATAAATATAGTAGAAGAAGTGAATTTTTTACATTTCTTCTACTACCTTCTACATACACGAAATTTAACACAGGGAGATAGAATATGAATAAGAAAAAAATTATGACAGGAATCGGAATTATAGTTATTTTTGGTGTTGCATTTTTGGGGGGTATCCATCCTATATGGTTGGCATCCGGAACTGATGTGACTTGCAATGTCTGTGATGACTATACGGAAAGTTTTGAATTATGGAGAAATGCAGATGATATAGATGTAAATTTGAGTGCATTTTCTGGAGAATTTCCAAGTACAGATTCTAAAGATTACAGACAACTTACTTTAGATTTTCGTATTACCAATACATCTATATTTGGTGTACAAGGAATGTGTGTATATGTGAAAGAAATTGATTGTGACAATAAGAAAAATGCAATTTTTTTACATTCTTATACATATGATGAAGGTGGATTTGAAACAATCAGGCTGGGAAAGGAGGAATACAGTACACCATTTATTTTGGTATATGTTGGTGATTTGGGCAGTGAGGAAGAAATAGAAGACAGAATGGAAGATATTGCCAAGCATACGACTTTTGAGGCGGCGTGTACGATACAATGGCTTGGCACGAGAACCTATTCTTGGAGTGCAGGAAATAAGTTAAAAGGATATGTGATTGAAAATATAGATACTGGAAAAAAAGAGAGAATTAAATAGAAATGATAAAGGACGCAATAAATGGAAAAGAAAGAAAATTTATTTGAATTAAAAAACGTAAGTGTAATATATGGTGGAGAGAGCCAAGTAAAGGCATTATCAAATGTATCGCTGGACGTGAATACTGGGGAACAAATTGCTATTGTTGGTCCATCTGGAGCGGGCAAAAGTACGCTTATGAGTGTGCTTAGTGGATTGGAAAACGTAACAAATGGAGAAGTGTTATTTAAAGGAACTTCTCTTTACAAAATGAAGGAAAAAAAACTATCCGATGTAAGGCTGAAAAACTTTGGATTTGTATTTCAGGCATTTCATTTAATATCAAATATCATAGTATATGATAATATTGTTTTGCCTGCAATGACAGCATACGGTAGCGTAGATAAAGAATGGTTTGATTATTTGGTAGAAGAACTTCAAATAAAATCAAGATTAGCACATAAACCCAATCAATTATCAGGAGGAGAGCGACAAAGAGTAGCAATTGCAAGAGCATTAATTAATAAACCGGATGTATTGTTTGCTGATGAACCATCTGGAAACTTAGATACTAAAAATGGGGAAGCCGTTTTTGAATTACTTTTTAATTACGCCAGGAAGAATAGAAAAACTTTAATCTATGTTACACATGATATGGAAAAGGCAGACTTGGCACAACGCAAAATTGTGATTAAGGATGGTGTTATTTGCAAGTGAAGGAAGTATTAAAATTGTGGAAAGTATTCACATCATCTAAGAAAAATGTGCTAGCTATTATTTTAGTTGGTATATTATTAGGTTTCATTCCTAATATTACGCAATTGGTATTTCTAAGCAGTGAAAATGAACTTATACGTGTAGAGAAGGAAGAATATGGTTCTTACGGTGTTCGTGTGGGTGACTACACAGATTCTGATTATAAAAAATTGGAAGCAGATTCTAATATAGAAACTATCAAAACAACGGAGAGATATACTATATCTAGTCAGGAAAATATTTATTATTTTGATTTTGCAACAAATTTTGACTTGGATTTAATGGGGATAGAACTTGTGGAAGGTGAATTACCTACTGATGACACACAGGTAGTCGTTGATGAACGATATGTATCTGTGTGCGGTTTTGATTATAGCATTATTGGACAGGAAATAGCTATTCCTATTTCTGAGGAAGAAGAACAGAAATTTTTGGTTACAGGCGTTATAAGTAAAAATAGTGTATGGAATGATACGTCAAATGAGTTTAGTTTTTTAGCTTATAAGGAGAGTTGTCACTATAATTGTGTCTATGCGTCTTTCTATGATTATACAGACTTAGATGCTGATTATACAAGATTAACCAAAGTGCTTAATGGAACGGTATATCCTAATCTGGATATGTACTTAAATCTGGGGTATGGATTTGGAGGATTAAGTGTGTTCCAACAGTATGATATTATTTATGCAGGCGTTTTTGGATTTATGCTACTAAGCATGTGCTTTGTTGTGTACAATATAGCTAAGATATGTATGTTTGATGCCAGACAAAGTATAGGTGTCATGCGTTTAATTGGTATACATAAAGATATTATTATAGTTAGTTTTGTAAGTAGTATTTTGGGGTGGGTATTATTAGGCATCTTAATTGGTTTAATTCTGTCAGCAGTAATTGTTGCTGGGGTTCATGCAGGTTTGTATCACACCTTGCTTTATTATTGTGCTATTTGGAATATATATCCAGTAAAAAAGATACTTATTAGTGTAATTACTTGTCTGGTAATTAATGTATTAGTGTTACTTCCATTAATCATTTGTATTAAGCGTATGAGTCCAAATGAATTATTACGGCAAGAGAGCATGTTTGAAAAGCATAAAAAGAAAAAAGGGAAACATCTATTTAGAAAGAATACCAATCGTGTATGTATGAAGTTGGCTGGAAATGATATCAGTCATGAGAAGTTTATGAATATTATTTCGGTATTTGGTATTGCACTTGGTACAGTTATTATAACTGTCGCTATTTTTTATATGAAGACCAATTATGCAGTAATTTCTGGAAATTATCAGTATCAGTATAAGATTGATATGATTTCTCGAAAAGATTACAGTGATGATAACTATGATGCAATGGTATCTGATTTATATAAAAATAATTATGATTTTTCTGCTTCTGTACAAACGCATTCTGTATTTGTTGATTACATAAGTATTGATATTGCTACAAATAAATTATCTACAAACTATGCAGAATATTTATCTCAAGAGCCGGATAATTATCGAAAAATTATGAGAAACCAGAATGTGTCTGTAAATGTGAATGTTTTTGGATATGATGATACAGAGATAAAAAGATTATATAAAGAAAATGGAATGACATATAAAGAGCTTGCAACGGATGAGGCGATTGTTCTTGATTATTTATATTCTGCAAGTATGGAGAGTAGCGATTTCAAAGCACCCTTTAACAAACAAGATGAAATTGTATTCAGTGAACAAGGGATTGGTAATCTAAAGGTAGAGAATACCGTAAATAAGTTGACGGTTTATCCGGAAACAGAAGATTTATCTATTGTTATAATTGTAAATACAGATACTTTCAAGAAATTGTTTGATTCATCATTACCTGAATATGTATATATTGACGAAGTTACAGAGAAAGAAGATGTTAAAAATTTAAATTTACTTGAGTCAAATAGTCAATTTCGAATATCTTCACCTACTGCTGAAAAAGAAGAATTGGTGCGATTAAATCGTATTCTACGTATATTTATATATATTATATTCTTTATATGTATAGGAGTTGCTGTTCTATTGCTTTACAGTAGTTATTATTTGAAAATTTATATTAACAAAAGAGAATATGCTATGCTGCATACCATTGGATTACATACAAAAAAAGTACAACGAATTTTATTAATTCAAATGCTACTATCTTATTTGTTCGGTATAATGTTTTCATTTGTGGTGTCTTATATTCTTGCTGAAAAGATATACCTAATTAAATATCCGATTATGGGAACTTATCTATATCAATTTCCAATAGATACTTATGGTTTTTCCTGCTTAATAACATTAGTGATAAGTAGCATTGTTTGGTGCTATGTACTAAAGAAATTGAAATCTGTATTAAATGTACATGTCTTGCAAACTCTTTAGATTGTGTTTTAAAAATGCTGATTTGCAAACTTGGGGCTATACTTGAAAAAGATTCCAAAAATTGATACAATGACCGTAACTGGCTTTTATAAGTTGGTTACGGTCATCTGTTTTTTTAGAAATAAAGGCAGATAGAAAAAAGAAAAGGAGAAGTGAAAAATGAGGAAAAGTTTTAAACAGATGGGGGCTGTATTGATGGCAATGGCAGTTACAGTATCTACAGTAACAGTGCCACAAAACACAGCATCAGCAAAGGCTACATCCAAGGTAAAGATTACCAATGTCAGCACCAAAACTTTGACAATCACAAAAGGCTCCAGCAAACAGTTGAAAGCCAAGGCAGGAGGCAAGAAGATTACTTGGTCATCCAGCAACAAAAAAGTGGTGTCTGTATCGAAAAAAGGAAAAATCAAGGGACTAAAGAAGGGAAAGGCAACCATTACTGCCAAAGCAAAAAATGCCAAAAAGGCAACCATAAAAGTTACAGTAGGAACGAAAGTTTCTAAAGTAAAACTTTTACGACAAGCCTATGTGACTTATGAGGGTGGAAAAACATCTATTCGCCCAACTGTATTGCCTAGCAAGGCATCAAATAAGAAGTTAAGCTATACTTCTTCCAACAAGAAAGTGGCAACAGTAAACAGTAAAGGTGTCATTACTGGAATGAAGGCTGGTACAGCAAAGATTACCATAAAAGCCTCTGATGGAAGCGGAAAGAAAGTGACTGCAACCGTTAAGGTGTTAAAAGATCAGAGTGTAGTAACTGCAGTGGATGATTTTTACCAGAGTGTGAATAATGATACTATTGCCGGTGCAACGATAAATTCAGAAACACTAATGTGGAGTGAGTTTGATGAAATTCAAGAAGAAGTGGATCAGAGAGTTGACAGTATTGTAAAAGATAACGGAAGTTATGAAAATGGTAGTTCACAGGCAAATATACAAGCATTGTATACTACTGGAACAGATATGACAGGAAGAAATAATAGCGGAGTATCGGAATTAAAAGAAGTATTTGATAAAATCGAAGCATGTACTACCATGGATGAATTTTTGAAAGCACAAGGTGAAATGTCATTGGCTGGATATAATACAGTAATTCCATTGGATGTTTCTCTTGATGTAACAGATTATAAAAACTATAAATTATACTTAGGTGTGCTCAATTCCATGTTGCCAAAAAGTGCATTTACAGATAAAGAATTTTTAAATACATATCGTAGTTTTTGTGAAAAAATGCTGCAAGAAACAGGAGAAAGTGCTACAGATGCTGCATCACACACATCTTCTATCATTAACTTACAGAATGCAGTGGCAATTGACTATAATGCTTTATTATTACCGTATATGAGTATGTCAGAGGAAGAGATGACAAAAGCTTTAATGGAGCGTTTGTATAAATCTTATACACCAGATCAGTTAAAGAGTACATTTACCAATTGTGATATTACTACATTTTTAAATGCTGCCGGATATGGTTCCGTTAATGAAGTTGTAGTTATATTGCCAGAGAATTTAACTGCTGTAAACGGAATTATGGTTGAGAGTAATTTGGCAGCATTAAAAGAATGGGCAAAATTCCAAGTAATGTATCAGTATGCACCATACTTATCAAGCAGTATTTATGATGCCTATGCAAAGTTTGAATATGAGTACACTGGACAGGAAATAGGAGCTGCACAGGAGTATATGTTAGATACAACAAAGAGTTTGTTAGAATGGGATATTAGTAAAGTCTATACTGATAAATATGTGACAGCGGCTGATAAGAGTGCTGTTACTGATATGGCAAATAAGATTAAAACACAATATTATACACAGATTAGTAACTGTAGTTGGATGTCAGAAGCAACCAAAGCCAATGCCAAGAAAAAATTAGATACTATGGCAGTAAATGTATTATATCCAGACAATTATGCTCCATACTTGTTAGAGACTGCATTAAGTGGATCTGCAATAAATGGTACATTGTCTGGTAATATGAAAGCAATTTTCCAAGAGATTGAGCAGAGTCAGCATAAGGCATTTGGAACAAGTTTATCAGGAAACGACTGGTTGTTATCTCCGCTTACAGTGAATGCTTGGTATATGGCATACAACAATTCCATTACCATTTCTGCCGGAATAGTAGGAGATGTAACCTATAGCAGTAGTCGAAGTGAAGCTGCAAATTTAGGTGGTTTGGGAGCAATTGTAGGACATGAGATTAGTCATGCGTTTGATGATAGCGGTTCTCAATATGACCAAAATGGAGATAAGAATAACTGGTGGACAGCAGAAGATACTGCAAAATACAAACAGATTCAAGATAAATTAGTGGAATATTATAACACCTTTGAGTTAATTGATGGTATGCAAACATTCCAGGATGGTAAGCAGACTTTATCTGAAAATATAGCAGATTTAGCTGGTGTTAGCTGTGTAGTAAAATGTGTAGATAACAATGTGGATGCAAGAAAAGAATTCTTTACAAGTTATGGAAAGATGTGGGCATGTAAGATGAGTGATTATGCCGTTAAATATTATGCAGACCTAGATGTGCATTCCAATAATAAAGTGCGAGTAAATGCTGTACTTCCAATGTTAAATGAATTTTATGAAACATATGCTGTAAGCGAGAAGGATGCCATGTATGTGGCACCAGAAAACCGAATTAGCATTTGGTAAAACATATATTCTGGAATTTAATAAATAAAGGTTCTGAATAGTTATAAAATATTAATTTAATAGTTAAAAATGGTCAGGCCACATACATGAGCAAACAGAGTGTTATCTATGCAAATGTATGTGGCATTTGTAGCAAAAGACATGTAACATGGAGGAAACGATTTGGCAGGAATACATAGAAAGGCTTGGTTACGATGGATGATAAAAAAATATCGCTGATAAGTCTCAATGCAGGCATTGTGATTGTAGATGCGTTGATGGTCATTTGCAAGATTTACGTCAATGATTATGTGGCGGATGATACCTTTGAACTACTTGCAAATACATTTACTTTAGGAGTTATAATTTTAAGTGTGCTGGTATTTTTCTATGGAAATTACAAGCTACTGACAAGTATTTCCTCCAATCCAAAACAGAAATATGATTATGTTTTGGAGGATATTGATACAGCAAAAGAGTGTATCGATGCACTAAATAAAATTAGAAAAGATTGTTTTGAAAAAGAGATAGAATTGGCAAAAGACCAAGTAGAGCGTTTGGGACGAAAACAAGAGGCTATGCGACAGATTTTGTTCCAAAAATGCGAGGCAAGTCAAGACGACATGCTTGGAATGAAAAAAGTAGTGGAAGAGGCAGAGATGCTTCTTTATGATAATGTAAAGCGTATGCTTAGTCGAATGGCTATTTTTGACGAAGAAGGTTATCGAAAATTGATGCAGCAGTCTTACGGTGGACAATTAGCAACCACGCAGGAAAGAAAAGCCATTTATTACGAACATTTTGCTTATGTAAAGCAGCAATTAGATAAGAATGAGTCCATTCTTATTCAATACGATTATCTGCTTACAGAGATTTCCAAAATGGGGGATGAGGACAGTCAGGAGTCAGATCGTATGGCACATATGAAAGATGTAGTCAATGGCATGAAACAAATGAACGTCAGAGATGAGGATAACTTGGAAGAGTTGGAGAAAAAGTACCAACAGATAAATGGATAGGCATTGAGAATACGGAGGAATCGCAATGAAAAAACAAAACATAGTTGTATTTATTGTGTTAGCGTTAATGGTATTTCTTGGAGTATATGGAGTATTACAGTTGACCAGTGAGAGCGGAAGTACAGAGCGTGCAGAAAAACGTCTGGAAAAAATGGTAAAAAAGATTGATGCAACAGAACGGGAATTAGTAAAAGGAACCGTAGATTTAAGTGGAAGTACCACACTTGCAGAAGAACTTCCAGAAATTGATAAGTATCCTATGTCTTTGCAGGGAAATGGGCAAATTAACATTGAGGTATTTGCTGCACCGGAAAAGGCAGGAGAAGGCACAGATGGTTGGATGTTGGAAGCAGCAAAAAAATTCAACCAAGAAGGATATACCATTGGAGGACAAACCGTATCTATTTCGATTCGTTCTATGTCTTCTGGAACTGGAGCAGATTATATTGCTTCTGGAAAATATGTGCCACAGGTATTTTCACCATCCAATGAACTTTGGGGAGAATTGATTACAGCACAAGGTACCAATATGGAACTTATGGCAGATAAGGTAACAGGAAATGTAGCTGGTATTCTTGTTTCCCAAAAGGTCAAAAAAGAAATTCAGTCAAAATATGGTGAGGTAACATTTAAAACCGTAGTAGAAGCTACCACAAACGGAGAAGTGGCAATGGGTTATACCAATCCGTTTTATAGTTCTACTGGATTAAACTTTCTGTTAGAGACTTTATATTTAAACGATCAGGATAATATTTTAAGTGATACTGCCATTGAAGGTTTTGCATCTTTCCAAAAAAATGTGCCATTTGTGTCATATACCACACAGCAGATGCGTGATGCAGCAGATTCTGGTGCATTAGATGGAATGGTGACAGAGTATCAGACGTACATCAATGATAAAAATTTAAGTAATTATGAGTTCATTCCTTTTGGAGCTCGCCATGATGGCCCAATATATGCAGTGGGAGATTTAAGTGGAGAGCAGAAAGAGGCAATTTCTATGTTTGTTGATTACTGTTTATCAGAAGATATGCAGAAGTTAGCGAAAAAATATGGCTTTAATCAATATGATGACTATACCAGTGAGATTCCAAACTTCGACGGTGCAACTATTATGGAGGCACAAAAACTTTGGAAAGAAAACAAAGACAGCGGAAATTCCATTACTGCAGTATTTGTGGCAGACACTTCAGGAAGTATGGATGGAGAGCCAATCAACCAGCTAAAACAATCGTTGATTAATGCCGGGCAATATATCGATTCCGACAATAGCATTGGTTTGGTTAGTTTCAATACGGATGTATATATTGATCTTCCAATTGCGCCATTTGATTTAAATCAGCGTTCATATTTTAATGGAGCAGTAGAAAATTTGGTATGCTTGGGAGGAACTGCTACTTATAATGGAATTACAGTGGCAACCGATATGCTTGTAGAAGCCAAAAAGGCAAATCCAAATACCAAATTAGTATTGTTTTTGCTGAGCGATGGAGAGACGAATCAGGGATACGATTTGTCAGATGTGGATGACATTTTAAAAGAATATCAGATACCAGTATATTCTATCGCATATGGAGACGAAGCCAATATGAATGAATTAAATGCGGTTTCTTCTGTAAATGAAGCAACGGTAATTGATGCGGATTCAGATGACGTAATTTATAAATTGAAGAATTTATTTAATGCACAGATGTAAAAATAATGAAAAAGAATGGCACATGCCTTTAACGGGTATTGGTAATCTGGGAATGCCGTCCTTGCTAGTTAGCAGGGGCGGCATTTTTTAGATTTAAGGATTAATTAACAATTTCTATGCTATACTAACACCATCAGCTGAGTGAGAAATAGAAAAGATAGCAGAAGAAAGAAAGGGAAGGCTATGTTTAGAAAGATTTTAGGAAACGATTTGAAAAGAAAAAAATCGATGAATTTTATTATTCTGATATTCATTATTCTTGCAGCTACGTTCATTTCAGGAGCAGTACAAAATATTTCAGTAGTGACAAATGGAATTGATTATTATTTGGAACAGGCAAATGTCAGCGATTTTCTGATGATTGCCATGGGAAGCGGCGAAGAAAATAATCAGGCAATTGAGACATTTTTACAGGAAGAGGATAGTGTAAGCGATTATTTGGTGGAGCATACCTTCATAGCGGATCAGCTAGAGGATAAAGATAGAGATGTTTTAGAGTTTAGTAATACCTGTATTATTGATCAGGTAGATGTATCTCCACAAAATTTCTTTGACAAAGATAACAAAAAAATAGAACAGATTGCCAAAGGAGAAGTGTATTTATCCAGGGCTTTGTTGGAAGAATTTTCAATGGAAATTGGAGATATTATGTACATCAAATATGATGCAGATGCGTATTTGAAAGTAAAAGTGGCAGGATATGCAAAAGATGCACTATTAGGCTCCGATTTGATGGGAAGTAAGCGAATTCTTGTGGGCGCAGAAGACTATAAGACGTTGGAACAGGGAACTTTAATGAACTGTGAGATGTACCACATAGATAGTAGTGATGTGCAAACGTTGCAGCAAAATTATGGAAAACAGACATTTTCTGTATCTTTTGGGTGTGATAAAGGAACTATTAAAGTTACTTATTTGCTGGATATTGTCATTGCCTTAGTTGTGTTAGTAGTAAGTATTGGATTAGTCTGCATTACTATGATTATGCTTCGATTTACTATTTCCTTTACTGTGAAGGAGGAGTATGAGCAGATAGGCGTTATGAAGGCAATCGGCATTCCGGAATCCGGAATTCGAGGTCTGTATATTGTAAAATATATTGCCATTGCTATTGTAGGTACTATTATAGGTTGTATATGCAGTGTACCTTTTGGAGAAAAAATGTTAGCCTCTGTGACGCAAAATATTTTTGTGGAAAACAGTGGAACAAACATAGCAATGAATGTATTCGTTAGTGTTTTGGTAGCATGCGTTGTGATTGGATTTGCTTATCTTAGTACCAGACCAGTAAAAAAATTAAATCCTATGACAGCCTTACGGGATGGCATGAACGGAGAAAGTTTTGGAAAAACAGGCAAAATTGGTCTTACAAAGGGAAAATTGTCTGCCACCAGCAGTCTGGCACTCAATGATATTTTCAGCGAATGCAAACGATATATCATTTTATTTATTACCAGTTTAATGGGTATTTGGCTACTTCTTATGGTAGTAAATACAGTGACAACCTTGCAGTCAGATAAAACTGCGGTATGGTTTGGTATGTATCCGGCTGATTTTGTGCTGGAAGATGAAAATACCACTGCGGCATGGAATAACATAGACGATGCAAAAGTCTATTTAGAACAGGTAAAAGAAGAGTTTGCAGCAAAAGACATTAAGGTAGAAGATTTACGTTTAGAGTTAAATGCAAATGTAAAAGTAGAAAAAGGAGACGATTCCTACAAAGTTTTAAGTATGCAGAGTGTAGGTGGTTCTGCAGAAGCGTATCGATATGAAGAGGGAACCGCACCGATGGAAGAAAATGAGGTAGCAGTTGCAGTCAGACTGGCAGAAAAACTAAAAGTGTCAGTTGGTGATAAGATAACCATTACGACTGGAGAAGAAGAGGCAGCGTACATAGTAACTGCAATTTATCAAAGTATGAACAATATGGGGGAAGTCATTCGTTTTTCACAGCAGGCAAAAGTAAATTATGATAGTAGTTATGGATGTTTTGGAATGGAAATTACATTGGCGGATACGTTATCTGTTGATGAAAAAGAAGCAGTGCAAAAGAAAATACGAAATTTATATCCAAAGGCAAAAATATCTACTATGGGAGAGTTTATTGAAAGCATGCTTGGCGGTACAGTCAGTCAGGTAGGAGAATTAAAAGGTGTTTTATTTTTCCTTGTGATGATTATTAACGTGCTAGTAGTTGTACTTTTGCAAAAAATGTTTTTACTTCGGGAAAAAAGAGAAATTGCCACAATGAAGGCAATTGGATTTTCCGATAATGCCCTCATTATGTGGCAGATGAAAAGAGTTGGAATTGTAGTGTTTGCAGGTATCTTGTTCGGAGTATTGACAGGAGAATGGTTTACCCAGCTTACTTGTGGACAGGTATTCAAATTTATGGGTGCAAGAATTGATTTTCAGTTAGACATTCTGAGAGGTTATGTGTTATATCCAGTAATCATGTTTGTTGTTATTTTGTTGGTTTGCACGCTTGTAACTCAAAAAATACGAAAAATTGATGTACAGACCATGAACAAAGAATAACAGAAAAAGAAAGGTTGGAAAAAGTATGGCAGCAGCATTAAAAGTAGTAGATTTATGTAAAACATATGTAATTAACAAAAGACAAAATAATGTATTAAAAAATGTGAATTTTACAGTAGAAAAAGGTGAAATGGTGGCAATTATGGGACCTTCCGGTTCTGGAAAATCCACTTTGCTATACAGTGTGTCTGGAATGGATCAGCCTACTGCTGGAAAAGTATATTTGGAAGGGGAACAAATTGCCTCACTGCCAAACAAAGAAATGGCAAAAATTCGTTTGAATCAAATGGGATTTATTTTTCAGCAAATGCAGATGCTACACAATCTGTCTGTGTTAGATAACATTTTACTACCTGCTTATCAGAGCAAGGAAAAAGGAAGAAGCAAAAAAGAAATTTTGGAGTATGGAAAGCAGCTTATGAAAAAATTTGATATTCTTCAAGTGGCAGATAACAATATTTCAGAGGTGTCTGGTGGACAGCTCCAGCGAGCGTGTATTTGCAGAAGTCTTATAAATCATCCAAGTATTTTATTTGCAGATGAGCCAACAGGAGCCTTAAACCGCAGTGCTTCTGAATCGGTACTTTCTATGATGGAACAAATCAATGAGGAGGGAACTACCATTGTTATGGTTACGCATGATATGCACGTAGCATCCAAATGTGGTAGAATTTTGTATATAGAAGATGGTAATATAAAGGGAGAACTATCTTTAAAAGACAAAAAGAAAGAAGAGGTAAAGGCAAGAGAGCATATGCTTTCAGCCTGGCTAAGCGATATGGAGTGGTAACTATGGCGGATATTTTAGTAGTTGAGGATAATGAGGAACTTGGTGTATTGTTATCAGATTTTCTTACAGCAGAAGGGTATGATGTATATCATGCCCTTTCTGGCGAGGAAGCTATGGATATTTTGGAGGAGGAGGCTGCAAAGCTGGTGATTTTAGATATTATGCTTCCGGGAATGGACGGTTTTGCTGTGTGTAATAAAATTCGGGAGAAGAACAATGTTCCTATTTTGATTGTTAGTGCAAGAGATACCAAAGAGGATAAGATAAATGGTCTTATGCTTGGAGCGGATGATTATATTGAAAAGCCTTATGATATTGATATTTTACTGGCAAAGGTAAAAGGGATTTTCAAACGAAGATATGGAGTGGAAGAAATTGTGGACGGAAATCTTCGGTTGAACAAAAGCGACCAGAGTATTATAGTCAATGGACAGGTCACAAAAAGCACTACAAAGGAATTTCAATTACTGTTATATTTGTTGCAGAACAAAAATCGTACATTGACGAAAGAAGAATTGTTTCACCAAATTTGGGGAAATGGAAGCGACAGTGAAATGCAGACACTTACGGTACATATTAAGAGATTGCGCAACAAAATTGAAGAGGATCCCGAACATCCAAAGCGGATTTTGACTGTGTGGGGGAAAGGTTACCGCATGGAATAAAAGCAGCCAACAATAGTTATTTGATAGGAGGGAAGAGCTTGAAGCAAATAAGAAAAAAATGGCTGGCAGTAGTGGTGTTCTATCTGATTTTGGTTTGCTTGGTAAATTGGAATTTATATGGCTATCAGCAAAAAAAGGATACCTCCTATCTGGTAGGTGTCAATCGATTGGAATTGCAGATTCAAAAAGAGGAAGAAAAAACGGGAAAACTGACATCTGATTTGGATGTAACTTGGGAGACGATTACCGGGTATGATTGTATTTCTGTGAACAGCAGTAGTGAGGAAATTCAGTCTTTTCTAAATGGCAGTGAAGGGGAACAGATTATTTATGCCACAGAACAGGGCTATTATAAAATTACTTATGAGGAAAAACAAAGGAGTATGTTTGGTATATTTTTCTGGGTGAATGCCTGTTTTATGCTCGTACTTATTTTGGTGGTTGTCTATTCTATTTATATACAACAGGAAATTCTAAAACCAATGGAGCAGATTGTAGAACTGCCTTATGAACTTGCAAAGGGAAATCTTACAGTACCTTTAAAAGAAAATAAGCACAAGTTATTTGGAAGACTGCTTTGGGGGCTGGATATGTTGCGCCAGCATATAGAGGATGGAAGAAAAAGAGAATTGGCATTGGAAAAAGAGCGAAAAATGTTTCTTTTGTCACTTACCCATGACATTAAAACTCCGCTCAGTGTGATAAAGCTCAACGCTCAGGCATTACAGAGAAACATATATAAAGAGGAAGAAAAGAAACGGCAGGTAGCAGAAAGCATTTTGCAGAAGGCAGATGAATTATGGGAGTACATATCCTCTATTATTCATTCCCAACGAGAAGATTTTATGGAATTTACAGTGGAAGTGGGAGAGGCGTATACCGAGGAAATTGCCGGAGAAATGCAACAGTATTACCGAGAAAAAATGGAGCAGATGCACATTGATTTTTGGTGTACATCTAGTTCTAACTGCTTGATTCTGGTAGATAAAGAGCGAGTAATTGAGATTTTGCAAAATATTATAGAAAATGCCGTAAAATACGGAGATGGAGGTAGCATAGAACTTGTAGGTAAAAAGCAGGAAGAGGCATATTGTTTTACTATCACAAATACAGGCTGCAATCTGGATGAACGAGAGGTTGTGCATATTTTTGACAGCTTCTTTCGAGGTAGTAATGTAGAAAATCAAGAAGGTAGCGGATTAGGATTATTTATATGCAGAAAATTAGTAGGAATGATGGAAGGAGAAATATTTGCAGAAATAGTAGATTGGAAAGAAAAAAAGGCACTTAGAGTTACTATAATGCTTCCATATAGTTAAAAAAATAGTTACAGTCAGCCCAAAGGCAAGACTGTAACTATTTTTATAAGTTATATAACACCCCAATTGCATTTGCTTTTGTAATCAAATTAAAATGCTCTTCATAGTAAGCAAGCGTTCCGTAGTTGCTGCGTTCCATCTTGCCGAATTCACTTGCCATATTGCAAATACGATTAAATTCGTCCAAGGTGTGGTCGTCTTTGCTTAAGATTAAGTAATATTGCTCATTTTCCGTATCCTTGTACAATGAGTTTGCCCCGTGATAAAGAACGTGTATTTTGGTTGCTAAATCAATAATCCCCTCTAAAGAATCAAAAGAGAAAATACGGATGGTATTGGCAGCAGGAGGAATATTCACCTGCTTAGGCTGTTCCTTTTGAATCACATTATGTGGTGCAATGGCACTGGATAAAGGAACAAAGGACTTATCTGCATCTATATTTTCTGTTGTTGCTGTGACTTCCGATAAAGTAGGAACCGGATCGTCGGAGAACGTATCTTCTTCCTCTTCTTCTAAATCATACTCATATTCTTCCAAATCACTGTCAGAGGAAAATTTAGAAAAACGGGTATCCAATTCATCCGGATCTTCCACTTTTGTGATAATTAATACTAAACATTCTGGTGAGACGGGAATTGCTTCAATCATCAGAGGGATATCTTCTGCTTCAAATCCAAGCTCATAGGAAGCTTGCTGCATCATATCCCGAAATAATTCTTTTGCCTTATCACTTCCGTAAGCAAGTTCGCTGATGCGAAGTTCTCTGTCAAGCAAATCTTCTTTGTTTAAGGTACAGCGGATTTGATTATCACTTATTCGTTCCATTTTCATAAAAATCAACTCCTTCCTTACAGTACATCGTTCATGAAATAGCTGTTACCGTTGCGTGTCGATTTTCTTAATCGCACATAATAAAAATCTTTCGTATAGTTCATTACGTTTTTCTATGTACTCTCAGAAAAAATGTGTGTATGTAGCACGTATTTCATTCACGTTGTGCTTAATTTTAGTATAGTTTATCTTCCAATTAAAGTCAATAAAATGTGGAGAGAATAGTGGCTGTTTGGGGCTGTAACTATTTCCCTCAAATGCGCATATATGGCAAAAAGAAAGATACTGTTATCATCTGGGGGTCAGGGGAATAGATAGAAGAGAAATCGTATATAGTATAAAGTAAATAAAATAGAATATTTGTGTGTGGTTGGAGAAAAATGGAAAGAGTGTGACATGTGAAAATGGGAGATTTTTAAGAGAAAATTTTGGCTGTTTTGTGCATTGCAAAGTAATTAGGAAAACAGTAGAATAGGGCTGTGATTGGCACTGATTTAAGAAGAAAAGGCAAGTCTGAAAAGAATGAAGCAAGCAGTCCATTGCCAAAAGAAAATGAGTGCAAGTTCTATTAGGAATTCAATTATTCTATTCTCTTAATCTGTATATACAGATTTCAACACAGAATCGTGTGAATTTTCATAACAAGAAAAACAACAGTCACAATGAAATTCTTTTCCGTGCAAACAAGAATAAAGAATACAAAGAAAATGCAGAAATGAAAGACAAGTGCAGGGAAAGAATAGAGAAAGGGGGAATAGGTTTCAAAAAACGTGTTGGTTTCCTTGCAATTGTCAGGCACAAGTGACACTATTTCTAAATAGGAATAATTACAATAGTAACCAGTACAAAGGCATATTCGTGAAATGTGTATGGCATAAACTACTATTGTACCTTCGGAAATCTGTTTCTATGTGTGAAAACGATTGCGGGGACGCAACATATTGGATTAGAACGTTGTTTACTACAAGAGAAAACGTCAATTTTAAAAATTATAAGAAAGGACAAAGTTCTCACTTACAGTATTGTTTTGTGGAAAAAGTCAAAAAAGTGTAAAATAGCCACTTTTTTTGACTTTTTCTCTTGTTGCGGATATAATGAAGTGGTATGACATAAGATTAAAAAGTGCGTGAATGGAAGTGGATTGTTCTGTGCTTTGTGCTGTCGCAATCACTTTCATAGTAAACGAAGGGAGAACAGAACATCATGGAGAAAGATAGAGAGGAAGAAGTGGGCATGGAAAATGCTGGGCGGGATGGTACCAGACAGTTTGACAGCTTACGTGCTCGTTCTGCCAGAAAGCAGAGAAACCGAAAAAGACGGGATCAGGGAAAAGAAAAGATAGCACTCATAGGAGTTATAGCAGTGTTTGCAATTGTGGCTCTTCTTGTGATTGTATTTATGTATAAAAAGTATGCACCGAGTAAAAAGGTCATGCCGCTTACTAAGTATTTTGAGGAGTTGAAAGATGGAGAGATATTGTTGTTTGATCATGATACGCAGTTGGAGGAAAAAGGGATTTTAGATGGAGAACATATTTATCTTCCATATGATGTTGTAGTGAACTGTATTAATAAGAGATTTTATTTTGATGATACAGAGAATATTCTTTCCTATACGACTGCTACCCAAGTGATTCGAACAGAGGTGGGAAGTACCGCTTATTATATGAATAAAAGTAAGACAGATGAAGGATATGCCATTATTAAGACAGAAGGAGATTCTGTATATGTGGCTTTGGATTTTGTAAAAGAATTCTCTAATGTAGAATATGAATTTTATAAAAAACCTAATCGTCTTATGTTTGAAAGTGGATGGGGTGAGACCTATTCTTATTACAAAGTAGAAAAGGATACGAAACTTCGAAATGGAGCAGGTATTAAATGTGATATTTTAGTTAGCTTAGAGGAGGACGATGTTGTACGAGTGGTACAGGATGGTTCGGAAGAGTTAGAGAGTTATGCAAAAGTAATGACAAAAGATGGTGTCACTGGATTTGTATTAAAGAAATATTTGTCTGATAAATACGAAGAAGTGCTTACCAATGACTATAAAGAAGAGAAATACCCACATATTACAAAGGATGAGACTATTTGTATGGCTTGGCATCAGGTGACCAATCAGGATGCCAATAATGGATTGCTGAATACTATTGCATCGGCAAGTGGGTTAAATGTAATTTCTCCGACTTGGTTCTCTGTAACAAGTAATACAGGAAATCTTTCCTCGCTTGCAAGTGAGACTTATGTGCAGCGCGCCCATGGGGCAGGGCTGGAAGTTTGGGCATTGTGCGATGATTTTGCAGTGGCAGATGGCACTGTACAATTGGAGACATTGCTTGGAAACACAACAAATAGAGATAAGTTAGTAAATCGTTTGATTGCCAATGCGCTAGAATATAATTTAGATGGTCTTAATATTGACTTTGAAAATGTAACTGCAGAAACAGCAGACGCTTATTTGGAATTCTTGCGTGAGCTTTCTGTAAAGTGTAGAAATAATGGAATTGTACTTTCTGTGGATAGCTATGTGCCATCTGAATACACTGCTTATTATGATCGGGAAGAACAGGGAGAAGTAGTTGATTATGTTTGCGTCATGGCATATGATGAGCATTACGGCGGAAGTCAAGAGAGTGGTTCTGTAGCATCTATTGGATTTGTGCAGGATGCAGTGGATCAGATTACACAGATGGTAGATCCAAGTAAGGTAATTATTGGTGTACCATTTTATACACGTCTTTGGAGAGAACAGGAAGCAGATGGAAAGGTGAAAGTTACCTCTACTGCATATGGAATGTCGCAGGCAGAAAGTGTATTGACGCAGAATGGGGTTACAGCTTCTTGGGATGAAGAGACTGGACAAAACTATGCAGAATTTTCCGCAGATGACAGTGTATATAAAATGTGGGTGGAAGATGAAACATCCATCAATAAGAAATTAGAGGTTATTTTTGCAGAGCGAGATGCCGGAAAGGTTGCTGGAATTTCCTGCTGGAAAATAGGATTGGAAAAAAGCAGCATTTGGAATGTTATTATGAAATATACCAACTAACGGATACAAAGATAAAAAGTCACAAAGTGTGTTTTTATCCTTTTAATTTGACTCATAATTTTTCGTTCGTCCGAATAAGTATAGAGGGAATAGGTATCCCCAGTGATACAGAGAACGGATGTGAGGAATATGAAAAAAAAATGGATATTTACTGGAGTTGCCATAATAATTATTATTATGGCAATTTCTTTTGTACAGACTGTGGAAGTGGGGAAGAAGCAATCCCAAAACTGGGTGGTAGTCATAGATGCAGGACATGGCGGATATGATCCAGGAAAAGTAGGAGTGTCCGGAGTGCTGGAAAAAGATATTAATTTGTCTATTGCTTGTAAGGTTCGAACGATTCTTGAAAAACAGGGTATTGATGTAATTATGACAAGAAGTTCGGATGTGGATTTATGCACGGAAGGAGCTGGCAGCAAAAAAAGTGCAGATATGCGAAAACGAGTGGAAATCATGAATGCCAGTGGTGCGGCGATTGCGGTGAGTATTCATCAAAATAGTTATACTGACCCATCACCAAAAGGTGCGCAAGTGTTTTATTATGAAACATCAGAACAAGGGAAAAAGTTGGCAGATACTTTGCAAAACAGTATTAAGGCTGTGGTAGCAGATGATAATCATAGAGTGCCAAAAGCTAATTGCGATTATTATATTTTAAAGAAAGTCACTTGTCCAGTAGTAATTGTAGAGTGCGGATTTTTGTCAAATCCATCCGAAGAAATGCTTTTGACAGAAGAAGATTATCAAGAGAAGATGGCACAGGGGATTGCTAACGGAATTGTAGAGTATATGAAAGGGATTTCAAGTTGAAACATAAGGGAAAGAAGAGTATACTGTTTTTACATGGATGATTGTCGTAGATATTACATGGAAACAGAGGAAAGTGAGATGCAGGGAATGGAAACACAGGTAAGAATAGTGGATGGAGAAGGTCCAAAAGCAGCATATGAGGAGGCATCCCGGATTTTGCAAAAGGGTGGTCTTGTAGCATTTCCTACTGAGACCGTATATGGATTGGGAGGCAATGCTTTGGATGAACATGCAGCAAAGCGTATTTATGCGGCAAAGGGAAGGCCATCAGATAATCCATTGATTATACATATTGCAGATATGCAGGCACTAGAAGAGCTGACCAAGGAAGTGTCAGACGTGGCAAAGAAACTTGCAAAAACGTTTTGGCCTGGTCCTCTGACTATGATTTTGCCAAAGAGTGAGAAAGTTCCATTAGGAACAACGGGAGGTCTTTCTACGGTCGCTATTCGTATGCCAAACCATCCAGTGGCACTGTCACTTATCCGACAATCCGGATTGTATCTGGCAGCACCTAGTGCCAATACTTCCGGACGACCAAGTCCTACTCTGGCAGAACATGTATATGAGGATTTAAAAGATAAGATTGACTTGATTTTAGATGGTGGAATGGTACAGGTAGGAATTGAGTCCACTATTGTAGATTTAACAGAAGATATTCCTGTGATTTTACGTCCTGGATGTATTACAAAAGAAATGCTGGAAGAGGTTGTTGGAAATGTAAAGATTGATCCGGCTATTTTAAGTGAAGCAGGAACTCCTGTAGGTAAGCCAAAAGCACCAGGGATGAAATACAAACATTATGCACCAAAGGCGGATATGACTATTTATTCTGGTGAAAAAGAAATTGTTGTGGAGCGAATCAAACAAGAGGCGAAAAAGGCTTGTAGTAAGGGGATGCAGGTAGGAATTATAGCCACAGATGAAACTGTTTCCTGTTATCCATTGGGAGAAGTGCGTTCCATTGGTTCCAGAGGAGAAGAGGGAAGTATTGCAAGAGGGTTGTACAAAATATTAAGAGATTTTGACCATTTGCAAGTAGATATTATTTTAGCAGAGAGTTTTGAGGAGGACCTCATGGGGGCTGCTATTATGAATCGTATGAAAAAGGCGGCTGGTTATGCTGTGGTGAAAGTAGAGTAGCCTGTTGCTAATGTGGAGGGATTTATGAGAAGATATAAAAAAATACTTTTTGTATGCGAAGATAATACGGCTACCAGCCTTATGGCGGAGAAGATATGTAAGAGCATGGTGACAGATGAAGAAGTAGTCATTGAATCAAGAGGCATGGTGGTTTTATTTCCAGAACCGGTAAATCCTAAGACTCAGGTGGTTCTGATTAATCATGGACTTTCATTAGAGGAAGAACGGACAGCTAAAATGCTTGATGTGGAAGATGTGGATGAAGATACCCTTGTGCTTACTATGACGGTTGCCCAAAAAGAAAAAATTGCAAGAGATTTTTTAGGAATAGGCAGTGTGTATACAATGCTTGGTTTTATTGAAGAAGAAAACGATATGATGGACCCATATGGTGGGACTTTAGTGGAATATGAGGAATGTTTTGCTACAATGTCTCGCGTTATAAAAAAAATTGTGATAAAATTAAAGAAAATGTATGGATTACAGGACACAGAGGCTTCTGTGGAGTAATGGACATGCCTGATTTGTAGGCATTCTGATAAACGAAAGGAGATTTACAATGATAGCAATTGGATGCGACCATGGTGGTTATGAATTAAAACAGGAAATTATCAAATACTTAGAGGAACAGAAATTGGAGTACAAAGATTATGGGTGTTATGATACCAATTCCGTAGATTATCCAGAATATGCAAAAAAAGTAGCACATGCAGTAGCGGATGGAGAAGCAGAGAAGGGAATCCTTATTTGTGGAACCGGTATTGGAATTTCTATTGCAGCCAATAAGGTAAAAGGAATTCGTGCGGCACTTTGCCATGATTGTTTCAGCGCACAGGCAACCAGAGAGCATAATGATGCCAATATTGTAGCTATGGGTGCAAGAGTCATCGGGCCGGGACTTGCTGTGAAAATTGTAGATACGTTCTTGCACACACCATTTTCTAATGATGAAAGACATATTCGAAGAATTGCGCAGATTGAAGATTAGTATGTGATAAGAATATTTTTAGAAAGCAAAAGGGGGATTGCCCCCTTTTTTTCTTTTGCGAAACTTTTAATCTTATTGTTGATTTTCATATTTGTTGACGATATTTTGATATTTCTTGAACTTTCCTGAATAGATAATATCTAACAAATGATTACAAAGGCGAAGTGCTTTACATGCTATAGATTTATCAATGCGCTTGTTCTCCAACGCATCAGCAATCTCATCTAAATCTACTACGTGTACGGACCCATCTGGGTATACAAGTACATCTGCCAGTAAATCTAAAAAAGAATAAGAATTCTGTACTGGATCGTAGGATGTCTCAATAATATCGCAATACCAATAGACCAGTTTGTGATGTTTGTCAAATACTTTGCTGACTTTAAAGCCATCTTCCATAAAATATGCAGAAATACCAGTAGAAATATCTTTTCTTGGTTTTAATGAGTTCCATTTGGTAATAATAACAGAAGAGTCCAAATGTAAAATAACATCGTCTTTTAGATGAATGATTTCATCGGGAATGAAACGTTTTCTATATAAAATGGGTTTTGTGCTTGTCATAAGTAATCCCTCCAAAAAAAATAAGATAGGAACCGCCTTGTGAGCGGTTAAAAAATCAATTGTGAAACAAATTGATAAAATATAGTATATCACAAATTGATGAAATGCAAAATAGAAATACCAAAGTGTGAATGGAGAAAAGAATATTCCAATTTATGGAGAAATATTACAGAATTATTAAAATTTCGACAGCAAAATTTCTTTTTATGGACAATTTTCTAAAAAGTAGTATAATTAAATTGTGTGTATTTGTAATTGTGCATAAATAGTAAGATATGGGTCAAAATATCTTTTTGCCTATATCATGGATAAGTTATAGTGGAGAGGAAGATAGGCTTGAAGAAAGAACGCAACAACGTTGTCAAGGCGTTAGTCATGTTTTGGCAAGTGACTATTACCATGTTATCACCGTTGCTTATATGTGGTTGCATTGGTTTCTGGCTTAACGAAAAGTTTCAGACCACCATTTGGTTTTTAGTGATGATGGGACTTGGAGTATTGGCAGCTTTTCGGAATTTTTATTATTTGGTTCGTGGATTTTATGCAAAAGATTTAGAACGGGAGAATGCACAGCAAGAATACTTTGACAGTATGAAGAGAGAGCGAGAGAAGCGACAAGGTAAAGACAAAAGTAAATGACAGGAGTTGAAGAGATGAGAAGTGAAAAACAGACATTGTTTTGGCTGGTTATAGGGAATTTTATTTATGCGGCAGTAGTTAGTCTGGTTGGCGCATTCTTTTTTCAAGACAAAATTGCATTTGCTCTTGGAGTATTTTGGAGTTCCATTGGCGCAAGTATCGTTGCCATTCATCTGTACAATAGTTTACAAAAAAGCCTGGATATGGACGAAGTAGGTGCGGCAAAGCGCGAGTCCGGTCAGGCGGTAATCCGTATGCTGATTATGATTATGGTTGTAGTAGTAGGATTAGCAATGAAAGAGTGGATACATCCCTGCGGAGTAATAGTGGGAATGTTTGCTTTGAAAGTATCTGCTTATATACAGCCATTTTTCATACACCAAAGCGAAAAAAACGCTTAGGAATACAATAAAGATGTAAAGGAGGGAGCATGTTTGAATGGGGAAATCTCTTATTTTGCAAAGGGGCTGCCTGCAACGAATTTTATTCGGGCGGACATCGGAGATGATCTGGGAACACAAGGATATTTAAAATATCAATTGTTCGGGCAGGATTTGTATATTACAACTACCCATATATCCCTGTTCATCGTATGTTTGACACTGATTATATTTGCTATTGTGGCAAATCGTGCAGTGAAAAAGGCGAATCCTTACGAAAAACCGGGAATGTTTGTAAACATTTTGGAAATGTTAGTACAGGCATTGGACAATCTGGTAATTTCGAATATGGGTAAAAAGCATGGACCAAAGTTCGCCAATTATATTGGGACACTTGCATGTTTTATTCTTTTGTCAAACATATCCGGCTTGATGGGACTTCGGTCGCCAACGTCTGACTATGGTGTTACATTGCCACTGGCATTGATCACCTTTGTCATGATCCAGTACAATGGATTTAAGTATCAGAAACTGGCTAAAGTGAAGGGTTGGTTTGAGCCAATTTTCTTCTTCTTCCCAATGAACATTATTGGAGATTTGGCAACACCAGTTTCGATGTCATTGCGTTTGTTTGGTAATATTTTGTCAGGAACAATTATGTTGGGATTACTATATGGTTTGATTCCTTGGTTCCTTACTTTGGCTTGGCCTGCAGTATTACATGCGTATTTGGATTTGTTCTCTGGAGCAATTCAGACATTTGTATTCTGTATGCTGACAATGGTATTTGTGGCGGACGCAATTGGAGAGGAAGATTAGTAACAAAAAGAAAGATAGTGTAGCACAGAGTGCTATAGGAAAGATTAGGAGGATTTTATTATGGATACAGAAATGTTAGCACGCGGTTTAGTATTAGGAGGTTCTGCAATTGGAGCAGGTTTAGCAATGATCGCCGGTATTGGTCCTGGTATTGGACAGGGTAACGCAGCCGGACAGGGTGCGGCAGCAGTTGGACGTAACCCAGGTGCAAAGGGAACTATTATGTCAACTATGCTTTTAGGACAGGCGGTTGCGGAGACAACTGGTTTGTACGGTTTGGTTGTTGCGTTAATTCTATTATTCGCTAACCCACTTATTGGAAAGCTATAAGAAGATTTGTAGTTGTTTAGGTATTGTATAGAAGCATAAGCGCATGTTTATGAACAGATACCGATTGAGACAAAATAAAGTGGGAAAGGAGGCCGTACAGTGAGTGGATTAAGATTATGGACAAACGTTCTTCTTGCAGCAGATGTTGGAGAGGAAACTTATAGCCGTATTTTCGGATTGGATATGCAGCTCTTAGTGGATGCAGCAATTACAGCCCTTGCAGTGTTTGTTCTGTTTTTATTTATGTCAAAATTCTTGTTTAATCCGGTAAGAACACTTTTAGAGACTCGCCAGGAAAAAGTAGAGGCAGATTTAGAAGATGCCCAGAAGGCGAAGGATGATAGTATTCGTATCAAAGAGGAATATGAAAACAAATTAAAAGACGTGAATAAAGAAGCAGAAGGAATTTTAAGTGAGACTCGTAAGAAGGCTTTGCTTCAGGAGCGAGAAATCGTAGAGGAAGCAAAGGCAGAGGCACACCGTATTCGTGTTCGCGCAGACAAAGAGATTGCATTGGAAAAGAATAAAGTGAAGGACGAAGTGAAACAGGAAATGATCACAATTGCTTCTGCTATGGCTGGTAAGATCGTACAGACCTCCATCAGTACACAGCAGCAGGATTCACTGATTGAGGAAACGTTAAAAGAGATGGGTGATAGCACATGGCAAAGTTAGTTTCTAAAACTTATGGAGAAGCGTTGTTTGACCTTGGAATCGAAGAACAGTCTTTAGATGAACTGGCACAGGAAGCTAGAGCAATCATGGATGCACTGTCCGAGAATCCGGAGCTTTTGAAACTGCTAAACCATCCAAAGATTGTGAAGGAAGAAAAAGTGGCCGTTGTGGAAAAGATTTTTAAAGGACAGGTGTCTGACACAATGGTAGGATTTCTTGTATTGGTGGTAGAAAAAGACCGCCATAATGAGATACAGGGAATTTTAACGTATTTTCTGGAACAGGTGAGAGAAAATAAAAAGATGGGAGTGGCAGAAGTCACTTCGGCGGTTCCATTGTCAGAAGAGCAGAAGAACCAGATTAAAACAAAACTGTTGGAAACAACAGATTATGTAAATTATGAAATGAATTTTCACGTGGATAAGGCAATCATTGGAGGTTTGATTATCCGTGTGGGAGATAGAGTTGTAGATAGCAGCATTCGCACAAGAATTAATCTTATGGCGAAAGAACTTGCCAATATACAGCTAAATTAAGAGAGGAAAGAAGGTGCAAACATATCATGAATTTGAGACCAGAAGAGATCAGTTCAGTGATTAAAGAACAGATTAAGAATTATAGTACAAAATTAGAAGTCTCAGATGTGGGAACAGTAATTCAGGTTGCCGATGGTATTGCCCGTATTCACGGATTGGAAAATGCCATGTCCGGTGAGTTGTTGGAATTCCCAAATGAGATCTATGGTATGGTTCTTAACCTGGAAGAAGATAATGTAGGTGCCGTTTTACTTGGTGATAGTAAGAATATTAACGAGGGAGATACGGTAAAGACTACTGGTAGAGTAGTTGAGGTACCCGTTGGTGATGTGATGCTTGGTCGAGTAGTCAATGCACTTGGACAGGCGATTGATGGAAAAGGACCAATTGAGAGCAAAAAGTATCGTCAGATTGAAAGAGTAGCATCCGGTGTTATTTCCAGAAAATCTGTAGATACCCCTCTTCAGACTGGTATTAAGGCGATTGATTCCATGGTTCCAATCGGAAGAGGACAGCGTGAGCTTATTATCGGAGATAGACAGACTGGTAAGACAGCTATCGCCATTGATACAATCATCAACCAAAAGGGACAGAATGTGAAGTGTATTTATGTTGCCATTGGACAGAAAGCGTCTACGGTAGCAAGTATTGTAAAAACATTGGAAGAGTATGGTGCTATGGATTATACAACCATAGTTGCAGCTACTGCCAGTGAATTAGCACCACTTCAGTATATTGCACCATATTCAGGTTGTGCTATTGGTGAAGAGTGGATGGAAAATGGTGAGGATGTATTGATTATCTATGATGATTTATCAAAACATGCGACTGCTTACCGTACACTTTCCTTGTTGCTGAAAAGACCACCAGGACGTGAGGCTTATCCAGGTGATGTATTCTATTTGCATTCCAGATTATTGGAAAGAGCAGCTCGTTTGTCAGATAAATTAGGTGGTGGTTCTTTAACTGCCCTTCCTATTATTGAGACTCAGGCAGGCGACGTATCTGCATATATTCCTACAAATGTAATTTCTATTACAGATGGACAGATTTATTTGGAGACAGAGATGTTTAATTCCGGTTTCCGCCCTGCTATTAACGCTGGTTTATCTGTTTCGCGAGTAGGTGGTTCGGCGCAGATTAAAGCCATGAAGAAGATTGCTGGACCAATTCGTACAGAGCTTGCACAGTTCCGTGAGCTTGCATCTTTTGCGCAGTTTGGATCAGATCTTGATGCAGATACTAAGGAGAAATTGGCACAAGGTGAGCGAATTCAGGAAATGTTAAAACAACCTCAATATAAGCCGATGCCAGTAGAATATCAGGTTATTATTATTTATGCTGCAACGAAAAAGTATTTGCTTGATATTGCAGTGGAGGATGTTTTGAACTTTGAGTCAGGATTATTTGAGTATATCGATACCAAATATCCAGAACTTCCAAAGAGTATCAAGGAAGAAAAAGTGCTTACAGAAGATGCGGAGAAACTTTTGGTGAAAGCCATTGAAGAATACAAAAAAGAATTTGCAAAAGAATAGAGGGGGTGTAGATTATGGCCTCTATGAGAGAGATTAAGCGAAGAAAAGCCACCATTGAAAGTACGGGACAGATTACCGCAGCTATGAAGGTGGTGTCAACTGCGAAGTTGCAGAAGGCAAAAGGAAAGGTGGAAGCGTCAAAGCCATACTTTCAGCTTATGTATGATGCAGTAACCTCTATTCTTGAAAAATCAGATAATATAAATCATCCATATTTACAAGCGGGAAACAGCAAAAAGAAAGCAGTAATTGTGGTAACTTCCAATCGAGGATTGGCAGGTGGTTACAACAACAATGTAGTTAAGCTGCTTACCCAAGGTGATTTTGTAAAGGAAGATGTGTTGGTTTATGCAGTAGGAAGAAAAGGAAGGGACGCACTTCGTCGTAATGGTTATGAAATCGTAGCAGATTATTCAGATGTGATGAATGGACCAATCTTTTCAGATGCAGCGGATATTGGACGAGCGGTATTGGAAGCCTTTTCCAATCAGGAAGTAGGAGAAATCTATATTGCTTATACGATTTTTAAAAACACCATTACACAGATTCCAACTTTAATGCAGTTATTACCAGTAGCCGTAGATAAAAAAGACAAAAAAGGAAATTCTGCGGATGATCTTGTAATAATGAATTATGAACCGGAGGCAGAGGAGGCTTTGGGAGAGATTATTCCAAAGTATGTAAATAGTTTGATCTATGGCGCTCTTTGCGAGGCGATTGCCAGCGAGAATGGAGCAAGAATGCAGGCTATGGACTCTGCGTCAAACAATGCAGAGGAAATGATTGCCGATCTTTCATTGAAGTACAACCGTGCAAGACAGGCAAGCATTACACAGGAGTTGACCGAGATTGTTGCAGGTGCATCTGCAATAGAATAGGACAGCGCGATAGGAGAGTGAGGATTAGATTATGGCAGAACAGAATGTTGGAAAAGTCACTCAGATTATCGGTGCGGTATTGGATATTAAATTTGCGGAAGGAAATCTTCCAGAGATTAATGACGCAATCAATATTAAAACCAAAGACGGCGGTAAACTTGTCGTTGAGGTAGCACAGCATTTGGGAGATGACATTGTAAGATGTATCGCCATGGGACCAACAGATGGTTTGGTTCGTGGTACTGAAGCTGTTGCTACTGGAGCACCGATTTCTGTACCAGTTGGAGAAAAAACACTGGGACGTATGTTTAACGTACTTGGTGATCCAATTGATGAAAAACCTGCACCGGAAGGTGTAGAATATAGACCAATTCACAGAAAGGCACCTGCTTTTGAAGAGCAGTCAACCTCTACTGAGATTTTGGAAACTGGTATTAAGGTTGTTGACCTTCTTTGTCCATACCAAAAGGGTGGTAAAATTGGATTGTTTGGTGGTGCCGGAGTAGGTAAGACCGTACTTATTCAGGAGCTTATCACCAATATTGCTACTGAGCATGGTGGATATTCTGTATTTACTGGAGTTGGTGAGCGTACCCGTGAGGGTAATGACCTTTATTATGAAATGACAGAATCTGGTGTTATAGATAAAACAACCATGGTGTTTGGTCAGATGAATGAGCCACCTGGAGCCCGTATGCGTGTAGGTCTTACAGGACTTACCATTGCAGAGAACTTCCGTGATGAGGCAGGAAAGGATGTATTATTGTTTATTGATAATATTTTCCGTTTCACACAGGCTGGTTCTGAGGTGTCTGCGCTTTTGGGACGTATGCCATCAGCCGTAGGTTATCAGCCAACACTTCAGACAGAGATGGGTGCTTTGCAGGAACGTATTACTTCTACAAAGAATGGTTCCATTACTTCCGTACAGGCTGTATATGTGCCAGCGGATGACTTGACGGACCCTGCTCCAGCTACAACATTTGCCCATTTGGATGCAACAACGGTACTTTCACGTTCTATTGTAGAACTTGGTATTTATCCTGCTGTGGACCCATTGGAATCCACATCTCGTATTCTTGACCCACGTATTGTAGGTGAGGAGCATTATCAGGTAGCTCGTGGAGTACAGGAAATTTTACAGAGATACAAAGAACTTCAGGATATTATTGCCATGCTTGGTATGGATGAGTTGTCAGAGGATGAAAAGGTACTTGTAAACCGTGCCAGAAAAATTCAGAAATTCTTGTCTCAGCCATTTTTCGTTGCAGAGCAGTTTACTGGTATGTCTGGTAAGTATGTACCACTTTCAGAAACTATTCGAAGCTTTAAAGAAATCTTAGAAGGTAAGCATGATGATATTCCAGAGAGTTATTTCTTAAATGCCGGTAGTATTGAGGACGTGCTTGAGCGCGTGAAATAGGAGGAAGTCGAATGGCAGATAATAAATTATTTCATGTTCAGGTTGTCTCTCCCGAGAGTGTATTTTACGAGGATGAAATCGAGATGTTAGAGTTGTGTACAACAGAAGGGGAGATTGGTATTTATGCCGATCATATTCCACTTACTTCTATTGTAGCACCTGGCGTTGTTCGTTTTACCGTGAATGGAGAGACGAAAGAAGCTGCCCTTCATGACGGTTTTATAGAAATTCTTCCAGATAAGGTAGTGATATTGGCGGAGTCCTGCGAATGGCCGGACGAAATTGATATCAATCGTGCAAGGGAAGCAAAAATACGTGCCGAACGAAGATTGAAAGGATCCGAGGGAGAGATTAATGAAGCTCGTGCAGAAATTGCACTTCGAAAAGCTCTTCTTCGTCTGGAGTTAGGCGAAAAATATAATAAATAAAAGCAAGAAACGCTGTCTGTAAAAAGATAGCGTTTCTTTTTTACTTTATAAGAAAGTTTGTTTTATAGAGTAAAAAATGCTGTGCGAGGATGTACATAGATGCGTGTTTCTTGTGATTTGCTGAAAATGTAACCTTTTTGAAATGTTTTTGGTGTAAAATATACAAAAGGTCGAAAAAAATGATAATTTAATATAGGAAATACAGAGATATTAACTGTTTCGTAAACATTTGGTAACAATTTGATTGACAAAAATTAGAAATACGAGGTATACTATCGTCACAGAGTTACAATTTACTTACTATTTTTCCATTATTAGGTATAAATAGTAACAAATTGATATATTTTTTTTAGGAGGTATTTTTTTATGAAGAAACAGGCTTATACAAAAGTTCGTTTCGCAAAGAGCTTTGTTGCGCTTTTATTAGCTCTTGTATGCGTAATTACTCTTCTACCAGAAGGTTCTCTTATTGCGCAGGCAAGCACTACAGAGAGTGTAACAACTGCACTAATCGATGCACCAAGCATTGTAAAATCAAGTAGCAATGCATTATGGGTAAATGGTAGTAATTACTCAAAGGACAATAGTTTAGATGCCATTAAGTGGCATTATTCTTCGTCAGATGGAAAATATTATTTATATTTACCATCTTCTGTAGACTTAAACACATTAACTGTTTGGCATACATTTTCTAATTCTATGTATGTAAACGGAACAAAAGTTGAGAGTGGTGAGACTACAAATATTTTTGCAGGTGGCGGAAACTATACTGTAAAAGTTGGATCTACCACTTACAAATTAACAGTTATGCAGTCTCAGAACATTAACACTATGTTTATTACAACAGCTAGTGGAAGTTTGGACGCAGTAAATAATAGTGAAGATAAGACAGTTGTAGATTCTGGAGATATCGTTTATGTAGATACAGAAGGAAATGCGGCTACTGTAGCTTTATCACAGATTAAGGGACGTGGAAATTCTTCTTGGGAAGCAGCAAGAAAATTATTCTATAAATATCCATACAACATCAAGTTAGATAAAAAAGTTGCTTTATTTGGTATGGAGAAGTCAAAGAAATGGTGTCTTCTTGCTAATGACTTTGACCAGTCTTTACTTCGTAATAAATTTATCTTTGACCTTGCAGAAGATGCAGGGGCAGCATATACACCAGAGTGTGAATATGCAGATGTATACCAGAATGGTAGATATATTGGTAACTACTTAATTACATCTAAAGTTGAAATTGACAAGAATCGTATTAATATTTCTGATTTGGAAGGCGAGACTGAGGAATTAAACAGCAAGGATTTGGATGAGTATTCTCGTGGAGGAGATACAGGTAGTGTATCTGCTAATACTTACAAATATGTAAACATTGAGAATGATCCTTCAGATATTACTGGCGGATACTTACTTGAGTTTGAGTTGGATGAGAGATATCCAGATGAAATCAGTGGTTTTGTAAGTTCTAAGAGACAGCAGGTAGTAGTAAAAACTCCTGAATATGCTTCAAAAGCACAGGTAAAATATATTAAAAATTACTTCCAGGAGATGGAAGATGCCGTATATTCTTCTTCAGGTTACAATTCACAAGGAAAACATTACACAGAATATATGGACTTAAAGACTGCAGCACAGATGTATATTGTGCAGGAACTTGCAATGAACGTAGATGCAGTTTCTACAAGTTTTTATATGTACAAAGATAAGAATGGAAAGATTTTCTTTGGACCAGCTTGGGACTTTGACTGGGCAATTGGTGGCTATAAAAGAGATGATTTATTAAATACATCAAAATTGCTTTTACCATCAAAGAGTGTTTACCATGGTTCTCAATTGAACTTCATGGGTGCTTTAACAAAGCATAGCGACTTTATGGATATGGTAAAGAAGGTTTGGCAGGAAGACTTCTCACCATTGTTAGCAGTTTCCACAGGAAACCAAAATGCTTATACAGCAAATGTAAAACCTATTAAAATATATGGTACTGAAATTGAGGCTTCTGCTAATATGAACTTTAGTAGATTTGATTTCCTTGGAAAACAACATTGGGGAAGTGCGGATACTGGAAGCACTTTTACTGATAATGTTAATTATGTACATAATTTTATTAAGAAGCGTGTATCTTACCTAAATTCTATTTGGGGAGGCGGTTCTGGCGGTGGTGAGAAAACTACTGTATACTTTGACAACAGCAATGCAAATTGGTCAGAAGTTTATGCCTATGTATGGAATGATACCACAGACTATGCGGTATTTAGCGGTTCTTTAGTAAGTGGTACGAATAATATTTATAAGTTTACAATTAACGGTTCTTATTCTAGCATTTTGTTCAAGAACACAGCTGGAACAACAGAGTGGGATAAGCAGACTTTGGATTTAGTTATGCCTAGTGATAGCAATAACTGTTATAAGGCAAACAGTGGTAATAAGTCCGGTGGCTCTTGGTATGCTTATACAGAATCAACAGCAACACCAGTAGTAACAACAGAACCAACACCAGTGCAGACAACACCTGCAGTGACAACACCAGTGCCAGACAAAAATACGGTAACTGTATACTACAAGAGTGCTTGGAGTCAAGCCAATATCCATTATAGTGTAAATGGAACATGGACTACAGTGCCAGGAGTAGCAATGAATGCAACTACAGAGCAGGCTGGGTACAATTGGAAATATACTATTGACTTAGGAACAGCTACATCTGCAACCGTATGTTTCAATAACGGTTCTAGTTGGGATAGTAATAATGGTTCAAACTATGAAGTAAAAGCAGGAACATATGGAGTAAAAGATGGTGTAGTATATGAGTTACAGCCAGTAGTAGTAACTCCAACACCAACAGTAGTACCAACTGAAACAACGGTATACTTTGACAACAGCAATGCAAATTGGTCAGAAGTTTATGCCTATGTATGGAACGATACTACAGATTATAAGTTATTTAGTTGGGTTTCAGGTGGAAACGATATTTATAAGTTTAGTATTACTGGTTCTTATAAATACATTTTATTTAAAAATACTGGAGATACTACTACATGGGAATTGCAGACACCGGATCTTTTGATGCCAACAACAAACGCAATTTGTTATAAGCCAGATAATGGTTCAAATAAGGCTTCTGGTTCTTGGTATGCACCAACGGTAACAGCAACACCAGTAACCGTAACAACCACACCAACAGTAACACCAACAATTACACCGACAGCAACACCAACAGCGACACCAACAATTACACCGACAGCAACACCAACAGCAACACCAACAGCGACACCAACAATTACACCAACAGTAACACCTACAGATAAAATTACATTGTATTATAGTACAAGTTGGACAAACGCAAACTGTCATTATAAAGTAGGAAGCGGTTCATGGACTACAGTACCAGGTGTGGCAATGACTGCAACTACAGAGCAGAGTGGATATAATTGGAAGATTGTAATTGAGCTTAATGGTGCGACAAATGCAACTGTATGTTTCAATAACGGATCTAGTTGGGATAGCAAGAATGGATCAAATTATAGCATTCCAGCAGGAACATATGGAGTAAAGGATGGAGTTGTATCAAAGTTGACTCCAGTAGCAACAACAGCAACACCAACAATTACACCGACAACTACACCGACAGCAACACCAACAACTACACCGACAGCAACACCAACTGTAACAGAAACGCCTGTACCGGGACAGAATAAGGCAGTTGTATACTATCAGCGTTCTACATCAACATCTTGGACAAATGCTTACATCCATTACAAAGTAAATGGACAATGGACAACAGCTCCAGGAACAAAGATGGAAAAAATTAGTGCAGGATATTGGGTATACACAATTGATCTTGGAACAACAACAGAAGCAACCGTATGTTTCAATAATGGAAATGGTACATGGGATAGTAATAGTGGATCAAATTATAGTATTTCAGCAGGGACATATGTAGTAAAGGATGGCAAAGTATCAGAAACAACTCCAGTAGTAACAACAGAGCCAACAGCAACACCAAAAGTAGACCAGAATCAAGTCGTATTATATTATACAAGATCAACCTCTACTTCATGGACGAATGCGTATGTACACTATAAAGTAAATGGAACATGGACAACTTCACCAGGTGTTAAGATGACAAAACTTAGCGCAGGAAAGTGGATGTACACCATTGATTTAGGTACCACAAGTTCCGCAACCGTATGTTTCAATAATGGAAATGGAACATGGGATAACAATAGTAAGAGTAACTATGTAGTTGGTAAAGGAACTTATGAAATAACGGATGGAACAATTACAAAACTTGCAGACTAAGAAATAGCTGCTCGAACTGAATTAGTACACTAGATTAGAAAAGGCTATCGTACAGGAAATTGAAATTTGCCTGTATGGTAGCCTTTTTAAAAATAATAATTGTTTAGGAATTGGACAATTATAAAAAATAAAGGAGAAGCAAATATGAGCAAAGGGAACAGATGTATGAAGCGTGCATTAAAAAAAGGGTTTGCAGCAATACTAGGACTGAGCCTTTCAGTGACGGGAATTCCGGAAATATATGGAAGTTCTTTCTCTGTTTTGGCATCAGGAAAGGAAGAAAAGACGGATGTAATGGTGATTCAAAATGATTCAGGGACAACCATTGATAATGTCATTTACATGATACCAGATGGAGGTGGATTTCCTTCCTATGACATTGCAAAAGCAGTAAAAGAGGCCGGCGGCCTTACTTATTTGAATTATGATAGCTTTAAGGGAACCAAACCTACTTCGAAAGAAATGTACATGGACGACTATTTGGTAGCATCTATGACAACTCGTTCTGCAGATAACGGGACAACAGACTCAGCAGCAGCAGGAACAGCCTTAGCTACGGGAAAGAAAACAAATAATAGTTATACTGGTTTGAACCCATCGGGAGTGCCAATTGCCAATTTAACAGAATTGTGTCAATTAGAAGGGATGGCAACTGGATTGATTGCCACTTCCTATGAATATGATGCAACACCAGCAGCATTTTCTGCTCATGCAGGTAGTCGTGATAGCTATTCACAGATTATAAAGCAAATGATGTATCAGGACTTAAATATTGTACTTGGCGGAGGAATTAACTATACAGGATATACCTCTTCTGGTAACAGCAATACAATAAAGAGTTTAGGATATACATTGGTGGGAACGGAGAGCGAACTTGCATCTGCGGCACAGAAAAGCTATGGAGATGTATCTGAAAACATGAAAGTATGGGGAACGTTTCAAGCGGACAAACATCACATGCCATATGACATTGGATATGGAAAAAATTATGATGGACTTGATGATGGAAGCGGAAAAACTCCTACATTAGCAGAGATGACAAAATATTCCATTGATATGTTATCAAAGGATGAAGACGGTTTCTTTCTTATGGTAGAAGGAAGTAAGATTGATTATGGAAATCATCATAGGATGATGACAGAGTCAGCAGGTGAGTGGATTGCTTTTGATGAGGCATTTAAAGTGGCTTTGGATTTTGCAAAAGAAGATGGACACACTGCCATTGTAGTTGTACCAGATCATAATACCGGATTAACGGCAACGCCATCTGATATGTCTGCGGTGGTAAAAAAAGTACAAAATGGTGAGAGTACAAAGGACAGCACCAATTTATTAGATTTTTCTTCTTATGAAGGTAGTGGAGATAGCGCCCATACCAGCATGAACGTTGGTGTGTGGATGTATCTTCCAGATGGAGTAAGTGCAATGGAAGGAACTTCTGCTACTGCGCTTAATAGCAGTAATAGAGGAGATTATACGGTAGATAATACAGATATTGCACCGTATGTGGCATCTTTACTTGGAACAAGAACCTTGCAAAATGCCACAGATGAGTTGTATATCAATGTGACAAATCAGGGAAGTTATAGTGATGGAACCTTTACCTTTTCTGATATGGATTTGAAAGTTACTTGTGACACAGACATAATTAAATATAAGGGAACTACATTGGATTTAAAGGGACAGATTTGTCCTTATGTAAATGGAAAAATGTATGTACCAAAGTATTTGTATACAGCAATCAATGTGGAGTATAAAGGACCGGAGGCTGTTCATGAGGAAGATATTACTGGTTCTGGTACACAGAGTGATCCGTATATCATTTCTAGTGCAGCGCAATTTTTAACATTTACCAATGCTATGCTTGGTGGAGAAACCTATGCTGGAAAATATATCAAGCAGACTGCTAATATTGATATGTCCAATGTGGCAGGTTATACCGGATTAGAAGGTGCAGATAGCATTGCATTTGCAGGAACTTATGACGGACAGGGACATACGATCAAAGTAAATATTGAGACCAGTAGCAAAGCAGGATTTTCTATTTTCCCTTATACGACAGGTCGAATTATGAACTTAGGAACCACAGGAAAAATGAAAAATACTTATGAAGCAAACGGAGGATGTGCCGGAATTGCACGTTCCATTCGTGATGGTGCAAGTATGGTAAACTGTTGGTCAACAGTAGATTTGACAGCGGATTATGAAGTTGCTGGAATTGCATTTTCTGTCAGGGGTTCTGGAAAATTAGTGAACTGTTATTATAAAGGTGTGATGGCAGCAACCTATAATTATGGAGTGACATCAGTTAGCTCTAGTGATGAAGGCACTGCTACTGTTGAGAATTGCTATTATCAGTTGGAGAATGGAAGTAGTGACATCAATATTACAGGAAGTAATAAAAATAAAGGAACAAAGGCTAATAGTTTCAATGCGTCTACATTAAACAGCTATCAGGGAACAGCTGTGAAAACATTAGGACTTGAATCCACCGATCAGCTTTGTAATTTTGTAGATTTAACTGGATATGATTTTGTTTTTGAGGGAAGTATTGCAAAATTAACAAAGTTGACTTACACCTATACATGTAAAGATGGTTCTAAGAAAAGTGTAGATTTGGCTGATTATACAGAAGATAAGACTGGATATGAGGCAACAATTGGAGATGAAATGAATCCCAATATTGCACTTACAGTTGGAGGAACCGCTTTTGATGGAAAGGGAAATGAACAAATTACAGAAGGTTTGGTAAAACTGGATTCCAAAGGCTGCGGAACTGGAGCTGTTGTTGTAACTACAAGTGTAAAGACAAATTACTATGAAACATCTTCCACAAGCAGATACAGCATTTTGTTTAGTGGACCTGGCTCTACAGAAGAGGATATAGAGCAGACATCGAACGTTGCCATAACCATGCCTCCAGTAGTAACAGCAACTCCTGAGGTTAAGGAGAGTAGTTCACCGATTCCAAGTATTACACCAACGGCAACGGTAATGGTAACGGCAAGTGCAACGGCAACACTGGAACCAGCAAAGGAAACAAAACAGCCTGAAGTGGTAATGACAACAGCACCTGCTACATGCACACCAGTGGTAACAGTTACCCCTATAGCAACAGCAACAATTACCCCTATGGCAACAGCAACTGCAGTTACATCATCAGGTGTTTCAGCCGATGTGGCAACGGGAAATGCTATTTCCATTTCAAATTGTGATGTAATAAATTACAATGGAAGTTATATTTACACAAGAAAGAAAATTGCGCCCGCAATTATGGTACTTCATGGCAATGAGGTATTAAAAAAGGGAAGTGACTATTCTGTTTCCTATGCAAGTAATAAAAATGCAGGAACAGCAAAAATGGTTATTCGTGGTATGGGTAATTATTCTGGAACAAGAACTGTAACCTTTAAAATTAAGGCAAAGAATATTAAGAAATTAAAACTAAAGAAAGTAAAGGCACAAACCTATACAGGAAAGAAAGTAAAGCCTTCCATTGTATTAAAGTATGGCACATATACCCTAAAGAAAAAGAAAGAATTTACTGTGACTTATAAGAAAAATATAAAAAGAGGAACTGCCACAGTTTATCTGAAAGGAAAAGGTAATTATACCGGACAGAGAAAGGTTACTTTCAAAATTAAGTAATGCAGATTTGATAAAGAATCATATATACAATGTAAAAGCAAGAAAGTTCTCTATAGGGGGATTTCTTGCTTTTATGTTTCAGAAAAAAATAATGTAGTTTTGGTGTTACTGTTTAGATGGTAGTTGCGAAATTTTTCCTTTACATCAAACAGTGGCTGTGCTACAATGAAAAGTGCTGAAAGGCTCTGCACGCATGGCGGAATTGGCAGACGCGCATGGTTCAGGTCCATGTCCTGTAACAGGGGTGAGGGTTCAAGTCCCTCTGTGTGCATATACTTTGAGTATTTGTTTGAACGAAAAGAGAGGCTGTCCTTAGGACAGTCTCTTTTTTTCGCTAGTAGTGAGGAAACTTCAAAAGTGCGTTTCTCATAATTGATTTTAGGTAAATTATTAGGAGATTGCTACGGAAGGATTATCCGTAACAGTTTAGCTATATGGCTGAACTGTTACGATTATCCAGTTTAGTAGGGAATATATTTATTGACAAAGGACAAGGTATCGTGATAGGATAATAAAGAAGGTAGAGGCGCGTGTTTCATCAGTACATTCAGGATGTTTCAGGAACAGAAGAATGAAGTGGAAAGGGGAACATGCCGAAGTTGCAAAGAACCTGAGGCTTTGCGGCTGGGCGTATATTGAATAAGTATGCGACTGTCATCGACGAAAGTGATGGAGTGCTACGAAAGATTGTTAGAGTTGTGAGACTATCCGGGATTAGCATAAATCTATGCTAATCCTTTTTTTACGCTATAATCTGAGAAATTCGCAAAGCGTGTTTCTTGTGATTATTTTATAAGTATAGGATGGAACAGGATGAATGAAAATTGGATATAATAATGTAACCATTACTTCATATACACAAATTGCAATCGGCTCATAGCATATGTCAGTAGACAGGATAAAAATTGTTTGTTTTAACAGTGTATTGGTCAATTACCTGTCAAGGGCATGGAACTTAAAAATTGCAGATGTAGAGCTTAAGGAGGAATTAGGATGGCTATTTTTAAAGGTGCGGGTGTTGCTTTAGTTACACCTATGAAAGAAGATTTAAGTGTTGATTACGATAAATTAGAAGAATTGGTGGAGTTTCATATAAAGAATGGTACAGACTCCATTATTATTTGTGGAACCACAGGAGAGGCAGCAACACAGTCTCATGAAGAGCATTTGGCAACAGTTAAGGCATGTGTGGAATTTACTAAGAAGAGAATTCCAGTAATTGCAGGAACTGGCTCCAACTGTACAGAGACAGCAATCTATCTTTCACAGAAGGCAGAAGAATATGGTGCGGATGGACTTTTGGTAGTTAGTCCATACTATAATAAGGCAACACAAAAGGGATTGGTAGGACATTTTTCAGCAGTTGCAGATAGCGTGAAACTTCCTATTATATTATATAATGTGCCAAGTAGAACTGGTTGTAACATTCAGCCACAGACAGTTGCTGAATTAGTGAAAAATGTAGATAACATTGTAGGAATTAAGGAAGCAAGCGGAGATATTTCACAGGTAGCAAATATTATGCAGCTTACAGATGGAAAGATTGACTTATATTCCGGAAATGATGACCAGATTGTGCCGGTTCTTTCTCTAGGAGGTTTGGGTGTAATTTCGGTATTATCAAACGTAGCGCCAAAAGAGACACATGATATTGTAGCCAAATATTTAGACGGAGATGTAAAGGGAAGTCTGGATATGCAGTTAAAATATTTGCCATTGATTCATACGTTATTCTCAGAGGTGAATCCAATTCCTGTGAAAAAAGCATTAAATTTGATGGGAATGAACGTAGGCACTTTGCGTATGCCACTGACAGAAATGAGTTCGGAAAAAGCAGCTTTATTAGAGGCTGAGATGAAAAAAGTGGGAATTCTTTCATAAATGTGATTGAAGTAGCGGGATAAAAAGGAAAAGGAGAGAAACAGATGACGAGAATTATTATGCATGGATGCAACGGAGCAATGGGACAGACAATCTCAAAGATCGTAAAAGAAGATGTGGATGCAGAAATCGTTGCAGGAATTGATATTGTAGATAATCGTGATAATGGATATCCAGTATTTACTAACATTGCAGATTGTAATGTGGAAGCGGATGTAATTATTGATTTTTGTTCAGCAAAAGCAATGGATGGACTTCTTACTTACTGTGAAGAGAAAAAGATGCCAGTAGTAGTATGTACAACTGGTCTTTCTGAAGAACAATTACAAAGAATTCAAAAGTTGAGCGAAATAAGCGCAGTTTTGAAATCTGCCAATATGTCATTGGGAATCAATACACTATTTAAATTGGTGCAGGATGCAGCAAAAGTATTAGCTACCGCTGGATATGATGTGGAAATCGTGGAAAAACACCATAATCAGAAGTTGGATGCACCTTCTGGAACTGCACTTGCTTTAGCAGATTCCATTAACGAGGCAATGGATCATCAGTACGAATATATTTATGATCGTTCCCAGAAGAGAGAAAAGAGAGGAAAGAAAGAACTTGGTCTTTCTGCTGTTCGTGGTGGAACAATTGTGGGAGAGCATGAAATTATTTTTGCTGGAATCGATGAAGTGATTGAATTTAAGCATACTGCATATTCTAAGGCTGTCTTTGCAAAAGGTTCTGTAGCTGCGGCTAAGTTCTTAAAAGGAAAGACGGTTGGAATGTACGATATGCGTGACGTGATTGCAGAGGCAGAATAAGTTTTTGTGGAACTGACATAGTCATGCCACAAGTGTAAGATATGCTGATAGAAAAATATGGTGCGTGTTTACAAGATTTGTTTATTTTATAGGAAAGTCGAGTGCTTGCACGAAGAGTTGACCAGCACCGCCATAATCTGAGAAATTCGCAAAGCGTGTTTTTAGTATTGAAAACGAAGGGAAGTAAAAGAAGAAAGGATGGACTACAAAGAATGGATGAGAACATTATTTGGCAGCCTGCGAAAGTGACACATGAAGAAAGATGCGAGAGAATGGGACAGAAAAGTCTTGTGGTATGGTTGACCGGATTGTCTGGTTCTGGTAAATCTACCATCGCAATGGAGGCAGAGAAGCGTTTGTTTGCTATGGGCAAGATTGCATATGTGTTAGATGGCGATAATATACGTCATGGAATCAATGCTGGACTTGGATTTTCCAAAGAAGAGAGAATGGAAAACATTCGTCGTGTTACAGAAGTGGCAAAATTGTTTCAAGATGCTGGTGTGATTACTTTGGTATCTTTTATTACACCTTTTCAAGAAATGAGAGATAAGGCACGAGAGAAAATCGGAGCAGATCGTTTCTTGGAAGTGCATGTAAAAGCAGATTTTGAAGTGTGTGCAAGCAGAGATCCTAAGGGATTATATAAGAAGGACATTAAGAATTTTACCGGAAAGGGTTCTCCTTATGAAATTCCAACTCACCCGGATTTAGTTTTAGATACAGAGCATTCGGATGTAGATACTTGTGTGAATACTTTACTTGATGCAATCTTAGAAAGAATATAATATATTATTTTAGCTGTCGCTAATGTTTGTTTCAAATGTAGGCGGCAGCTTTCTTTATACATAAAGTAAAATTTGCGAGTTTCTTTTTGCAATGATTCAGCAAATATTTACAATTAACACCATAAATGTAATATTTTTGTAAAATTTCTGTAGCTTTTTTATAAAAATCATGATATAATGCAAAAGCACTATATGCAAAGAATAAGTGGCTTTCCAGACTGGACAGCTACAAAAGAGTTTTACTTTTGCTTGAAGGATGGTTCATTCCATTTAAGTGAATATCTGTTTTAAAATATGCAGATATTTTTTCAATTTATGCAATAAAATGTATTTTTGCTACATTAATTTAGTGATACCGGGCGAACGCATAAAGATTGAGTGTTTGTACAGTTACAAAGCGGGTATAGTAGAGTAATTGGTATCTGGTTATAACAAAGGGGGAGAACAAAATGCAAAGTTTATTGCCAGGCAATGGAGAAACAACGCAGTCTACAGAACAAATAATTGAAGTAGATACTGCGCTTTTTCAACGCATTGCAGATGGTAATAAGGAAGCGTTCCAGTTTCTTTATCAGGAAACTTCTCAAAGCGTTTATGTTTTTCTTCTATCTATCGTTCGAAATCGGGAAGATGCAGAGGATTTACTTCAGGAAACGTATATTCGTGTCCGATTGCATGCAGACCGATATGAAGATCAGGGTAAACCGTTGGCATGGATATTTACCATTGCAAGGAATCTTGCATTGATGCGGCTGAGAGATTTGAAAAAATCGTCTTATCAGGATTTTGATACCCTTCAGGTATCCGTTGATTTTTCTGATATTAATCACGCAGAAGACCGTATGGTATTGATTAGTGCTTTTCAGGTGTTGGCAGAGGAAGAACGTACCATTGTACTTCTTCATGCGGTAAACGGTTTTAAACATCGGGAAATCGCACAGCTTTTAGATAAGCCACTTGCTACTGTTCTTTCAAAATATCGACGGGCGATAAAAAAATTGCAGCACGAATTGATGAAGAATGGAAAGGAATGAAACCTATGCAGGAAAAGCAGATTTTGCAACATACCAAGCAGGCAGTGGAGCAAATCACTCCTGACTGCTTTGATGCAATATGGGAAAGAGCGTCACAGGCAAGTAAAGACGAGTATCCTCTTCCCAACAATCCTTTGCCTTCCCGAAAAAAGAAGGCTGTTGCCAGAACATGGATTACAAGCCTATCTGTTTTAGCAGCGTGTATTTTGTGCTTTTTTGGTTTTCAATGGTATGAAAATTACGCGGTGTATACCACAATAAATTTAGACGTAAATCCAAGCATTCAAATTTGTATTAATCGTCAGGAGGAAATTCTCTCCATAACAGGATTAAATGCAGATGGAAAAAAAGTAGTAGATGCCTTGTCCTCGCCTAAACATCGGCAATTGGATGAAGTAGTGACGGAAACCATATTGGAGCTTGTGAATGCTGGATATTTAACAACAGATGAAGCAAATGCCATTCTTGTTTCTGTGGATACGGGAGATGCTTCCAATGCGGAAGGGCTTATGGAAGACTTATCCCAAGATATTTCTACCGCAATGGGGAAAGAAGAAGTTTATGGTGAAATCATTAGCCAGCAGATTCCAAGAGGTGATAAAGAGGTAGAGCGACTTGCGAAAGAGCTTCATATTTCCGATGGAAAGGCAACTTTAATTAAAAATATGGCATTGAAAAATCAGGATTTTTCGGAAAAAGATTTGGCGGCTATGAGAATAAATGAAATTGTGGAAACGGCAAGAAAAGAAAGTGTAGATATGTCTTCTTTTGAGCAACCAGCAAAATTCCATGATGTTCCAGCACCAAAGAAACCTTCGGAACCTAATGGAACGGAGGAGAAAAAGAAACCTTCTGGTAATGGGGAAGTTTCTGAAAATACAAATAGTTCTAATAAGAATAATAATCAAAATAATACTTCCCAGAGTAATCGTACAGCTAAGCAGGAGAGTACCAATGGTTCTGGAAAACAGTATACAGTTACCAATGCTCCGAAAGCTACAACTGCTCCAAAATCAGATAGTGATAAGAAAAATCAGGAGAATCAAAATCAGCAAAATAATCAAAGAGAGCCTGAGGGGTCTCAACAAAGAGGAGAAAATGCAGACAGAAGTGAATCTGATAATACCTCAAGTACAGCTAATCCAAGTGTAACATCGGCACCGGAACCTACCAGTGCCGCAGAAGATAGAAGAGGGCATCCGGAACATACTCATTATCCGGATACACCAAGATATCCAAGGTATCCTGATTATCCAGGGTACCCAAGATATCCAGACGATGAAGGAAGAAAGTAACTTTTGTTTACGCGAGTAGTGAGGAAAATCCAGTGCTTGCATGAAGATTTGACGAACACCGCGATAATCTGAGAAACTGGCAAAACATGTTTCTTATGATTTTTTAACAATTACGCAATTTACAAGAAAGGGGTTTGATTTTTATGGCACAGACAGTATTTAACCGAGTTGAGAAGAAGTATAAACTTTCAGAGGAGAAATATGAGGCGTTTATCGAGGATTTATTAAACTACATGGAAGTAGATGAATTTGGAAAACATACCATTAGTAATATTTATTATGATACACCAGATAACCTTTTGATTACTCGTTCCGTTCAAAAACCAAATCCAATGTACAAGGAAAAATTGCGTTTAAGAGCTTATGGTACAGCATCCCTTGAGTCTAATTGCTTTTTAGAAATTAAAAAGAAATATGACGGTATTGTAAACAAACGTCGTATCCAATTGCCTTTGCAGGCTGCGTACGATTACATAGAGAGAGGGGTAAAGCCTTTTGAGCAGACACAGATTTTAAGTGAGTTAGATTACTTTTTATCCATTTATGATTTACAGCCATATCGCTTAATCGCATATGAGCGTGTAGCATTATTTGGAAAAGAAGATCCTTCTTTCCGCGTAACTTTTGATACAAATATTCGAAGCCGTACAGACGATCTTCGTTTGGAGCATGGTAGCCATGGTGTATTATTATTTGATGATAACACACATTTGATGGAAGTTAAGATTACAAACTCCACACCATTGTGGTTCTCTAAATTGTTATCAAAACATCAGGCATTTACTAGCAGATTTTCAAAAATTGGTAGTTTTTATACCAAACAGAAAGAGGCAGAACGTGCAGCAAAGGAGTCTGCCAAAAGCACTTTAAGTTCAGAAACTAAGTCTAATGAAGAGGATGATTGTAATTCATTAGCTGGTTAAATATTTTTCACCGCAGGAGTTTGAACTGCTTAGCGGTAAATCTGTTCGTTTCCTTTATGAGTAGGGACAGGACGACAGATACTATTTTTTATTACATTTAAGGAGGATTTATTCATGTTCACAACTATTTTCAGTGATCCAATCACTATGCCACAAGCAATGATTATGTTAGGAGTGGCAATCTTGTTAGGATTAGCACTTTCTGCTACCTATATGCTTACAAGCTCATTTTATTCAAGAAATTTCGCTGTATCATTGGTAGTTATTCCAGCGTTAATTAGTGTAGTAATTTCTTTGATTAACGGTAATACAACAGCTTCTCTTGCTACTATCGGTGCATTTACTTTAATCCGTTTCCGTAGTATTCAAGGAACTTCAAAGGACCTTGCTTACATCTTGTTTACAGTAACACTTGGTCTTGCTTGTGGTATGGGTTATTTACCATTTGCGGCAATCTTTACTGTATTTATCTGTGTTGTGATGGTAGTTCTTACAGTTGTTAAGTTTGGTCAGCCAAGAAGAGAAAAGAAAGAACTTCGTATCACTATTCCAGAAAACTTAGATTATAATGGAGTATTTGATGATATTTTTGATAAATATACAGCTTCTGTAGAGTTAGTTCGTGTACAGACTACAAATTTAGGAAGTATGTATGAACTTCAGTATCATGTAGTTGTAAAAGACCCTGCTACAGAAAAAGAGATGATTGATTCAATCCGTACAAGAAATGGTAACTTAAACATTGTATGCGGTAAGATGAACTTCTCAAAGGAGTCTTTATAAGAAATTTCATGCAGCAAGCAATAATAGAAGTGACAAGGGCTGTACGCTATATGCGTACAGCCCTTGTTGATTTATGTGAGTATTGAGGAAAATTTAGTGTTTACATGAAGTTCTCAGCAACGTCATATCTGAGAAACACGCTTTGCGAGTTTCCCAGATTTTTTACAAAATATTTGTTTCATGTAATATTATTAGTAACGTCCATTGCTTGGAAAACTACCAGAAGAACTGCTTCCGCTTGCAAGTGCAGTACCACCGGAAATTGTACCACCAGTTCCATAACCGAAATCATCTAAAGTGCCGGTATAGGTTGGATTTAAAGTGGCTGTATACTCACTTGCTGTAATGTCACTGTTCATATAAATGACACGTGTTTGTGTCTTTGTGGAAGTGAAAATAGAAGCTACATTTCCAGAGGCATCTGCAATGGCAATGGTGTTGTTGCTTCCTGTGCTATTACTGATTGTAGCTACCAAATAATTTGTAGTATTGGATGGGATACCTTCATTACCCATTCCTCCACCATCTAGTGCAAGAACTACGCCACCGTTAAAGGTAAATCCGCTTTCTGCATCAATGCAGCTGTTTCCCTGATTTGTAGGCCCTTCTACTAAAGTTGTTCCACCAGAGATTGTTATTGTTCCATTGGAGTCAATGCCATCTCCAGTTGCATTCATATGTATATATCCGCCACTAATTAAAATAGAGTAGTTTCCACTTTGGGTGCTTGGGGCGAAAAAGTTCCAATTGCTTGTAGTGTTGCCGCCAGCAGCATTGATACCATCATCACTGGTTACTAAGTCAATCACGCCGCCGGAAATCTGGATGTCAATACCTTCAATACCCTCACAAGATTTTGTGATTTTTATGGTTCCATCTGTAATGCTAAGTGTATTGTCACTGTGAATACCGTCATCTCCAGTCGCAATATTGAAATCACCACCATTGATAGTTAAGTTACCACCACAGTGGAAAGCGTCATCGGAGGTATCAAAGGTAGCAGTACCGCCATTAATAGTCATATCCCCGTCTGATTTAAAGCCTTTTGCACTTATATCTGTGCTGGTAGTTGTAGTAGTTCCAGTGGTTGGTTGAGAACTTCCTGGTCTTCCCGGTCTTCCACTGTTTCCTGGCATAGAAGTAAAGTCATCAGCAGGATTATTTGTGTTTGCGGAGCCTTCGTAAGTATAAAGATCAAAAGTACCACCGTTTACAGTTAATGTACCGTTGGACTGGAAAGCGTCTGCATAAGCGGTAGCTTTTATAGTACCTCCGTAAATAATGATGGTACCTTCTTTTCCGTCTGCATAATCCTCATCTTCCGTAGCAAGAGTGCTGTCGTCAATTGGGTTGTTTGAACGCACACAGTCGGAAGCGGTACTGTGTAAAGTAAGATTTAGATTTTCATAAGCACCCTCAGTACCAAAATCATCTTTATCTCCGATTTTAACAGAGTCTTTTCCTTTTAGGCATGCGTCTTTTGAAGTAATTTGAATGGTACCGTTATATACTTTTAAATCATCCTTAGAAATGATACCATATCCACAGTTACCGTTGATGGTTAAAGCACCTTTTCCTTTGATTTTTAAATCATCTTTGCTGTAAATAACACCATTATCCTCATCTGGATTGGTATAGGATTCTCCATCTGAGAGGGTATTTTCTGTTTTATTTTTCACAGAAATATTACAACTTCCATCAATGGATGCCACATAGATAGGAGAGTTGGATGAATTGGAAAGAGTAAGTCCTGCCAGAGATAAATCCACTTCTCCGTCTACATAAGTAGTTTTATCAACAGAAACAACGATTTGTCCGTTGCTACATGTTCCTGAAATGGTAATTTCCTTGTCATTATCAGAATTTTCTGTGTCATTGGTTGGTGCCACAATGGTAATGTAAGTGCCGTCTGTCACGTATAAGTTAGAGGCATCGCTTGCATTTACCACATTTCCTTCTGCATCTGCCAGTGTAACTTCATTTTCTGAAAATGTAATGGAAGAAACGAAAACGGTTCCTGTTACTTCTGGAGTAGTCGTTGGCAAAGGAGTTGCAGTAGCGTCTACCTGTGGAGTGGAAGAAACAACAGGATTAGTAGTTGTGGTAGGTGTTTTGGTAGAAGTTGGGTTGCTGGTAGCTGCCGGTTTCTTTGTGGCAGATGGGGCAGTCACATCTGGTGTTGTAACTGGTGTGACTGTTTCTGCTGGAGATGGGGTCATGTTTGTAGCAGTCTGTGTGCTGCTTGGTGTCTCTGTAGTAACTGAAGTAACAGCAGTCTGTGTTGGCTGTGCAGAAACTGTCACAGAAGTTGTCTGTTCTGGAGCAGTTGTAGTTGTGTTAGTTGCAGACGGAGTGTACACAATAACAGGTGCATTAGTGCTTGCAGCTGTTGGTGTAACAGAAGTTTTTTCCTTTACTTTCAACTTAAATGTTTTTTTCGTTGTTTTTTTGCTGGACAACTTTTGAATAACAGAAATTTTACAGTTTCCCACCTTTTTTGCCTTTACGACACCTTTTGCACTGACGGTAGCCACTTTGGTGTTGCTGGATTTAAATGTCAGCTTCTTGGTGGAAATGTTGGTTTTTATGGTAAATTTCTTACCCACATACATGGTTTTGGTACCATTTGTTACATTTTTTAGCTTTAACGTGCTGGCAGCTTGAGATGAAATGGTTGGCGTTGCAACACTACCTACAGCCAGAGAAAAAGCTGTCATTACAGCAATTAGTTTTTTTCTTGACATAATGTAAACATCCTTTCATTGAATATATAGGTATTTGCGTATTTCACAAATACCCTTTGAGGTATATTGTTACTATAGTTTATACATAACTATAATGCAAGGGGATGGAAAAATATTGCAAAGAAGTCGAAAAATATTATATAGTTTTGTAACTATTCAGAACACTCTATAATGGAACAATTAGATACGTTATGCTAGCATATAAGTAGCTGATTGTTCCATTATAGAGGTACTCGAATATATGGGGAGGGTTCTGAATAATTAATGCTAGTAGTCATATTTGCTAAAAGGTGTGAATAGAATAGTAGGAGAGTGTTAGTGAAAAAATGGCAGAGCCGAAAGAGACAGTAGGAGGAAACAAAATGCGACAAAAATGTATTGTGATTGCGATTTGTATAATAGTGTTTGTGGGGATGGTGTTGCTGCGGGTTCAATATGGAAATCGGCAGGGACAGCCAAAAGACTATGGGGAAAGTGCAGAAGAGATGCAGAATGGTACTTTGTATAATGTATGGATTACAGAGGGAGAAGAAAAGAAACTTACGGCAATGGTGGATGGAGAGTTATGTCAGTTCGATTTGCAAAAAAGCATAGAACCATTGTCTAACGTAGTGGCAGATTTAAATTTAGAACAGGGCGTAGTGCAGAAAATTACGTTGAAGGAGGACACGATTACAGGGAAAGTGCTTGCAGTTTCCAAAGATACCATAGAAATTGATGGATATGGAGAGTTGCCTCTTGGCAACGATTACAGGGTGTACAAAACCTATGGAGAGTTAGAACAATGTTCTCGTACTGATGTGTTGGTGGGATATGATACTGCGGATTTTGTAGTCGCAGATGGAAAAGTTTGTGCTACCTTACTGAAAGAAAAAGGGAACATGGAAAATATACGAGTATTATTAAAAACAGACGGATATGAAGATATTTACCATAAGCAGGTAGTGATTACTGCCGACTGCGGTTTTACAGTCACAAAAGGAAAGTCTAGTAAAAATTATAAAAAAGGAGAAAAGGTTACAATTAAGCCAACCAAACAAACTTTTGCAACGGAAAAGCGAATAAAGATTACAACAGAGGATTCTAAAGGGAAAATAGAAGTATTGTCTCTTAAAAGAAGTTATGGAACTCCTTCTTATCGAGGTAGTATGGAGGTATCCTGGAAAAAAGGAGAGGGATTGTTACTTATAAATGAATTGCCTCTTGAGAATTATTTGTATGCAGTTATTGGAAGTGAAATGCCTATTTCCTATGGAGAAGAAGCGTTGAAGGTACAGGCAGTCTGTGCTAGAAGTTATGCCTATAAACAGCTTATTTATAACGGATGTGGTGAGTATGGAGCCCATGTGGATGATAGTGTATCGTATCAGGTTTATAATAACGCAGAGGAAACAGAGGAAACCATTGCTGCGGTGGATGAAACAAAAGGGCAGGTGATGCAGTACGAGGGTCAAGTGATTACCGCTTACTATTTTTCCACGTCCTGTGGTTATACAGCATCTAGTGACGAAGTATGGCAGGGAGAAGAGGCTGCTTATCTAAAAGGACAAGTACAGAGTGAAAATGAGAAAACAAAGGATTTAAGCAAGGAAAGTACCTTTGCTTCATTTATTAGTGATTCTGATTTTGACAGTTATGATCGGGAATTTCCGTGGTATCGTTGGAAAGTGACTATTACTGGAAAAGAGTTAGGGGAACAAATTGATAATCGTATTCAGGAACGGTATGAGAAAAATGAGGACATGATTTTGACAAAGCAAAAGGATGATTCCTTTATTAGCAAACCTATAAAGACAGTAGGAGTAGTTACTGGCATTCGTATATTAGACAGAGGAAAAAGTGGTGTGATTAAGTCTATTATCATCACTGGTACGAAGGCTACCATAAAGGTGTCTACGGAGTATAATATTCGAGTTTTGCTAGGCCCTGCAAACGAAACTATTTATCGTGCAGATGACAGTCAGGTAGAAGGTCTGGATATGCTACCAAGTGGATTTTTTGTGGTGGAAAAGGAGGAGGATGCCTTTACCTTTACTGGAGGTGGATATGGACACGGTGTGGGTATGAGTCAAAATGGAGCAAAGGCAATGGCTGATGCAGGATATACATATAAAGAAATTTTAGCTCATTATTATACAGGTAGCGAAATTGCCAATTTGTTGACAAAATAATGGATTTTCGGGAGAAAATGGCACCGTCAGTATTTGAGTTTCTGTATCGGTGCCACTCTACGAAGAAGGTCATTGATTTCCCCACCAATGAGCAACATATACATACAGGCATATAGCCACAGCATTAACAATACTACGGCAGTAAGACTGCCATAGGTATTGGAAAAACTAGCCATATGGTCAATATAAAAAGAATATAAATAGGAAAATCCAATCCAGCCCACTGAGGTCAAAATTGCACCAGGAAGTTCAAAAAAAATGCGGGAATGGTGATTGGGAATTACCATATACAAAAATAAAAAGAATAGTATCAATATACACATAATGCAGGAGGTGCGCAGACTGATAATCAACAGCGTGGCATCTTGGAGCATTGGAAAAGCCGTATTTAGCATATAGGCAATACTGTTACCAAAACCAAGCAAAAGTAAGGTGGCAAGTAACATAATGGCAAAAATAAAGGTGTAGATAAACGCACGAAAACGGAGAATGAAATAGTTTCGATTTTCAGGAATTTTATATACGGCATTTAGTCCATAAATGAGAGAGTAAAAGGCTTTGGATGCCGCCCACAAAGTGGTAAGTAAAGTAGCAGAAACCACCGCTGTTGTGGAGGAATGATACACTTCAGATAATAAATCAAAAATAAATGGTGAAATAGCGTCTGGAAGTACATCAGATACCATGGAACTCAAATCTCTTTCTGTAATAGGAAGGTATTGAATCATAGTCAGTAAGAACATACTAAACGGAAAGAAAGAGACCATGATAAAAAAAGCCGCCTGCGCAGCGTAAGCAGAAACAGAATCTTCTTTTAATTTCTTTATAAAAAGGCGTATCATAGATACGAATGTTCGGATATATGCCATCATTTCATCCCCCCTATTGTGTAAAAACACATGACGAAATTCACCCAAATAGAGTATTCTCTCAGGTTCCTTCAAAAACCAAAGTTACAAATTGAAAATAAGGATTCAATTTGAACATTGTATTATCTTATTGTATCAATCGTTGCATTTTATTACAAGTATATGTAATTTGGAAATATTTATGCTATGTCTTTATTTGCACAAAATCTGCAAATATTCTTAAAATTCTTTCGTAGTTTCTACGGAAATATCACAAGTTTACTTAACAGAAAAGATAGACACACTGCAATGGATTTTGCTATAATAAAGACAACAATCGGTGATGTTTTTAAATGCTTTTTTGCAAAAGACGTCACCCATAGTAAACGCGTTAGTTTCATCTATATGAGAATGAAGAATGACCTATCATTTATTTTGGATTCAGATATGTGTTTGTACGAACATCAAAGCACTTATAATCCGAATATGTCATTGCGGGGGCTTTTATATTTTGCAGATTTGCTCCAGCAATTTGTCACAGAAAATAGAATTGGGATTTAGAAAGTAATTGCATATAGAAATTCTGAATATTTATTATATAGAAAAGAACAAAACAGTATGTTATACTAACAGGCAGGAGAAGCATAATCAGCATACAAAAGATTGGAGAACAAAGAATATGAAGATAAATACAAAAATACAGCGAATGGCAGGAGCTGGAGCTGCAATACTAATGGCGGTGACTTTATGTGCATGTGGTGGTTCGAATGAGGAAAAGTCGAAGGGAACTGCTACATCGGCACCCAAAAAGCAAATAGAGACAGTAGACATTCCAGAGGAGAAATATGCTACTTTAGAAAATGGAGTATATACTTCAACTGGAGGTGCGGTACAAATTACAGTGCCAGAAAATTGGACAATTAGTGACGAAGATGCAAAGGTTCTTGTGGCTGGAAAAGAAGAAGAGACAAAGGATTGTGTGACTGTGCAGTATACAGAGAAAGATGCTCATTTTTCAGAATATAAGGTAGAAGATTTTGAAAATTATTATAATTCTATTTTAGATAATTACAAAGCCATTTCTTTAGAGGAAACAAAAATTGCGGATTTAGATGCAGTCTGTCTGGAATATACGTTTTCTACTGATACAGCAGATGTGACAGGATATGAGTATTTTATTGATGGAAATTATACATATATGATTGGATTTATTGATGTATCTGGAGAGTTAAAAGAGCAAATTGAGGATATTTTAGCGACAGTTACTATTTGCAAATGATGAGAAATATGCTTTTGGAGTTTGTTAGATTATCGTGTGTGCGTCAAGTATTTATGCAGGCACTATATTTTCTTTATTACTTGCGTAAATAAAAGAAAGAGTGTAATTTCACAAATGTATCTTTTGGAAATTACACTCTTTTTATAAAGCTATAGTATCAAAATGTCATAAAGTGTTGTTTTTCATACATTTATTTAATTGACATAGCAAGCAGGGAGTCTAAAATGGCATCTGCCGCCTCTTCTTTTGACATAATAGGAAGTTCCGTTTCTTTATCTTTGGTGATTAGGGTAATAACATTTGTGTCTGTTCCAAAACCAGCACCAGCTTGTTTTAAATTGTTGGCAACGATCATGTCAGCATTCTTTTTTTCTAGTTTTTTCTTAGAATTTTCCAACATGTTTTCTGTTTCCATAGAAAAGCCACAAAGAAGTTGCCCTTCCTTTTTGTGTGAGCCAAGGTGAGATAAAATATCGTTTGTTCGAGAGAGCGGGATGGATAAATCGCCATCCTTTTTCTTTACTTTTTCTGTAGCTACTTGTGTTGGTGTGTAATCTGCCACTGCGGCAGATTTGATGATCATATCCTGATAGGCAGCATTTGCTGTTACCGCATCAAACATTTCCTTTGCTGTAGTAACTGGAATTACATCTACAAAAGGAGGTGGTGCAATGGTAGTAGGACCGGATACCAATGTGACTTTCGCACCACGCAGCATAGCACGTTTTGCAATGGCATATCCCATCTTTCCAGTGGAGTGATTAGAAATAAAACGTACTGGATCAATGGCTTCTCTCGTTGGTCCAGCCGTGACTAATATTTTCTTTTCGTACAAATCTTTTTCGCAGGCGATTTCCTTTAAAATATGCTGCATCAATACCTCTTCAGATGGCATTTTTCCAGAACCTACATCCCGGCAGGCAAGAAATCCGGAATCTGGTTCAATTACTGTAAAATTATACTTTCGCAAAGTTTCCAAATTGTCCTGTGTAATTGGTTTTTCATACATTCTTGTGTTCATAGCAGGAGAAACCAGAATAGGAGCATTACATGCTAATGCAGTGGTGGAAAGCATATCGTCTGCGATTCCATGTGCCAGTTTTGCGATGATATTGGCGGATGCAGGTGCAATGAGCATAATATCGGCTTGTTGTGCCAATGACACATGAGCAACATGAAATTGAAAATTTCGGTCAAAAGTGTCCACCAAACATTTATGATTGGTCAGTGTTTCAAAAGTAATTGGGTTAATAAAATTGGTTGCATTTTCTGTCATAATAACATGAACGTCTGCATGTTGCTTTACAAGCATACTTGCCAGATTGGCAATTTTATAGGCGGCAATACTGCCAGTGATTCCAAGTACAACTGTTTTTCCTTTAAGCATGGAAACGCCTCCGTTCTTTTTCCATAATCCTAAGGGGGTTGTTCCTCATGGTATATGGATTGTAGTTTTTTAACATTATAACATAGGCTGTCCTTTTAGAAAAGGAGGGAAAAAGACTTGAAAATAGTGCTAGGACAAAAATTATGGTTACAATTAAAAAAATTTTGACGGAAAATTCAAAAGGATACCGTCTTGTATTATGAAAGCGCTTTCAAGTAAAAGGAAAGAAAGGGTGGAATACGAAAAAGCAGGAAGAAAGGATTAAGAGTAGAGATACTTAGAGGATTGGGTGGAAAATGGAACGTAAGGAAAAGGAATTGTTGAAACTTCTGCAAAAGAAACCAGAAGAAGGAATTTGTCAAATGATTGATGAATACGGAGCCGCGGTAAAAACTATTTGCAGTCATATTCTTCGTGTTTGTGATGAAAGTTTGGTGGAAGATGCCTTGCAGGAAAGTTTTATTCGTTTATGGAAAAATATTTCTGAGGGAAAGAAAGTTAAGAGTAACTTAAAAGGCTATATATATCAGGTTGCAAGAAATTGTGCATTGGATCATTTGCGACAGTACAAACGGCAACATTGTCTTAGTTTAGAAGAAGCAGAAGAAGTGGGCATAGAAGGTTTGGTAGAAGATATAACCGGAAATGTGGAAGAGGCATTTATAAAAAAACATAATGAGAAGTTAGTACACGAAGTGATTGGCGATATGAAAGAACCAAACCGAACCATTTTTATTTTGAGGTATTTTTATTATTTTACAGTTCGGGAGATTGCCAAACAAGTGAATTTAAAAGAGGACAATGTGGAGAGTCGCATTCGAAGAGAGACAAAAAAACTTCGGAAGGAACTTTTAGAAAGGGGAGTTTTGTATGATGAAAAAAGAGAAACAGGAAAAAAATGAGAAGCTAAGAATGGTTACGGATGAAAAAAAGATATATAGAATGGAAATTAGTGAAACTGAAACAATCCATTTTTCACAAGAAATGTCAGCGGACGAAAAAGAGAAATTAAAAAGGAGTGTGTTAGAGAAAATGCAAAAAGAGACAAAAAATAACAAAAAAAATCGGCAGTGGAAAACATGGAAGATAGTAGCGGCAGCGGCATCTGCAGCTATCATTATACCGTCCAGTGCATATGCAGCAGATAAGATTGCACAGTATTTCCAAAGTGAGGTAAATAAGGATGGATATCAGGTGGATATAAACATAGAGAAGGACAATACAACAAATGGTCCAGAAACCACAAATGAAAATAATAGCGCAGAAATAATAGCAATGGAACAGGTGCAGCCTGTTGTACTAAACTGTGAAACGCCAAAAGGGTACACAATGGAAGAAGAAGGAACAGGATGGTATTCTTTTACGCATGAGCAGGGATTTGATGCAGGAAAAGATTTTGCAGTAGAATTGATTCGGGTTGATCAGACGGTAGAAGAACAACTTTTTGTAGATGACGTTGGAATGCAGGAAGAGATTAACATAAAGGGAAACAACGGAATTTATGTAAAGTTTAATAGCATTATCGGAAGCCGATACGAAAAAGAAATAGAGGATACTGCTTACAATCAAAGAATCTTTGTATTTGATGAAAACCAAGGATACATTTTGCAAATTTATGCAATGGGTGGCATAGAGAAAGAAAAGTTACTGGAATATGTATCTAATATTACATTAACTCCATGTCAAGAGGGAAAAGAAAGCTCGTTTATGCTTTTATCCCAATATATAGAAAATACAACAGCAGAAACTGAGGATCCGTTGGGAACAATAGAGGCAGAACATGTAGTTTCTAGTAATGAGACTGTTGTGGTAAATGGAATTGCATATGAGGTAAAAGAAGTGCAGGTATGTGATACACTAGCATCTCTTATAAAAGAGGATGGAAAGGGATTTAGTGATGCAAACGCACTTTGGGAAAATCGTTTGGAATATTCGGACAAAAATGGAAAGTTAAAATCATATATAAGAGAAACTATAAAAAATGGAGATGGACATGTTACCCCTTGTGCCAAAGTGGTTGGAACAAAAGAGGTTGCACAGCGATTTGTGTTAGTGGAACTTCGAGTGAAAAATACAACAAAAAAATTGAGGGAACAAGTGCAAGTTTGTTTGGATATGGATTATATGACGGAGAAAAATGGAAACTATGTGCTAGATCATATGTCTTACTGTCGTCCTAAGTCAGTGGAAAATTGTCAGTTAGATAATATGCCTCAATATTTTAGGGAGACAAATGGAGGAAAAGGATTCTATTTGAAAGATTTGGAACCGGGACAGGAAGAAGTATATCATATTGGATATTTTGTGGATGAAGATTATACAGACAAAATGTTCCTTGCAATAAATGAGGGCAGAAGCTATCAGGAAGGTGAGGAATACGAAGGAGTACAGATCGATATTCGCCAATAATAATAGGATAAATAGAAAAAGACATTGGTTCGTCCAATGTCTTTTTCGGTATAAAACAGAATTGAATTCCTCACTACGCGATTACTGGAATTTCTTCTTGTAGCTTTTCTTTACACCCTTAGGGAAGGTAAATGTAAGTTTCTTGCTTGTTTTGCTAAATGCTTTAGTACCTACCGTTTTTACTGCGGTTCCCTTTACCTTAACGGTAGAAAGATTTTTAGCACCGTAGAAGGCTTTCTTTCCAATCTTTGTTATGTTTCTTCCGATAACGGCTGTCTTAACGGTTTTAATACCTGCAAATGCTTTACTTGCAATAGCTACAACCTTATATTTTTTACCATCAATGGTTACGGTATTTGCAACTACGATTTTCTTTGCCTTTTTATTTACAACGGAAATTACTTTTACAGTTGCATTTTTTGCGCTTACCAGTTGATATCCATATCCTTTTACTTCATAGGTCGTTTTAGGTTTTAATGCATTAGTTGAGGTTGTACCTGTGTTTGGAAGATTATCTGGATTTTCCACTACTACGTCTTGATTTGGAGTAGCTGTTACAGTGCTATTGGTTGTAGGAGCAGTTGTCGCAGGAATCGTTGTGATTACTGGTGTTGCTGTTACGATTACCGCTGGGGATGCTGGCATCTCAGTACCTTCTGGTTGTTTCGTAACTTCTGGTTGGATGGTAGGTGCTGTCGTAACAACTTCTTGTGTTGCCACTGGAGAAGCAGAAATCTGTGTGCTTTCCGGTACAGCACTTGTTGGTGCAGTAGTTACTGTTGGAACACTAGGATTTTCATTATTGTTAGTAGGTGCTTTTGTTACAACCGGTGTCTCCTTTACAATAGATGTTTCTATTGGTTGAATTGGCTTTGTAGTAGGCGTTGTCTTTTTATTTGTAAGAGAAACTACCTCACTTTGTACACTCCAATCGAAAAGTTCCTGTCCATTGTAAAATACATTGTGTACCAAAGAAATCTCTGTCAAATGTGCAGAAATTTTAGTTAGTACATCTTCTACGTTAGTTCTATTTTGGCTTAGAATGGCTGCAAAACTTGCAGTTTTCATCTCGTTGGCAGATAGACCGATTACATTTTCTTCATAAGCTTCATTTACTAATACTGCGGAGCCTACATTTTCAGTAGCAACAGTATTTCCAGCTTGTTGTAAGGCATCTGTGTTATAATAACAGTTTTCATTTGCTGCAATTCCTGTAGTACGACCAAATAAACCACCTACGTCAGTTGTTGGTACAAGAGAAACTACATTTCCAGTAGCATAGCTGTTTACAACTACTCCGCCATTCTGTGCAATTAATCCACCTACTGCGGTTTTATTGGATTGGGAAGAAGTTCCTGTAATATTGCCTGTTGCATAACAGTTAATCACGGTTGTTCGGTTAGACAAAGCAAGAAGTCCGCCTGCATAAGTATGATTGGTGTCTGTGCTACCTGTAACATCTACATTTGCCCAACAGTTTGTAATAGTTCCGCGAAGTGTAGAAGATGCCAAACCGCCTACACGGTTAAAGCTGCTGACAGTCTCTGCGGTGATTTGACCTTGCGAACTACAATGATCGAGGATGATTCCGTTTTGTCCATTTCCTAAAAGCGTACCACAGTAGTTTTTGCCTTCTGTAGTATTGTAAATATTTGCATTTACTAAATGTACATTTTTAATAGTTACGGCATAACTGATTTCTGTATTGCTAGCACTTCCGTTGGTAAATCCAAACAGTCCGCTAGTGAATAAATGAGCTGGTGCATTTTTACTTCCAATGGATAAGTTATAGATGGTATGCCCCTGTCCATCAAACTGTCCGCTAAACGGATAAGCATTTCCACCATCGTAAGCAATTCCGATTGGTGTCCATTCTTTTGTTAAGGTGATATCGTTTGTAAGTACAAAATAAATTCCTTTATAATTTACATCTTCATTTATGGATGTTGCCAAATATCGTAATTGTTCTTCATTGGCAATTTGGTATGGAGATTCTTTCGTTCCATTTCCGCCTGCAAAGCTACTAGGATCAAAGGCTACATAAGTTTTGGTGTCTCCAAGTGCAGCTTTGCTAAAAGCTTCTGTTAATGCCTTTTCTAAACTGCTATCACCAGTTACTTTTTGGTTTTTAATTGCATTCTTTAATGTTTCTTCTGTATCAATGGCACTTCCGGAAATGATGGAAGCATTTACTACAGAGCCGTCTGTTACTTCTAGTTTTACAATATAGTTCTGCTCATTATCTCTACCATAATATGTGCCGTCCACATAGGTAATAGTTACCTCTGGAACAAATTCTATATCAGGCTGTACATAGGTTACTTTGGCATTGTCTTTGCTCTGTGTTACCACATTTCCCTGTTCATCCACAGTCCATGTTTTTAGAGCATCGTCAGATAATTCCCACTGTGAAATGTCAATTGGGAAGTTTTTAAAATAGCCGTTTAATTTGTCTGCAAGTACCTGGCTCTTCATGTCGGTTTCTGGAAGTCCTTCGTTTTCTAATACAAGTCCACCAGTATAAGTTTCGCCATATTCATTCACCCCTGAACTTACAATAGTTCCCACTGAAGTGATTGGGTCGGGAGTTTGGGTACCAATGGTCATTTTGGCATCTTTATTGTAATAGCAGCGATAGGTCTTGCCAATTCCTGTAATCCATCCGGATACTGTTCCCACATAATAGGAGTAATCATCTGTTACATTAGATCCGTTGGCATAGCAGTTTACTAAGGAGCCAGCATTCACACCTATCAATGTACTGATGCTTGCCATTCCTTCTTCCTTGCGGTTCGCACTACCGTATACATCTCCTAAAGTATAGCAGTTTGCTACTAATCCGCGGTTATTAAGTGCTACTAATCCACCTGCCTCTGCGATGGAACCGTTTTTGGTAGTAGATGCTACATCTACGTCTGACCAGCTGTTGATGATTGCTCCTTTATATTGGGAGCCAACCAATCCACCAGCAAAGTTATTTCCTTTTTCTGCTGTGTTAGAAATTTGTCCTGTTGCAGAACAATTATCAATCACGCCATTATAAAGGTATGCTGCGATAGTTCCCATATAGCTGGATGCTGTATACTCCGTATATTCGGAAATATCTGTTAAGTGTAAGTTTTTAACTGTGGCATTTTCACCAATCACACCAAAGAAACCGGTATATATTTTTTTATCCTCGATGATGATTGGTGTGTTCTCTGTTCCTATAGTCATTCCAGATACGGTATAACCTTGACCGTCAAAGGTACCCTGAAAAGCATAATCACTTCCACCGATAGGGGTCCATGTTTCGGAAGATAATGCAATATCTGTTGTTAAAGCAAGATATACACCATGGTAATCAATATCTTCAGTGAGTGATGTTGCAAAGTCACGAAGTTGAGTTTCTGTTGCAATTAAATATGGATTTTCTTTCGTTCCATCTCCACCATCAAAGATTGCAGCATTGATGGTTACGTCATCGTAATTCTTTCCGGAAAGAACTACGTTTTCTTCCGCTACTATCCATTTTTCCAACTTAATATCGGTGTAGTTGTTACTTTTTAGCATATTTTCAATAGTCGGAATATTTTGATTTAATAAAGTAGCAAATTCTTGAGATTTCATATATTCCTGACTGTATGCGTAAATCTCAGAAGATGTACCAACTTTCATAGATGTACCCGGTACGCCATTTGCTTGAATGGCAGATTGGGTTACTCCATTAATCGTTTGTGTAGTTGCGTTATTATAATATCCGTATACTGCCCAACCATCCGTAATTTTTGCGGTAATTTGTCCATTTAGCGCACCAATCCATTTATGAGAGCTACTCTGATTGCCGATAGACGTATTTCCTGTTGCATATACGTTATATTGTTTTCCTGCATACATAGCAGTAATGCCACCTGCCATACCACCGAAATTTGTGCTTAATGGGGATTCTGCGTGGTTATCTCCTAAGGTATAGCAGTTTGCTTGTAAAGTATTGTTTCCAGAAGTTCCACAGATACCACCTGCATAGGCCGAATTATTTCCACCACGGGAAATGGTGGTCACATCTACATCTGTACCACAGTTGGTAATGGTTTCATAAGCGTTTTGTCTGCCAATGATACCACCTCCAAAGCATAGGGATGCTCCTTTGGTATCCGCTGAAATATCGCCACTTACGGTACAACCGTTAATGTCAGAATGAGTTGTAGCATTAGTTTTATCTTTATCATAAGCACTGTCACCTGCGATACCACCTGCACGAAGAATTTCGCTACCGGTAATTTCAATATCTACTTTTTCAAGATTTACATGATCAACAGTTGCTTGTATACCTAACCGTGCAAACAATCCTACGTTTGCTTCTGTTGTGTAATTTCCGGTAACCTTCAAGTTAGAGATGGTATATCCCTGTCCTAAAAAGGTTCCATTAAAGTTGTTTCCGGAATCATTACCAATTGGATTCCAAATGTTTTGTGCCAAATCAATATCTGCAGTAAGTGCTACATACATACCTTCGTAGGTAACGCCATTATCCACGCTTTCAGCGAATGCCAAAAGTTCTTTGGATGTGCTGATTTGATATGGTTGTTCTTTTGTTCCTTTTCCACCGGAAAAAATACCAGCCTCCTGTTTGTCTTTTGCCTGCTGTAAGGCATCTTCCACTGCAGCAATAATACCGTTGCAGGATTTTGTTGCTCCTGATACATTATCTACTTGGGTACTATTCTTCTCCAGTATATGGGCGATAATTGTTTTTGCTTTCTCATAATAGCTAGGAGTATCTTCGTTTGATACCTCCTCGATATCTGTAATTTTATCGCCTTTTACGGTTACTTTTACAACGGTTGTTCCTCCGTTATATCCAGTACCTTTTCCTGTGTAAGTTCCATCGTAATAGACATCTCCAGTGTTTGCTTCTGCAGCATAGGAAATGGTAGTATAAGATATGCCTTGTAGACTACTTCCTACCATAGTGCTTGCAAGCATCAAAGCGACTGCTTTCTTTCTCCACTTTTTTGTTATGATTTTGTGAATCATTGTGTTCTCCTTTCTTTTTTGGTATCTGTCTGTCCCTAATTCAGACAGATAGTTACTTGTGATGTCCGCCCTTACCTATTTTTTTGTGTGTTAGTCTAAACTAACATGTGATATAATAACAAGTTTTACCTCATGATTCAACGAAAAAGAAGAGAAAGATTATCAAATAATGATTGTTGATAATCTTTCTCTTAATTAAAATATTCTAATCGGAAAAACAATCGAAAATATGCTAAGATATGGAAAAAATATGAAATTTGTGGTAAAATAGTTTTGTTAGTAAAAATGTACATAAAAGGCAACGTTTTCTCACAGTGATGTTTGGGGGATGAGGGAAAACGTAGGCTTATAACATTACAAGGGGAAAATGAGGGGTGAACATATGGAAACTACAAGATTAATTTACACAAATGATCGATGTGTGGGATGTAAGCGATGTATTTCAGTCTGTCCTGTATTGAATGCAAATATGGTATCTTCAGAAGAGAATAATTCAAGAATAGAAGTAAAGAGTGAACAATGTATTTCTTGTGGTTCTTGTTTTGATGTTTGTGAACATCAGGCAAGAAGTTATGAGGATGATACCGAACGTTTTTTTGCAGATTTGGAAAGGGGAGAGAGAATATCATTGCTGGTCGCACCGGCTTTTTTGGCAAACTATCCCGACGAATATGCAAGTGTGCTTGGTGGATTAAAGAGTATGGGGGTAAATCGCATTGTCAGCGTGAGCTATGGTGCAGATATTACTACATGGGCGTATATTCACTATATTACTGAACATAATTTTTTAGGTGGAATATCTCAGCCTTGTCCGGCAGTTGTAGATTATGTGGAAAAATATGAGCCGGATTTAATTTCAAAACTTGTGCCAATTCACAGTCCTATGATGTGTACCGCAGTATATTTAAAGAAGTATGAGCAGTTACCAGATAAATTGGCGTTTATCAGTCCATGTATTGCAAAGAAGAAGGAAATCACAGATTCCAATACATATGGCTATATATCTTATAATGTGACATTTGATCATTTGATGGAATATATACGAAGTCACAATATTTATGGTTCTCCTGTACAGGATGAGATTGAGTACGGAAATGGAGCAATTTACCCAATGCCAGGTGGATTGAAGGAAAATGTATACTGGTATTGTGGAGAAGAAATGTTTATCCGCCAGATTGAGGGAGAACGTCATGTTTATGATTTTCTAAAAGATTACAGTCAGCGTGTAAAAGACGGAAAAGAGCTGCCATTTATGGTAGACGCATTAAACTGTGCCAAAGGCTGTCTCTATGGAACGGCAGTAGAGCCAATGAAAGCACAGGGGGATGATGTCTTATATGAACTAAATAAAATTCGTACCAAGGTTCGTACTGGAAAAGGACGGAGACCGGACAGCAAATTATCCTATGAAAAGAGAAGAAAACATTTGGATAAACAGTTTGCAAAACTGGATATCAACGATTTTATTCGGCATTATACCGACAAATCTAAAAAGTGCAAAATCATGGAACCAACTGAACGGGAACTTGCAGAAGTATTCCTTTTGATGGATAAAGAAACAGTGGAAGAGCAAAACATCAACTGTAGTGCCTGTGGATATGATACATGTAGAAATATGGCAATTGCTATCTTCAATAAGTGTAATGTGCCTCAAAGTTGTGTGCATTATGAGAAGAAGAAAATCCAGACACTTACCGATGCTATGACTAGAAAAAATATTGAGATTGCAAACTTTGTGGAGCGAGATTTTGCTACTTTGGATGATGCAATCAATCAGGCAGCAGTTGGCAATTCTCAGACAGAAGAATCCAGTATGGAAATTCAGAATGCGGTAATCCAGATTGAAGAATTTTGTCGGGATTTAAATGACTCTTTTAATAGCATTGGTGAATTGTTAGAAGGATTAGAGAAAAATAATAAAACCATTGAAGATATTGCAAGACAAACCAATTTGTTGTCTTTAAATGCAACCATTGAAGCTACCAGAGCTGGTGAGGCAGGTAAGGGATTTGAAGTAGTATCTGGTGAGATTAAGACCTTGTCGGATCAAAGTCATGTGGCAGCCCTTGAGAGTCTTGAAAATAAGCAGGACATTAAAGCTGCAATGGATGCAATACAGGAGAAATCAGAGAAATTATTAGGGTTACTTGGCAACTTGAATGGAGAAGCGGAGGATTTAGTTGCCAGAGCAGAAGAAATCCATGCAATGACAGAGACTGTCAACGGTATATCAGCTAATGTACGTGAGAAGATGCGTACACTAACCGAACAGTAATATGGAGTAAAAAAGGAAAGCCTATCACTAAGAAAAAATGAGTAGTGATAGGCTTTTTTTGGGAGTAGCAAATGCTAAGTTAGAGGTAGTAATTTTTTAGAATAACAACGAAAAAAAGAGGACG
>CAVIJT010000012.1:97355-98696 GCA_963643465.1 Lachnospiraceae bacterium | reverse complement strand
CAGACGTTATTGCAAATGCACAAAAAAATTTAAATACATCTCATGTTTTTATTTATCGTGGACGGTTTGAAATCACAAATTGAGGATGCTTTATTTAAATACATCTCATGTTTTTATTTATCATCTAACACTTTTTTCAAAACTTTTCAATTATTTGATTTAAATACATCTCATGTTTTTATTTATCGACACAGACAAAGAACTAAAAAACTAATAGAAACATTTAAATACATCTCATGTTTTTATTTATCGAATTTGGCGTAGAAATACCGGGAGAAACTGTAATCTATTTAAATACATCTCATGTTTTTATTTATCATACTACACATTAATTAAACTGCCGGATCCTAATTGATTTAAATACATCTCATGTTTTTATTTATCATAAAAACAGCAAATAAAAGAGCCTATCTCATGGGATTTAAATACATCTCATGTTTTTATTTATCAAAGGCCTGTTTTAACATGTCCTCTGTACTTTGCTGATTTAAATACATCTCATGTTTTTATTTATCCATTTACATCTGGTGTATTATCCGCTTTCTGTTGTTATTTAAATACATCTCATGTTTTTATTTATCTAAGTTATCATGAAAGAAAAAGACGTTCTATCGTGGATTTAAATACATCTCATGTTTTTATTTATCTAAGTCCTGTACATTATAATGTCCACACATTCCTATATTTAAATACATCTCATGTTTTTATTTATCAACCACTCCTGCTGTTCTTTGTCTCCATTATTCTATTTAAATACATCTCATGTTTTTATTTATCTATTAGATTTTCAGAATATAACGGATTGCTCTTGGAATTTAAATACATCTCATGTTTTTATTTATCATCCACAATTTATCAACCGGATGTTGAATTTAATTATTTAAATACATCTCATGTTTTTATTTATCGACAACTAGCCTTTTGAGGTTAGTTGTCTACAGTCATTTAAATACATCTCATGTTTTTATTTATCTACTTCTAAAGACTTGGTAACAATAGGTACTGTCATTTAAATACATCTCATGTTTTTATTTATCATTTTACCGGGAATGGTTAAAAGGGATATATCGGCAATTTAAATACATCTCATGTTTTTATTTATCCAACCATTTTATCAACTTTTCTACTTTATATTATATTTTCACTCCCTATATTTTTCAAGGTTTTCTAGCTTTTTTACCAGCCAAATTCTACTTTTCTTTCCATCTTTTGATTTTCTCCTGAAACCCTTGTTTTTGCTGAAATATCTGTCTTTTCTTCTTTTTTCGCCTGGTAAATTTATAAAATTAATGTTTCTCCTGTTTCCCTATCCTTTTTTCCCATAATTTCTTCCCCAAATAC
>CAVIJT010000012.1:95873-97345 GCA_963643465.1 Lachnospiraceae bacterium | reverse complement strand
ATTAATTTAACAATACACAAAAAATCCTCTTCCTCATTTATAATTGATTTCAAATCATTTTTAAATCGAATCAATTTTGATGGCGACATTTCTCCACGAAATACTGAATTCTGATAATGAGATAAATATTTTTTGCACACTTTAAATACCTTTTGCACTCGCTTTTCATTTACGTCATAAAAAACAAATACATAATTATAATTCATTTGCTTTTTGTTTGGCATTATACTCCACCTTTCAAACTAAATGGAGTAAATTCTTTTTCCTCCATAATATATTTAATTAACTTATAACAATCCAATTTTATTGAAGTACGATAAGATACTTTTCTTTTTAGCCCAGGATGCATATAAACAGCTTCCAAACGACTTTCGAATGCTTCAATAAAAATCTTTCTTCCCTCCTCATTAAGCAAACAATAATTCACTTTTTTATCAAAATGCTTTTCTACTCGTATTTTTCTATTATTGACAAGATCAAATATAGTCCGAAATACAATTACAGGTTTAAACACTTCGCTCATATCAAGACTCAATGAAAATCTCCCTTCTGATGGTTCATGTAAAAAACTAATTCGCTGATCCAAATGGGTCTGATAAATTGCCGAAATTGTCTTTCCATAAAGTAATGTATTCCCAAATGAAACCATTGCATTCATAGGATTATCTGGTGGTCTTCTCACCCTTTTATTCATTAAAAAATCTTCTGGTAAAAAATATTGAAAACTACTATAAAATCTAGTCCATAAATCTCCTTCTACTGCCATAAGCGATTTTATATTGTCCATTTTTTCTACTTGTTGATAAAATTCCTTTCGAATCCAGTCTAGTGTTGCTTTTACTCCCTTTTTTTCATGCTTGTAATAATGGTACAATACCTCATAAATATTTTCACCAATTCCCCTTACAATCCTCTTTGCAATATGTAACCTGTTATTTTGAAAAGTTTCTACCTGCTTTATCAACAATTTCCCACTAAGATATTGTGATTTTGGATAAAATGTTCCACTATATCCTTCATAATAGTTGAAAAAATGTACTATCACATGATTCTTGGCTAAAAAATCCAGTAGTTTAGTATTTAATGAAACTTCATTTAAACAATAGATTTCCTTTGTATTTTCAATTGGAATATATACATTTTTCCCATTTTTTCGAAAACAAATCGAATTATCCTTTCTTGTAAGTTCCCCCATTGAGGTAATATATCTTGTACTTCCCATTTTTATCCCCCATTCTTAAATGTAACAATATTCATAATAAGCACACTTTTTACATTGTGGCTTCTTTAAAACTTCTGGTATTTCATTAGCTTCTAACAATGTCTCAATAGAAGAAATATAATGCTCTAATTCTTCTTCCAAATCCTCTGTTAATTCGTAATATAATACTTTTTTATTTGTTTTTCCTTTTTCCATAAATTCTAATTTTCCTTTTCGGATAATTCCCTTCTCTTTCAAAATTTTCAAATAA
>CAVIJT010000012.1:0-95863 GCA_963643465.1 Lachnospiraceae bacterium | reverse complement strand
CTCTACATCTGCATCTGATTTTTTTACTTCGGTTAAGTATTCGTTACTCAGTTTATCTAAACGAATATTTTCCAATGCTATTTCTGTATTTTCTTTCTTGTCTCTTTCCTCATGTAGTGCCTTTCCAATTTTTACCTGTTCACTATTATCTTCTAAATTCAAACGATTTCCATGCAAATAGCACTGACGTTTGCAATGAAAATAGTAATTCATCAATGTTCCATTTACTCTCATACTTCATACCTCATCTGTAAAGTTAGATTTTGTTCTAAGTGCTTAAATAAATTCGGTTACTTGACCTTCTACCTTTTCACGATTTAATTTTCCATTTTCTATATATTCCTCACCATCCTCAATATAAAACAACTCCCCAATTTGTTCCGTATAAGAACAATCTATTTGTTTCACTTGATATATAAAATAATTCATTCTTGCAGTAACTTCAGAAAGTTTCACTTTTCTTTCTGCATAATTCATTTCCCTATCATAAAGTAGTTCTTTGTATGTATCCCATACTTTTCTTCCATCTATTACATTCCCTTTCTCATCCATTATTGTTCTACCTAAAAACAAGGACAGATTCCATTTATTTTCCTCAATTAATTGCATCTGTTTTTTTACTTCTGCAAAATTCAAATTTTTTACACTTTTTTCAAAAAAGTTTTTTTCTATGACTTCCCCATAATTTTTCTTCATAATAGAAAGAACCTTTTCATAATAGGCAGGAAAATCTTTTTCTTCAAAATAATTCCAAATATCCTCTTCTAAAATACTCAATTCCCTATCTATCCGAATATCTTCCCCATATATTTGCTTCCCATTATCCATTTGAAAAAAGTATACTTTTCCTGTTCTACTCTTACTATAAGAACGATTGATTCTCCCTATAAACTGTTCTTCACTGTCCATCTTGGCAATTGCCTTATATCCTATATCCATATCAATGTCTACACCTGCTTCAATTACCTGAGTAGCAACTAAAATCATGCCTTTTTCTTTTTCACTTTTTATTTGCCTGATGATATGTTTTCGTTCCAAAACACTATCGTCGCCTGTCATACAAAAAATGGTTTCCTCAAATTCTTCTTCCTGTAATATCTGATAAAATTCTTCGGCACTTTTTTTCCTAATAAATTCAATTAATATTTTCTTTCCTTTTCCGCATTGCTTTTTTAAATGTTCCAAAAGTATGTCCATAGTAATGGGATTCCCTAACAATTCCCTATCTAAAATTACCCTGTCTTTAAAACAGGAATGCTGAAAATACTTCTCCCGGTCTGATATCAAATATGCAGTTAAATCGGCTTTCTCTTTTAATGCATCCAAATTTGGAAGCGTTGCAGACATAATTATCATTTTCATACTTAAAAACTCCGCAAGCTCTGTTAAAAAAGTAATGATTTCTTCCCAGATTTTATTTTTATAACTTTGAATTTCATCCAATACCAAAACACTTCCTGCCAATTGATGAAATCCAAATGCGGATTCTTTTGTATCGCCAAAAATGGTATCAAACAAACTTACATGTGTTGTTAAAATGATAGGATAATTTAAAAACTGTCTATTTAACAAAGCCTGCTCATAATAAGAACCACTTTCCATTTCTCCTTCTTTTTGTCTCTTTGCTTTCACTTTTTTTATTGGTGTAATGGAATTTACTACTGCCACATTTTCCATAATCTCTTGATATCTTCCAAAAGTATTTTGTATAATCTCTTGATTTTGTTCAATTAATGTATTAAAAGGATATATGTAGTATATCTTTTTCAGATGTTTATCACTTTTTGCCATTTGAAAACTTAAATTTAATGATAAATTGGATTTTCCACTACCTGTTGGTGCTTCTACATAAAAAATCTTTTTTTCCTGTTGGCAAAAGAAATTTTTTTCTGTTTCTAAAAAGATTTCTTTCCGTAACACATTAATATCTCTGATTTCCTGCAATGCTTTGCTTTTCATAGGATATAAGGTATTTTCATATTCCCGTATTCCTTGATTAATCTTTGTATTTTGAAATACTTTGTAAAGATTGGAAAGGTCATCCAACTGTCCAAAATCCGTAGTCTTTACTCCGGAAACATACTCCGATGTAGCATAATAATCTGCTGCCACCAATAAGGAATACAATAATTTTTCATAAAAGTATAACCATATATTTTGCTTTTTTGTTCTAGGCTCATCCACAAATCGTTGCCCCATATACGCAAAACAGAGATTATCAAACTGAAAACTTTTCTTACATACTTTTTCATATTCCGTTTGCAAAACCTCTATTGCTTTACAAATTTTCTCCTTTTGTTCTCCTTCTAAAAAATCTCCCACCGGAACCAGCCCGCTATGATGTCTGGAAATCAGATACCCATTGCACATAATGAAAATAAGCAGACGACTTGCTTCCTCTTCCTGTTCTAAAGTTTCTGCCATTTCTAAATAGTAATCCATATAAATTACTGCGGATAACGAAGAATGTTTTGCCCCCACTAAATCGTATTCTTTGTTTTCTTTGACTTCTCTTCTTCCTAAAATTTCTCTTTGAAATCTTGTATTTATCTTTCCCATATCGTGAAAAGTTGTTATATTTTTCCACATACTATCAAAAATTTTTTTTGTTTCTTTTGATGTTTTCCCCATAAAAACTTGATAAAAACAATCCATTTTCTCTTCTATCTGCTTACACTTACATAATTCTTCAAAATACTGCTGACATAACTTTGTATGTGCTTCCAAAGTTTCATATTCTATTATGTGATTTAGATTTTCTTTGGAATGTGCATAATAACAATCCGGTTCTTTTATCAAATCTGATAATTCTAAAAATTTTTCTCCCATATTTATCTCTCCCTATTACAAGAGAGCCGAAAATCTCTCGGCTCTCTTATTCTTACTAATAAAACATCTTCAACTTATCTCCAACTAAATAAACATCTTGTTCGTCCCACTTTATATCTGCATCCGTATAAATGAAGGTTTCCAATAAATAATTATTCGTCCATTCATCTATCCCATAAGGAAGATTTTCTTCATATTTGTATGTCATATTCCTTATTCCACGTAAACTTGTTTTTAATACAATTTCGGCATTTTTCTTTAGATATAAACCATCTAGTTTTCCCTCTCCACTTTTTTCTTCTTTCACTTTTTCTACACGTATGTCTAAAATATCTGCCAAATGATCGTTTTTTCCTAAATATGGAATATAAACACACTTATGTTTCAATAGAAACTCTGCCAATTTTTTAGCTTCTTCACAATCTAACAATACACAAATATCCCAAGAAGGATTTTCTAACCATTGTTCTTTTACAATTAAATTTCCACCTTGTTCCGCAGAAGCGTATCCCACAGAATTATTAAATTGTTGTATTTTCTTTTGTATGAAGCCTCGCTCTGCATTTGGCTTTACAGCAACTTTTACAGTAGATAATTTTTCATAAAATTCTGGATATCCTTTTTCCAGTTCTTTGGAGGATGTTCTTTTATTGTGCTGCTGGATATATCCGCCATATCCTAATATTGCACCAAAAATTCCAAGTAGCGCAGTTTTATGAATATTTCCATATGTAAAGTAATAACAAGCATTTACTTCTGGCTTTTTAAAAAAGGCCGTTTTTCCTTTTAAAGTAAAGCATAGTGCTTCCATAAGCTACACCTCTTTTTGTGTTACAATATGAAAGGTCTTTGCCATATCTATATTGTGTTCTAATGTTGTAGTATCCGGATTATAATAAATTTCCACAGACAAAATCTGCTCCTTCAATTCCTTTAACAAAGAGCCAAAGGAAAGAGAAATGATATTCTTGTCCTCTCCTTTTTCAAAAGCAAAATAACTTGTTAAATTAGGAAGATAGGTATCCTGCGTTGTTTCTACAAACACTGCAAATTCATTTTCACAACCTTCTTTTGCATTAGTTGCGTAAGAAGTAGCACATACCAAAGAAGTACGCTTAAAATTCTCATAATCCTCCTGTGTATATCCTTCGGTTGTTCCAAGCTGCTCTAACTCTTTATACGCTAGAGGATTAATGACAAACGGATAAACATAATGCGCTTCATCACTTACAATTTTATTTCCAAGCGTAGAGTTCTTTGCTTCCCCCTCTTTGTCACTGTCTTTTGTTCCATCACGAAATGGAGAAAGTATCTGCTGTACCTGTGCTTCTGTATCGTCATACACATTAAATCCTTGTCCAATTTGCACCGCACCTGTAATAGCAATATTATTTCCTTGTTCAGCATAAGTTGCACCAAAATTTTTCACATCTACTGCTGTCATAATGTTAATCAAAACTTTTTTTGTATCTTTCAATTCCCCTTTTTCCTGTTTTCCAAATAATACTTCATACCGTTCTGATAAAGAATTCGGCACCATACTAATTTCACCTTTCTTTTCAGCAAATCGCATTGATTTTATATATAATACCTTTTTCCCTTCATTCTCCCACATTTTTTTCATGGTATATTTTAATGCTTTATCACTTCCAAAGGTTCTTCCATCCGAAATGGTCTTCGGATACCCCGAAAAATCTGCATTCCAATTTGACATAATAGACGAAATTCCAATTATTCCATATACTCTTTTATTCATGCTCCTTCTCCTCCTTTTTTTCTAATACTAGATTGTTATCTACGTATCCCATACATATCATATCTTGTTTCACCTTTCCTTTCACTTCATACCCCAAAACCATTTTACATAGAAGATTTGCCTTTCTTGATGCAATCGCATAATTATACTTCTTATAGAATTGTAAAACTCGTTCATTGATTATAATACTATTTCGGGCATTTAAAATAGGATTAATCACAGATTCATTCTTTTTTGAACTTTTGTTTAGGTAAATAAAATACCTTACTAACTGTCCCACTGCATAATAATACTCTGTATCATTCTCCAAACCTACCGATTCACTTGATACTAATTTCTGTTTTAAATTTTCTCTTACATTTACTGAAAAATCTGGCATATGCTCTCCTCCCTTTTTTAAATATTGCAATAATGACAATCTTAAATTGATTTGTCGAATTGCTTTACCACTATAGCCATTTATAATTGAAAATTTTATCAATTCTAAAAATACATCTTCCACTATTCTTTTTATTCCCGATGTATGATTTAGATGAAACCACGCAAACAGTTCCATTCTATGCACCAACAGTATTCTCCTTAATCCTTCCTGTAGAATAGTTATTTTATCTACTTCAGTAAAATAATTTCTCCGCAAATTTTTAGAGAAGAAAATATCATCTACTAAATCCTCCAACTGTGACAATCTATCATATGTATGGTATTCGCTCTCATACTCTGGATGCTTTTCATTTACAATTTGCATATAATTTTTGTATTCCAGTTCACTTTCTAACTTATTTTCATAAAATGGAACTATATCCTGATAATGAATTTCCGCTCCACTCATTCCCTTTTGCAACCTCAGAAAAAATCCGCAAATACTTCCAATTGGAAATTCACCATTTCTACATGCTTCAAATTTATTTCTTTCTAAATCCACATAAACGTTGTATCTCCCCGCACTTACAAAGTTCATAAAATAATCAAATAATTGCTTTTGCAACATTACTTGTTTTTCATCCAACAAATAAGGGGCCAGAACCTTTCTTGTCTTATTTCCCAAAAAAGGCTTCTTGTCATTCATACCAAGATTATTGTCTGGTAATCCTAGAATTTTTCCTTCTATTTTTAAATTATATTTGTTGTTATTATAAATATTAGGAATAAAATATCTTTGTCCCTCTTTTTCATATTCTGAATATTCTGCCTCAAAAAATATCTTTAAATAATCTTTCTTTTCTAAATCTACAGAAACTATTTTTTCAAGAGAAAAAATATGCTCTTTAATCCATTTTTTATTCTTTTGCAATTTCTCCTGATTTACTACTCCTAATTTCTCTTCTACCAAACCATATAACTCTAATCCTTTTCCTTTTTCATATTTTTTAGCAGGTTCTTCTAAAATTTTATAATAATTATCAATCACTTCCTCTGTTAACTTTCCATTCCTTATACTGTCTTTTTTTACCCAAAAAGAATAAAAATTATTAGAATGTATAATTTTTGCTGGATCTTGTTTTTTATTCATAGAAATCAATTTGCTATAATAATCATAATAGCAAATCTCTCTGTAATATGGAGCGCTTTTGTCAATATTTCCAGTTTTTTTATCCATTTTAATTTCCATAGGTTGTCCCTTTATCTGGTAATCCTCTCCCACTAATAAATAAGTACCATCTGCAGGAATATAATCTCTTAAAATCACATCTGGATCTTGTTCTAATACCTTTTGAAATACTTGAAGACATTCACTTATCATAAACTCCCCCCTATAACCATCTATAATTTACATAACCAAACCCGCGCGAATTGATCTCTAACACCCCTGTCCCTAATGCCATATACGCTAATCTCTGCGCCGCTTGATTTTCTGCCACATGAATTCTGATTTTATCTCCTAATAGCTTAACTCCTTTATATTGGGAACTTACTGGACATTTATTTAAAAATTCTACTCCCGTAAATATTTCAAAATCTTCTGCAATTTTTTCTCCATGAAAAGAATTCCATTTTTTAATTAAATTCACTTTCATTCTTTCTTCATATTGTTCTATTGTCATTTCCTCTTTCCAATAACCAGTTTGACACTTTAGAATAGCTGGTGTTAATGTGTATAAAACATCAATATGCTTTTTAGGCAAAATTCTTACCTGTGCAGTAAGACCTTTCAATTTATTCGTATATGTATTGACTGCATATTCAGTAAAATATTTGGCTAACTTTGCATCTATTGTTCGAATAGTAAGTGTATATATTCGATCCTTTTTATATACCTTGTCTTTTTCAATTGGGAAAAGACTATCATAGCAATAGTATTTATATTTATTAGCATTATGCCATTCTACAAATTGAGAAGTTTTTGACAAACTCTTATCCAAAAAACTTGTTATTTCTTCTTGAAGATTATCTAAAAAAATATCATCCATAATGTAAAGTTTGATCCTTATGCTATAAACATTAAGCTCCATTCTTTTACCTCCTATAAACCATACTTTATGTACAATTCCATTGTTATCCCAACCCATATATTTATTATACATCTTTTTAATTTTTTTGCAATATTATTTTTACTTTTAATTTGAATTTATACTTTCAATTTGAATTTTAACTTTTAATACCTATATACACCCTGTGTTATTATTTATCTTCAATATCTATACTTATAATTATTTAAATACGTCCTACGTTCCTATTTATTATATCTTTTTTATTATATGCAATTCCAAAACATATCTCAACTACTTTTACATAAAGTTATTCTAAACAAATTTCCATCTATTCCATTTTAATACCAAACTTCGCATCTGCAATTTCTTCGAACTACTCCACATGGTCTGCATCCCCGCTGAAAGAAGAGACATCCTGTGCAATTCCCATAAAAAGTATAATATCTTTCTTTACATCACGAATGACATACAAGAATGGCTGATTTACTACAAAATTTGTTTTATCCTCTAAACAAACTGCATTTCTTTTCATTTTAATTACAGTAGCTGCTGCTGCCGTTGTTCCTGTTTCATCTACCTCTATTTTTGCCTTGTGCAATACAGAATCCACACAAACACTATCTCCAATTCGAGGAAAACCTCCTGGCAAAAATGCCTGTTTCATGCCAAGTTCTTTTAAAACTTCTGAAATATCCTCTACGCCATACTCCTGCTGAAACTTAGGAATAGCCACAGTACCTATGGTTTCCGGCTCAGCCTCAGACAATGTCTGTAACAATTTTTCCTTTTCCTCTAGCTGCAACACACCAAACAAATCACTTATATTTTCTTCCTCTTTTTGGGGAATAAAAATATCCATCACTATGTTTCCCCCTTCGTAAGGAAGTTCTATCCCACAAATGCCATTCTGTTCCACATACCGATACTCTTTATCAAATTGCTGCAGATAAGAGGCCTGCGTTGTATTTGTATTTCCGTAAAAATCATTGGTAACTGTATTATTTTCATCAAATTCTAACTCCCAATTTCCATTGAAATACACTGCATTTACAAGTAACATTTCTATATTTTCCTGTAAATTTTCTACTAAAAACGAATCGATTTTTCCCTGCGTTTTATCAAGGATCCACTGATTAATTTCCTCTCTAGCTTGATCTGTGGCTAACTCCATAACTTTTTGTTCTACCCCATAATAAGTTTGAAGCGGTCCAAAAAAAGTATTCTCAGCCTGTTCTGTCAATTGAAATTGATCCGAAATCCATACAGAATTTGCAGTTAGCAATTTTGTCTGCTCCTTTTCATATAAAGACATGTAATACTTTGCACTGGCATTCCATTCCTCCAAATCCTTTATTCCAAGAAGTTCTTCTATCTCCTGTTTCGTCCCTCCATCTGCCCCGTTATCCAGCATTCCGATTGCAACTGCCATGCTATATGGAGAAATTACGAAGTTTTCCTTTTTATCCATTTTTTCAAATATTTTATAAGAAAACTGGTTGATGCCCTTGGAAAAGGATGTTGACACGTCCCAAACCTTCTTTTCCTCACTGGTAGATATCACAGTTTCCGTATCCTTTGTCCCAGTTCTCGTCCCACATCCCGTCACACTTTCTATTACGAACATACAAAACGCTACTATACTGACACATTTTCTTATATTTTTTCTCATAAAACTCTCCCCTTTTCCGTTTATATTTTTGATTACATAATATATACGGATTAACCTATGAAGATTTATGGAGAAATTTTATATTTTTAACTCCATCCCTTCCATACATCTAGTGCATATCCTACAGTTGCCTGCTTTCCATTTCGTACAATTGGAGTTTTTAGAACCTGCTGATTTTCTAGAATTTTTTCTTCTTTTTCCTCATCTGCAATGTATTGTATTAGAGCCAAAGCATCTTGATCTTTGCATTTTTCATCCAGCATAGCTGCGAATCCACCTACTGCTTGGGCAACACTACGAAATTCTCCTTTGCTCATTTCTTTTTCTTTCAAATCAATAAATTGCACTTTAATGCCTCGTTCTTTAAAAAATCGTTGTGCCTTTTTTGTATCAAAACATTTTTTTGTACCAAATATCTGTATATTCATATTACGCTTTCCTTCTTTCCTTCTATTTACACTCTGATTCTATTTGATTCTGCAATACGTCATTAACGTTTAGTTCCCTTCCTTTAACATTTGAATCACTCTATCATAATTTTCCGGCTTATGTGGAAATGTACAATCGGTACATACTTTAATCCTTTTGCCTTCCTTCTCTATAAATTGAGGATTGCCTGGACAATTCTCCCTATTGTACAAGGGACAATAACAAAACAAGCAATTAAACGCTTCCAGTCCTTTATGACAAGGAAAATAGTTACACTCTTTATTTTCAAAAAAACGGTATGAATTTTCCATAAAATTTACTCATCCTTTCTTCGCTCATATTCTCTAGCTTTTTCTACAAAATTCCTAGCAAAAGATGGATTTGATGGGTAATATAAATGCGGAAATCCCATCCAATACTGTTCTCCAGCAATGACACATGGATAGCTTTTTCCTGTAACTGGCTTTATTGCCAAACAAGCATTACCATTATCTTCACTATCAAAATAGTGAAACTCATGCCCTCTTATTCTCTCACCTTCTGGCAAAAAGCTGGGATTCTTTTCTTCTAATTCAATATACCCAAAACGCACTAATTTTCCTGCATAATGGCATTCACCTGGAATTACTCCTACCATACGATACGAAGTATCCTCTTTATCTCTTATTGTGGAATGCAGATACATAAAGCCACCACACTCTGCCACTACTGGCATTCCAGTTTCTATTGTATTTTTTATATCTATTAACATATCCTTATTTTTGCTAAGTTCTTTTGCATATAATTCGGGATATCCTCCACCAATTAGCAGACCAGCGCATCCATTTGGCAACTTTGTATCATGCAGCGGTGAAAAATATTCTATGCTTGCCCCAAACTCCTGTAACATAAGAAGATTATCCTCATAATAGAAGCAAAAGGCTTCATCCTTTGCCACTGCAATAACAGGCTGTTCTTCCCTCTTCTGGCATATACGATAATCTTTTTGCTGTTCTATGCGATTTGCAGTCTCATTATTATTTCGCATTTTTTTATTATAACTTTCCGTCTTATTAAGTTGCAATTGCTCTGCTTCTTCTGCAATCTGTATCATCTTATCAATAGAAACCGTCTTTTGCAACTCTTTTGAAAGCATTTGCAGTTGTTCTTTTATATTCTCTAGTTCATCTGGCATCATAAGTCCCAAATGCCTGCTCTCCATACGAAACTGTTTATACTCTGGAAAATATCCCACAACCTGTATATGTAATTCCTTTTCAATCAAAGGTTTTATTGTTTCATAATAAGACTTTGACATTCTATTTAAAAGAACACCCTTGATAAGCCCCTCTTTATCATACGCCAAAAAACCTGCAATTAAAGAGATTACAGAACGCCCCATTCCTTTTGCATCTACCACTAATAGAATTGGTGTCTTTGTAACTTTCGCTAAATGATAGGTGGAACCTTCTTCCCGAATCCCACCAAGTCCATCATACAGTCCCATAACTCCTTCTAGAACAGCAAACTCCTTTTCCGTTCTATTTTTTAAAAGAAGCCTTTTCGTTTCTTCCCCCTCTGTAAAAAAGGTATCCAGATTTTTAGAAGGAATATCAATTACTTTTTGATGAAACATGGGGTCTATATAGTCGGGACCACATTTATAGGATACTACACTTTTCCCTTTCTCTTTTAACGATTGCAATAATGCACAGGTAATGGTTGTCTTTCCACTTCCACTTTTTGGTGCCGCTATCATCACTCGATTAAGTTTCATTTAAAATCCTCCCAAGCCAAACAATTTTCTTATTTTGATACTGACCATATATGCAACAGTGAATTTTCCCTCTACTCACAAAAATGAAACGCACATATCCAAACCGGATTTACAGCCTGCATCAAATGATACCTTCCTACACTTTTAGCTCTGCTGATCTGCAGCTGTACAATTTCTTCATTTTTAATCGGATACAGAGACAAGATCTCTTTTATCTCACAGATGGTTTCCATACTAATCGCATTGATTACTACCCGCATTTTGGGATTCATCTGATACAAAACGGATACGATTTCTTTCATTCTACCCCCACTGCCACCTATAAAAGCATGGGTAGGTATGGGAAGTTCCGAAAGACCTTCTGGTGCTTTTGTTTTTACAATTTTTATATTTTCAAGCTGAAATTTCTCTCGATTCCTTTCAAGCAGAGAAACTGCCTCCTCTTTCTGCTCTATGGCAAATACTTGAATGTCCTCAGAAAGTCCTGCTATTTCAACGGCAATGGAGCCAGTTCCACTTCCAATATCATACACCACAGCATTCTGATGCAATTTGAGTTTACAAATACTTACCTCCCGCACCTCTTCTTTTGTCATAGGCACTTTATCCCGGATAAACTCTATGTCTGCTTTCCCATGCGTCAATTCTTTCAACTTGACATGAGGATTTTTAATTAAGCAGGTGTATAATCCTTCTTTTTTTAACTCCAGGCATTCCTGCGGTGTAAGTGTCATAATCTGTTGTTCCGGATAAGATAACTGATAACCTGCCAGTACCGTGCATTCTTCTGAATTTGCATCTATTAATAACTGCCCAAGTCTGTTTACATCCAAAACACCTGACATTAATAGAAATGTTTTCTTTTCTCTTTTGATTCTAATTGCCAAATTAGGCAGTTCTTTTCCATGTATACTGCATATGGAAGCATCCTGATAACTCTCTCCGGTGCAAGCCGCCATGTATGCAACCGATGAAATTCCCGGCAGAAGGCAAACAGAAGCCTCTAATCTACCCTCGTCAATTTCTGTCTGCAATGCCTGATATAAGGTTTGACACCCACTATAAAAGCCACTGTCCCCTGAGAAAAGAACCACTACCTTTTTATCTGCCATCCTCAAATCTTTCTCCTGTATTTCTTTCAGATAAGGCACAATCTGACTTGCTGCATAAAATGGCTTTTTCTCTAATCTTGGCTGATATTCTGCAATCAAACGTTTGGCTCCTAATAAAATATCCGCACGTTCTATTGCCTGCTGTACTTCTTTTGTGAGACTATTCTTACTTCCCATCCCTACGCCAGCCAATATGATTTCAAATCTATTTATTTGTTTCATCTTCTTCCCGCAAATAGTTTCTAACTTCTCACAGACTTCACGAAACGAATATCCTTCCTGCTCTTTTGCTTGTCCAATTACAAACACCGGAATCCTTAATTTTCTTGCCGCTTCCACCTTTTCCTGATAGCCGCCGGTCTTGCCACTTTTCTTTGTTACCAGACACTTAATTTGATACTGGCGAAGCATAGCTTCATTCATTTCTGTTGTAAATGGTCCCTGTAATGCCAGAATCTGCTTCCCTTGAATTCCCTGATCTATGCAAAGCATCAGACTTTCCAAGCCCGGTAATACTCGCACATATAATCGGCTTTTTACCTCTTTATTCGTACAATACACTTCCAATTCCTTACTTCCAGTGGTCAGTAAAATATTTCCCTCCACCTGCTCCAATGCTTTTGCACAAGACTCGTTGTTTTCAAAAGTAACCATTTCCCCATAATCACTCTCTTCCTCCGTTTCCCTCTTTAAACGCAAGTAAGGAATGTCAAAGCCTCTCATGGCTGCTTTAATGTTTTCTGTTACTATCTCTGCATAAGGATGGGTAGCGTCCACGACTGCTGCAAATTCACCTGTTTGAATGAATTCTTTCATCTCTTCCTGATTCATTCTCCCCTGATGCACTTTTACAAATGGATTTTCTTTTAAAACAATCTCTCCATATTCCGTAGCCACACATACCGTATGAACAATTCCTGCCTCGGATAAGCACTCAGATAATTTTCTACCTTCTGTTGTTCCCGCAAATATGAGTATTTCCTTCAATTTGATAACCTCGCTTTGTAACCAGCTTTCCATCTATAATTTCTGAGCCGGAATTTCCTATAAATACTGTAGTAAACATATTTACCTTTGCTTCTCTTAGTTCCTTTAAGGTACAAGTCACCGCCTTTGTACCTTTCCTTCCGATATTCTCCACATAACCGCAAGGCCTTTCTTCTTCGATGACACGAAGCAGAATATCACAGGCCCTCATCAAATAATCTTTTCTTTTATGGCTGGACGGATTATAAACTGCTATTGCAAAGTCCCCTTCTGCGGCTGCCATCAAACGCTTTTCAATTTTTTCCCACGGTGTAAGCAAGTCACTCAAACTAATTACACAAAAATCGTGATTTAAAGGCGCTCCTAACACGGCTGCACCACTGTTTGCTGCTGTAATTCCGGGAATTACCTGAAGTTCTGTTTCGGGATATTCTTTCCCTAATTCATACATTAAAGATGCCAATCCATAAATTCCTGCATCACCACTACAGATTAACGCCACTTGTTTTCCCTTGGCGGCTTCTTCAAAACAAAGTCTACAACGCTCTGTTTCTTGTCGCATGGGAGTGGTAAGCATTTCTTTTTTTGCAAAGCGTTCTCCTAGTAGTTTTACATAAACCGTATATCCAATAATGACATCCGACTCCTCCAAAGCCTGTACGGCTTCCATAGTCATCATTTCTTCCTTGCCCGGTCCCATTCCTATGATATATATTTTATTCTTCATCAAATGACACTCTCCATTCTCTTTTCGCAATCGCTATGGTCATTCCATCCTCAGCACGTTTCTCATAGACAAGCGTTCCGTCAGGTTCGCAAACCCTAAGAGCTGCCCGCTCACATACATTGTCAACTCCCACTTGTTTTTTTACAAAAGCAGAGGTATTAAAATTGCCTTCTAGCTCTTGTAGCTGTTCTGCCGAAAAAGTAAGGAACAAAATCCCTTCCTTCCTGCTCCAGGCAAGAAAACCTTCTTCGTCTTTTTTTCGGTCTATGGATGCTAGGGCAAAGATTTGACTTTTCGTAATACCTACAGTTTCCATACTTTTGTAAATCAAGTGTTCTATTTTCTCTGCTTCTTTTCCTCTTTTACATCCCATTCCAATTACATATTCTTTTGGTTTTAAATAAATAAGTGACTGACAGCTTATTTCTTCCGTAGTTACCACAATATCAACCGGCTGTTTCGGTGGATAAGAAACGATTTTGATTCCTTCTGGTTGTCCCACATTTTCTGCAATATGTCCCGATTCTATGGATATCGTAATCTCTTTCCCTGCTAACACTTTCGAAGATACCTTTGCTATTCCGCCTTTATTCACAATATGTAAGCCGTTCTTTTTTGCAAATAAATCTACTGCAAATTTTTTATGGATATCTGTTGCAGTAGTAATGACCGGCACTGCTCCTGTTTTTTCTGCAATTTTCATGGCAATCTCATTGGCACCACCCATATGCCCAGAGAGAATTGGAATTATATATTCCCCCTTCTCATCCATTACCAGTACCGGGCTATCATGAAGCTTATCTGTAATACATGGTGCAATAGCCCTTACTGCAATTCCACAAGCACCAATAAAAAGCAAAGTGTGTCTTGCTTCCATCTGCTCTCTTGCCCACTCTCCTATGCTTTCCTCTACAAATTGCACTGTGTTCGCCACGCCTCTTTCTTTAAGCAAAGAGCATTTTGTAAATAGCATAATATCTTCTATCCCTATACTTTCCGTAATTCTTTCAGAAAGACACATTCCATTTGCGGTAAAGCTAATGATACTTAAACTCATGTTTCCTCTTCCTTTGCCTGCCTAAATTCCGTTGAAAAATCAGGTGCATACAGTCTTGATTTTTTATAGTTTTGATGGGTAATTACATCTCCCACCAAAACCAAAGCTGTCTTTGTAATTCCATGCTCTGCGGCGGTACTTGGTAATGTTTCTATGGTACAAGTATATGCCTCTTCCTCTTTCCATGTTGCTTTATACACAAGTGCTGCCGGAGTGTCCTTCTCATAGCCACCTGCTACCAATCTTTTACTTAATTCCTCTAGCATTCCTGTACTTAAATAAATTGCCATGGATGCCTGATGAGCGGCAAAGCTTTCTATACTTTCTTTTGGAGGAACTTTGGTTTTTCCTTCCATTCTTGTAATAATGAGTGACTGAGAAATATTTGGCAACGTATACTCTAAATTCAAAGATGCAGCTGCTCCAAAACAGGCACTGACACCCGGACAGCTTTCATACGCAATACCAAGTTGATCAAGCTCATCCATCTGCTCTCTGACTGCACCATAAATACTCGGCTCACCTGTATGCAGTCTGACAATCCTTTTTTCCTCTGCTTCGGACTGCTTCATAATATCTATTACCTCATCTAAGGTTAATTTTGCACTGTTATAAATTTCACATTCTGCTTTTGCATAATTTAATAATTCAGGATTAACCAAAGAACCTGCATAAATAATTACATCTGCCTGCTGAAGTAAACGCATACCTCTGACTGTAATTAAATCTACTGCTCCTGTTCCTGCACCAACAAAGTAAACCATTCTTCCGCCTCCTTACTTTTTGCCAATTCTCCAAATTCATTGGCATACATAATGCAATCAATCTGCATATTTCCCTTTGCACGTTTATTTAGATAGTAACAGATACGCTCCATGGCATAATCCATTACCTTCTGTTGTTTGCCACTTTCTTTTAAAATGCGTACTGCTTCTTCTGTAGTAACACATTCCAACATTTCACACACCTGTTTTGGCTCTACACCATATTTTACTGCAAATGCAGCTAACAATTCCATTCTACAGTCTCCTTCCCTAGAATGGGTATTCATAATGCCGCCTGCTACCTTAATCAGCTTACCGATATGTCCTGTAAGAAGCATTTTTTGAAAACCTAATTCCACTGCCATATCAATGGTATCTCCGATGAAATTGCTGCACTTTACACTTCGATCCAAATCATATCCGTAGGATTTTTTCATAAAATCTAGCCCATAATTTCCCGGTGAAACTGCCACATAGTCAAACCCTTGTGCTTTTCTCTGATTCAGTTCCACTTTTATCGTATCCAATATTGCCTGATTACTCATAGGCTCCACCATTCCACTTGTTCCTAGTATGGAGATGCCTCCTACAATTCCAAGTCTGGGATTAAAGGTCTGCTCTGCAAGACGTTCTCCATCTGGCACTGAAATTTCAATCTGTAAAACACCTTTATAATCAAGAATTTTGCACACCTGCAACACTTCTTTTGTTATCATCTCTCTTGGAACATGATTGATTGCTGCATTCCCAACAGGTTGATCTAAACCGGGCTTTGTCACCCGACCTACTCCCACTCCTCCATCAATCAGAATTTGCGGGTACTCCTGTTTATACTCCACATCCTTACCGCCAAAAGAAACCTTTGCAAAAATCAAAGCTCCAGTAGTAATATCCGGATCATCTCCACCATCCTTTTCCACAGCACAGCTTACCTCATTTTCCTTACGGTCAATCTGCAAAATCGGTGTTGTATAAGGAACTCCTTTGGGCGTTTCTATGGTAATTTCTGTTTTCCTTTTCCCTGTCAGCAACATATAAGCTGCTGCTTTTGCTGCCGCAGTTGCACAGCTTCCCGTTGTAAAACCGTATCTCATTTTACTCTCCTTAGAAATCCTTTTTATCTTCTGCCAAGTTCATAGAGTAAAGCATTGCAAATTGCTGCAGCTACATTACTGCCACCTTTTCTTCCACGATTTACAATATACGAAACCTCTGTTTCCATAATCAGCTCCTTTGCCGCTTCCACATTCACAAATCCCACAGGAACACCAATCACAAATGCCGGCTTCCAGTTCTTAGTCTGTATCATTTCATACAACTGTATCAAAGCAGTTGGTGCATTTCCGATTGCAAAAATAACTGGCTTTGTAAGCTTAGAAGCCTTCTCCATACTGATTGCTGCACGGGTAGTTCCCCTTTCTTTCGCCAGCCTTGCCACTTCTTTCTCTGCCATAAAACAATGTACTTCTCCTCCAAAAAGAGCTAATGTTTTCTTATTGATACCAGCAAGTGCCATATTGGTATCTGTCACAATATCTGCACCATTTAAAATCAGCTCTTTTGCAATTGAAACTGCATCCTTAGAGTATGTAAGCGTCTTTGTATAATCAAAATCTGCGCTGGTATGAATGACTCTCTTTGTAATCATTTCCTCTTCTTTTGGCAACACAATCCCTCTGCTGTTAAGCTCTTTTGAAATAATCTCAAAACTCCTCTTTTCAATTTCTTCTGGTAGTAAATGTTCTATTCTATCCAATGCACTCACCTATCGCTTTCAATAATTTCTCGTTCTCTTTCCTTTGTTTTACTGCAATCCGATTATATCCCTTTAACAATCCTCTGAAATTTTCACAGTCTCGAATCAATATGCCTTTTTGCAATAATGTTTCATATAATGGCTTCTCACTATATATAAGAATAAAATTTGCCTCACCCTCATACACTCGAATTCCAAGTTTTTTTAATCCTTCGGATAAAAATTGTCTTTCCTTTTTTACAAATTCTACCGTTTTTGCTACATATGCAGACTGGCCTACACAGGCAATCCCTGCCTCTTGTGCGAAAGTAGATACATTCCATTCTGGCAGCTGCTTTCCTATCTTTTCTAAGAGAAGCTTGTTGCTGCAAATCAAGTACCCAAGTCTTACACCCGGAATTGCATAAATTTTCGTAAATGCGCGGACAAGCAACAGATTATCGTACTCCTCTATCTCAGATAGCATCGAAAACTCGCTTCCACAAAACTCTATAAAACATTCATCCAATACCACTACTATTTTCTTTTCTCTACATACGGTTAGTATCTTCTTCAAATACTCTTTATCCATCCTTTTCCCAGTAGGATTATTCGGATTGGCAAGGAACAAAAGGTCCATATCCTCTGTTAAGACTTCCAAAAAATCTTCTTTTGGTAAAAAATCCTCTTCTTCCCTGTAAGAGAAATAAACAATATTGCTTTCCGCAGCCTTTGCTGCATATTCATATCCATAAAAAGAGGGAATCGGAATCAATGTTTTCTTAGGTCGAATCGCATGAACAATTCCCATAAAAATCTCAGACGCGCCATTTCCAAATAAGAAATAGTCCTCTGGGACATGAAAACCTCTGCTCACAGCTTGCTTTAATCTTGAAGCCTCCATATCCGGATATTCGTGACATTTTCCCACTGCTTCGTATAACGCAGCTTCTATATCCTTGTGTTTTCCAAGGGGATTGATATTTACAGAGAAATCCAAATTTACTTGATTTCTATATATGTCGCCGCCATGTATTCTTTTCATTTGCTATCACTTCCCTTCTAAACTCCAAGTTATCGCCACCATCAAAATCAAACACAATATTTCACAAATCCATGCGGTTAAATACATTAAGTGATTTACCCTCTTAATATCCTCATACTCCACTTTTCGTAAATGGTCTCCAATATAAGGTTTCTTTACCACTTTACCAAAATAGCTGGCATCTCCTGCCAGCTGCACCCCCAATGCCCCTGCACATACAGACTCTGTCTGTGCGGAATTGGGACTGGCATGATTTCGATTATCTCTCTTATATATTTTGTAAGCCTGCTTACCATTAAAATTCTTGCCGCCAATAAAAGCTGCCAAAATCATAAGATAGGCACTGATTCTGGCTGGTAAGAAATTTATGACATCATCTAGTTTCGCTGCAACTCTACCAAAATATAAATATTTCTCATTCTTATAACCCACCATGGAATCCATCGTATTTACTGCCTTATAAAAGAATCCTAGAATGGGCCCCCCAAGAGCGGTATAGAGCATAGGTGCAATTACTCCATCCGAGGTATTCTCTGCCACCGTTTCTATGGCAGCTTTTGCCACACCTTCTTCATCCAAAGCTTCTGTATCTCTTCCAACAATCATAGATACAGCTTTTCTTGCTGCCTTAAGTCCTTCGTTTTTCAGACTTTTATATACCTTCATACTTTCCACTTTCAGACATTTTGTTGCTAAAATCTGATAGGTCATGATTGTTTCTACCAGTACCCCCAGATAAGGATATATGCCGTATGCCCCAACTAAAACAAGAGCTGCTACTATAACTGTTGTCAAAAGAACCATAACCACAAGCACGATTCCGCCTTTTAATTCCCTTTTTTCACTTCTTTGTTCCTCTTTTCCTATTAATCGGTTTTCTAATCCTGTTATCAGGTTTCCAATCAACCGAATTGGATGAGGAAAACAATAAGGATCGCCTAAAAGCAAATCCAGAAGAAATCCCAACAAGAAAGCGACTATATGATATTTCATATTTTTCTCCTTTATATTTTTTCTAGTGCATTAATTCCAATGCTCTCATCCGTACACTCTAGTTTACAAATATATCCCTTACCATTTGCGACCTGATAATCAAAGTATTCTCCACCACAAAAACTACTTAATAAAGCCATAATTGTTCCACCATGCACTAGCAGACCTACGGTGATAACTGGATTTTTCCTCTCACTGCTTCGATTTAAAATTCCCTCTGAAAGTTGCGTAAGCATTCTGTAAAATCCTTGCTCGCAACGTTTTATAAATGCTTCTCTACTTTCCCCTTCTGGAAAAGGCAAGGTACCATTACTGTCAATCCATGCCTGATACCTCTCATCACCTTGTAAATCCAGATAGTTCTTTCCTTCAAAAACACCAAAATCCATTTCCTTCCATTCAGGTATTAGGATTGGCTCTTTGTCAGAATACAAAATCTTAGCCGTTTCTACGCACCGTTTCATTGGACTAGAGAACAAATAATCGATAGGGGGATAACTGCCTGCACATTTTTCTTTTTGTAATTCTTCAATGCCCTCCGCACTTAAACTTTCATCCGTTTTTCCTAAATACCGATGTTCTTTGTTTGCTTCTGTAGCTCCATGACGAATCAATATGAACTTTATTTGATGTTCTGACCCATTCCACATATCACACGTACCACCTCATCCGCCTCACTTGCCAGTTTTACAAGTATTCTTCCTGTTCGTTCTCTGTACTCTCTTTCAAAAGCATCTATGGGTACAATACCATTTCCAATCTCATCACTGATAATAATACTCTCTTTGCTTTTTTCCAAAAAAGCGATTATTTCTTTTTCCGGATTTCCACCCTGCAAAATTCTTTTCTTTACCCAGCAATGAAAATGATTGATAATTACCATATTTCCATGCACGGCTATTTCCTGTAACTGTTGCTCATCCGGAATGGTACCCTCATAAACCAAACAATTTTTTGCAGAATTCTTTTGCAAAACAAAATTTAATTTTCCTTGCGAATATCCACCAATCACTAATTTCATATTCCTATTCCTTTACATAATATATTCAAAACCGCTGCTGCTACCATCATACTTCCTTCACAAAGCAGCACAAAATATCCTGCGGTGTCTCCTGTAATTCCACCAAGTTCCTTTTTGCAACGATAATAGTAGTAAGCAAAAGCCCCTATTGCTACCGCCACTATAACACTTCCTGCAAATAAGGATTGTCCTAACATAAAGCCCATACACAATACCCCCTGCAAATATAAGCAACCTTTTACTATATTCTTCTGGGCATTGCTTGCAAAAAAATAAAGCAATCCATCTTTTTTGGCAGATAGAAAAGAAACCACACCAATACCACTTAGAACTCTGGCTAAGACAAATCCTGCACATACCAGTTTTAACAGATGTTTATCCTGAATTTCTGAAAAAGCTCCCACATAAATCAGTCCATAGGTGCCTAGCATAATTACTGCAAAGGCTCCCACATGAGAATCTTTTAGAATTTCCAATTTTCTTTCTTTTGGTTGATAGGAATGAAAGGCATCCATGGTATCCATAAAGCCATCCACATGAAAACCTCCGGTAATAATTAGTGGTATCACTGTTCCAACCACTGTATCACACAAGATGCCGATTGCAAACCGATCACAAAGCATTCTCCACAAATAAACACAAGCACCTATCACTGCACCCACCCATGGAAAAAAGCAAAGCATATATTTCATATCCTCATCCTTCCACTCAAACTGTGGCATAGGAATTTGGGAATACATGGAAAATGCAATAATTATAGATTTTATAATTCGCATATTAGTTTCCTTCTTTCACAATGATTGGAATCCCTACAACAACCTCTATCACTTTATCCGCCATAGCCGCCAGTTTCTCGTTGATACCACCCATAGCCCGGATATACTCCATCGTTGTTTCATCATAGGTAATTCCATCTTCAAATACGTTGTTGGTTACAATCACAAGATGCTTTACTCCCTGGTTTAACTGCTCTACTCCCTGTATTATGTTTTCCATTACTGTATTGCTGTCTTTCATATTTTTTTCTGAAAACATTTCATTGGCAACTAGATTGGACATACATTCCAATAAAGCAGTTCGTTCACGCGATGCCTGAACTGTCTCCAAATTAGACTCTGTTCCCCCTATCTTTGGCTTTATTTCCGTCAAATTTGGTTCCATCTTTTCTAGTGCCTTTTCTATTATCAAGGGCTGCTCTACAGTTTGAAATCCCTTTCCACTTCTCATACTCCGATGCCTTTTGATTTTTTCCTGTCCTTCCCTATCAAAAACCTGCATCGTTGCAATATAATATTTTCTGCATTTCTTGGAGATTTTGGTAATATAGTCTTCTGCATAAGCAGACTTTCCACTGCCGCTACCTCCGGTAATCAATATTAACATTCTATTTAAAACCTCTTATATTGTTCTATCTGAATATCTGAAAAAGTTGTTCTGGTATTATAAATACGAAAAGCCATATCAAGTAGGGAAAACATCATTACTGCTCCTGTTCCTTCCCCTAATGCCAATCTTCCATCAATCACAGGCTCTACACCTAGTTCTTTCATAAGTAGCTCTACCGCTGGTTCCTTTCCTTTATGTGATGGTAGCAGATATGCCTTTGTCCCTGGTAATATTTTCTCTGCCAAAAGTGCTGCTACCATACTGATAACACCATCTAGTACAATGGGTATATGAAAAATAGCACCACCTATGCAGACACCTGCAAGCCCAGCAATATCAAGTCCGCCTACGGTCTTAAGTACCGTCAGTGCATCCCCGTGATACAAATCATATTTTTCTATTGCTTCTGCAATCACTTGCTGTTTTCGTAAAAGCCCTGCATCACTTAATCCCGCTCCCCTGCCTGTGACTTTGTTTCCCTCACACTTTAGCAAAGCGGCTGCAACTGCACTGCTAGTAGTCGTATTTCCAATTCCCATTTCACCTGTTGCAAGAATTTTATAGCCAAACTTTTTACACTCCTGTACCAGTTCTATTCCTGTAAATATAGCCTGTACTACTTCCTCTTCTGTCATAGCCGGTTCTTTCATAAAATTTCTGGTACCACATCCTATTTTCCGATTCAGTACACCTCTAATTTCTTCCTTGTTATTAATGCCAATGTCCACTGGAATAGTATCTACTCCTATAACTTCTGCCATTCTGCCCACCGAAGATTGTTTTCTCGCCATTGATTGTGCCACAGCAAATGTAACCTCCTGACCGGACTGACTCACGCCTTCTTCCACAATTCCATTATCCGCACACATAATAATAACTGCTTTTTTCGAAATATCGATTCTATCCGTACCTTGAATGGCACCAATCTGTGCAACTAAAGTTTCAAATCTTCCCATTCCGTCAATTGGTTTTGCTATGCTATCCCAATTTTTTAAAACCTGTTTGTAAATTTTTTCATCCAATTTATCTATTTTCAAACTTACTAATTCTTCTTTTGTATATTTATTCCAAATGTGCTTCTCCAAGCATTTCATAGATTTCCTCCATATTTAAATACTCCCGAAGAGTATCTGCTAATTGATCATATTGCTTTTCTTTAAAACTTTCATAATCCTCAAACATTCCATTTTCTATTTGAATTCCTTTTCTTTCTGCCAAAACTTTTACAATGGATAATGCAATACTACCTTTATCAAATATACCATGTATATAAGTTCCATACACATCTTGATTATTGGCATGTATCACTACTTTTTCTCTATTTACATCCCTTTTCATTATTTCTCCATTTTCCACCAAATCTGTTTTTCCCATATGTATTTCATAGCCTGTATACAATGCGCCAGAAAGAACGGAACACGCACCTTCCAATTTATTTATGGTTCCCTCTGTCTGGCAACGTACTTTTTCTTTTTTCAGTTCCGTTACAACAGGCAGTAATTCCATTCCTCGCATCACTCCCCCATCTTCTATTTCCTCTAAATCAGAAATTCTCTCCCCTAACATCTGATACCCTCCACAAATACCAAACACCGGAATATCCTCTGCTAACTTTTTTATGGCTGCTTCCAAACCATTTTGTCGCATCCACTTTAAATCTCCCATAGTATTTTTACTTCCGGGCAAAAAAATCAAATCCGGGTGGTGCAATTCATTAACAGAAGTCACATAGCGCACGGTTACCTGTTCCATCTGCTCAAATACATTAAAATCCGTAAAGTTCGATATTCTTGGATACCGGATTACTGCAATATCAATTAATCCCTCTCCCTTTTTATCAAACCGTTCTGTCAAACTATCTTCGTCTTCCAAAGATAACTCCATATAAGGTACTACTCCCGTTACCGGAACGTTTCCTTTTTCTTCCAACATCTCAATACCTGGATCAAGAATAGACTTATCTCCTCTGAATTTATTGATAATCAGCCCTTTTACTCTTTCTTTTTCGCTGTCTGTAAGTAACATTAAAGTTCCCAAAAGCTGCGCAAACACACCGCCTCTGTCAATATCTCCCACTAAAAGAACGGGTGCATCTACCATTTCTGCCAATCCCATATTGACAATATCATTTTCTTTTAAATTGATTTCTGCCGGACTACCTGCCCCTTCTATTACAATAATATCTGCAAATTCCTCCAGCTTACGAAAAGCTTTTTTGATATCCGGAATCAATTGTTTTTTGTAGGCGAAATAATCTTTTGCGCTCATGTTACCAAGCACTTCCCCATTTACAATAACCTGAGAACCGGTGTGTGTGGTCGGTTTTAACAAAATGGGATTCATACAAACCATCGGCGTAATTCCTGCTGCCTCCGCCTGCATGACCTGTGCTCTTCCCATTTCCAATCCTTCTGTTGTAATAAAAGAATTTAGTGCCATATTCTGGGACTTAAATGGTGCCACCCGATAACCATCCTGCTTAAATATTCTGCATAAGCCTGCTACTAAAAGACTTTTGCCCGCATTGGACATGGTTCCCTGTATCATGATTACTTTTGCCATAGATTCATCCAGCCTTTCTTAACCTTTCTATACTTCATTCCATTTGTTTTCCGCATTGCCTTGCATACTCCAATAATTCCTGATTGGCCTGCTCAAAGGTTCCAAACGTTTCCTTGCAACAAATCACTTTTTCACAACCTTCTAACCTTTTCTTTGCAACTTCTAACTGCGCATCTGTAATTGGCTCAAAGCTGTCTGCCTCAATTATATCTGTTGCTAATGCTTTTGCCACCGGATAATCTAAATCATTGGGATAAAGAATGCCTGTTGCAAATGGGATTCCCTGACGTTGTAAGCTGCGATAGACATTTCGACCACTTCCACCACCTGCTATCACAAAAACTTTCGCTTCTCCCTTTATGGCAGGGAGTTCCATGTTCCCATTTCTTTCATCAAAACTTCCTGATGAAATGTCAAACAGTTTTGATATGTATCCTTGTTCAAAAACTTCCTCCGGTCTGCCAAATCGTTCTATATATTTCCCATTGACACAGAGAATTTTATCTGAAACTCGTTCCGCCAATTCCAGTTCATGAAGAGACATAATGACAGTCAGTTTCTTTTTCTTTCGCATCTCCTGTAAAATGGATAAAAATTCCAGTTTATACTTTACATCCAAATAAGAAGTAGGTTCGTCCAAAATAATAATTTCCGGTTGCTGGCAAATGGCACGGGCAAGCATAACACGCTGTCTTTGTCCGTCACTAATGCGGGTAAAATCCTGATCCTTAATGGCCGTTACATGGACCAACTCCATGGCCTCCTTCACTACTTGATAATCAGATTCCGAAAGAATGCCAAATCTCCCAGTATAAGGGTATCTTCCAGTTGCAACCACATCCTCACAGGTCATCATCTCGGTACGCAGCTTTTCTGTCAATACCACTGCCATATTTTGTGACAATTCTGAACCCGACATATGTTCCACACTATTTCCATCCAAATAGATGGTTCCACCAATTAACGCAAGCTGTCTTGCAATACTTTTTAAAATAGTGGATTTTCCTGCCCCATTTGGACCAATCAGTGTCAAAATTTCTCCCTTTTTTAAACCAATTTCTATATGTTCAATAAGAGGATGTTTATGATAACCCACACTCATTTTTTCTGCTCTGAAATAATACTTCATTACGCCATCTTCTCCTTATTTCGTCTGATCATCACCCATAACACTACTGGAGCACCAAATACCGCTGTAACTGTGCTAATGCTAAGTTCTGTAGGTGCAAACAAGGTTCTTGCTAACAAATCGCAGAACAAACAAAATACACTGCCGCCTAAAAAACAGGCAGGTATCATTAAAATAGGCTTTGTGGTTCCTAAAAGACTTTTTACCAAATGGGGAACTGCTACACCCACAAAAGAAATGGGACCTGCAAATGCCACAATACACGCAGATAAAATACTTGATAAAACAACTAATGCAACACGAAGGAAAGAAATATTTACTCCCATATTTTGTGCGTATGCCTCTCCTAACTGATATGCACTCAATGGCTTTGCCATAAGAAATACGGCAACAAAAGTAACTGCAACCACTCCTGCCATAACAGCCACGTTATCCCATGTCATACCAGAAAAGCTGCCTCTGGACCAGTTATGAAGATTTACAATTTCCGCATCATTAGCAAAGGTTACTACCAACTCTGTAATTGCGGAACAGATATAACCAATCATAACTCCACTGACTACCAACATTGACATATTGTTTACCTTACAGGACATCAAAAGCACAAAACCCATAGATAACATTGCACCTATAAAAGCTGCTATAATCATCGTTGCAGAACTTACACTAATGGCCTGCCCCATAAAAAACACCATAACGAATGCCACTACCATCTTTGCCCCAGAAGAAATCCCTAGCACAAAAGGACCTGCTATGGGGTTATGAAAAAAGGTCTGTAGCAGATACCCGGCAAGCGCCAAAGCACCACCCAAAATCAAAACTGCCAAGGTTCTGGGCATTCTAATATCCCATAAAATTCTATCATTATTTATTTTTTCCCCCTGCATAGATGCTAAAATATCCGTTAAAGAAATCTCCACTGTTCCAATGCAGATATTCAATATTACAAATAGAAACACACCCATTCCCAACAGAAGAAAAGCTGCTATATATCTTATTTTTCTGCTATGTTGCATGTTGCTCCTCCTCTACTGTAATTTGAAAAGATATTTCATTTCCTTTTCACTTTTTCCTTGAAGCATTTCATGTATATCTTCAATCAAATATCCAATTGACATAGACTGCTGGTACATATCATTTGTTGTACACCAGACATTTCCTTTCTGCACCGCTTTAAAATCCTTTAATACATCACATTTATCAATCAGCTCTTCCACAGAAGTCACTCCCCCATCAATTGAACTGTTATAGATTATATAATCTGCATCCTTAGCACCATCATAAAATTCTTCTATTTGCATATTTATAGTTGAACGTTTGGATTCCGGGTCTCCCACATTTTCAAAGATGTACTTTCCACCTGCAAGCTCAATCATTTTCGGAATATAGTCCGAACTTTGGCGTACCTGTATCAACCCATTTGAAGTAACAAAGAAAAAAGCAACTGTCTGATCTGTTTTTTCATCCGCTGTTACTTCTTCCAAAATAACAACTTGTTTTGCAAATGCTTTTTCTGCCTGTTCCTCTTTTCCGACTAATGCTCCAAAAAACTTAATCCATTCCACTCTGCCAAGAGGATGAGACTCATAACTGGAATACTCGATCATAACCGGAATACCAAAGTCCTCTAGCATTTCGATTACCTCCGGGGAATGAGAAATCATCATATTTTCAATGGCAAGAGAACCATTTTCAGAAACAATCAACTCATAATCTGGCTTATTATATTTTCCTGCATATAAAATATCCCCATTTGCCATAGCTTTTTTTGCCTCTTCAATATACCAGTTCTCCTGCTTTTGCCCAGAGAGACGGATTGCATCCAAAGCATCTAACTCACAAAACGTATCCATAATAGCAGATGCTACCAAATATATATTTTTCATTGGTCTTTGTAAAACCACAATGTCTTCTTCCAGATTTTCCGGTACTTCTTTTCCCTCTGGCACAACCAAAAATTTATTCCCATCGATTGTCGTTGTCAGCATGGTATAACCACCTTCATAATAGTCTACTGTAAAATTTTTGGCATACTGTAGTTCCATACTGCGTTCCCAAACAAGATTGGATGCTGTCTGGTTATTTTCGCCTGTAGTTTTTGTGTCACTTTGAAAACTGTCTGTACTACGGAAAGAAGGGCTGCTACAGCCCAAAAGCCCTAGCAACCCTATCCCAAACAGACCTATTGCAAATATTGTCTTTTTTCTTATTCTCATTCTCCAGCACCTCTTATTCTGCTGATTTTATAGTATCCGAATGAAATGTCAGTGTATATTCTATCTCATGTGGTTTGCTCATTGCCACCGTATCACCAATCACAGTGATTGGCTTATCAAATACCTGTACAGGGATTTCAAAAACAGAGTCTCCTTCTGTATTGATTGGCAGATATTTTTCTCCATCTACCATCATATAATCATAGTTTGGACTGCTCCACTGCACCGTTGCAGTTACCGTTTTGTTTGATACTGTAATAGTTGCAGGAGACAAAATTTCTGCTTTTCCACTTCCACCTTCAAAGGTAAGGTCGATACTGTAACTACCATCCTTTATTTCATCAATCTGTGTTGTCTCCGCTTCTACTGGTTCCGGATTGGAAACACGAACCTTATGGTCATACCATTTTCCCTTCGTTCCAATCAATGCAAGATCAAATTCTTCCTCTAACGCTGGAACAGGTACATCAAATCCATAAACTTCTTCTGTTAATCCATCGCTATATGTAACGGTATCTACTGTTGGTGTAAGTAACTCTGCACCTTCTTTTTGTGCATCCTCCGCAAGCCCTGGATAAAGGTTTACAATATTTTTGGAACCTAAAGAAATGTGAATTGTCATTTCCCCATTCTCTACGATCAATGTTCCCTTTCCATCACAGGCTTCGCTTACACGAAACATGGAATTATCTGTATCAAATTCTGCGTTGTATACTCCATCCGGCAATTTTTCACTTTCTTCTGTAGCAGAATCCGTTTCCATAACAGACGTATCTGTTTTTTTATCCACTTCTTGCTTACTGCTATTGCCAGAACATCCAAAAAATAATGTACTTGTTAATAATACTATCCCCAATATTGCAATCTGTTTTTTCTTCATCATAATCTCCTACTATTTCATAGCCTCTTTGGTATGTTCTACATACATCTGCTGAATAGCCTCAATCTCACCAAGACCTTTCACCTGTGTATCAACGCTGTCAAATTTACCAGCGGCCTTAAACATACTTAACCAAGAATCCTCATCCTCGCCTGCCATATCATTATAAGCATGGTCTCCAGCTACTACCATTAATGGACGAAGAACTACTTTCTTATAACCAGCTTCTGCAACTGCATCAATTACTGCTTCACAGGAAGTTTCTTCTGGTTCGCCTTCTACGGTTCCAATAAAGACATTATCATAACCAAGTTCCTTCATCTGTGTCTGCATCTGACTGTAAGATACCTTTGCAGTGTGTGATGTACCATGTCCCATAAATACAAATGCAACACCATCTTTTTTTGCTGCCTTTAAGCTATCATAGTTGGCATCTTTTACTGCTTCACTGGTAAGTGTTTCTGCAACTGCCTTTTTATCATCATTGATGACTGTAGCATCTGTTCCAACTTCACCAAGTAATGGTTCTGCAACCTTTACGGTCTCAAATTTATCCTTATATGCTTCTACTACTTCCATTAACTCATCATACTCTGCACCATGCATTAAATGGGTTGGCTGAATAACTAAGGTTTTCACGCCATTTGTAACTGCACGTTCTAATGCCTGCTCCATATTGTCAATGCACTCTCCATCTCTAGCCTGTACATGGTTAATAATAATCTGTGCTGTAAATGCTCTTCTTACAGACCAGTCAGGATAAGCCTTCTGCAATGCATCTTCAATACCTTTCACATCCGCAACACGGCTGTCATTAAAGGAAGTACCAAAACTAACTACCAAAATCTCATTTTCACCAATTTCGTCCTGATTGCGCGCATCATCCTTAGAAGCATCCCCAGTATCTCTACCAAAATAATCTGGATCTGCATTTTCGCCTTCTACTAATTCCTTCTGTGCATCTGTCAAAGCATCCCATGCAGCTTTTGCATCTGTACACTGCTGATCGGTTTCATCGGTTCTTTCCTGCACATAAATTGCATCAATCAATGTAGCTACTTCATCAGCTGCTTTCTGATCAGCATCTGCGTTGTCTGCCCCTTCCTCTGTAGCTGAATTCTGTGTTTCCTGTGCCTCTGTAGCACTAGGTGTTGATGCTTCCTGCTTGTCCCCACATCCTGTCACACACACTGTTCCCATTAGCATTGCCGTAGCTAATGCCATTACCTGTTTCTTCCTCATATTTCCTCCTTCGACAGATACTCTGCCCTTTTGTAATATTTTAAATATGTATGCCAGAAACATTATTTGAGAACATGAAAAACAAAGGGTGCAAATGTACAGTCTCCCCAAAGGACTTTTAATCTATAAGATATAGATAAAAAAACCCTTTGCCTATACAGGTAAAGGGTTTGTACACAAAAGTAACTTATAGAACAACACAGCTATTCTATAACTTTACACGTACAACCAGTTACTCGTGGTCTGAAACAATCGTTTCTGTACAACAATCAGGCAGGTCTCCCGACTTAAAGATCATAACATCCGTCATCTTCCCAGTTTCCCAGTGATATCTCGACTTCAGCTCCCTAATTACGGTGACGAGTTCGTACAGGATTTGCACCTGTTTCCCTTTTCACCGGAGCCAACCACATCATGTGGTTGCTCCGACACCTAATCCTTACATATTTAATTCTCTTTAATATATCATATTTCAGCAATAAACTCAACTATATTTCCAAAATATGTGTTTTTTACGCCAATGCCTGTTTCAAATCATTTATACTTTTTTCTTAACTCTTTCGTTGCCTGAACCAAATTTTTCAAACTTGGTATGGTTTCTTCCATTCCTCTTGTTTTTAATCCGCAATCCGGGTTCACCCAAATTTTGTTTTTATCAATTTTTGTAAGCATTCTATTTAATACGTTTACCATTTCCTCTACCGATGGTACTCTTGGAGAATGAATGTCATATACTCCTGGTCCTACCTGCGTTTCAAAATGATTTTTCTCAATCGCATCTAAAATTGTCAATTTAGAACGGGATGCTTCAAAGGAAATTACATCTGCATCCATATTATCAATATCTTGAATGATTTCATCAAATTCGCTGTAACACATATGGGTATGTATCTGTGTCTCTGCCTTTACACCACTGTGGCATAATCGGAATGCTAGGATTGCCCAGTCAAGATATTCACTATACCAGTCACTTTTACGAATTGGTAATTTTTCTTTCAATGCTGCCTCATCAATCTGAATAATAGAAATACCTGCTTTTTCTAAATCCAACACTTCTTCACGAATAGCAATTCCAATCTGGTATGCCATTTCCTTTAAGGAAATATCTTCTCTTGGGAATGACCAGTTTAGTATTGTTACCGGACCGGTTAGCATTCCTTTTACTGGCTTATCCGTTAAACTTTGGGCATAGGCAGAATACTCTACGGTAATTGGACAACTTCTTTTTATGTCTCCAAAAATAATTGGTGGTTTTACACATCTTGTACCATAAGACTGTACCCATGCCTTTTCGGTAAATACATAGCCTTCCAAATTTTCTCCGAAAAATTCTACCATATCATTTCGCTCATATTCACCATGAACCAACACATCCAAACCGATTTCTTCCTGCAACTTGATACATTCTTTCATAAGAGCAAAGACTTTTTTATCGTAGACAGCTTTGTCAATTTCTCCTTTTTTATAACTACTTCTGTTCTGCTTTACTTCCTGAGTCTGAGGGAATGAACCAATGGTTGTTGTTGGGAATAACGGTAAATTGAATGCCTCTTTTTGAATACTTTCACGCTCTGCTCTGGCAGGTGTTCTTGTAAACATATCTTCTGAAAGATTATCTACTGCTGCTCTGACATTTGCATCCTGATAACATCTTTCACTCTTTACAATCTGCTGATTTGCAATATATTCCTGCTCCTGTTTATACTCATCACATTCGATCAAAACAGAAAGTTCCTGTAATTCTGCCAATTTTTCCACTGCAAAAGAAAAATGTTTTTTAATCTCTTCTTTCAATTTTGTTTCATTTTCCAAAGTATATGGTACATGAAGCAATGAACAGGAGGTTGACAATACTATACTTTCTGCATAGTTCTTTAACTCTTCTAATATAGCCAATACCTTTTCATAATCACATTTCCAAATATTTTTACCATTTACAAGACCTGCAAACAGAACTTTATCTTTGGGAAAACCATATTTTTGCACTAATTCTAATGTTTTTCTTCCCTCTAAGAAATCAAGACCAATTCCATCAAAATTTAATTTCAAAAGATTTTCATAACAATCTCTTACGTCTCCAAAATAGGTCTGTAATAAAACTTTTACTGTACCTTTTTCAGAAAGAATGGCTTTATATAAGGTTTCAAATAACGCAATATCTTCCTTTGTTAAATCCGTTACCAATGCAGGCTCATCAAACTGTACCCATTCTGCCTCTAATCCATGAAACTTGCTTAGTGCCTCACCATAAGCCTTACAGATATCCTCAACGAAATCCGTCTCCTTCTTTCCCTCCTCATATCTTGCAAGTTTTAAAAATGTAAATGGCCCGATTAACACAGGTTTTGTTTGAATTCCGTTTTGTTTTGCCTCTATATATTCATCAAAAGGTTTTGTTCCCAAAAGACAAATCTTTGTATCTGCTCCAAGTTCAGGAACCATATAGTGATAGTTGGTATTAAACCATTTTTTCATAGCTAATGCCTGTACATCACCCTCTGCTCCCTGGTAGCCTCTTGCCATAGCAAAATAAGTATCTAATTCATCCAATCCCAAATTCTTATAACATTCTGGTACTGCTCCTAATAAAACAGCAGTATCTAACATTCCATCATAATAGGAAAAGTCATTGGAAGATATGTATGCAATCCCTTGTTTCTTTTGACAGTTCCAATCTTCTATTTTAATTTCCTTTGCAATTTCTGTTAATTCCTTCTTTGAAATATCACCACGAAAATACTTTTCGGATGCAAATTTTAATTCTCTTAATTTTCCCACTCTTGGGAAACCGATTACTGCACTCTTCATAGCAACCTCCTTGACTTCTTTGTGACTGTCCAGATCCATGAACAGTTGCACTTCTTTCATGTAATTGTATTATTCCTATCTATTTGAATGGCGCCTTCTGAATAGTAGTATATAAGTTTCCCTTTATTTTGAAAAATATAAAAAAATAGCAGTTTGATATAGTTTTAAACTATTTCAATCCACTATTTTTATATTGCTGCTATGTAAAAGTATACAGAATAATGGCACCTACAGCTACATTTTAATATGTCTTTGTAACGCCTCCATATAAGCCACTCCATATCTGCTAAGAGGTACATTTTTCTGTGTAATCGTCCCTATGTGCATACATTCATCCACCAATAAAGGTTTTGCTATAATATTTTCACCATTTAATTCTTTACTAATCACTCCTGAACTGACGGTATATCCATTTAAACCAATCACCAGATTAAACAAGGTTGCGCGGTCCCTTACTTTTATATTTTTCTTTCGATCCAAGGTACTCAAAATTTCTTCTGAGAAATAAAAAGAATTATATTCCCCTTGCTCAAAAGACAAGTATGGATACTCTTCCAGTTCCTCTAACGCAATACATTCTTTTTGGGCCAATGGATGTTTGGAACTAATAAATACATGTGGGTTTGCACAAAAAAGTTCTTCAAACTTTAAATCATTCTGTTTTAAAAGTTTTCTAATGATTTCTTCATTCTTTGAAGAAATGTATAAAATACCGATTTCACTTCTGCGTTTACTTACATCTTCAATAATCTCATAAGTCTGTGTTTCCCTCAACGTAAAATCATATTGATTCGCATCAAATTCATGGATCACATCCACAAACGCATTGACCGCAAAAGAATAGTGCTGGCAGGATACAGAAAAACGAGGGCTTTGTTTTTTCACATTCAGATACTTTTCTTCCAAAAGTCCTACCTGCTCTAATATCTGTCTGGCATAAGAAAGAAACACATCTCCTTCATTGGAAACAACGACTCCTTTATTCGTTCGATTAAAAATGGTTACTTGCATTTCCTTTTCAAGCTCACGAATGGCATTTGTAAGACTTGGTTGAGAAATAAACAAACTCTTTGCTGCTTCTGTAATGTTTCCTGTTTCTGCCACTGTTACTATGTATTTTAACTGTTGTAGTGTCATATCTACTTAACCTCATAATCAAAAAAATCTGTAACTCTCTATTGCCTATTATAATAATCAATTCCTCCATCTGGACAGAAATATGTTCTTATGTACCCATCCGTAGATACAATCACAAATTCATTTGTATCTTCCAAATAGTAAACATCATCTCCATCCTCCGCTTCGATTTTGTGAAGAGCATTGGAATTTGCAACCACTGCCCTTGCCGCACTCTCATACTCTTTGGCAGAAGAAAATCCCATATCCATTCCATGCTTTTCATAATGTTCCTCTAACAACTGGGAATTTCGAAAACATAACGTATTTTCTTCATCGGATACAGAGGATGTATTCTTCTCGTTCCTTTGTAATTCACTTGTTATAGGAGCTGTATCATAATCACTACTTTGTGGCTTATCCCATGCAAAAAATCCACAAATTACTGCAAGTACACTGATAACAGTAATAATAGGCATTTTTAAACCACGTAAAGGCATAGGGTTGCTTATTTGATTTGGCTGTTTCTTTTTGTCTCTACATTCTTTGCAACGTTTGGGTAATTCCAAATTCTTTCCTTTATAAAAATCAATCTCTGATGATGTTAATTCAAATTCTTTTCCACATTGTTTACAAATACGTTTCACTTTTTGTTTCTCCTCTCCATTTTCTCATTACCAGCATAAAAGAAAGAAATAGCGGTAACTGCCACGCAAATTACCGCTATATCCTCTTTGCATCCTACCTTCTACTGATTCACAACTTTGCCCTGCACCATCCTATTTTTTGCTTTTCTTTTCAATTCCGTCTTATTGTGATACATCTGGCAATCTGCATTTGCTATAGCTTCTTCTATCTTTTCTGACGTAAGCTCTTTACAAATTGCGAATCCATGAGCAATCTGAACATCAAACATATATGATTTTGCTCCATTTGTCTCATCAATTAAATTGTTGAAAATCTCTAACCCTTTTTGGTACTTTTCCTCTAACTCTTTATCTGTTATCAAGACACAAAATTCATCGCCACCAATACGATACGATTTTCCAAAATGTCCAAAACTACCGTCGATAATTTGAGCCACAATCTTAATCAGTTCATCTCCGTACTCATGACCATAATTATCATTTACTATTTTCAGATTATTCACATCCAGATATACAATACCAAGCTGCATGGCTTCTTTAGGATGCTTCCCATACTCATCCAATTGTTCTAAATAAGCAGTTCGGTTTCCAAGACCCGTCAATCCATCCGAATACGCAAGTTTGCTAATCAAATCATATTTCAGTCCCTGCTCCATCACTTTATAGGTTTGAACCTGGCTACCAATGGCAAAACAGATACAAAGCCCCAACATACCAATACGAAGAAGACCAGCTCTATCCATTCGGTCCACTTGAAGGGAACGAAGCGTTTCAAAAATACTACATGAGCAACAAGAAACTAATCCCATAATCATCAAAAAGCAATTCAGCACTGGTTCCTTTGCCTTTTTTAACTTAAAGAATTGGATTATAAGCCATATACACATAGCAAAATCGGTGATAATCATAATGTAAAGCCCATTATTCAACATATAATGCATATCTTTTATTCCCCGATACTGTTCAAATACGCAAAGGAAAATATATCCCACACCGATATATGCCAACGCCCGCATCGCTTTGTTCTTTAATATCTTATATTCACTATCTATATATAAAATCAGCGGAAGTGTGTCTATCATCATAACCATATTATCTATCAGCTGCAAAATACGCATATCTTTAACGCAAAATTGCACTATATTTGTTTCAATGAGACTCCATGCTCCCGTAAAAAGCGCATATACTCCAATCCACCATAATCCATGATGTTTTTTTGCAAGCCCATAAGATGGTAAAAAGTCAACAACAATCAAAACGACTCCTAATAAAACTAGCAGCAGACTAACTATAATTCCAAATATATTATCTGCAAAAAGTCCTAAAATAATATCCGCCTTATCACCAAGCAATAAGCAATCTACCGTTATGGCTTTCGTATCATACACCATACTAATTTGTAATTCTAAACATTTTCCTGAATATTTGGAATTGACCGTAAGCACATTCCAAAGATTACCAGGCGACTTGTTATAAAATTGGGATTCATATGGTGTTGTCTCATAAATCACTTCTTCATCAATTAGTATTCGAGTATATACGTCTTTGGAACGATACACAAGACTGGCATCTTTCTCCATTTCGGGAAGCTGATAATACATGGACAATACACCACTCTCTACATCCATGTATTCTCCCAATTTCTTCACATCCACCGCTTGTGTTCCTTCTCGATCCAAAGTCCATGATGCTGTGATATTTTTATAGGTTGCCTCATCTATCTTCTGTCCCGGTTGCTGTCTACTTAGAAAAATAGCCAATATGATTGAGAACATTCCCAAAAGACCTAATAAATATAGGCAAGTAATTGGTTTTTTTATCCTTTTTTCTCTATGTAATAAGAAATTTTTCATATGTATCGCCTCATCCTTTTTAACACATATCTCTATTATATTGGACCTTTCACTTTGTTACAAGAAAAAATATAATCCTTCATCATAAGTCCCCCTTATTTATTGTATCATCAATCCATATATCTGTCATTCATGATTTTTTTAATCTTAATTTGATTGGTGTGCTTATGTAAAAAAGAAATACATGACAATCATAAGAAAAACGCTATCCCAAGTTCTTCCTGCTTGGTATAGCGTTTTTTGAAAAATATAAATCCAACAGCAATAATCATTTCTTATCGAAACCGATACTTTCCTTTTCCATGTCCGGTCACTGGTATAATCACATCACTGCCTACCAACAATTTTATCAGCTCAGAAGCTCTTGTTGATTTTAATCCGGTAATATCTTCTACTATCGTTCTGCCAAAATACTCTTTTTTTCCACACTTTGAAAACATTTCTAACGCATAATTTATTGTCTTTTCTGAAATCATGTCAGAAAAAGTAAGTAATCTGTTTCGAATGTCCGCTTTTTGCTCTTCAATATCCACTTTTTGCTCTTCAATGTCCACTTCTTCAAATTTTCCACTAATATGCATAGAACGATTATGAAGCTCATTCTTCTCATCCAACAACAAATTCCTTAAAAACAATTCCAAATGCTCAGTTGTTTCATGAACACCATTCTTTAAATCATTATAATTTGCTCTAACAAGTGCATTTCTAAAATACCAAGCATTTTCTGCAAAAATATCGTTGGTTGCATCAAATCCAAGAGTTCTTACATACTTAATGAAAAAAACTGCTGTAGTTCTTGTATTTCCCTCTCCAAATACATGTATCTGCCATAGTCTTGATACAAAAACTGCCAGGTGATGAATAATCTCCTCCATGCTCAAGTTCTTATAACCAAACTTCTTTTCTTCCGAAAAATCATAGTCAAGTGTTGCTCGAAGTTCCGATGCACTACCATAAAGAACAGTTGCCCCATTAAGCACCCATTCTTTTTTTGTTATGTTGTAATCCCTTATTTTCTCTTATACACACAAAACATTTTAGCTAATATATCAAATCAATTTTTCATTCCACTCCGCTTCCTTAAATCCAACAAGTACAGTGTCATCGGTCACAACAAGTGGACGTTTTACAAGCATACCATTTGTCGCAAGTAATTTTAACTGCTCGTCTTCACTCATAGCCGGAATCTTGTCCTTAAGCTGCTTCTCTTTATAAAGTAAGCCACTGGTATTAAAGAATTTCTTCAACAGAAGGCCACTCTTTACATACCATTCTTTTAGTTCATCATAAGTCGGATTATTATCCACAATATGCCGCTCTGTATATTCTATATTATGTTCTTCTAGCCATTTCTTAGCCTTCTGGCAAGTAGAACATTTTGGGTAACATATAAATAACATTCGTTCTTCTCCTTAATAACAATTCATATATGCTTCAGCACATTTCACAATCTCTCTTGGTTCTGAAAACTGTTTTCTGACATCCAGTTCATCCAAATCCAAATCTACTTCTATCTAATCATCTAGTCAAAGTTTGGACAATAGAACTACCGTTTCCACATGCTCGGTCCAAGGGAATAAGTCAAATGGCCAGCTTTCTTTGACTTTATATCCATGTGATACAAAATATTTCAAATCTCTGGCTTGGGTGACTGGATTACAAGAAATGTATACTACTCTTTTGGGATTTAGTGTAACTACGGAAGACATAAATTCCTCTGTGCTACCTGCTCTTGGAGGGTCCATAATCACCACATCTGCCTTTTCCCCCTCTTTTGCCATACCTAGCATAAATTTTCCCGCATCATTTTGGAAAAAGCGGATGTTTTTTACGTTATTTTTCTTAGCGTTATAAATGGCATCCCGCACAGCATCTTTGTTCAATTCCACACCAATCACTTCTTTTGCATGAGCACTGGCTACCATACCAATCGTTCCAATACCGCAATAGGCGTCAATGACACGTTCTTTTCCAGTCAATGCCGCAAGTTCGATTGCTTTTCGGTAAAGTTTTTCCGTCTGAATCACATTAATTTGATAAAAGGATTTCGAAGAAATGCGGAATACATAGTCACAAAGAGTATCTTCTATATAACCTTTTCCGTACAATACAGTTTCTTTTTCTCCAAGTACCATACTGGTCTTTTTGTCATTTACATTCAGTACAATTGTAGAAATTTCCGGGTGTAATTTACGAAGAGCTTTCACAAAATTATTTTTGGATGGTAAAATAGGACTTCCAAGCACTAATACTACCATAATCTCTCCACTGTGTTTTCCCACACGAATCAACACATGACGCAGCAATCCATATCCGGTATCCTCATTGTACGGCTGGATTTTAAATGATTTTAGTAAATCCCGGATAGAAACAATGATTGCATCCGCTTTCTCATCCTCAATCAGACAAGTATCCACCTTAACCACACGATGACTGCCTGCCTCATATACACCAGATATGACAGCACCACTTTTTTCTTTATGAAAAACAGCATGTACTTTATTGCGATAATGATAAGGATGATCCATTCCCACGATAGGATGTACTTTTCCAAATGGACGCAAAAGTTTGTCTACTGCTTTCTGCTTTTGTGCCAATTGCTTTTTATAATCCATTCCTTGATAGGTACAGCCTCCACACTTTTTTGACAAAGGACAAAAAGTTTCTCCATTGCCCCTTTCTGGTCTATGCTGCTTTTTTTTCACATTTTCATATGTTTTCCTATTCTTAGGCGCTTTTTTCTTTGGATTTCTTATCTCCATACAAAACCTCCATCCTGCTTTCTCCTGCTTTAAAATGATTGCTGAATAGTTACACCATGCTTTATTTTTTACATTGTATCTTCTAATTCCAGTTAAATTATAACGCCGGATCTTCCACCCCGTTTATAGAAAATGCCTTCGCCCGGTCTCTACATGTACCACATACGCCACAAGGTTTCTCCTTTCCTTCGTAGCAACTCCATGTAAGCTCATAAGGGACTCCAATTTCCAATCCTTTTTTTACAATTTCCGCCTTAGTCCAACCTATAAAAGGAGCCTGTAAACGTAACATTTTTCCACTACCTTGGTAGATTGCCTCGTTCATGGCATCCTCAAATTCCTTACTACAGTCCGGATACGCATTTCCCGCTGCATCATCCCGATGTGCGCCGTAATAAATAACACTACATCCTTTAGAAAGCGCAATACTTGCAGCTGTAGACAAAAACAGACCATTTCGAAAAGGTACATACGTCTCCACTGGTTTTCCATCCATCTCTTTTAACTGCTGGTCATAACTTTCCTTCTTAATTTCTTTATCTGAATGTTTTAGCAAAGAACAGTCACTATATGCAAATATTTTTTCTAAATCCAAATGCAAATGTTCTACTTTATAATACTCTGCCACCCGATCAGACGCGATTACTTCCTTGTCGTGTTTCTGCCCATAAGAAATAGACAAAGAAATCACCTGATCTGCACCATATTCCTCTACTGCCATTCCAAGACAAGTGGTACTATCCACTCCTCCACTTGATAACACCAATGCTTTCATCCTGGTTACCTCCTATACTATCGGTTATTTATAGTCTCAGGAAACATATCATGCTTTGCCAGACGGTCCCACGCAACGGCTTCCCACTTAGTTCCCGGTTTTCCATAGTTGCAATATGGATCAATAGAAATTCCGCCTCTTGGCAAAAACTTGCCCCAGACTTCAATGTATTTAGGGTCCATCAGCTTAATTAAGTCTTTCATAATAATATTGACACAATCTTCATGAAAATCTCCATGATTACGGAAACTGAATAAATATAATTTTAACGACTTACTTTCTACCATTCGAATGTTTGGCACATAGGAAATGTAAATAGTTGCAAAATCCGGTTGTCCGGTAATCGGACAAAGACTGGTAAATTCCGGACAATTAAACTTAACAAAATAGTCGTTATCCGGATGTTTATTTTCAAAAGTTTCCAATACTTCAGGCGAATAATCCTGAGAATATGCCACGTTTTTATTTCCCAATAAGGTTAAATCCTTTGTCTGTTCATTCATCAAAAAATTCCTCACTTTCTTATAGCGTAAAAAGGACTGACGCACTAAGTGCGACAGCCCACTGTTTTAGCAATGAAATCATTATTTGCGACAAACTATATGTGTTCTTGTTACGTTCTCATTCCATATATGAGACGCAACCTGTTCCTCCATGTTCTGGCTAGAACTGTCTTGATGATTCTATCATCATTGAAATTGTAAGTCAATGTCTTTTCTGCAAAAATCAAAGACTTTCGCACGCATAGAATCTTTTAAAAGCATTCCACCTTCCAAGACTTCTAACTCTCCCAGTTTGCTACTTTGACCAATCTTTCGAAATCCTCTGCTTACTTCGTAAATTTCATGACCAAGATAGGTTTCTTCTTCCTCTTCTTTCTTCCAATTGTTGTAAATATAATACTGCTCTTCCCCTTCCCAGTCAGTAATCATGTATGATGGATGTTTCAAATCGTTCACTTTTCTAATATACATATTTCATTCCCTCCTATAAAAAACACTTACTCCTTCCAACTTTTTCAGTTGGACACTTTAATCACTTTTTCTTATAGGACTATCCTATTATATGAACGTAAAATCCAATATCTTTTCAACGTAAATCTTTTGTAAAATAATAACTGTTTAGAATTTACAACGCATCATCCACATCCTATTCTTCTATGATGCAGGTGCCAGAATACAATAGCTTCTTAAAACTTTGTGAGAATTACTGTCATTTTCGTTCCCACATTCGGCGTACTATCTAAAATCAAATCTGCATCGTGTAAATCCAAAATGTGCTTTACAATAGCAAGCCCAAGCCCGGTTCCCCCTGTTTCTCTGGAATGGCTTTTATCAACTCGATAAAAGCGTTCAAAAATGCGTTCCTGATGTTCCTTGCTAATTCCAATTCCTGTATCTGTCACAGAAATCTCTACAAACCTTTCCGTATTTTTCACAATAACATCTACCGTTCCCGGTCTTCTGTTATAACGTATGGCATTATCAATCAGATTATAAATCACTTCCTCCATCATAGTGGCATTTACATTGGCTTTTCCATGTTCGCCCCAAAAAGACAACATAACCTCCTGTTTTTCTGCATGAAATTGTAACATATTAACCGTATTTTCTACCAACTCGTACAAGTCCACTTCCTGCTTTTCCAATTCATAGTCATCTGAATCTAACTCTGATAAATGAATGGTATCGTTAATCAACGACAGCAACCGTTTGGAATTATTATGAATCTCTTTGGCAAATCTAGAAACATCGGACTCGTTTACCATACCGTTTTCTATAAGCTCCGCATATCCAGAAATAGCTGTTAAAGGGGTTTTTAACTCATGGGACACATTGGCAGTAAATTCCTGACGTGTCCTAGTGCTTTGAATAATATCTGCATGTTGCTGCCGTATGGTATCTATAAGCGGTTGCACCTCTTCATATCCCCGCACCAACTCCATATGATCCATATCTTTTGCCATCTGCTCAATGGGCGATACAATACTTTTTGTAAGATAACGTGCAGACAAAGTAGTAGCACCTGTCATAAACAGAATAATCACAACAATAAAAGGAATGGATTTTTCTACAATATTCCAAACACTCCCTGCTTCCTTTGCCACACGAAGTACCGTATGGTTATCAAGCAAAACCGCATAATAGAACGTATCTTTCTTTAAGGTATCGGATGTTCGGATTGTATATCCTTCTCCTTTCTGAAAGGCCTCTGACACCTCTGGCCTTGTTCCATGATTATTCATATCTCTTATATCCGCATGGTTATCAAAAGCCACTGTTCCATCTGCATTTACTACAGTAATACGCAACTCATTCTCCGATTCCTTCCCCTCTATCACACTTATATCTTCAAAGACCTGCAAATCCTTTAATTCCAATGTGTAAGCCCGCAATTCACTAATCACTTCTTTGCGAAGCAAATTGTAAAATACACCTGTCAGTAAAATTGCCATTCCCAAAATCGTAAGCAAAATAACTCCAATAAATTGTCGGTTGATTTTTGCTTTCATGCTTCTCTTTTTCATATTGTTACTCCATTCTATATCCCACATTTCGCACAGTCTTTATATGTTTTCCCTGTGTTCCCAATTTGTGACGAAGGGTTTTTATGTGCATATCAAGCGTTCTTGATTCTCCTTCATAATCGGTTCCCCACACACGGCTCATAATCACTTCTCTCTGCAATACTACACCAATGTTTTGCAAAAATAATTTACAAAGCTCAAATTCTTTATAGGTCAGCTCCAACGCCTCTCCATTTACATACACCATTCGACTTTCCACATTCATAGAAATATCGTCTAGCTGCATATTTTTTTCCGTCTTAATTCGATTGCTTCTCCGAAGAAGTGCTTTCACACGCGAAATCAGTTCCATAATTCCAAATGGTTTGCTGATATAGTCATCTGCCCCACGATCTAACCCTTTTACTTTGTCTAGTTCAGAAGTTTTTGCAGTTACTAAAATAATTGGAAGTTCCTTTGTCTCTTTCTCTCCTCGAAGTTTTTGCACAATTGCTAATCCATCTTCATCTGGAAGCATAATGTCTAACAATACCAAATCTGGCATTCTAACCTTTACTCGTTTATAAAAATCTTCTGCACAGCCAAACTCTTCTACCTCATATCCACTATTTTTCAGCGCATATGATTCAATCTCACAAATATTTTTGTCGTCTTCCACTACATAAATCAATAATCCCATGCCTTTATCCTCCTTTAAAAAAAATCCTATTACCGTCATAAGTAATAGGATCTTTTTTCTACTGTGTAATATATTTGCGCTTGTATTCTTCAAACATTTCATTAAATCCACTATTCTGATTCTTCTTAATGTCATCTAAATATTCATGAGTTTCAAATCCATCTTCTTTAATTTGAATCATGTTTACAGCAATGTTAGAACAATGATCTGCACTACGCTCATAGTTCGTAATCAAATCTTCCAAATCCAGTCCTAACTCAATGGTACACTTTCCTTTTTGCAAACGACGGATATGATTACTCTTCACATCTGCATGAAGGCAATCAATTACCTCTTCCAAAGGCTCTACTTTGGATGCAAGTTCTGAGCTTCCCGTCTTAAATGCTGCAATCGAAATGGTCATAATCTCTTTCAACGCATTTCCATAATTACGAAGTTCATTCATAGCACTGTTTGAGAAAGATTCGCCACTATTGTGCATCTTCTGTGCAATTTCCATAATATTAATAGAATGGTCTGAAATTCTCTCAAAATCACCAATACAGTGTAAAATTGTACAGATAGTCTGATTATCCTCATGAGATAATGGATGACTGCAAAGTTTCACTAAATAACTTCCAAGTTCATCGTCATAAAGATCCACTTTTTCTTCAATCTCAATCACTCGTTTTGCACGCTCTTCATCGTAATCATCAAACAAATCAACTGCCATAAACAATGCTTCTTTTGACAATTCTGCCATCTTTCTTGAAGCTTCCACACACTGTGCAACCGCAAAAGAAGGTTTTTCTAAGAAACGAGGATCTAAAATACGAACTGGTGCTGCCTGTCCTTTTTCCTCTGTATCTTTGATTGTACAAACTGCCAATTTCTCAAGCATTCCTGAAAGTGGTAACAACAAAAGAGTAGCTGCCACGTTAAAGCAACTATGCACAACCGCAATTCCTGCTGCAGTTGCATTATCACCAAGAAATGCAAAATCCACAAATGCATTGACTGTATAGAAAACAATCATAAACACTGTAGTACCAATTATGTTAAAGTACAAATGCACACATGCTGCACGTTTTGCGTTCTTCTTTGCTCCAATGGACGAAATAATTGCAGTAATACAAGTACCAATGTTCTGTCCCATAATAATTGGAATAGCTGCACTATAAGTAACCATTCCCTGATTACAAAGTGCCTGCAAAATACCTACCGAAGCAGATGAACTTTGAATCACTGCGGTAAGCACTGCTCCTACCAACATACCTAAAATTGGATTTGAGAACATTACAAATAATTTTTGGAATGCCTCCATCTCACCAAGTGGTTCCACAGCACTACTCATAGTCTCCATACCAAACATCAATACGGTAAATCCAAGTAAAATGTTACCTATATCATGCTTTCTCTCGCTCTTGGTATACATAATAAGAACGATACCAACTACTGCGAGAAGTGGCGAAAAATTACTTGGCTTCAACATTTTTATCCAAATGCTTCCATCTCCATCAAGCCCGGATAAACTTAAAATCCAAGATGTGATAGTTGTTCCAATGTTGGCACCCATAATAATACCAACTGCTTGAGAAAGTTTCATAATACCAGAGTTTACAAAACCAACTACCATAACTGTCGTTGCTGAAGAAGACTGAATCACAGCCGTAACTGCTGCACCTAACAGTACACCTTTAATTGGTGTTGAAGTGAGCTTTTCCAAAATCCGCTCTAACTTACCGCCAGCGGTCTTTGCAAGACTGTCACCCATCACATTCATTCCATACAGGAACATTGCCAATCCGCCAAATAAGGCTAATACATTAAAAATATCCATGTTTTCACTCCTGACTGTAGAAAATTGTCATCTGTTCTTTTCGCCATGTATCTCATGTCGATTTCAAATAGCACTTTTTCCTAAAAATGCCACGCAATTTCCATTATATATCAGAAACTCAAAATAGACAAATACTTTTGTAAAACTTTTGTAACTTTTGATATTTTTTATGTACAAACCTTGAAATATTAACACTTTGATACACTATTACTTCCCCATTGTATGATACCAATGTAAAATTTACTATCCGTGTTATGTAAAATCTATGTAAAGTGTATCAATCTTCATGTTTTCCTATGATAGAAAAAATAACCCATTCTGAAATATTCGTAGCGTGATCTCCAATTCGTTCAAAATACTTTGCAATCATAAGCAAATCTGCTGCCTGTTCTCCATTCTCTGGATTTTCATGAATTAATCCTATTAAATCTTTTTTCACCTGTGCAAACAACTCATCTACCACATCGTCACGTTTAATGACTTCTTCTGCTTTTTCTTTGTTCTTCTCTACAAAAGCATCCACCGCCTGGATAAGCATTTGCATGGTTTCTTTTGCCATTTCCTGAATATGCTCTAATTTCTTTATATATTCTTGATTAGAAAGGGAAATGGTAATCTCTGAAATATCTGCTGCATGATCTCCAATTCGTTCCATATCCGTAATCATTTTTAGTGCAGAAGATATCTGACGCAAATCCTTTGCCACTGGCTGTTGTTGCAATAAAAGTTTTAGGCAAAGATTCTCAATTTCACGTTCCTGACGATCAATTTCGTCATCGGTGGCAATGGATTTTTTTGCCAATTCCACATCCTGTGTTACTAAGGCTTTTACCGCCATTTCAATTGCCTGTTCAATCATGGCACCCATCTCAATCATTTCTGCATTTAATTGTTCCAGCTGTCTGTCAAATCTATTTCTCATACTTAACTCCTTTCCTGCTACTATTCACATTTTCTTATTTGACTTTAGCTTGCATCAACCAAAACGACCAGTAATATAATCTTCTGTCCGTTTGTCCTTTGGCATAGAAAAGAGTTGTTCGGTCTTATCGTACTCCACAACCTCTCCCATAAGGAAAAAGGCAGTATTATCTGATATTCTGGTTGCCTGCTGCATATTATGTGTGACCATGATAATTGTATAATCTTTCTTTAATTCCAATGCCAAATCTTCAATTTTTGAAGTGGAAATTGGATCAAGTGCAGAAGTAGGCTCATCCATAAGAAGTACCTCCGGTTCTACCGCAAGCGCTCTGGCAATACAAAGTCTCTGCTGCTGACCACCAGACAATCCGATGGCAGACTTTTTTAAACGATCCTTTAACTCATCCCAGATTGCTGCCTGACGAAGAGATTTTTCCACAATTTCATCCAACTTTGCCTTGTTGCGAATTCCGTGTGTTCTAGGTCCATATGCAATGTTATCATACACACTCATTGGAAATGGATTGGGATTTTGAAATACCATTCCTACACGTTTTCGAAGATTATTTACATCCATTCCCTGATAAATATTTTCTCCATCCAGTGTAACCGTTCCTGTAATTTTACACCCCTCTACTAAATCGTTCATACGATTAAGGGATTTTAAAAATGTAGATTTTCCACATCCACTTGGCCCAATAAATGCAGTAATTTCTTTTTTGGGCAATTTCATATTAATATCTTTCAAGGCATGAAAACTGTCGTAATACAGATTTAAGTTTTCCACATTAAATACAATTTCCTTTGTATCCATACACAATTTCCTTTCTGATTTTTATTTTTCTCCACCACTAACTTTAGAAAGCTGCCCTGCCAATTTGTCAGAAATAAAATTAATACAAATTACCAATATTAACAATATTACTGCAGTCGCATATGCTTGATTGGTATGCAGACCTTCTTTGGAAAGATTGTACATATGTACTGCCAAAGTTCTGGTTGAGTCAAATACACTATCTGGCACTTCTGCAATACTTCCTGCCGTATAAATAAGTGCTGCAGTTTCTCCCACAATACGACCAATGGCAAGAATCACTCCTGATAAAATTCCGGGTATGGCGCTTGGAAGCACCACACGGAATACGGTTCTTAATTTCCCAGCTCCAAGACCAAGACTTCCCTGTCGATACGAATCCGGCACCGCTAACAGTGCCTCCTCTGTAGTTCGCATAATTACTGGTAAAACCATGATTGCCACAGTAAATGCACCTGACAACAAGGATTGTCTCCATCCTAACGCAGATACAAAAAACAACATTCCAAACAAACCGTATACAATAGATGGAATTCCTGTCAATGTTTCCGCTGTAATTCGAACAATTGCAACTAATTTATTTCCTTTTTTGGCATATTCCACCAAATAAATAGCAGAAAACATTCCAATTGGCACAGCCACAATCAACGCTAATAAAGTCATAAGCACTGTATTGATTAGAGATGGCAACATAGACACATTATCCGAATTATATTCCCATGCAAACAAAGATGGAGTCAAATATGGCACTCCTTTTATTAAAATATAAAGAACGAGATACCCAAGCACAGCAACTGTAAATCCAATTGCAAAAATTACTAAAAGCAACAGGCAAAAGGAGCCCGGATGTTTTTTATAGGATTCCATCTTTTCCCGAAAGGTCACTCGGTTGATTCCTACTATATTTTCGTTCATAATTTGTACCCAGCCTTTCTTCCATTATTTCTTTCAACCTTTGCCTTCTTATTCATCCCTTGCTTTTCGTGCAATACAAGAGAATAACAAGTTAATACTCAAAATGAATACAAACAACACCACACCTGTTGCAATCAATGCTTCTCGATGCAAACCTGTTGCATATCCCATTTCCATTACAATGTTGGCAGTAAGGGTACGAACCCCCTTTAGCAAGCCCTTTGGCATTCTTGCCTGATTACCAGCCACCATAATCACAGCCATAGTTTCTCCGATTGCTCTTCCAATTCCTAAAATAACTCCGGCTAAAATTCCAGATTTTGCAGCAGGAAGTACAGTGAGAAATACACTTCTCTCATGAGTGGCCCCAAGGGCAAGCGCACCTTGATAATATTTTTCTGGCACTGCACGAATGGAAGACTCCGATACGCTGATAATGGTAGGCAAAATCATAATTCCAAGTAAAACCGATGCAGTAAGCATACTGTTTCCATTTCCACCAAACCAATTTCTGCACATAGGAACTAGCACACACAGACCAAAAAATCCATATACGACCGAAGGAATACCAGCCATTAAATTTATTCCGGTTTTCAACGGTTTATACAAAATTTTCGGGCAAAATTTAGCCATAAATGCAGCAGCCAAAATTCCAATTGGTACACCAATTAAAATTGCTCCGGCTGTTACATAGATACTTCCTAAAATCATTGGCAAAATTCCGAAAATTTCATTGGAAGGTCTCCAATCCACACCTGCCAGAAATTTTCCAATTCCAATCTTACCGATTGCCGGAATTCCATTTGCAAACAGAAATCCACAAATGAGAACTACCGATAAAATGGACACACACGCCGCAATTAAAAATACAACTTCCATGCCTTTTTCTTTTACATGTTTCATTGTGTTCACTCCTATTTTACTGTAACTCTGACCAATCTGTTATATTACCACGGAATACATCCTTAATCTGATCTTTTGTAAGTCCTGTAATTTCATTTGCGTTATTTACAATTGTTACAATACCGTCCATAGCAATAGCTGTTGCAGTAAGTCCTTTTCCAGTCTCTTCATCCGATAAATCTCTGGATGCCATACCGATATCACAAGTACCATCTGCGGTAAAGTTTACTCCTGTAGTTGAGTCACTTTCCTGAATTTCAATTTCCACATCTCCATTGATTGCCTGATAAGCCTCCTGCAATTTTTCCATTACAGGTGTTACAGAAGAAGAACCAGCTACTACCACTTTTCCAGATGCGCCGTTACTTGTAAACGCTCCACTGTTATCTACTTCAATGTAACCGTTATCAGAAATTACCTTCTGCCCATCTTCACTCATAATAAAGTTTATAAAATCCTGTGCAGCGTCTGAAACTTGTCCATTTGTTACAATATTAAATGGTCTTGATAATGTGTAAGTTCCATTGATAATATTCTCTGCTGTAGGATCGACACCATCTACCTGTAATCCTTTTACACTATCACTCATAGAACCTAACGATATGTAACCAATGGCATTCTCGTCCCCTTCCACTGTTGTCATTACAATCTCTGTACTATTTGCAACAATGGCATCTTCGTATGTATAATCCACTTTGTTACCGTCTGCATCTTTTTCTTCTACTCCAGTAAGTTCTACAAATGCACTTCTTGTACCTGAACCATCTTCTCTTGATACTACCGAAATTTCTCCAGATGCTCCTTTACTATCTCCTGATGTTGTATCTTTTCCACACCCAGTAAGCATTCCAAATGATAAAACTGCACATAGTGCCAATCCTATTGCTTTCCTTGTTTTCTTCTTCATAAAAATCAATCCTCCATAACTTCTCTTCTTGAAACTGTATGATTGATAACGGCTATTACAGTTTCTTTTTACTTACAATAGAATCATAGCACCCTTATGTAAAGTCCATCACCACTTGCATGTAAATTGTTTGTAAATAAAAAAGAAAGCGTACTGCTTTTTTTTACAATACACTTTCTAAAACCACATTATTTTCTCTTTTTCTTCCTTTTTCGCCTTTTTCTTTCTAATTTACTTTTTCGAATCAATTCCAGCACTTTTTCAGTTCGCTGCAACTTAGATTTTTCAGATGCCCGAAAACGAAACCCCTTTACACGATCAATAGCAATCAAATTTGAGGCGTTCATATTTTCCACTACATTTTCCATCCGCTGATTCACATTCTTTTCCAGATTGGTGATTACCTTTGCAAAATCAGTAAGGCTAACGGCTGTCAAGGTCAAATCCACCGTTATAATAGCAACAAACAGCAGGCTTAAAAACTCTGCCAGAATTTCCGGAATATAGCTTTCATATCGGTCCAGCAAAGGAACCACATAAAAAGCAATCAAATTTCCAACTACACCAAATAAAATGGATGCAGGCACACAAATTCGCCCATTAATGTTCATAGGCATATCATCATAATCCCACCAATAGGCGTGAAATAGTTTTTCCAACAACCAACTGGTACCATACTCTAAAAAAGCACTTCCTATAAATGCAATTATAAAAATTAGCCACCAAGTATAATCTATATGAAATATTCGCAAAACACGCACAAGCCAAATTACAGCTACTGCGCCTACTCCATAAATAGGACAAATGGGGCCAAACAAAAATCCTCTATTATCCCATTTTTTGGTTTTTATTATGGTATATATCGTTTCATAAATCCAACCAAGCAAACTAAACACCATAAATTCCAACACCATTTTACTTAACCACATGACAACAATCTCCCTAATATTACATTCTTTTTAACACTATTATAACAAAAAAGGCATACAAGTCAAAATGCCTAATACAGATTACTTTTTCTCATTTATTTTGCTTGCTTTTTCCAAGAAAATACGCTAAGATATACTTGTTAGTCGAAGCTAACACCCAAAACATAAAGATACATATATGGAGGTACTCTATGAGCGTAGTAATTATCGGAGGACACGACCGAATGGTATGTCAATATAAAAAAATCTGTAAATCGTTTCACTGTAAAGCAAAAGTATTCACCCACATGACCGGAAGTTTAAGCGACCAATTTGGACGGCCGGATTTGGTTGTTTTGTTTACCAACACCGTATCCCACAAACTGGTTCGCTGTGCAGTCACTGAAGCTTCCAAATGCAACGCAAATGTAATACGTTGCCATACAAGCAGTGGAAACGCCCTAACAGAAATATTAAGTCGAGTATGCTAACGCCTACTCGACTTAATATTTTTTTATGATTTTAGTTTGGTGTGTTTCAACACATCATCAATGGTATGCACTGGAATAATGGTTAATTGGGATTTTACTTCCTCTGCTACATCTTCCAAATCTTCCTCATTATCTTGTGGTATAAACACAGTCTTTATTCCCGCTCGAACTGCTGCCATCAACTTTTCCGGAAGCCCTCCAATTGGCATTACATTTCCACGCAAAGACACTTCTCCTGTCATGGCAATTTCCGGACTAACTGCCCTATCTAACACCAAAGAAGTAAGTGCTGTAGTAAGAGTGATACCAGCCGACGGACCATCCTTTGGAACAGCTCCTTCCGGCACATGAATATGCAGATCATGCTCTGCAAAAAACTGTTGCTTTTCCGGAAAACGACTTTTTACTAAAGTAATGGCAATCTGTACGGACTCCTTCATAACATCACCTAATTGTCCAGTTACTTTTATCTCACCTTTTCCTTTGGTAAACATAGTCTCGATAAACAAAATATCTCCACCAGCCTGCGTCCATGCAAGACCGGTAACTACTCCTGGTTTCTTTTTCTCCAAAATACTGTCGTGACGAATTGGTTTTTGATCCAAAAATTCTTTTAATTTCTTTGGCCCTACTGTAATAGACTTCTGTTCTCCACGAACCAGCTTTACTGCTGCAATTCGGCAAAGTGTAGCCAGATGCTTTTTCAAACCTCGCACACCAGCCTCCATTGTATACTCAGAAATAATGGCATGCAACGCAGCATCGGTCACTTTCAACTTTGAACTTGTAATTCCGGTACTCTTCATAGCCTTTGGAATCAAGTGCTTTCTTGCAATTTGCACTTTTTCTGTCTCTGTATATCCCTGGAACTGTATTACTTCCATACGATTCAAAAGTGGTTCTGGAATGGTGTCCATAGAATTTGCAGTACATAAAAACAATACATCAGACAAATCATATGGCACATTCATATAATGATCCGTAAATGTTTGATTTTGCTCTGGATCAAGAACTTCCAAAAGAGCACTTGCCGGATCTCCATTATAGGAATTTGACAATTTATCAATCTCATCTAACACAACTACAGGATTGGATACGCCACTTCGCTTAATCCCCTCCATAATTCGTCCTGCCATAGCACCTACATACGTTCTTCTATGCCCTCTGATCTCTGCCTCATCCTTTACACCACCAAGACTGACGCGTACATACTCCCGATTCAACGCTTTTGCCACACTTTGTCCAATGCTTGTCTTACCCGTTCCCGGCGCACCAACAAACAGTAAAATAGAACCAGACTGCTGTTTATTTAAAGCCATTACAGCAATTTGCTGAATAATACGTTGCTTTACTTTTTTCAAACCATAGTGTTCCTCATCAAGAATTTCCTCTGCTTTTGAAAGGTCAATGTCACGAAATGGTGCTTTTTTCCAAGAAAGACTGGTTACAAAATCCAAATAGTCATATAAAGTACCATATTCATGACTATTTTCTCCTTCCTGTTTCATACGGTTGAGAATTTTGTCTGCTTCTTTTCTTGCTTCTTCGTTCATACCAGATTCTGCAATCTTTTTCTCAAACTTTCGCACATCCGTTACATTCTCCGGGTGCATGTTGTCCAATTCTTTCTGCAAAATAGTAATCTGTTTTTTTATGGCCTGCTCCCGATATGCCTTCTCATTTTCCTCAGTCTGCTGACTCTCAGCCTCATTACTTACTCTGGATACCGCAATAAATTCATAGATTGCCGCCTCCATTCGCTCATTTCTCTTTGTAAGGGAATCTTCCTCTAAAATAGCATATTTCTCCTCATTGGAAATCTCCAACTGTCTGGACATGGTTGCCACCATCTCTGCAAGAGAATCCCACTGTACAATATACTCTCTTGCCATCATTCCCCATTGATAATTGCTCACATACTGTAACAATGTTTTTTTGATATTCTGAAATTGTTTGGCTGCTTTCTTTTTATCAATATCTTCTATATCTGGAATTTCCTCATAAGTTGCTGTAATCTTTGTCTTTGTAACACGCACACTTGTGGTATGAACTCTTGTCATCGCCCTAAGTCCTACATTTCCATCATCATCCACAGTCTCAATCTCTCCAAGTACACCAATCGGATAAAAGTCTTCTGCTTTTATCTCTGCACGCTGGCGATTCTCCTGAAGCATAAGAAACAATACTTGCTCTCCCACTACTGCATCTTTTTTTGCTAATTCTTTATAATAATCTTCTTGAAAATAATATGTCACTCTTGGTAACACAATTAAATTATAAAAAGGTATAATGGTCATACGCACATCTCCTCACCTCAATTAGCACTCAACTCACCAGAGTGCTAATTCCTTTTTCTTGTATTATATCACACTTTATATCTTTGTCAATCAATGTACTTTCTCTATTTCTGGAAATCATAAGACCCCCTTGCCAATTTCTCACGGTGTTCGTCAAATCTTCATGCAGGCACTCCATTTTCCTCCCTACTGGCGCAAATAAAAAGAGGCATTCCACCCAAAAGCGAACATACCTCTTTTTACTCATATATTTATATTACCAACCAAGAAGCTGATCATATAATAATTCATATTGTTTTGCTGAATTATTCCATGAAAAATCCTGCTGCATAGCACGGTCTACAATTCGATTCCACAAAATCTTCTTATCATAATAAATACGTTCTGCATATCGAACAGTAGCCATCATCTCATGTGCATTATAGTTTCTAAAACTAAATCCGGTTCCTGTTTCCTCATACTCATTAAATGGCTGAACGGTGTCTCTTAAACCTCCAGTCTCACGAACGATTGGCAGTGTTCCATAACGAAGACTCATAAGCTGACTCAAGCCACATGGTTCAAATAGAGATGGCATTAAGAACGCATCACATCCACCATAAATCTTATGGGACAATTCATCGGAATAATAAATATTTGCAGATACCTTGTCCGGATATTTCCACGCAAAATGACGGAACATTGCCTCATATTGATGGGTACCTGTACCAAGCACTACCAACTGAATGGCATCCTGACACAACTCGTCCAATACATAGGCAACCAAATCCAAACCTTTCTGATCAGTCAAACGAGACACAATACCAATCATCATAATACTTGGATCCTGTGTAAGTCCCAACTGTTTCTGCAATGCCAGTTTGTTTCTCTTCTTTTCTCGTCTAAAATTCTTTAATGTATAATTTTTCTCTAAATGTGGATCCGTCTCAGGATTAAACTGCTCATAGTCAATTCCATTTACAATTCCCCACAAATCATGTTCTCTTGCTTGCAACAGACCCTCTAACTTCTCACCATAAAATCCAGTCTTTATCTCCTGTGCATAAGAATTACTAACGGTAGTAATTTTATCCGCATATGTAATTCCACCTTTTAACATATTGGCATCTCCATAAAGCCCTAATTTGTCTGGTCCAAAGAAATAATCGGATAAACCACTAACTCCTTGAATATGTTTTTTATCATAAATACCTTGGAATTTCAAATTGTGAATGGTCATTACCGAACGTATTCCGCGGTAAAATGGATTGTCCTGAAATACGCCCTTTAAGTATACAGGAACTAAACCAGTCTGCCAGTCGTGACAGTGAATAACATCTGGTCTAAATCCAATATCCGTCAAGCAACTAAGTGCTGCCTTTGAAAAGAAAATAAACTTCTCAATATCCCATTTTACATCATCCGTATATGGACCCCATCCGGAAAAATAATACTCATTATCTAAGAAATAAAAAGTAACACCATCCTGCACCAGCTCAAAAATTCCAATGTATTTATTCTCTCCGCAATAAGACATTCGTATATTAAACTTGTACTGGAACTTCTGCACATACTCCCATTTAATACAAGAGTATTTCGGAATAATTACACGCACATCAAAACGTTCCTTGTCAAAATACTTTGGTAAAGTTCCCGCTACGTCAGCCAAACCTCCTGTTTTTACAAAAGGTACTGCCTCGGAAGCTACAAATAAAATCTTCTTTTTTCCCATATTCATCACCCTTCATATCAATCATTTGGGCGCAAAATAACCACCCAGTAGAACACATTCTTTGCTCTATAAGATAAACCTATAGAGTAAAAAAAATTCCAACTTCCATTATACCGAAAATCCGCAAAATTCCAAGCCTTTTTTTCAGTAAGCAGACTATAATTGTTTTACTTTGCATCTATGAGCGTGTGAATTCTATTTTTAGATGAATGTTTTGTGCAGCCTCACAAAGCAGATTTTAATTCTTTACTTATCTCCAAAGGAAATACCCAAATCCCTAGTTTCCGTAATAATATCCATATTGGGATCAATTTCCTTTAGTTTTCCAGCTACTTCTTCTAGTGGGACAGGCACAATCTGATTGTCTACAATTCCGACCATATTTCCATAATTTTCATCTAAAATAAGTCTGGCTGCTGCCGCTCCAAATCTAGTAGCCAATACTCTATCATATGGACAAGGAGAACCACCTCTTTGTGTGTGTCCCGGCACTGTAATTCGAATTTCCATACCTGTTCGCTCAAAAATCTGATCTGCAATCTCATAAGAAATGGAAGGATATTTTTTACTTTTTCTTCGTTCCTTTCGCTCTTTTTTAGAAAGCATCGAATCCTCTTTTGAAATAGCACCTTCTGCCACTGCAAGAATGGTAAAATGCTTCCCTTTTGCGTTTCTTCGTTTAATTGCCTCTACGATCCGGTCAATGTCATATGGAATTTCCGGTATCAAAATAATATCCGCCCCACCTGCAATTCCTGCATGCAAGGTCATCCATCCAACTTTATGCCCCATCACTTCCACAATAAAGATACGTCCATGGGATGCTGCTGTTGTGTGAATACAATCAATGGCATTGGTAGCTATATCTACTGCACTTTGAAAGCCAAATGTCATATCCGTTCCCCAAATATCGTTATCAATGGTCTTAGGAAGTGTTACTACATGTAATCCTTTGGTGCGGAGTAAATTTGCTGTCTTGTGCGTTCCATTTCCTCCTAAAATCACCAAACAATCTAACTCTAATTTCTTATAATTATCCACCATTGCCTGCACTTTATCAAGCCCATTTTCGTCTGGCTGATCCATTTTTTTAAATGGCATACGAGAAGAACCCAAAATAGTTCCTCCAAGGGTTAATATACCAGAAAAATCTTTATCACTTAATTCTCTATATTTTCCATAAACTAAGCCTTTGTATCCATCTTCGAAGCCGATAATTTTTACTTCTTTCTGATTCTCATATAACGTTTTTACCACGCCACGCATGGCTGCATTTAACGCCTGGCAATCTCCTCCGCTAGTTAGCATTCCAATTCTTAACATGATTCTCCTCCTATATATCCTCTATTGCATCGTAAGCCTGCTGATAAAACCACTCTTGAGAATTTAATTTTTCTTCGTTTATTTCTCTTTGGTTATAGTTTCGCTTGTTGTCCTGCTCCTTTCCTTTTTCATCATCACGCATCATCAAATCAAACATATCACCAATGCGCTTTTTCAAGTCTTTATCATAAATAGGTGCAGCAACTTCCACACGGCGAAGAGTATTTCTTGTCATGAAATCGGCTGAGGATATATATATTTCTTCCTCTTCACCCACTCCAAATCGGTAAATGCGGGAATGCTCCAAAAAACGTCCCACAATACTAATAATGGTTATATTTTCTGTATAATCTTTCACTTTAGGAACTAAACAACAAATTCCCCGCACAATAAGCTCAATCTTTACACCAGCCTGAGATGCCTGAATTAATTTTTTAATAATAGTCTTATCTGTAAGGGAATTGATTTTTGCTCCAATGTAGGCAGGTTGTCCTGCCTGTGCTTTTTCAATTTCCTCATCCATCTTATCAAGCACCTTATTTTGCAGGCAGTGAGGTGCCACAAGAAAATGTCTGGTAGACTCCATAGTTTCTCCTAAAAGAAGACTTTGGAAAATCTCAGCTGCTTCACGCCCCAATTCCTGATTTGCCGTAATAAGAGACAAGTCCGTATATAACTCTGAAGTCTTTTCATTATAATTTCCCGTTCCAATCTGAGTAATATACTGAATCCCATCTTTGTGTTTTCTTGTAATCTGACATAATTTCGAATGTACTTTATAATTTCCTAGTCCATAAAGAATCCGACAACCTGCTTCTTCTAACTTTCTGGAAGTCTCAATATTATGTTCTTCATCAAAACGAGCGCGAAGTTCCACCAAAACTACTACTTCTTTTCCATTCTCCGCTGCAAGAATAAGCGAATCAATAATCTTACTTCTTGCCGCCACACGGTACAAGGTCATCTTAATAGAAACTACGTTCTCGTCCTCTGCTGCCTCATGAAGCATATCCAAAAAAGGAGTCATACTCTCATAAGGAAAAGAAAGAAGCAAATCTTTTTTCCCGATCTGATCCATAATGCTTTCTTTTTTTGATATGGCAGGAGTCATACGTGGTGTTCGTTTTTCGTAAAACAGTTTGCTGTTTCCCTCTTTGCTCTTTAAATAAGTTTGAATCTGGAATACATAAGATAACTCTAAGGGTGTTTTCACCTGTATCACATACTCTTTTTTCAAATCCAGATATTTGCAAAGTTCCGTTTTTGCCTCTTTGCTGATTTCTCTGGAAAGTTCCAAACGAACAGGACTCAACCGCTTTCGCTTTTGAATCAACTGTTCCATAATACCACGATAATCCAAATCTTCGTCATACACATCCACTTCATCGATATCTGCATTTCTTGTAAGACGCATAACAGACTTTTCTACCACATGATATTTGGGATATAGTTTTGCCACAAAATGCAAAATCAACTCCTCGGAAATCATAAAAGTTCCCGGTCTGGTGGGTATTTCAATCAAACGTTTAAATACACTGTTTGTACAAGGTACAATCCCAATTTTCTTTCTTCCGCCCTTACTCTTTAATGTGACTACTGCATACAACTCTTTATTATTTAAAAATGGGAAAGGTTGTTGCTTATCAATCAGCATAGGAGACAAAAATGGCATAATCTGATGATCAAAATATGTTTCTAACAGCTTTCCCTCTTCGTTCGAAAGTTTGTTAAAATTAATAATACGAATGCCATGTGGCTCCAATTCCCCCATAATCTGTTCATAAATTTTCGCCTTCTTTTTCTCAAGCGTTTCCGTCTGTTCTAAAATTTTCGCTACCTGTTCCTTGCTGCTTAACCCCGTTTTGTTTTCGCAAATTTTTTCTTTTGCGTGCATTTGCACCATCAATGTTCCCACTCGCACCATAAAAAATTCATCCAGATTACTTTGAAAAATAGATGCAAATGTCAATCGTTCTGCCAATGGGACTCTTGGATTCCCAGCCTCTTCCAGAACTCTCTCATTAAATTGCAACCAAGATAATTCTCTGTTTGTATAACATTTCTTTTTCTTCATCACTTTCCTCCACTTCTACTGTTTCGGCTTTTGTATTACCGTTTAACCTCGGTTCCTTTTCCCACTACTTATAGTGTGCCTTACAGTTTCCTTTTTCATACATATCCCGTATCTGTTTTCTCTTTTGCCACAGCCCCGAATTATCTTTCATCCTATTCCTTTTTATGTAAAATGATCTATCCTCTACATGTATATTCTTAGTAAAAATCGCGTAAATCATACCAAACAAACAGAAAAGGTTTTAATCCAGTAGGCTGACTCCTACTTGCTGGGCTGTTGCTACAAAAAAATTGCATAAACATACAATTTCCCAATGATAAAATAAGGCGCAGTGGAGGCTACGCCAAAAACTTTATACTCATTTTAACCCCAATGTACCATGTCACACATTGTTTTAGAAACATTATGGTTCTTCTACTTTGTTGGTAATCTCCTGTAAAAGTGTCATTTTCATCTCGTAATATTCCGGTGTCATGTCTAAGTAGTGTTTATGGGGATTTTCAAAACGCTGTTCCTCTTCCCAGATTTCCTCTGACAATTGCATTCTCACAAAATCTGCAATTTCCTGCAAAGTCTTTTCTTTATATATGATGTTTCCCTCTTTTACCACCTGCTGTAACAAAGGTCTTGCAGTACAATTTTTAAAATATCGCACTCTCCAAGGTTCCTCCGGGTCTACATAACGAAATGCCTTGCTTATTTCTATATTCTGGTCTGCTTTTGCAATTAAATCTGCCACTGCTTTTCCGTCCTCATTATAAATACGGTAAACTTTTTTAAGACCGGGATTTGTGATTTTTTCTATGTTCTCTGACACTTTGATTCGAGGCTCAAACTTCCCATCTGTTTCCACACCGGAAATTTTGTATACTGCACCAAATACCGGTTCTGATTTTGCAGTAATCATACGTTCTCCCACACCAAAGCTATCAATACAGGCTCCCTGTCGAATCAGTGAGGTAATGGTAAATTCATCTAAACTGTTGGATGCCACAATCATGCAGTCCTCTAACCCTGCCTCATCTAACATTTTTCTTGCCTTTTTCGATAAATATGCCAAATCTCCACTGTCCAAACGAATTCCTTTTAATCGTTTGCCCATTGGCTCTAATACTTCTTTTGCCACCCGAATGGCATTTGGCACACCACTTTTTAGTACATCATAAGTATCTACTAAAAGCACTGTAGCATCTGGATACGTTTTTGCATACTTTTGGAATGCAGTATATTCATCTTTATAATACATGACAAAGCTATGTGCCATCGTTCCGCTTACTGGAATATCAAACATCTGCCCTGCAAGGACTGTAGCAGTAGAATTCACGCCTCCAATATAGCAGGCTCTTGCTCCATAAATAGCAGAATCCATATTATGTGCTCGTCTTGCTCCAAAATCACTGACCGCTCTTCCATCTGCTGCTTTCACAATTCGTCTTGCTTTTGTAGCAATTAGGGACTGATGATTTACTTGGGCAAGAATGGCTGTCTCAATAAGCTGCGCATCAATTAGTGGTGCTACTACTGTTAAAATTGGCTCATTGGGATACATAACCGTTCCCTCTGGAAAAGCATAGATATCCCCTTTGAATTTAAAATTCTCTAAATACTGCAAAAATTCTTCTGCAAATATGCCAAGTTTTCGAAAATATGACACATCTTCTTTACTGAAATGCAAGTTTTTGATATACTCTAAAATCTGCTGTAACCCAGCAAAAATTGCAAATCCTCCCCCATCTGGATTTTTCCGATAAAACACGTCAAAGGATACACGCACATCTCTATGTTCTTCTAAAAAATACCCATTGCTCATAGTAAGCTCATATAAGTCCATCATCATGCTAAGATTTCTCATTTCTTTCCCTCCATTTGCCTCTCATATGCTTTTCCAGATGAAGCAATTGCGAACCTTTCCATATACAATATTTTTATGCAATAGCACAAAAATCATTGTATAAATCTAAGTTCGCAACTACTTAACACTTCCCTTTTACTGGATGGATGTCACTGTATAATCTTTATCTTCCACTGTCTTTTTTAATACCTCATCTGCAAGCTCACTATTTAAAATCACCTTTGCAGTACCCGTTTCATGGCTTACAATTGCTTCATCTACCTGCTCTAACTGTTCTAATTCCTTCTTCACTGCTGCTTCACAATGTCCACACATCATACCTTCAATTTTCATTAATTTTTCCATTTTGATTTCCTCCGTTTTTCTGTTGGTTGTTTTTTGTTTTCTGTTTCTATCTTTCTTTGTATCATAAATTTTGCAAAGGTTCAACCGCAAAGCGTTTGATACGACGCAAAAACTTGATAAACTCATGGCTGCTGCTCCAAACATAGGATTTAATTTCCAGCCAAATACTGGTATCCAAATACCAGCAGCCAACGGAATTCCAATTACATTATAAATAAATGCCCAAAATAAATTTTGGTGAATATTTCGAAGTGTTGCCCGACTAAGGCGAATGGCAGCTGGCACGTCTTTCAATTGACTCTTTACAAGAACTACATCTGCTGCATCAATTGCCACATCCGCACCTGCACCAATGGCAATTCCCACATCCGCTTTCGTAAGTGCAGGAGCGTCGTTGATTCCATCTCCTACCATTACCACTCTTCCCTGTTTTTGCAAGTTTCTGATTACTTGTTCCTTTCCATCTGGGAGCACACCTGCTATGACTTCATCTACACCGGCTTTTTCTCCAATGGCGTTTGCTGTTTTCTCGTTATCACCAGTCAGCATAACTACAGAAATCCCCATATTCTGCAACTGAGCAATCGCCTCTTTGCTATCCTCTTTCATTACATCGGAAACAGCAATCATACCGATAAGTGTTTCCCCTTTTCCAAAAAACAGTGGTGTCTTTCCTTGGGACGCCAATTCTGCCGCTTTTCTTTTTATATTTGAAGAAATTTTCACCTGTTTTTCTACAAATGTCTCATTGCCTCCAAACAACCACTCTCCTTCCCAAAAAGCCTGCAACCCATTTCCCGGCAAAGCGGTAAATTCGGTGACTTCCCTTACTGGAATCTGCTGCTCTCCTGCATATTTTACAATAGCAGTAGCAAGGGGATGCTCACTTTTTTGTTCCAGTGCATTGGCACATAGCAATAACTCTTCCATTGGAACATCTTCCATTGGAAACACATCGGTAACCGTTGGTTCCCCTTTTGTAATCGTTCCGGTTTTGTCCATAACAACAATATCTGTTTTCCCTGCCTGTTCAAGGGAAACTGCGGTTTTAAATAAAATTCCATGTTTTGCTCCCATGCCATTTCCTACCATAATTGCCACTGGAGTAGCCAGTCCAAGCGCACATGGACAACTAATCACAAGCACAGAAATTCCTCTTGCAAGGGAAAATCCCACGCTTTCCCCAAGAAGAAGCCACACCGCCATTGTAAGAATCGCAATGGTAATTACGGCAGGAACAAATACTCCTGATACGGTATCTGCTACTTTTGCAATTGGTGCTTTAGAAGCTGCTGCATCACTTACCATTTGTATGATTTTGGAAAGAGTAGTATCTTCCCCCACTCTGGTTGCTCGACATTTTAGGAAACCTGACTGATTAAGTGTTGCCGCAGATACCGTATCTCCCACTTCCTTATCTACCGGAATGCTCTCTCCCGTCAAGGCTGCTTCATTTATCGCACTATTTCCCTCTACAATGATGCCATCTACTGGAATATTTTCTCCCGGACGAACTAGAAAAATATCATCCACAACGACTTCCTCAATGGGAACCATAGTTTCTTTTCCATCCCGCAAAACCACAGCACTTTTTGCTGCCAGTTTCATAAGACTTTTTAACGCATTGGTAGTTTTCCCCTTAGAACGGGATTCTAACATTTTTCCAACGGTAATTAGCGTTAGTATCATTGCTGCGGATTCAAAATAAAGCTCATGCACATAGTGCATAACCGCAGTTTGATCGCCACGCACCTGTGCATCTGTCATAGCAAACAAGGCATATGTGCTATACACAAACGCTGCACCTGAACCAAGCGCAACCAATGTGTCCATATTAGGTGCCCGATGCCATAAACTCTGAAACCCACTAACGAAAAATCGTTGGTTGATTTCCATGATGGCAATGGTCAATAAAAGCTGTAAAAGTCCCATAGCAACAGGATTTTTAGAGAAATATTCTGGCAAAGGCCAATTCCACATCATATGTCCCATAGAAATATACATAAGTACAACGAGAAACACAAGAGATGTCACCAGTCGTTTCTTTAGTGTTTGCAGTTCTTTGTCACCCTCTTCCTCAAAGGAACTGCTCTGTTTCTTTTCCTCTTTTCCCTTTACGGAAGCTCCATATCCGGCAGCTTTTACTGCTTGAATAATTTTCTCTTCATCCACATTTCCTTCCACGCCCATGGAATTTGTCAACAAACTTACAGAACAGCTTGTTACTCCTTCCACTGCATTGACCGCTTTCTCAACTCTTGCACTGCACGCCGCACAACTCATCCCTGTCACATGATACTGTTTCATGCCTATGAACCTCCTTCTTTTTTTATCATCATATACCCCCTACGGGTATATTACAAGTTTCTTTATTGATAAAAAATATCCACTAAAAAAGAACATCCTCCTAAAGAATGTCCCTTTCCTCCTGTTCTATTCGTACGATCTCCAATGATTCGTTTTCTCCATTCTTATTCTGCGCAGTTAAAGCAAGCAACTTATCATACTGATGATACATGTTCTGTGTTTCATTTTCCAGTAAATAGTAGTGCATAACATACGGCACTAAAAGTACAAGCAGCATTACCAACAGTGCAATTACAGCAAGTTCTCCCGTTACGAATAACAGAAAAAGGCTGAGCATTGCCAGAATCGCAAATGTAACAGTGACAATCAGATGAACCAGCCGTTCGTGCTGAAAAAAAGAAATCTGCACTAAATGTTCCTCCAACACATCCTTCCAGCAAGTTCCTTCCGGTTTTTCCTCTAGCAATACATCTATTCTTTCTCGATATCCTATGATTCGCTTCTTCATCCTCATTCCCCCTACTTATAAACGCAATCACACATATGCCTCACACCATTTCTGAAAGCAAACAAAATTCCAAATCATGTCAGAAAGCCCGGCATTTGCCTCTGGGTTTTCATAATATTTCTTCAAAATAAAATACACGTTTTCTGGCGGCAAATATCCATACCGTTTTAAGGCATCCAAAGACAAGGTATCCATCACATACTCTTTTAACTCTATTGGAAGCCAGTCATTTACTGGCATGACAAAACCTTCTTTTTTTCGCTCAATCAATTCTTTTGGTAAGTACGGTTTTGCGGCAGCTTTCAGCAAATATTTCGTCTCGCCTCCAAACATTTTCAATTGTCCCGGAATTCCTGCCATAAATTCTACCAAACGATAATCTAAAAACGGAGTGCGAAGTTCCAAAGAGTGTGCCATAGACAAAGTATCACTGTAAGTCAGCACTTGATTAGGAAGTAACGTCATGCTGTCATACTCCAGATTGCGATTGAGTGCATCTTTACTTTTTAGTCTACTTCGATAACTGCATACCTGCTGAAAGGTCTCTTGCTCTAATGCGTAAGGCAAAAAGCGTTCTCCCAAAAACAACTGTTTTTCCTCATCGGTAAGTACCAACATTCTCTCGGAAATTTTTGTTTCATCTCCCTTTGAAAATTCATAGAGAGCCTGCAAATACGGAAGTTCCTCTTCCAACGGTTTCAATTTTTCAATCTCGATTTTTGCTCCTGTTTCTTTACATTTCTTTATATACTCCATAGGAAAAGACACCATATGAGAAGCATAACTTCCAAACAATTCATCTGCTCCATCTCCAGACAGTGCTGTTTTTACCTGCTTTCCTGCTACCTCTGCCATCATATAAGTAGACATTGCCCCAGAAAAAGGCTGGTCAAAACTTCCAACAATATTCTCCAGCCGCTCCACTAAATCCTGTGGACTCATGATATGTACAGTATGTTTCATTCCATGCTCATTTGCCAGTTTCTTTGCATATTCTACATCTGCCTGCTTGTCATAGGTACGTTCCTGTGCCACCTTATGTCCAAGAGTGAAACAAGATAGCTGGTCCGTATGTTTTGCTGCAATTACACTTAAAAGAGAAGAATCTAGTCCACCACTTAGAAAACTTCCCACCTCCACATCTGCCTGCAAACGAATACGCACCGCATCTTCCAGCAATTCCCGCAAATGTTCTACAATTCCATCTAACTTTGCTTTCTCTGTTCCTGCCTGTATCCCCTCTTGATTTCCTCGGCCATACACCTCTTGCAGACTCCACCAAATTTCCTTCTTCAGATTTCCATTTTGATAGCATAAGACTTCTCCCGGTAACAAGGCTTTTATTCCCACAAATGCGGTGTCCGGCCCATTAATATGCTTATAGGAAAAATATTGGTACAGTGCTTTGTCATCTATTTTTTTCTCATACTGTGGATGCTTTAAAATACTTTTTATTTCCGAAGCAAACACCAAATTTCCCGAAGAAAGTACACAATAATATAAAGGTTTTACTCCCATACGATCCCGATAAAGCAATAAACGATTTTCCCTTTGATCCCAAATAGCAATGGCAAACATGCCATTCAATTTCTCTACAAAAGAATCCCCATATTCCAAATATCCATGAAGCAAAACTTCAGTATCTGAGTGGTCACTTACAAATCGATGCCCTTTTTGTTCTAATTGCCGGCGAAGCTCTCTGTGATTATACACTTCTCCGTTCCACACCAAATGAACCTTGCCACTTCCATCACTCATAGGCTGTTTTCCACACTGCACATCTACAATACTAAGTCTTTTTGTGCAAAGATTCATCTCATCACTAATATACATACCTTCCTCATCCGGTCCCCGATGTCCAATGGCATCTGCCATCCTTTTCAACACTTTTTCCTGTCCTTTTCCTGAATATCCACAAATTCCACACATGTTTTCGTCTCACCAATCCTTTTATTTTTTCTGCAAATAATATCGTTTTTCATATCGGCTTTTCCTTGGAAAGATTTGAACCTATTTCTATCTTGATTGTCGCGTATTAAATTTTAATATGATATACTATTGATAACTGGAAAAAAATAACTATATATACGAAAGAGAGATTATCATGAACATTTTAATACATATGGGAAATTACAAAACAGGAAGTACAAGTATACAAAGTTTTCTTTACGAAAACAGAGAAACCTTGCAAAATCAGGGCATTTACTACGGAGATTGTGACGCTGCTCCTCTTTGTTCTCACGCCTCTTTTACTTATAGTTTACTCGGAGATGTGTTAAAACAAATGGGCGTATTTCAGGATTTTTCTTCACATCCGGTCTTTTCCACGCTAAAAAACAGTTCCAAAGAGCTATTTTCCACAATGCTTGCTCATGCCAAAGAGAGTCAGTGCCACACTTTAATTCTTTCCCACGAAGCTCTCTTTTGCGAGGCATTTCGCACATTACAAGGACTTAGAAAAAGCATAGGAACAGATTTAGAGGAAGAAGAAGTCTTATTCCATTTTCATAAATCATTGCACAAACTTCTATCCGAAGGGAAGCATACCATTTCCTGCATTGTGTATCTTCGCAGACAGGACGATTATCTAGAATCCCAGTATAATCAATATATAAAAGCTCCTTGGTACGAGCCAGACCTTTCTCTTCCGGACTTTGATGAGTTTATTTCCCTCTCTCCGGTAACTTTGGATTATCGCATGCCACTGGATTTATTAGAGGCAGAATATGGCTGGGAAAATTTATATATTTGTCCTTATTTTGAACAAATTTCACCTTATGTATCTTTTGCAGAAACCTTTCTTGGTCTTACGAATAAGCAAATACAAGAAATGAAACCACCTGCTCCTTCTATGGAAAATCGCAGCATTTCTTTAGATATTGTTACCTTTAAGCAAAAATACATGAAAGGCGAAATGGCTTTTTCTGCCAAAGTACAAGCCCTTCTCTCTGCTTATAGCAACGCAAATCCACAAAGAGAAACTTACACCCTTTTTACTCCGGCTTCACACCAGTCTCTTTGCAATTCTTTGGAAGTTGCCAATGAACAGGTAAACGAAGACTACAGCGATGAGGAAGATTTGCTTCCACCTCTCACTTTTTCCAAAACAAAAAAAGGCTACCCCGGACTTACTCCAGAGCGCCTTTTAGATATCAGTGAATATATTACAGGGCAATGTAATGAGGAATAATATCCTCATAGGTTCCATCTTTCATGAGAAATCCCTTGGAGATTACTCCCAATTTGGTGAAACCAAGTTTCTTATATAAACCAAGGGCAGGGGTATTGGTAGCAACAACTGCATCAAGTTGCAAGATTTGAAAGCCCAATTCCTTTGCCTTTTTCATACAATCTTTCACAAGAATCTCTCCAATATGCTGACCACGCATATCCTCATGAACGGCATAACTGGCATTACAGATATGCCCACACCTTCCCACATTGTTTGGATGTAAAATATAAAGCCCTACTGTTTTTCCTTGCTCATTTACTGCAATCCCCGTATAGGACTGTTTTTGAAAAAATTCCAATCCTTCCAATGCTTCTAATGTACTTTTCTGTGGAAATGCCACTCCATCCTCCACCACTTTATTCCAGATTTCCATGGCATCTTCAATATCATTCGTTGTAAACTTATGAATCGTAATTTCCATAATTGAAACCCTTCTTTTTCATTCTATTTTTGAATCTTATTCAATATTTTCACATGTGGTTTAATCAATGCGTAATACTGCATACCTTTCTCTTTTCCGTATTCTTTTTGTAACGCTGAACGGAACGAGTTCAAATTTTTTCTCTTGTCTTTTGCACCATACACAAAACTAGAAAAATTCTTTGGATATGCCTCTTTTTGTTCACTGCGGTCAAATACAAGCTGGCAATACACGTTAAACTTATCTTGTATTTTCAACTGCTTTTTCTCCACAAATTCTTTCAAATTGCTTTTGTTCTTCTGATAAACCGTCTTTCCCTCATCCCCAAGAAACATAGTCAATGCGTTGTGAATCTCTCCACTGTTGTTAATACCAAGACAATTTACAAGTTCCTTTAGTAATTCTTCGTCCTGCACCGGTTCTACCTTAGACGGGCTTTTCTTTTCCTTTGTAGCTCTTGTTTTCTTTGTTTCTTTTGGATTTTTGGTCTGTTTCGTTTCCGCCTTTTCTTTGGATTCTTCCGTCACTTTCGCTTCTTTTGACTGTTCCATAGTTTCTGACTGTTTCGTTTCTTTTGTCTCTTTTTCTTCTGCGTATTCTTTTAAAACTATGTCAAAATCCGGTTCTTTATTCGTTGTCTTTGCTTCTGCTTCCTCTGGCTGCAATTCCTGCTCTACCACTTCCACATTTGCTAAATTACCCCGAAGCTGCTTTGCAAGTTTTTCCCGTTCTTCCTCTACCATTTTCTTATTATACTGACTCTGACAATATTTTGCATTGTAACGTTTTACCTGTTTGCCTGCATTCTTCCAATATTGTACTACCGCATCAAAACCAGTATCGTTGGTAACCATAATATACTCACATTCCTCTTTGTCACTTCCCAAACGATATCCTAGTTCTGTGACAAGCTGAAAATCCAAAGCATTCTTTCCTTCTACGCACTTTACAAAGTCTACCTCTCTGCCATCTGCCAATAATTTGCGTATAGTATCATATCCCATATGAGGAGACTTCTGGGTGTAAAATACAAGAATCTCATCTTCGGTTTCTGCCAACGATAATATATGAGTGACCCAAAGATCTCCTACATTTTCACTATCTACTAAATATACTTTTTTCATAACTGCCATCACCCTTTATCCATGCAATCTTGTTTCGTTCTATCATAACAACTTAGGGCATCTCCACCCATATTTGTACTCTACCTTAAATTGTATCACATGGAAAAGTTTATGAAAAGAGTTGCCCTTATTTTTTTACAATACAATTCGGATTCTTGTACCTAACTCTGTTCGAGAAAGAATTTCAAAATGCCCTCCATGCTTATCTACAATCCATTTTGCAATAGAAAGACCAAGTCCTGTTCCCTTCATCTTTCTCACATCATCCGAACGATAGAAACGCTCAAACATATGCTCCACATCTGCAGATGCCATTCCCATACCAGTGTCCTGTACCTGCAAATATGGACGTCCTTCCTGATTTCTTCCGATAGACAGTAAGATTTCATCGTTTTTTTCTGTATATTTTGCAGCGTTATCCACTAAAATACGCACTGCTTGTTTTAGCATTTGAGGATCTGCATTTACGAAAATGTCCTCCTCTGGATGATACCGATACACATGCTCCTCGTCAATAAGTAGGGATTCTTCATAAATTTCCTGCATACAATCCCGAATGGAAATTTGTGAAATTTCCAGCTGCGTCTTACCACTATCTCCTCTTGCCAAAAATAGAAGTTGTTCCACTAATTTTTTCATATGACTAGATTCCCTTTGCAGTGCCGCAATAGACTCATCTAACACCTTTTCATCTTCTCTTCCCCATCTGGCAATCATGTTTACATATCCTTCAATTACCGCAATAGGGGTTCGAAGTTCATGAGAGGCATCATTTACAAAACGTGCCTGTTGCTTATAGGTTTCTCGCATTCGTAACAACAGGTTATTCATGGCAGTCTCAATTCCCTTTAAATCCGAATCGCCAAAAGATAATACATCTGATTCCTGAGGCTCCAAATGAGAAATTGCATCTTCGATTCTCTGATATTTTTCCTCGGTAAACGCCAGCTTACTCAATTCCTCCGCTTTCATGGCAAGTTCGTTAATAGGCGCCAGAGTGCGGCGAATCTTTTGTTCTTCCTTTCCGTAACTACTTATAATATCAAGCAATTGCACACCTAGTAAAATTACAAGCATCCATCCTATTACACGAAAAAAAGAATATAATTCCATTGTCAACAGTTTTTCCCCTGTAACATCCCACACTACATAACAACAGGATTTTAAATTTTGAAAGTCCACAATCCTCCTTTTATATTCCAAATTAATATCCCCAAATTCCTGCCATTCTTTTTGTAGAATACATCCAAAAAACAAAAGAATACAAAGGAATACATCCATTTTTAGCATTGCTCCTGCCTTTGTAAAAATCATTTTCCAATGAAGTTTTCGGACAATGGAAGTCATTGGTTTCGTCTGCGAAGTTCTCTTTTTTTCTTCCATAGCATCCCCTTTCTTAGCTCTCCTGCCAATCTTTTATGACATAACCTACACCACGCACGGTTTCTATCATTTTCACTCCATATACTTCATCAATCTTTGAGCGCAGATACCGAACATACACATCTACCACATTGGTTTCGCCAACATAATTGTAGCCGCAAACCCTTTCAAGCAAAGTATCTCTTGATAACACAATATCTTTATTGGAAAGCAATGTCTGCAACATTAAAAATTCCCGGTTCGTCAGAGAAATTTCCTCTTTTCCATAACATACCTGATGCTTTTTTTCAGACAACGTGAGAGGACCCCAGGATAATTCTCCATCCTGGGTTTCTTCCACTGCTATAATTTCTCTTGCTTTTCCATGTATTTTCAATGCCACACGTATTCTTGCCAGTAATTCTTCAATCGCAAATGGCTTTGTTATATAATCCACTGCTCCGGCATCCAATCCTGCCACTTTGTCCATTACCGCATCTCTGGCAGTAAGTAAAATCACTGGTGTTGGCTTTGCCTGCTGCAATCTCCGCATGACTTCCAATCCATTTAACCCAGGGAGCATAATATCCAGCAAAATCAAATCAAACTCTCCAGACATGGCAATACTAAGTGCATCTCTACCATTATCGGCCTTTGTCACCGTATATCCATCATGTATCAGTTCCAATTCAATAAAACGAGACAATCCCTCGTCATCTTCCACTACTAAAATATTTGCTCCCATAGACACCTTTCTCCTTTTTATTTATTATAAATTTTTATAGTCATCCTTTACTTTCTCTGCAAAACGACTTGCCTTATCCATCATATCGTTGACTGTTCGCATATCACTCTTTCCTTCAATAGAATAGTGTATCCCAAAGAACAATGCCACAATCATAACTGGTAACGCAATGTTCCATCCAAGAAATAGGAAGAAAATTAAAAATACCCAAAATGGCACTTTAATAATGTCCTGTCCATAGCGTCTTACACGAAATTCGTTTTCATTGCTCCATTTCCAGAATTTCTTAAACAGACGTCCCATTTTTTTTCCAAACCCTTCACAAGAGTGCTGCTGTTGCTCATGTACGGTATCTTTCACAGAAACATACTGTGACTGTTGCTCATAACTGGTAGAATAACTGCTTGCCTTTGGTTCTTCTACCTTTCCCATCTTCTCTAAATATACCATAGCATCTAACAAATCCCAATTTGCCTGCTCCAATGCTTCTCTTGCTTCCTCATAAGATACGTTTGCTCTTTCTCTTAATTTTTCTACTTTTTCAAATTGTTCCATACTTATCACCTTTTCCCTTTTTAAATAGTTAATTGTTTTTCAACTTTATGTTGTTGTCTGACTTCCTCTTGACATTTTCTATCTTACCAAGGGTTTCTTAAAAGCACTTTTAAGAAAGATTAAGAAAAGATTAATTTATAATCTTCGTAACTATTCATCTTTTTCCATACTTAATTTTGTTAGCTGCATCTTTTCATCAAATGCAATGGAGTATATTACTCCAACATTTTCGTACTTCACTGTAATCTGGGTCACTGCATATACTTGACCTCGGTATTCCATACGGGACATATAAAGCTGCCCAAATTCTAAAAATGCGCCCCAATTACTTCCTACTTGCTCTTCTTTTGCCGTCTGTATCATTTTATCATTTAATACTTTTTGCATATCCGAATCCGCAAGATTACATAGTCCCTCATAGTCCTTTTCCTCCAACATGGAAACTACCTTTTTGGTCTGGGCTTCCACTTCAGTCTCCACAAAAACATTTCCACTCTCAATCTCATAATACCGAGGAACAAAATGGTAACACAACACTAAAATTACTAAAACAAGACCTAAAATCCCTCCAGCCAAGTTCCATTTTTTTCTTCTCCCATAGATTTTTTGTTCCTCTGGTGGAATCTTTTCGTTCCACTCTTTTGCCACCTTAGCTGGAGGTCCCATTTGATCAATCACATCTATCAGTGTGGCTCCCTCTTCCAACGCCTGCCCCACTCTTTTCTGTAATTCCTCCTGCGCCTTTTTCTTCGTAGCTTTGGAACCTTTTATTTTTGCCAGGATCATTGCAATGTATTTTTTTTCTGTCATACCATTCCTCCATTTAGGCTTCTTTGTTTGCAAACACTTTTTTTGTCACTGTAAAATACGCAATTAGCATCATACTTCCCGTTAGTACCCAAGAAACCGGGTAAACTGTCATGAGCATATCATAAGTACGTCTCATAGGGAAAATAACAAATAACCAGAAAATACGAAAAGCCACTGAGCCAAGCACAGTAATAACGGCTGGCAGCAACGAATATCCCACACCTCGCAATACACTTCCAGAAATTTCATAAGTTCCCGTTAAAAATTCAATCATCATAACGTGGTGCATACGAATTAACGCATACGCCATTACGATAGTATTACTTGTATAGAGTCCCACAAACATTTTTCCCCATATGGTAAAAACTCCACTTAAAACCATCGTAAGGAGCATTCCCTCTGCCATACAAATCCAACAGATTTTTTTGCATCGTTTTATTTCTCTTGCCCCGTAGTTCTGGCTTGAGAACGTAACCGCAGCCTGATTAAAGGCATTGATAATATAATAAGTAAAGTATTCAAATGTTAGTCCTACTGTAGAACCAGAAATTGCATTTTTTCCAAAGCTGTTAATACCAGATTGAATACACACATTGGAAACAGAGAATACTGCGCTCTGTAACGCTGCCGGCGTTCCCACTTTTAATATTTTTATCATATATTCTTTATGTATTCTAATTTTTCCAATGGATACTCGAATGATTCCCTCCTCACGCAATAGCAACGAAAATACAAGAGCTGCACTTACCATATTAGAAACACTGGTTGCTATGGCAACACCTACCACACCAAAACGAAATACGATTACCAAAAGCAAATCTAGCAAAGCATTTAATATACCTGAAACAGTTAAACAATACAAAGGCCTTTTGGTATCTCCCACACTTCGAAGAATGGATGCACCAAAGTTATACAATACCAAAAATGGAATTCCCACAAAATAAATTCGCAAATAGGTCTCTGCCAGTCCCAAAATATTTGCTGGAGTAGAAATACTAGTAAGAAGCAAAGATGCTACCGCTTGGCCAATACCAAACACCAAAACTCCCAAAACCAATGCAAAAGCAATTACGGTATGTACAGCATCCTGCACTTCTTTCTTTCGCCCCTGTCCTACTAATTTTGCAATTACTACATTTGATCCCACCGCAATACCAGATACAACATTGACAAATAGTGCTATCACAGAAGAGTTTGCTGATACCGCCGCCAGTGCATTGTCTCCAGCAAACTTTCCTACAACCGCCATATCTACAGAGTTAAATAACTGCTGTAATATATTACTTAATGCCACCGGAAGTGCAAATAAAAAAATACACTTCCAAAGTGAACTATGTATCATATCCATCTGATTGGTTTTTCCAGCTTTTTTCTCCTGTTCCATTTTCTATTCTCCTAACCATCTATTTGTAACTTCTTTATTATCGGTTCGTTATTTTTTTAGCGTACGCAAATATTGTTTTTGTTCTGGTGTAATCCTATAACTTTCACATGCCTTTTGAATGGTTTTATTATGCGTCCACCGTTCCAATACGGGTTGTTCTAAAAAAGGAATAATAGCATCGTATTGTTTTGCTAAAGCGGTAGCAAAATACCAGGCAATCATCATATTTACATAATACTCCTCCGATTTTATCTCTGCCACTTTTTTTGCATACTCCACCTTAAATTCATCTTCTAAATACAACCGCATCAACATATTTATGCCAAAACGAATGGTATAAGGCTTATCTGACGTTATCCACTTTTCAATATGTGGAAGAAGTTCCTGTTTGTGTTTTGCAAATATTTTTGGAGCCCCTGTATCGCAAGTTGCCCAGTTATCAATATATGGCAAAAAAGCCTCTATCTGTGCAAGACAAGTTTCATAATCTTTTGTCTCCCCAATCATAAAGGCATGTAAATTATTTTCCTCATAATAATAGTGTGGTAAATCGTTAAAAAATTGCTCTGCATCCATAGTTTTTCGCACCTCTTTTGCATATGCACGAAGAATTGGTGTACGAATTCCAATGATTCGTTCCTTATCAATCGTAGGAATGAGTTTGGCATGAAAATCCCGATAAGAACTGTCCTGAATAGATAATAAGTGCTTTTGAATGGCTTTGGCTGTTTCGTTCATGGTTTCACGTTCCTTCCTTTTGTTAATCCAGTAGGCCGACTCCTACTCGATTCGCTTTTGCACCAAAAAGAAGTCCTTCTCATATAGAGAAAGGACTCTTTTTTAAGTATATTATATAATTATAGATCAGTCTCGTCAAACACTTAGCCAATTTCCTGATACAACTCTGCAATATTTAACGCATGGTCTCCGATTCGCTCAAAGTCTGTCAACAATTCTGTATACACCAAACCTGTCTGAGGCGCACAGGCACCATCCTGCATTCTTTTAATCTGCAAATCCATATATTGCTGGTTTAAATCATCAATTTCCTGCTCTTTTTGTGCAATGACTTTCAACAATTCTACAGAAGTTTCACTATCGTGATGTTCCAACTCTGCAAGAATGTTCGTACAAAGTGTCTTCATGTTTTCCACTTCTTTTTGTGAAGTAGAAGATAACTCTAATTTGTTTTCCTGCAACAATTTCGCATATCCTGCCACGTTCATAGCATGATCGCCAATTCTTTCCAAATTACTGGTAACCAAATAGTAACTCTTCATTCTTCCAGAATCCTCTTCTGATAATTCCGCAGAAGTAAAATGAATCAAGTGTTTTGAAATTTCGCTATTTAGAAAATCAATATACTCCTCACGCCAAACAATTTTTTCATAACTTTCTTTCTGCTTCTTTAATAGCATATCAAAAGCATCTACCATGTTTTCTTTTACCATCTGCAACATACGTACAACTTCTTTTTCTAACTGAGAAAGTTGTATAGAAGTATTTCCAACTAAATGCTTATTTTCAAATGGAACAAGGTACTGCAACTTCTTGCATTCTTCCTCTTCTTCCTGACTCTCTTTTAATACCAAAGTAACAAACTTCACCAACAAACCACCAAATGGCAACAACAATAATGTAGTCACGATATTAAAAATAGTATGGGTATTGGCAATCTGTGCAATTGGATTTCCCGGTGTCATAGATTGAATCCAACCCAAGAATGGAGTAAGGAGACAAATACCAGTAAACAACACAGTTCCAATACAGTTAAACATTAAATGAATCAAAGTTGCACGTTTTGCATTTGTTTTTGTTCCTACAGAAGCTAACACTGCTGTGATACAAGTTCCGATATTGGTTCCAAATAAAATAAATACACCATAGGACAATGGAATCGTTCCTGTTCCTGCTAATGCCTGTAAAATTCCAACTGCAGCAGAAGAAGATTGGATTACTGCGGTAAACAATGTTCCCACTAAGATTCCCACAAACGGATTGTTAAATCTGGTAATTGCATCTAAAAATGCTTGAGAATCACGCAATGGCTCCATAGAACTACTCATCATTTCCATTCCGATAAATAAAATACCAAGTCCGGCAAAAATACTACTTATATGACATACCTTTTCTTTCTTACTAAACATAGAAACAGCTACACCTGCAAACGCAATCAAAGGTGCAATCATTCCAATATCCAAAGCAATCAACTGTCCGGTTATGGTCGTACCAATATTAGCACCCATAATAATCCAAACAGCCTGTCCTAAAGTCATTAAGCCAGAGTTTACAAATCCAACCACCATAACTGTAGTAGCAGAAGAAGACTGAATCACTGCTGTAATCACTGCTCCCACTAAAACCGCCTTAAAACGGTTGGATGTAAGTTTTTCCAAAATCTGTTTCATCTGATTTCCAACGGAAGTCTCCAATCCGTTACTCATCATCTGCATTCCATACAAAAACAATGCTAGTCCACCTAACAGGGATACGATATCTGTTGCTCTCATTATTTACTTTCTTCCTTTCTCTGATCTACTATTACTTCTAAATTTCCTTCTGTCTCATCTTCCTCCCCAAAACTGCCATTCTCCAATTTCCAGGCAAAAATACCTGCCACAACGGCTAAAAGGCCTAAAACACCTACCATAATATTAAACATCATTTTGTACTCTATTCCTTTCTTTTCCTTTACCCAAACTCTTCTATTTTGAACATTTTTGCACGTCAAAAAGACCACACACTTTTTGGTGGCAGAGAAGCATTCAGGCATTGTTATCCTGCTATTATGTAGTTGTTATGCGCTTTTTTCCGTCCTTATCATGGACATACTGTAACAATAAACCACTGCGATTCGTAGGCAATTCTGCTAATCGCTGATTCATTTCAAGATAGTATGGGATTTTCTCCGACAGAATCATCGGAATACATAGATATACTGGCAAACGCTCCATTCTGCGATTTTTCACAGTATTTGCCAATTTCGTTGCAACCACAGTTGCTGTACGAAGGTGTGAAACCTCCTCTGCATAAATCTCTGTCACATCCATATTGGAATCTGACAGCTCAATCTCAAAAATAGGAGATGTCTGATTGTGAGTTTCAAAAACCATCTGAAAATTTGGGCATTCTACATAAAGTCCTGCCATTACTAACAATACAATTAGGCAAATGCACATTTCCCTGGCATATTCTTTGAACTTTCTCACAATCCACACCTCCATTTCTTATGATTCTATATGAAGCATACTATTGTATCAAATAGATAAAATATGCTACATAGCCACAAAGCATAAGGATACCTGCTGTTCTTCCAAGCGCCCTCTTTTTTGCTACGCATACCAATAACAACACTGCACTTGCTATGGCAATTACTGTATCTACCACAAAATTTGATGCAAATGCTACTGGCGTAATCAAAGCTGTAGTTCCTACTACAAATAAAATATTAAAAATGTTACTTCCTACAATATTTCCAATGGCAATATCTGCCTTTCCTTTTCTAGCTGCTGATACAGAAGTGAACAACTCTGGAAGGGAAGTTCCTAGTGCCACAATAGTAAGTCCAATAAAACGCTCACTCATTCCAAAAATACGTGCCAATTCAGTAGCACCATCCACACTAACATCACTACCAAAAATGATGAGAACAAGTCCCACAACTATACCAAGCAACAGTTTCCAAATTGGCTGTTGTTTTTCTTCTTCCTCGGTTTCTTTTGTCTGCTGTTTTTTTGCCATAAGGAACAAATATCCCAAATAAACAAGAAAAGCTGCCCACAAAATGATACCTTCTACAAATGTAATCTCATAACCAGTATATCCTAATACAAGAAGCAACAAAGTAATTCCAATCATATAAGGGATTTCGTAGAAAACAGTAGATTTTGCTACTGCAGTCGTTACAATGACCGAAGTAACTCCCAAAATAATGAGAATGTTTAAAATATTACTTCCCACCACATTTCCAATGGTAATCTCTGCACTTCCTTTTACTGCAGCAGTAAGACTAACTGCCGCTTCCGGCGCGCTGGTTCCCATAGCAACAATGGTAAGTCCGATAACAAGTTGCGGGATGCCAAGTTTTGTGGCAATTCCAGAGGCTCCTTCCACAAACCAATCTGCTCCTTTAATGAGCATAACAAACCCGATCACGATCAATAGTACCTGTGTTAATATTTCCATAACTCTTTCCTTTCCGCAACAAAAAAGACCTTTTTGTTGCATTAACTTAAAAATTAATAAACAACAAAAAAAGTCTTGCTACTTCGCTGTACAACCGGATCAAAAAATCTTACTGACCTCTAATCGTAATGACGACTGTACAAACATCTTATGATGTAAGCTACTCCCTTTTTTACTTATTTTACCATCGACAAGTTTAAATGTAAAGCTACATTTTTCTACTTTTTACTCAAATTATTCATAATTTACAAAATCATGCAGCACCCCCCTACTATTTTCCCTTATTCTTACAAAACTGCTCGCATATCTGCCAGCGTCTTGTCCACTTCCTTTTTGGTATGGGAAGCCGATAAAAATATGGCTTCAAACTGACTTGGCCCCAAATAGTTTCCTCGCTCTAACATCTGTTTAAAGTAAGAAGCAAACATTTGCGTATCCGCCGTTTTTGCAGTCGCATAATCCATTACCTTTTCTTCTGTAAAATACAAACAAGACAAGGAGCCTTCTCCAACAATCTGATACGGCAATTTCTTTTCCTGCAACATTTTTTTTACTTCCCCGCGGAAATAATCTCCCAATTCCTTTACGTTTGTATAAATTTCCGGATGTTCTTTTAAAATCGTTAGCTGCGTAATTCCTGCTGTCATGGCAACTGGATTTCCACTAAGGGTTCCTGCCTGATAAACGTTACCAATCGGAGCCACTACACTCATAACCTCTTTTCTTCCGCCATAAGCACCTACAGGCATACCGCCCCCAATAATTTTTCCATAAGTGATTAAATCCGGTGTCACCTGATAATATCCGCTGGCACCAGCAATCCCCAAACGAAATCCTGTAATAACCTCATCAAAAATAAGTAATGCTTGGTTCTCATCACACAATTTTCGAAGTCCCTGTAAAAAGCCTTCCTTTGGAAGCACAACTCCCATATTAGCGGCTATAGGTTCTACAATGACACAGGCAATCTCACCCCTATTTTGCGAAAACAAAGCCTCTACACTTTCCAAATGATTGTATTCTGCTGTAAGAGTATCCTGCACACAGCCCTTTGGCACACCGCTACTATCTGGCACACCAGCCGTCATTACACCGGAACCAGCTTTTACAAGCAAAGAATCTGAATGTCCATGATAACAGCCTGCAAATTTGATTATTTTATTTTTTCCAGTAAATCCTCTTGCCACACGAATGGCACTCATCACTGCCTCTGTCCCTGAATTTACCATGCGGACCATTTCAAGTGCCGGAACAAGGGAAATCATAAGCTCTGCCATCTCCACTTCCAACTTTGTGACAGCTCCATAACTAATTCCCCGATCAATTTGCTTTTTTATTGCTTCTACCACTCTTTGGTCGTTATGTCCTAAAATCATAGGTCCCCAAGAACCAATATAATCAATATAGGAATTGCCATCCTCATCATACAAATATGCTCCTTTGGCATGTTCTATACAAACTGGTTGACATCCTACCGGACCAAATGCGCGAACCGGACTATTTACACCTCCTGGCATAACTTGAACCCCGCGGTTAAAGATTTCTTCTGACTTTGTAGTTGTAAATGCCATTATCCCATTCTCCCTTCCTTTATGTACTGTGCAATTTCTTTTGCATAATAGGTAATGAGCATATCCGCCCCTGCACGATACATAGAAACTGTGGTTTCACATACAATGGATGCCTCATCTATATATCCTGCTGCCGCTGCCGCTTTTATCATGGCATATTCTCCACTGACACTATATGCGGCTATTGGTTTATCAAAACGATCTCTTACCTCTCTTACCACATCCAGAAAAGAAAGAGCTGGTTTTACCATCAAAATGTCTGCACCCTCTTTGCAGTCAAGAGCTGCCTCTCTAAGAGCTTCTCTCCGATTATGATAATCCATCTGATACCCTTTTCGGTCTCCAAATTCCGGTGCGGAACCTGCCGCATCTCGAAAAGGTCCATAAAAACCTGAAGCATATTTTACCGCATAAGACATAATCGGTGTGTTCACAAATCCATTTGCATCCAAAACATTTCGAATTGCCCCAATTCTTCCATCCATCATATCAGAAGGTGCTACCATATCCGCCCCGGCTTTTGCATGAGAAAGTGCAGTTTTTGCAAGCACATCCAAGGTTTTATCATTATCTACCGTATGTCCGTCCAAAATCCCACAATGCCCATGAGACGTATATTCGCACATACACACATCCGTAATGCAATATAGATGTGGATACTGCTTCTTAATGAATAAAAGTGCCTTCTGTATAACACCGTCTTCTGCCCATGCACTACTTCCACAAGCATCTTTATGCTTTGGAATTCCAAATAAAAGTATGCTTTTTACGCCTGCCAAACAGACTTTGTCTAATTCCTCACTTATTCTATCAATGCTATACCGATACTGCCCCGGCATAGACGGAATCTCTTCTTTTTTATTTTCTCCTTCTACTACAAACAACGGATAAATTAGCGTATCTTTCGAAACTCTGGTTTCCTGCACCATCCCACGTATTACAGGGTTACTTCTCAATCTTCTCGGTCTTTCTATTAAATCCATTGGCTTATCCCTCTCTCTTTCTTTTCCTTTCTTCCAATACTAATGAAATCATACTATCCATGGTTGCCTCTTTCGCAATAGAAATTTTCATTCCATAAACAGCAGCCTCTTTTGCAGTCTGTTCTCCAATACAAAGGGCATGCACTTTTGTAAAATCTACCATTTTAAAACAGGTTACAAACCCTTTTACGGTAGAGGCACTGGTAAAGGTAACATAGTCTATTTCTTCCTCTACAAATGCCTGTGCAATCTTATCAATCACTGGACTCCCTTTCGCATACATCGTACGATAAGTTGGAATATCCTTTACTTTCACACTTCCAGCAAGTTCCTTTAACAACTCTTTGGAACCATTTTCTGCTCGAAACAGATACAATGTGGTATCTCTTTCTAGTTTTTGTGCCAACAATTTTCCAAGTGCCTTTCCAGAATATTCTTCCGGCATATATTCCGGAAAAATCCCATAACATTCTAACTCTTTTCTTGTGCCTTGTCCAATGACTGCAAAGGATACATTAGGATTAGAAAGAAGAGAACGCATGTCCATTCTAAAAAAACGCATCTGGGAAAAGAAATGTCTGACTCCTTGTGGACTGGTAAATCCAATACACACCTTTTCTCGCTTTTGGCTTATCTCCTTTATTGTTTGAAACAGTCTTTCTTTTCCTGTTTCTTCTAGCTGACTAATAGGAACTGTATCAATCGTAGGCATCTCAATCACTTGCGCCCCCAGTTCGCGCATTGGGTCTGCTAAAAGCGAGCTTCGCTCTTTTGGTCTGGTAACAACTACTTGCGTTCCAAACAATGGCTTTTTTTCATACCATGCAAAATTTTTTTCAAAGGAACACACTTTTCCCACTACAATGACTGCCGGACTCTGTATGTTCGATTGCTCCGCTTTTTCTTTTAATGTTTCAACCGTAGCCACTACCCTTTTTTGTCGGCAGGTAGTTCCTCGTTCTAAAATTGCCGCTGGCATGTCCGGACACATTCCCTCTTCTATCAAACGGCTGCAAATTGTTTCCAGATTTCCTACTCCCATTAAAAATACCAAAGTGGCATTTAATTCTACCAAGGCTTTAAAGTTTATATCCAACGCTCCATTTTTCTTCTTGTGTCCAGTAACCACATGAAAAGAAGAGGAAAACTCCCTGTGTGTCACAGGAATTCCATTATAAGCAGGTACCGCAATGGAAGAGGTAATTCCAGGCACTACTTCAAACGGAATTTGCTCCTTTGCCAACAACTCCAGTTCTTCTCCTCCCCTGCCAAAGACAAAGGGATCTCCCCCTTTTAAACGGACCACCCGTTTCCCTTCCTTTGCTTTCGTCAATAACATTTTATTGATTATCTCCTGAGGAATGAGATGATTGTCTGCCCGTTTTCCTGCATCAATAAGCTCTGCATCCTCTGGCAGCAATGCCAAAAGTTCTAAACTAATGAGGGCGTCATATACGACCACTTCTGCTTTTTTTAACACTTCCATGCCTTTTCGGGTCATCAATCCAAGGTCTCCGTTCCCAGCCCCCACCAGCCAAACTTTTCCTACTGTTTCTTTCATCTATATCAAACCTTTCCACCTCTCTGCTAACTCCTGTGCCAACGCAATTCCAATTTGTGCCGCATCTCTCACATTTCCTTCCTTTACTCCTACAGAGAAGTCTTTTGCCGGTTCATGATAATACAAACCACGAAGGGAAAGATTTTCTCCATTTACCGTAGCATAAGCTCCAACAGGAGAACTACATCCTCCATCTAAATATTTCACAAAACTTCGCTCTGCTGTTGCTGCATAAAAAGAATCGATATCGCAAACACAATCCAAATAAGAATAGTCTTCCCCTTTTCGGCCCTGAAATGCTAGAATTCCTTGTCCTGCAGCAGGAAGCATTTCCTCTACCGAAAAGATTTTTGCAATACAATCTCCCATACCAAGACGATCCAACCCTGCTTTTGCAAGAACAGTAGCCGTATAGTCTTCTTCTTCTAACTTTCTTAATCGGGTCTGTACATTTCCCCGAATTCCCCGAAAAGTGGCATTGGGATATAGTTTTTTCAATTGTTCCATTCTTCTTTGACTGGAAGTTCCAATACACCCCTGAAAAAAGTCCTGTTCTTTTCCTTTTTTTACCAAAAGCACATCTCTTGCATCGGCTCGCTTAGAATACCCAATAAGAGGCAATTCCTCAGAAATTTCTATTGGCAGATCCTTTAAACTATGTACGGTAATATCCACCTGTCCCTCTAATAAAGCTTTATCCAGCTCTTTTACAAATAATCCTTTTCCTCCAATTTGATCCAGATTTCGATCTAAAATTTTGTCACCAGTCGTTTTCATAGTTACCAGTTCAAACTGAATTTCCGGATGTACCTCCTTTACCCCCTCCAAGGCAAGCAAAGTCTGTCTCACCGCCAGCTTACTATCCCTACTTCCTACCCGTACAATTTTCTTCATCCATCCAACACCTCTACTCTAACATTGATAATCTTTCATTTTCGTAGTTTCCGTTTCCTAATTACTCTCTTAAAAATTCTGCTCTTCTAATACCTGCCGCATAGCCGAAAGACACAGCTCCCACTGGTCCTCCTCCATGTATTTTCTCATATCAAACAATAAAGAAGTCATAGTCTTTTTCGTTCCTATCCGAATCTGCTCTTCTACAGACTGGCGCTGCTCTTCTTGTAACATCTGATTTATTTTTTTCTTCATACGTTTATAGGACACATCTGCTCCCATGTGACCAATATCTTGTACCAATTCTACATACTCCTGCATTTCTTTTTTGGCATAAAGTTTTTCTTCCTGTTCCCTGATAATTTCCATAGCAGCTTTCCACGCATAGTTGTCCTGTGCCGCTTTTGATACGCCGCCAAGACTGTCAATATCATAAGTAGTTACATATTCTTCCTCACGAAATTTACTGGAAATATCTCTTGGTACTGCCAAATCGATCAAATAACGATGCTTTCCGTCTTTTAATAAATTGGCACAATCTTCATATTTTATCGTATGATGGGGACTGGTGGTGCCACTAATGATAATGTCAAATTCCTGCAAATGTGCATATCGATCTGCGTAATCCAACACTTTGCAGTCCTTTGGAATCTCCACTTGTCTTGTTTTGTAATTTCGCACTGTGACAGTCACTTTTGCGCCCTCCTGTACCATAGAGGCTGCCGCCAATCTTCCGATTTCCCCATTTCCGATCACTAAGCATTTCGTTCCCAAAAGACACTGTTTTTCCTTATAAAGTGCCGCTTTCATCTGTTCAATGACGGAAGTTTCTACGGCTGTCAAGTGTACTGTAGATTTCACTTTTTTTGCCCCAGTAATAGCAGCTTGAAATATATTTTCTAAGTTGCCATCCGTGGTTTTTGCTTCTCTTGCGCTAGTTAATGCCATTTTTACTTGCGTAATAATCTGATCTTCTCCAAACACTTTGGATTTCATTCCGCAAGCTAATTGAAACAAATGATGCACAGCCTCCTGTCCCCTTCTCTCCACCACTATACTACGATATGTTTCTGGAGAAATGCCTTTTAAGGAACAAATCATATCCAACAAATCTTTTCGTTCTTCTTTCGCGCTAATATATACTTCTGTACGATTGCAGGTAGATAAAATTACCACACCACTTAACTGATATGTCTCTTTTAAATAAATCATGCCTTCCACAGAGGCACGTTGCTGAAACGCAAACAAAGATCTGGTATCTAAATCTGCTTTTTCATAATCAATTCCTATCATTTGCACCTGCATTCTGCCACCTCAATTTTTCTCACGCTTTCCATCCTAGGCTACATTTGTGTTTACAATTTCCAAAGTAAACGTACCATGCTTCCTGCTATAAGTATACCCCTCAAAAAGTCTGTCTAACATGTCGAATAAACATATTTTGTACCAAAAAAAGTTCTAAAAGCCCTTTCCTATCATATCTTACCTGATATCCTTCTTGTTCCAGCTCTGCTTTCCAAGAATCTTTTGCTCCTATCATATCTTTATTGACATGTTTGCCAGCTACAAGCATCATCGGAGCCAAACAAACTTTTTTAACCCCTTTTTGTTTCAGTTGTTTTTTCACCTCTGAAAATGTAGGATATCCTTTCATGATACCTACCAGTATATTGTCATAAGCCATCTGACCTAACACACATTGGAAAACAGAGTACACGGTATTCCTATGTCCTTCTGAGCCATGCCCCATCAAAACCAGTATCTCATCTTCTTCTACAGGATAGACAGTGTGAATAATCGTTGCCAATTCCCTGTAATCCGCTTTACTGGTAAGCAAAGGGTGTCCATACCTTACTGCCTCAAATTTATCTAAATACGGCTGTAACTCCTCTAGCATCCAATCATATTCCACGCCCTTTGTAATATAAATGGGCTGAACTATTAATTCTTTTATTCCATCGAAAAGCATTTGTTCCAATGCTTCTTTTATATCAAACAGGAAAACGCCTTCCCCTTCTAGTTTCCTCTTAATCCTCTTACTGGTAACGGCCCCATACACCTTGTATTCTCTAAAGGCATCTTGCAGACGATTCTCTATGACTGTAATCGTTTTCTCTCTGGCTTCTTTATAACTGGTTCCAACACTCACAACTAAAATCGCCTTTGCTGTCATGAAAGAGCCTCCTTTTACCGTAATTATTTTATGACCTTTTTACTCTTTCTTTTCAACCTCACCTAAAATCTGCAAAAATTCTTCCTCTTTTGGAAAACGATTCTTTTTCTGACAAAAACCAAGTAACCTCTCATAAGCCATTTTTCGCTTTCCGTTGTCCTCAATCTGCTGTTTTACTTTTGGACGAACGGAGCCCAGATATTCTGCCTGTTTGGAAAGTTCTTCTGTCATCCACGGTTTCATTTTTCTCTTCAAATATTGGGTAATGGCTGGATTTTTTCCTCCACTTGAAAATGCTGCCACCACACTTCCTGTCTTTTCATATGCAGGGAAAATAAAACTTCCTACCTCCGGACGATTTACCACATTAACTGGAATTCCTCTTTTCTTACATGCCACAGCAATCTCTTCATTTAATTCTACCAAATTGGTAGCTGCAATCACCATATGCTGCCCGTCTAAATCACAAAAAGAAAATTCACGTTCTTCCACCAAAATATCTTTTACATCATATAACTCTTTTGCAATGATAGGTGCAATCACACGCACTTTTGCCTCAAACTCTATCATCATACGAGCCTTACGAAGAGCCACCAATCCTCCTCCCACAACAAGACAATTCTGATTCTTCATATCCACAAACATTGGAAAATATGCCATTTTTATTTTTCTCCTTCCTATTTTTTTTACTTCTAAAATTCATATGCAAAACCCATTCAACTACTGACATAAAAAAAGGAGTTCCACTCTGGGAACTCCAAATTCTTTTTTTATTTTTCCTTTTCCAGAGGAAGTTTTTTTACAATCTTTCCAGACAGTATATAACCTACCTCTGCCAAAAGCACTGCTGCAACTACATCATAGATTACATGCTGCTTTGTGGTAAGGGTTGATATAAATACTGCAATAGCCGCCAAGCAGGAAAAAATACGATACCAACGTGGAATATTTTTATTTCCACGAACTCCTATATAGCAAATCCAGCTAACAAAGCAATGGATGGACGGAAACAAATTATCTGCCGCATCTGTTTCATACAAATACCGCATAGCTTGAGAAAAAATTCCATCCCCTATAATCTCTGGTCTGGTATTTGTTGTTGGATATAGAACATAGCAAAAAAAACATACTACTTTTCCAATCCAATCTGCCATCAAAAAGCGATAACACTGCACTTTTCCCATAGATGAACCAATCATATAATTTACTACCCAAAAGATATAACATAAAAAGTAAATTACTACCGTCCACTCTACTAAAGGAATAGCTTGGTCCCAACTTGTCTCAATATTATGGTGATACCATTCTCCTGCAATGGCTCTTGCTCCCCAATAAACAAAACAATTTAGTGCAAGCGTAAACACCAATGGGATTCTGTTATAACTAGGCAAAATCCGATTAATAAAATCCTTCATCTTATTTTTTATCTCCTCTATTTCTTACAATTATTCTGCCGCTTTTCGGTTTCCGATATACTGTCCCTGTAACACTCTCATTTCCTTATCTCCAGCAATTGCTTTTTTTACCTCTGGTAATAATTCAATTGCGTCTTTCTCAAACAACAAAACAATGGTAGAACCAATCAGTTCAAAATGTCCCATATCTCTTCCCTTTCGCATAGGTACATTTTGTCCTACATTGACCATACCGCCAACTAACAATGCTCCAATTTCAATCTGTGCTACTTTTCCAAAGTTTTTTGTTTCCAGAATATTCCACATTCTTCGATTCAGACGATACACAGGTTCATTCTCACATGCAACTGGCTGTACACTATGTAACAGTCCTTTTACAAAATGATTCTCTCTTTGAAATCCATCATCTATATAGCAATAATGATGATAGTCATCTGCGCAAAGGCGCACAATAACACACTGTCCCCCCTGAAAGGCACTTGCTTCTCTTGGATTGGTAACCAAATCTCTTACTTTATACCACGAACCTTTTATAAAAAAACGACTGTTTTCCCGAATGGGATAGGCACTCAAATATCCATCGCATGGACTAATCAAATGCTCTTTCTCCATGTCCACTGGAATATCCTTTCTCTTTCGGGAAAAGAACTCCTGAAATGTGCGAAATTGCTGGCCTTTATATGCCCTCATATCAATTTGATTCTTTTGAATATAAGAACTGATAAGTGGTTTGGAAAGCGGTGAGCGAACAAACATTTCTCCAAGTTTCAATGCACCTGAATACAATAATATTTTTAGGCATACGCGACCAGACTTTGTGTCATATAGCCATTCTACAAATGTTCGCTTTTTCATTAGATCACCCCTTTTAAAAGAAGAACAAATTCCACAATTCCAAGTACAATCATAACAATCTTTCCACATATATGTATCTTTTTCAACCGGAATGGAAGAATATAGGCAATTCCAATAAGGAACAATGCTCCCATTCCCACATAAAACATTGGAAAATTAAAATACACGCATAGTTCAAATACTGCTGGCAATAACAGCGCAGAAGAAGTAATTGGCAGCCCTTGATAATACTGTCTTCCCTCACTTGTCTTTCCCTGTCTGTTTGCTTCATCTACATTAAAATATGCCAATCGAATTAAACCACATAATACAAAAAAGCATGGAATCACAAGAAACCAATGAGATCCTGTATTCATACTATAAACGATACATGCTGGCAACATGCCAAAGCAAAGCAAATCACTTAAAGAATCAATCTGAATACCAAACATCTTCTCATCTTTAGTTCTATCCTTCTTGGTAGAAGCTACCGTTCCGTCAAACATATCACAAAGTCCTGCTATCATTAGACAAAACAATGCCTGATGGCAACTGCCTTCCATAGCAAACATAATACCACAACAGCCAATCACCATTCCAATATACGTCAATACAACTGTATAGTTATAAAATCCCAATAAACCTTTTTTCTCTTTTTCTTTCATTTGTAATACTCCTTTAGCATCTATTTATCCCCTAAACAGGTGCCCTTTTTTAATTCTAACATAAATACTCCTTCGACAGTTTACCATAGAAATGGGCAAATTTCCACCAAAAAGAACAGAAAATGTCATTTTTAATTCCCTGCACTCTCATAAATTTGAGTTCCTTTTTGAAATACCCCATATCCAAGAAGCATAAATAAAACCGCAATGCCCCATTCCATCCCTATCAAACCTGCTCCATTCATGCCTTCAAAAAACATTTCCTTTCCCAGAAAATAACTTGCCGGCAAATAGGCAACAAAGGCAAAAGGGACTATCCATGTAATAATAAAACGTACCCCTTTTGCATAAATCTCCGTAGGATATTTTGCAAAATCTGCCATATTATAAGCCACCTGCACAAATGGTCCACTCATTTTCACCCAAAATGCAAAAGAAGCAAACAACAGTTTAATGGCAGTATAAATCAACGCTCCCGCCAAAATAGACAAGAAAAACAACAAAATATGTACACCATCTACTACAACTATGCCTTTTGCAATGGCGCGTCCTACCAAAAGGGTTCCAACCAAAAGTTCCCCTAAGGCATCCGGCTGTAACTTTTCACTAATTACCTGAAACAATAAATTCATAGGTCGCAGCATATATCGATCAAAGTCTCCATTGATTACCATTCTCCAAGAAATCATCCAAATATTATCTGTCAGCAAATGATCGATTCCTCTTGGTATCTGTGCAAATCCATAAATAAAAATAAGTTGCTCTAATGTCCATCCCTGCAAATTTGGAATCTGCTCAAATACCAAATACAAAAATAAAATTCCCGTAATTTCTGAAAAGAAAAATCCAAACAGTCCCAATAAAAAATCTACTTTAGACTGTACAATTGTCTTAAAAAACTGTGCAATCTGCACACGGTATAATCGGGCATACCGTCTCCATGTATTCATATTGCATTCCCCCTTAACCACCAAGTACAACTAAACGTTTTGTCACTTGTTTCCATATTACACTTCCAAACAGATACAATAAAACTACCCAAAGCATTTGCTTTCCCAGTGCCAAAAACAACGCTTTTCCGGCATATTTTCCTAAATAAATCATCGTAGGCGTATACACCATGGACGAAAAAGGAAGAAAAGAAAATACTTTCTGCACTGTGTCAGGAAAAAAGCTAAGTGGAATGAGCTGTCCCGTCAAAAAACTTAAAATCGCACTTTTTACCAACTGCAACCCAAAAATGTAGCTGGTAAAAAAAGCAATCATTCCAAAACAAAAATCAAACAATACATAGATGAACATACTCAAAACACAACTAATTAGATATGCCGCCAGTTCCCACCATGCCACATTTCCAATGCCCATCCCAAAACAGCGATAAGCCTCTAAACCTATCCAAATAAGCAGGGAAGGTACAAAAAAACGATATACCATCTGCCCACAGGCAACCGAAAGCAAACTGGCACGGTAGTCTATGGGTTTAATTAAGTTCATTGCCACAGTTCCTTTTATTACATCATCACTGATTCGGTCCGAAATAGAAATCATAACCATCTGAGAAGTAATAAAAGAAATAAACACATACACTACCATTTCCTGTTGTGTCATTCCTCCAAGGGTTCCGCTGTCCGAACTCTTATAAATTGCCATCCAAAGATAGAAAGCAATAAAAGAGGAAAACATTTCTGTAAATAGAAACAAATAGAACGCCCCTTTATATGCCATCTGTCTTTTTATTTCATTTAGAGCAAATGGAAGGTATACACGAAATTTTTTCGTCATGCCTCCACCTCCCCTTTGTTCATACCATGCTGATAAATCTCTTTTACGATTTCTGTTAAGTCACTGTCATAACTTGCTTTCAATTCTTCTATTCCGCCATCGTAAATCTTCTTTCCCTCATCAATAATGATAATGCGATCGCATAACTCCTCAATGTCTCCAATATCATGTGTAGTCAGAATTACCGTTGTATGGTATTTCTCATTTATTTCTTTAATTGCTTTTCGAATATTATCTTTTACTAATACATCCAGTCCAATGGTAGGCTCGTCTAAATAAAGGACTTTGGGATTATGTAATAAAGCAGCTCCTAAATCCGCACGCATCCGTTGTCCAAGAGACAAGTTTCTAACTGGTCGGTCAAAAAACTCCGACAACTCCAATACCTCATTTAAAAACTCCATCTGCTTTTTGTATTCTTCCTCTGATACATTATAAATTTCTTTTAGAATAGTAAAGGACTCACTAAGAGGTAAATCCCACCAAAGTTGTGTCCTCTGCCCAAAAACAACTCCAATATTCTGTGCATTTTCTTTTCTCTTCTTATTTGGGTCCACCCCATTTACAATACAATTTCCTGTAGTTGGAGTAAGAATTCCTGTCATCATTTTAATAGTTGTAGATTTTCCTGCTCCATTGCTCCCAATATAACCTACAATCTCCCCATCTTGAATTTGAAAAGAAATGTCATCCACTGCCTTTTTTATCACCTTTTCTTTGGAAAACAATCCTTTTATGGCACCTTTTAGCCCCGGATATTTTTTCGGTGATACAAACTCCTTACTAATATGATTCACTTCTATCATACGCTCTCTCCCTCTATCTCTTTTGTCTTTTCTCCTGTTATAACGATAAAAAATCTCCACCCACATGTACAAACTAGCTGCCTACACTTTTCTGGCATTTCCTACCTAAAATTACTCACGTGGGTGGAGTTTTATTTTATTCGTTTTTCAAATTCTTAAGTGCATTTTTAATGGAAATAGGATTTCCATAACGAAGTGTTCCCATACGGTAAATCTTCGCAGCAAGCCAGCCTACTCCAATGGTGGATGCTACCAAAATTGCAAAAGATACTGCAATTTCCCATACTTCCACATTTCCCATGGCAATGCGAACAAACATTGCAGAATAGGAACTGATTGGAAGGAAAGAACACACTTTAATCAAAGGGCCATCCACATTGCCAAGCTGGAACAGGACAACAAAATATACTAGCATTACTATCATCTGTAAACTTCCAGTAGCTTTGTTCACATCCTCTGTCTTTGAAACCAAAGCTCCAAGGGCTCCATACAAAAAGGCGTAGAATAAAAATCCTCCAATACCAAACATGGCAAACGCCCACAATACATTTGCTGGAATATTCAAAATAGAATCTAGGGTTCCTCCCCAAACATCTCGATTAATCTGGTAACAAATCAGCGTTGTAGCAAGAATAATTCCCACCTGCAAAATAGCTGCAAAAGCTCCAGCTAATACCTTTCCAAACAACAAATATTTAGAGTCAATGCTGGTAACTAAAACTTCAATGGCACGATTACTCTTTTCACTGGTAACAGAAGTAGCTATCATTACACAATAAAGCACAATTATGGTAAATATGATAATTACTAACGCATAGGAATACCAATAATTATCGCTGGCATCCTTTCCAAGAACTTCCTGTTCATATTCTACTGGTGCATCATATGTAGTTGTAAGGTCCTCAAAATCTAAGTTTTTCTCTTGACAATACAACTGTTTATGTAACAAAGTCATAGCCTGCTGAAATCCTGTCACATCTTCTCCATACATGCTATTATTCCAAACTAAATATCGGAAATGAAGATCATCTTCCACAATAAAACCAGCTTCAATTTTCTCTTTTTCAACCGCATCTTTCAAAGATTTCTCATCAGAATAACTGACAAACTCCACATCTTCATAATAAGCTTCTAACAAACTGGTATCCGCAAAATATCCATTGGTATCTAATAATCCGTAACGACTTTTCTCTTCTTCTGCCTCTTTGTCCTTATCTTCTTTTTCAGCTTTTGGGGTTTCTTCTGTAGAAATTCCCAAAACATCTGACATATCAATGACATTTGGAACAAACATAACAATACCAAGCACAAGTGCAATCAAAATGGTAGAAATCACAAAGGATTTATTTTTCACATAACTTTTTAATTCAAACTGAAATACCGTTGCAAATCGTTTCATGTTAGTCTCCCACCCTTTCTACAAATATATCATTCAACGATGGTTTATAGGTATCAAATTGTTCAATCTCTATATCTTTTGCAAGCAAAGTTTCTAATAGATTTCTTCTTGTCTTACCTTCCAACAGTTTTACAATAACTGCCTCTTTGGTTTCTCCATTAACCGTAAGCACATCTGCTAACTGCTGCTTGCAATATTGTGAAAATTCTTCTACCGTACTGCTGGTATCCTTTAACACCAAACGATTCTTTCCATAGGCACGCTTGATTTCATCTAAACTTCCTTCCAACACCACTTCTCCCTGATTGATAATTACGATATCCTCACAAAATTCCTCTACATAGCTCATTTGATGGCTGGAGAAAATCACAATCTTTCCTTCTGCAATCAGTTCTTTTACTACATCCTGTAAAATCTGTGAATTAACCGGGTCAAGTCCACTAAATGGTTCATCTAATATGACAATCTCTGGATCGCATACTAAAATAGAAGCCAACTGCACTTTTTGCTGATTTCCTTTTGACAAAGTTTCTAACAAATCATTCTCATATTGTGACACTTCCAAACGTTCCAACCATTTTTTTGCATTGGCAGTTGCTTTTTTTCTTGGTACGTTTCGCAACATGGCAAGATATACCATCTGTTCAATGACTTTTCTTTTTGGATATAACCCTCTCTCCTCTGGCAAATATCCAATCTGATGTTTGCCCGGCACAAATGGTTTTCCATCCAATAAGATTTCTCCCTCATTGGCATGAAACACATCCATTAGAATTCGAATGGTAGTCGTTTTTCCTGCACCATTTCGTCCTAAAAGTCCCAATGCCTTTCCACTTTCCACTGAGAAGGAAATGCCATGCAACACTTCTTTTCCACTAAAAGTTTTTTTCAAATTTTTTACTTCTAATTTCATACCCTACTCCTTCTATCAATCTAAGTATCCAATGCAAATGATATGTAGCTAAGACTTGTTTCTTATACACATCTTCGCACTTTTATTATTATATTATGCTTTTGCAACTCTAGCAATATCTAATCTACGTTTATAATGCAATTATAATTTTGATAACTACACTTTTACATTTTGCTATTATTGTTTTTACTATCTTTTTTATAATTGTGTGCGGTATAAATTTTTCACATTATGCACACCATACTATTGAAAGGATGGTGCAATATGAATAACAAAACAAAAAACACCTACGATGATGACAATATCCCTAAAGTGGATCTGCCAAAAAATAAAACCAATTACAATGTGGAACCACTTCCAGAGTCTACACGACCTCGAAAAGATGGTCCAGGTGGAGAGAGCAGGGAATAACCCCGCTCTCTTTTCTCTGTAAAGCATTTGTGAATAAAACACGCTTCATTTTCACATCCCGTAATGAAATGCGCAATTATGTAGAAACTTTATTTCGTTAATCCCCTTTAAAATCATCCACTGAGTATTTGGTGGATGATTTTTTGACGTATTCTTGTTACAGTTTACATGCACAGTAACTTATTCTTTTTTATAAAAGTTCTTGAGATAGATTTCCTTCTTAGGATGCTATACAATTTATTTATAGATAAATCATTTACGAAAGGGGATATAGCAGAATGCAATTGATAAAAAACTATATGAAGGATGCTTGTTTGCGTCATCACTTAAATGATTTAACGGAAGAAACTTTTGGATTTAATTTCGAAAACTGGGTAATAAACGGATATTATGAAGGTGATTATATTCCTTACTCTTATGAACAAGACGGAAAGTTAATTGCAAATGTTTCTGTAAATCGAATGAAATTTATGCAGCACGGAAAAGAAACCTATTATATTCAACTAGGAACTGTTATGACTAGAAAGGAATTTCGAAATCAAGGATATGCCAGAAAATTAATAGAGACCGTACTGGCTGATTATACAGGAAACTGTGATGGAATCTATTTATTTGGCACTCTTGACGCTTTGGGCTTTTATGACAAACTGGGCTTTTCCAGAGGTACGCAATATCAATATATACTAAAAGAAAATATGCTGTCAAAAATGCAGAATAAGGCAAAGAAAAGAGAGTACGACGATTGTTTTCACCCAATAAAATCAACAGCACTATTACATAAAGAAAATTATAAAAAAGCAGTACGTCAAAGCGCGGTTCATTCTGCCTTTGAACACCAAAATAAATATGGTCTGCAAATGTTTTATACTTCAGAACTGGAACAAGTTTACTATTGCCACAAATTGGATTGCTATATAGTTATGGAGAAAGACAGTCATAACCTCTCTTTACAAAGCATCATTTGCCCCAAAAAAGTTTCTTTAGAAGATATTCTCACCCGAATACAGAGCGAATATACCAGCCTAATTCTTGGGTTTACACCTTGTACAGAGGATGCTTCTCTATTTATTCCACAGATTTATGATGGCGGAGACGATTATAGACTCTTCTATTATGGAGAAAAACTAAAAAAAATTGAAACGGAAAAACTTTATTTCCCAGAACTTTCTCACGCATAAAATATTCATAAAAAACATGTTTTAGGTCATAAGGAAGTATGAAACCATTTCACTGCGTAACAGGACACAAGCAACAAAACAGAGAGACAACCACCTTTGAAAGTGATTACCTCTCTGTTTATATCCTGTCTGGCAGCGTTAGTGATAACTTGTTGTGAATACTTTCTTATCACTGTAAAACCTTGCTTAAATAGTTACTATTCTATTTTCTAGCCACAATCAAATATCTATGAACACGCCCTTTTATACAGCCCTCTTTTTCAATCAGCTGTTGTGCTTCCAGTAACTGCGAAAAGCACTTTTCTACTGAAAAATTCACAAATTCCCACTGTATAATTCTTGCAAACCATACCAATGCACCAACATCATAAAATTCTATTGGTTGATATTCTTCCTGACTCATGAGAACATCAAAACCTGCATTTCTAAATAACTCTTTTTGCACCAATAGATTCATTCCCTGATATAATTTTTCACATTCTGGAAGCAGAAACTTTACTAATTCCCTATCGTTATCCTCTCCTACCTGCTGTGTAATAAATACCCCACCAGGCTTCAAAATGCGGTATAATTCCTCGACATCATAAGCACCATGCCGATTTAGTATAACGTCAAACTCATTGTCTTCAAATGGCATATTGGCATAATCCGTAACCTCACAAACGCGGATACCTTTTCTCCCCAAACGTTCTTCACATAGTTTCACATTTGGAGTATATCCTTCTGTAACTGTCGTTAAATTATAAGGATGCTGGAAGGACAGCAGTATCTCTCCACCGCCAGTATCAATATCCAGTAGGTTAGCCTCTGCATTCAAAAACTCTTTCGCAATCTTCCCATAATCCCATGACAATTCATCCTCATAGGAACGAAATCTACCTTCTATGTATGAAAAATCCCATCCCTTTATATGTGCTACTTGTTCTTCTGATTTCCAATATTTTTTTAATTCTAATTTCTTCATTTTAGCTGCTCCTTTATAATCAAATACTCAAACTTCACACATACCAAATACAGTTTGTACAAGTATATACAAGGCTCCATAGTCTAAATTTATTTATGAATCCCTACCGTCTGAGTCAAATATTTCCAAATCCATATTTTTTAAAGTGCAGCTACTGACAACAATTCTACTACTCGATGCATCTGTTGCCAGATTTACTACTGCACCGAGAAGCTACTTCGCATGTATTTACCCATCTTTCAATTCCTTTCTTGCATTTCCCATTTCATGGAGTTCTTATCAAACCGCTAACATCTTCATCACTAATTCTTCTCATGTAATACCATATTTATTATATCGACCTTACTGGCCTCATTATAACATCTATCTTCCTAAATTCTTTTAAACTACTTTAATCTATGGGTAAAGAATGTATCTTGTTCCGCAAATTTTGGGGGACATAATCGAACAGGCGGAAGTCCGCTTTACGCCCCTTGTAACGTAGGTATCAAAATATTCTTATAATCAATGCCCCCAAAAAGTAGAACACTATCATTCACACTCTTTGGGGGCATTTAAAAATCACTTATTTTATTTACAAATTACTTTTTTGTAAATACGGTATCTTCACTTTCCATTGTTAACGTAAGCTTGTCGCCTTCAATCACTGCTTTACCGCTTTCTTCTACGTTTTCTATTACTTCTTCCTTACCATCTACAACATTCTTGTTTGGATACAATAATAATTCAATAACACTTGCACTATCAGTAACTCCTGGTTTGTATTTTCCACTAACTACCTGATTCACTTCACCAGTTGTAGTCATCTCAAAAGTACCATCTTCTGAAACAACAAATGTTACTTCTCCAACATCATCAGTTCGAACATATTCACCTGTATAATTCACCGCATCTTTATCAAACCATTCCGAACCGTCAGTTTTTACCATATATGTAGCCACTGTTGTCATATTACCTTCATCTAAAAGCATCTTAACATAAATTACATAATACTGGCTACCATCTTTCTCCTCAAGTTCATCGGCAGGAATATAGCTAAAATCTTCTCCCATTTCTGCCTTAACCAAGTTAATTGCCTCATCTTCTGTGATTGTTGTTGCATCACTTGAAGTTTCACCAGCTGGTGTTGTCTCTTCTGTTTCAACGGCTGGTGTTGCCTCTTCTGTTTCAACGACTGGTGTTGTCTCTTCTGTTCCTTTGTTCGCCTCTTCATTACTACCACAAGCTGTTAAAGCCAAAGCCATCATACCTACTGTAAACAACATTGTACGTGAATGTTTCAATAATTTCATTTTAATTACCTCCTAAACTTCTTTCAAAGCAGAACTGATTTTTAGATCTGTTCGACTTTTAACGTCATTATTTATTAGTTTTTTCAAAATTTTAAAGCATAAGAAAAGCCCCAAAATTCGGGGCTTTTCGATATTCTTCAAAGAAATCAGTTTTCTGCTTATTATCTCTTTGAGAACTTCAGCTACCCTAAAAATCAGTCTTTCTATTACTGTCT
>CAVIJT010000011.1:0-99360 GCA_963643465.1 Lachnospiraceae bacterium | reverse complement strand
TTCTTTTTGAATTTTCAAGGTTGTTTCACTGTTTAATTGTCAATGATCATATTCGTCTAAGCCTTATTCTGCAAGGCTTTGAGGGCTTCTTGTTTTCCGTCACCCCCCAAGCGACTTGTTTAGTATATCATGCACATTTTGAAATGTCAACAACTTTTTTCAAGTTTTTTATTTTATCTTTTGTTGCTCATTCGAAGATGGCAAAACAAAATTTTTTTCCAAAAAAACTTTTATATTCTTGTCTACAATTCACACTTTCATGTATCCTTAAAATTCATTAAGTCCTACATTATATGCACAGCGGAGAAGGAGGGATTTGAACCCTCGCGCCGCTATTAACGACCTACTCCCTTTCCAGGGGAGCCCCTTCAGCCTCTTGGGTACTTCTCCAAACGCTCATTTTCTTCCAAGCAGAAAACAAACCACCAATTCATACTACATAATTGGTGGTTTGTTGCAGCGGAGAGGGTGGGATTCGAACCCACGTGTCCTTGCGGACAAACGGTTTTCAAGACCGCCTCGTTATGGCCTCTTCGATACCTCTCCGTAACTTGCTCATTTAGTTTACCATTACATTTTCTATTTGTCAACTACTTTTTTAAACTTTTTTTCATTTTTTTATTTTTTTCTTATGTAGAGTTAATAAAAAGACTGATTTTACGCACTTCTAACTATAATATACTTGCATATAAATACGCATTCTCTCAACCTTTAGGATCACAATACAAGCATCCTATTTTCATATCCTCTGGCGTTGTAATCTTAATATTTTCATAACTTCCCATTACTAATTGTATGGGATACCGTAACATTTTTTCCACAACCATAGCATCATCTGTAAAATTGGTATCTGTGGATTCTTCCAATTTTTCATACGCCGTCTTAATAATGTCATAGGAAAATACCTGTGGTGTCTGTATTTGCCACACATAATTTCGATCTGGTGTATCTTTTATTTTACCATCTTCATCAGCTATTTTTATGGTATCTTTCACAGGCATACCAACTACACAGGCATTACATTTCTCCACTTTCTCCTGTACACGTCTTAATATATCTTGTGTAATAAAAGGTCTTGCTCCATCATGAATATATACATAATCGCTTTCTTCTATTGCCTGTATTCCTTTTTGCACCGATTGATAACGTTCTTTTCCACCTGCTACAATTGTTTTTACTTTACTTAAATGATACTTTTCCACTACTTCTTTTTGACAAAAAGGTATATCCACCTCTCTGCATACCAAAATTATTTCATCTACAAAACTATCCTGAAAGACTTTTAACGCATAATATAACACTGGATAGCCATTTAATTCCAGGTACTGTTTTGGTATATCCGACTGCATCCTAGAGCCTTTTCCCGCAGCCAAAACTATAGCTGTTGTCTTTTTCTCACTCATATTCATCCACCCACATTTCTAAAGATACTTTTGGCATACTAAATCAATTCTCTTAAACGTGTAGGCTATCTCTGACCAATTTTCAAATTAGGCACTGCATTTAAATCCCATCCATGCCTTGTCCCCTTTATGTACTCATAGTATCCGGCAACTCCTATCATAGCCCCGTTATCTGTACAATATACTGGAGAAGGATACGATAAGTTAAAGCCTTCTCTTTGACAAGCCTCTTTCATTGCATGGCGAAGAGCAGAATTTGATGCCACACCACCTGCTATTGCCACAGTTTTCATTTTATATTCTTTTGCAGCTTTTATAGTTCGCTCCACTAATACGTCAGTCACTGCTTTTTGGAAGGATGCCGCAATATCTGCCTCAATAACAGGCTCTCCCTTCATTTTGCAACCATTAATATGATTAAGGACAGCTGATTTTACTCCACTAAAACTAAAGTCGAATGGAGCATCTTCAATTTTTGCTTTTGGGAATCGAATAGCATCTGCATTTCCCTCTTTTGCCAATTTATCAATTTTAGGTCCGCCTGGATATCCTAATCCAATGGCTCTGGCTACCTTATCAAACGCCTCTCCCACTGCATCATCTCTAGTTCTTCCTATAATCTGATATTCTCCATAGTCATTCACTAATACCAAATGGGTATGCCCCCCAGAAACAATCAAACATAAAAATGGAGGTTCTAAGTCTGGATGTTCAATATAGTTGGCAGAAACATGCCCTTCTATATGGTGAACCCCTACTAACGGTTTCTTTTTGGCATAACAAATGGCTTTTGCTTCTGCTACACCTACTAATAGCGCACCAACTAAACCAGGTCCATAAGTCACTGCAACAGCATCTACATCATCTAATGTTATTTCTGCCTCTTCCAATGCTTCTTCAATGACCTGATTTATTTTTTCTATATGCTTTCTGGATGCGATTTCAGGCACTACTCCGCCATACAGTTTATGTAATTCAATCTGAGAGGAGATTACATTTGAAAGCACTTCTCTTCCATTTCGAATCACCGCAGCGGCTGTTTCGTCGCAAGAGGATTCTATTCCTAAAATCAATATATCTTGTTCCTGCTTTTTCATCTTACACTCCATTCTGATGCCAAAATGCAGCATCTTTCTGTTTTATTCTTCTTCCTCTGAATTTTGTGAGTTAGACACTACTTGCCAACCTACAATTTTCCAATGTCCTTTCTCGTCTGCTCTAAGAATAAATTCTTCATAAGTCTTTGTATAACCAGAATTATTTTCCTGCACCAAATAAGATGCGCGCAAAGACGCATATTCTTTCCCATCAATGGTCTTTTTCTCTACAGAACTATTTTTGTCTACAGTATAGCTAGATATCGTTCGTTTTTCATCATGATAAGTCTCCGCATCTTTTTTCAGATTCTCAATATGCTTCTCTTTCGGATTTTCAGCTAACAATTCTTCGTCAAATAACTCACGCATCTTTTCTGCTAAAAGAGTCAGCTCTTCATCTGACAAATCTTGATTATAACAACAGCTACTAATACGACTATACATTTTTACTACTTCTCTTGGTGTTCCGGGATAGTTTGCCTCAAAGTCTTTTTCTATAATTTCATTGACTTCTTCAATTTTACTCTTTTGTTCATTCTGTGACTCCGTTCGCTTAGATTCCATTATCTTCCAAAAACCAATTGCTACAGCAATCACAAGAATCGCCATGATAAAAATTGTCCCCATTGTCTTTTGTTTTGATTTCTTCATATGTACATCCCCTTTTCCTATTTTTTCTTACCTCTTATTTATACTTGAACTGTTACAAAAACAGTGTATGTTTAAAACTTATGTTTCTACTCGTTCTTATCAAATTCCAATGTAACACTTCTTTTTTCTTTCGGTATTACCGTTCTTGGAAAAATCTCCCTCACCTTATCTTTATAATTTTCCGGATGCGTCAAAGACGGACTATAATGTGTCAGCCACATTTCTGTTGGCTGCGCAATCTTCGCCAATTCAGCAGCTTCATAAAATGTCATATGCTTATTTTCCACTGCTTTTGCCTGTTTATCCGGTTCTCCGTACATACCCTCACATATAAATACATCTGCCTGTTTTGCCTGTTCTGCTATTACTGGCAATGGTCTTGAATCCGTACAATAGGTCACTTTAATACCCTTTCTTGCTGGACCCAACACCATATCCGGCGTATATGTGTTTCCCTCTTCTGTTGTAACTACTTGACCTTTTTGCAAAATTCCCCAATATTTTTGAGGAATATTTCTCTCTTTAGCCTGCTCCAGCAAAAAACGACCCCCACGGCGAACTTGTATGGTATACCCATAACAAGTTACATTGTGTTTTACCCGAAAGGCTTCAATTTCATATCCATTTATATTCAATTTCTTAAAAGGGTCCACTACTTCTATAAACTTTAATGGAAACGGCAATTCCGGTGCAATCACACGAAGAGCATTTACCACACGTTCTAACCCTTTGGGACCTACAAGGGTAACAGGTTCTTTTCTTTCTGCGTTTCCCATAGATAACAGCAATCCCGGTAAGCCACTGATGTGGTCCCCATGATAATGGGTAAAGCAAATGGTATCGATGTCATGAAAACTCCATCCTCTCTCTCGAATGGCAACTTGCGTACCTTCTCCGCAATCAATAAGCAGACTGCTTCCATTGAGCCTAGTCATCAATGCCGTCAACCCTCTTCTCGGTAACGGCATCATTCCACTGGTTCCAAGCAAACATACATCTAACATCTAGTTCTTCCTTTCCTGTGCCCTGCGATGAATTGTAATTGTTTTTTATAATACTTCTGTAACTTCCTTTCGCTCCACTGGAATAGCAAATCTCTTTATCATTTCATCATAACAGGCTTCACACAAATAAAATTGATCTCTTGTTCTATCTTTACTAGAAAAATATCCCCACTGTTTATTTCCCTCGAAAAAATCCTCCAAAAATATCCCATTTTCCTTGCAAATTTTTCTTGTACATTGATTACATCTTATCTCCATCATTATGCACCTCCATCGTATTTTCTGTCACTGTTTCATTTTTTCCACTGTAACTATTTCCTTTTTCAGTATACGATAGTTCTCTTAGTATTCCCATAAAAAACACATGCCAGTATTGGAAATATTTGTTGCTGCACAATTTGTAAAAAATCTATAGCACTTTTTTTACATTTTTCAATGTTTCCACATAATAATCGCATTTTCCTTTGGTTTATCGTAAAAATTTTTTCGAATCCCCGCCTGTTCAAAACCAAATGTTTCATACAATGCAATGGCACTGGAATTACTTTCCCTCACTTCCAAAGTATAGGAAATAAGCCCCATCTTCTTACCCTTTTCTAGACAAGCACCAAGCAAGGCTTTTGCTATTCCCTGTCTTTGAAATGCTTTTTTTACTGATACATTGGTAATCTGACCTTCTCCTACTATACCCCAAATTCCACAATATCCTACAATTTGCTGCTGTTGTTCTGCCACCAAATAGATGTGATCTGAATTATGAATGGAATCCAAAAAAGATTGTCTGCTCCATGGCATACTAAAATTATCGCATTCTATGGCACATACCTGTTCTAAATCTTGCTCCTGCATGGCTCTAATATTCATAATTCTCTCACTTTCTATTGTTTGTTCTTTTCCCGTTCCATTCGTTCACGTTCTGCCTGCGATAAACGTAAATAGTCCGGCTTATGCTCTCTGGCATGTTCCACTCTGCCAGCCTCATAATATGCAAATGCAAGAGCCCCAAGCGCACCTGCACGTTGTCTTGTCATATGAGCTGGTGCAAAACCATATGGAACTTTCATGGTCATTTGTATATTTTTCTCCTGTACAGGTACACCATCACCAAGAAAAATAACCGGACGCCCTACTGCATTTACCTGTTCTAGTATTTCCTCAATGGCAACTGCTTCCTGAGGGACTAAAATTTTCATCTTCCCATCCACAAATTCATACAACCCTGTATATACCTGATTTCTTCTGGCATCCATCATAGGGCAAACCACATCTGTAACTCCCCATAAATTGTATGCAAGAGCATCCACCGTTGGTACTGGAATAATTGGTTTATTAAGAGCGAGTCCAAGTCCCTTTGCCGTAGCCGATCCTATTCGCAAACCAGTAAACGATCCCGGTCCTGCTGCCACTGCAATCGCATCAATGGTTTCTAAATCAAAGTCCATCTGTTTTACAATCTCATCAAGCATAGGAAGCAGTGTCTGAGAATGTGTCTTTTTGTAATTAAGTGTATACTCTGCCAGCATATTCTCTTTCTCAAGTATCGCCACAGTTGCCACTAAACCCGAACTATCTATTGCCAAAATTCTCATATTGCGCCTCCATATTGTTATTCTATGCTTATCTTTCGATAATCAAACCCTTTGTCCAAATCTTTTTCAATGGTAATTACTTTTACATGATCTGGTAAAATCTCCTCAATTAAATTTGCCCACTCGATAAAGCAGACACCTTCTCCATAAAAGTAATCTTCATATCCAATTTCATCCATCTCTTCCACATCAGCAATTCGATATACATCAAAGTGATAAAAAGGAATCCTTCCTTCCTCATAGGTTTGCACAATGGTAAAAGTAGGACTGGATACAGGTTCTTCAATGCCAAGTCCTTTTGCGAAGCCCTGTGTAAACACAGTCTTTCCCACGCCCAAATCTCCTAACAAACAATAGATGTCTCCTGCTTTTGCAGTCTGTCCCAGACGAAATCCAGCCTGAAAGGTATCTTCTGCTCGTAAACTTTCTATGGTCATGCGTTCTCCTCTCCGTCTTTTCGTTTCATTGCTTTGTAAACATTAGAATCTACATTTTTTATCAGTACACTCTTTACCTGCTCAAGTCTGTCCGCTAATTGTTCTTTTGGCCAGATGCAAGCATTGACTCTTGAGGTATAGACAAGTATTTGTTTTTTACTTTCACATATTTTAAATATTCCATCCCACTGTATTTCCTGCTCCACAGCTTCTTGACGAACCACAATTCCGTTATCGCCAATCTCATATTCCAAAGGATCACGAAATACCGGATTTTTCACAACCTGTACTGCTGCTTTTTTTAATAACATTAGCGGTTGTATCACAGTAAACAACAGCCCAATGACAAGAAGTAACAAATTGACCTGCATAGAATTATCAGAAAAGGAATATGCTAACATTCCAAAACAGGCAAAACTAATAACAAGTCCAAATGCTCCTCCCACGCTTTTATAGTTGTATTCCATTAAAAAACGAAATAAATCCTTAACTCCAATTTTCACTTTAAATTGTAATGTATTCTCCATCTCATTTCACCCTTTCTGTCTCCCCATCTGCATATGAAACTTTTTTAGTGAACCATATGCACACATACTCTTTCATTATAGCAAATTTTATAGAAAAAACAACTATTCTTGCTCAACGAGAAAAGCACTGAAGATTTTTTGCAATGGTTGACAAACCATTTATACCAAAAATTCTACAATGCTTTTTTATACTATCGACAACTTTTATGTATACTTTTGCAATTCTAACCAAGTTTTGCCAGTTCTTTTTCAATCTTTTTCCGTTCCTTGCATTTTCCTACTGTCCGAATACTAAATCCCTTTTTCTGCAACGTTTCCAACAATTCCCAAGATACAGAAAATCGTTGATACAATAATTCCATGTCTCTTGGTTCCATTTTCCCTTCTTCAAAACCACCAAAAAACGGGTAGATTCCAAAACGTTCATATTGTTCTCTTTGCACTTGTTTAAATGGCAAATCTGCTTTATAGTTTCGTAACACATACTCTTTACTCTGCAATTCCTGATACAATTGATTGAGAAATTGTTCATAAGAATTGTCATACAAAATCCTCTCCCTAATTTCTTCGTTTATATCCGCATGTTCTATGCTCTTTTCTGACACTTCATATAAATTTAAAGCTAAAAAATTCACCTGATTCTTATACTTTAGAATCAAAGTCAACATAGGCATCCTTTCATCATAACCATCAAAATAAGCACTTACTTCTACACCCTGAAAGTTATATATAAACTTCATCATCGTAGCCTTTCCCAATTCGCTTTTCTGAAACTCCTCAAATAAACTGTGTACAATTTCTCTTCTCATCTCTCTCACCTTTTCCCAATTTCCACCATTATTAAAAACATGAACAGATGTATGGTCTTATATAATGTTTATGAAGTAGTATGTGTTTGCCACAAATAAATCCGACCATTTTCGACTTTTTTCTTATTATGAAAAGAGAGCTGCTATACCTATCGTATAGCAACTCTCTCTGCTTATAATGCCGGCGACCGGAATCGAACCGGTACGGGTATTACTACCCACAGGATTTTAAGTCCTGGGCGTCTGCCAGTTCCGCCACGCCGGCATGACATATTGTTGGAAACAGAATATATTCCATCTCCATCATATGCAGAATGGGCGAAGGTGGATTCGAACCACCGAAGCATTAAGCAGCAGATTTACAGTCTGTCCCCTTTGGCCACTCGGGAATTCGCCCATATACCAAATAAAGTCTCTCGACAATTTTTGATTATAGCACATGGCAAATAAAAAGTCCAGTTCTTTTTCTTATTTTATACTTATTCTTATTCTCACTCTTTATCAGACTGACTTCTCACCTGTTTCAGACTTCTCTCTACCTGCTTTCTTGGAATCATTACCTGATGCCCACATCCAAGACATTTCAATCGAAAATCAATACCAATTCGAAGCACTTCCCATTCATAACTGCCACAAGGATGTGGTTTTTTCAATTTCACAATATTTCCTACTTGAATATCCAACGCATTCACCTCTTCTCTAATTTAGTATAATAAAAATTTCCCCCCTTGACAACTGCTTTCTTTCAGTGTATTATACTTCTCAAGATAACGTAGTTTTCAATACTGCATCACGAAGTTTAATATTCAACTTGTACAACTACACAAAAACACGTTTTTAATCAAGTAGGCTGATTCCTACTCACTTCGCTTACGAACAGCGTTGTAGATTATCTACAACTAATTTTCATTATATAAACATAGTTTATTTTAAGGAGGGGTTATTTATGAGTAAACAAGTTTTCAAACATCAGATTTTACATCCGAAAGATCCAGGCAGCGCAATCACGCATTTTATCGGGATGATTCTTATTGCAATTGCCATGCTTCCGTTATTATGGCACACATTTCGCCATAGCAGCTCGACCAGTGTCAGCTTGGTTTCTATGTTCATTTTTTGCTTCAGTATGTTTTTACTTTACACAGCAAGCACATCCTATCATACGTTTTCTTTAACTAAAAAAATCAACCGCCGATTGAAAAAATGTGATCACATGATGATTTTTGTCATGATTGCAGGAAGCTATACTCCAGTTTGTATCATTGTTTTAAAAAATCCTGTGGGCTACAAAATGTGTGCAGCGGTATGGACAATGGCAATTCTTGGTATGTGTTTAAAGGCATTTTGGGTAGATTGTCCTAAATGGTTTTCTTCTATTCTTTATATTGGAATGGGCTGGACCTGCGTGTTTGCCATGTCGCAGATTTACGCAAACCTTTCTACTTCTGCTTTTGCCCTTTTGGCACTTGGTGGTGTTTTTTATACTATAGGTGGTGTTATCTATGCTTTGAAACTTCCACTATTTGATAAAAAGCACAAAAATTTTGGAACACACGAAATTTTTCATATTTTTGTTTTGCTTGGAAGTCTTTGTCATTACATTTTTATGTATGCTTTTGTAGCTCATATGTAATTCTGGTGGGCTTTTGCTAAAAAAAGAGGCTTATTAGCCAATGATATTTCACCTATCTACTTGACAGGAACATATCACCATTGGCTGCTAGCCTCTTTTTCTTATTATTGTTTCATGCAACATTTCGTTTGTTATGCTCTACAAATAATCTTTGTCTTGTTGGGATCAATCTTATCTTTTTCTAAAATAAGTTCATCAATATGATCTGCTCGAATAATACCACTGGTAGGATTCATAACACTGTCCACTTTTCCCACAATGTCTGCATCCACTGTAGAATACTCAAATGCTAACGTTGTGTGAAGGAGCTTGCAATTTTTCATTACCAGATTGTCAATGTAGCACAAGCCTTGTAAACTCTCAATGGTGCAGTTAATCAATGTTAGATTTTTTGCATTCCATCCCAAATATTCTCCTGAAATAAAGCTATCATATACGGTTACATGATTACTATTCCAAAAGGCATCTTTTGAGAGTAATTTACCATTTCGAATCTCTATATTCTCACAACCATCAAAACTATAGTTTCCATAAAGCTCAAAATCTGTAATTTTCATATTTTTACAGTTCATAGCATAGTAATCGCCTTTTGCCATTACACGCTCCATGGTTACATCCTCACAATGCCATAAGGTTTCTGCTGCATTTGGCATAGACACCCCTTTCAATGTGAGATTTTTACAACGTCTAAAATTTTTAGGTGCTTCCACCATGGTATCTTCTATAACGATATCATTTGTATACCAGATTCCAGCACGTCCCATATCAAAAATGGTACAATCTTTCATCTTAATGTGATTGCTATACCAAAGCGGATATTTCCACTTGAACATACTATTGTAAATTGCAACGTGATTGCATTCTTTTAACGGAGATTCTCCATCTTCAAAAATAGAATCATATATTTCTACATCCTGCTGCCCAAATAATGCTCTCTCTCCTGTTAAAATCTCCTGTTTTATTACCTTACCCATGCTTACTCTTCCCTTTTAAAAGAATGTGACTACCTTTTCTAATTCTTTTCTTTTTGGCATCTCTACATCCTCAGTTCGATAACCAACTGCAAGAACAGATACCACTTCCTGATCTTCTGGAATGGAAAGTTCCTGACGAAGCGCCTGTCCATCACGAATTCCCATTACTAAAGTATCAAGACCAAGCTCTCTAGCCTTTAACAATAAATTCTGATTGCAAAGTCCCAAATCATATGCTCCCCACTCATTACCAAGTTCATTGTCTGGATTTCCTTCACGATCAAAACCGGAACGATTTTTTACAAATGTTGTAACAATAAGTACCGGTGCATTAGCTGAATTGTTTCTATTAAACTCAGGCAAACAATTGTTTCTAACTGCCTCTAATTTTTCCGGATCCATTACTACATAGTAACGACCAGTCTGGGAGTTCTTCCATGTAGGTGCAAGCTGAGCTGCCTGTATCATTGCCTCTACTGCACTCTTATCCACAGTCTGTCCCTCTTTAAAATTACGAATACTTCTTCTTGACTCCATTGCTTTCATTAATTCCATGTGTGTTTCCTCCTTAGTCTTTTTTTTCTAAAAACAACTTTCTTGTGACAAAGTTCCAAACAAGAACAACCACAGTTGCAATTACCTTTGGTACCATATAGGCAAAATGCGCAATTAGCGCCGGCCATGTGGCAAAGATTTTCTGTACTCCATGTAATCCACGAATAATACAGATATTAATACCCAGCCCCATAATACTTAAAATCATGAAAATAGTAAATTCTCTCAAACGACTCATATCATCACGTCGTTCAAATACATATTTCATACTTCCAATGTAATTTACAATTACAGATACAGAAAAGGAAATAATGGTACATATAGTTTCCCATGTCTTTATGTCCATCATATCCGAAAGCCCATTGCTCACACCATGAATTGGCACTAAAACTGCGTAAATACCCCAGTCCACGATAGTTGCTATCACACCTATCACACCAAATTTCACGATCTGCTCGATTAGTTTTTTCATCCTTTCACCTCGTAATGTTTTTTATTCTTTCCTGCTAAAATGTACAGGCAATCCTCTTTTTCTTCTGCATTTTATAATTTGTCCATGCAAAACTCGCAATTCTTTCCTCTAGCAAAACAACTGGCACATTGCCTTCCAAATATGTTGATATCTTCTGTTAAAGTAAGATACATTCCCAACACACTTTTTTCTGGTTCTAACATTCCATCCTCTCTCAGCCTAACAAAAGTCTGTTGCCCAGCCACTATATCATAAAATTTTCTCATCTCATGTAAGGCAATACCATAAAACCCCGGAGCAATACTTTGAGACACAAAGGAGTGGTATTTTTTCCCAATCCATTCCTTCAGCCACTCTCTGGCTGCATCCAAATAAGCATTCTGCCAAATATGGGTGTAAAGTTGTTCTAAGGTGTTTTGCCCCTTTTCTATTATCGGTTGCTGACTAATTAAAAAAGCATATGCTCCAGTAATTTGTTCTTGATACTTTGCAAGGGGAAGATTGTAAAAAATCTGTTCGGTTTCCAGTGACATATAATTCTCAGAAAAGGAATATGTTAAAATAGGTTTTACAAATATATCAATTTGTATTTTTTGTGCAACCAATTGCCAAACATGCTCTATATCTTCCCTCTGATACTGGGTAGGTGAATTTGTCTTTGAAAACCCACTCATAAGAAAAAATAGTTGCTGCGCCCTCTCTCTAAGAACCGTTTCCTCTACTGTCACAGTTATCGGATTATTCCTGCACATGCTCCAAGCCCTGCTTCAAAATCGTGTGAATATGAGAATCTGCGATAGAATAAAATACAATCTTTCCCTCTCTTCTATATTTTACCAGTTTTGCCTGCTTTAATACACGAAGCTGGTGGGAAATTGCAGATTGACTCATTCCCAATACCGCAGCAATATCATACACACAAAGCTCAGAACAAGAAAGTGCATATAAAATCCGGATTCTTGTCATATCACTAAATACTTTATATAAATCAGCAAGGTCATACACAATTTCCTCTGGTGGCAACTGCTGTTCGATTGCTTTACTGGTTTCATCTGTCATAAACATGTATTTTTGTTCTTCCATCCCTGCCTCACCTTTCTGTAACACCTTTTCCTAATAATGATTTCCAATCACTTCTCAGAAAGTTATTATAGTTACTTTCTGTATTAGTTTATGGTTTTCTCCTATTTTTGTCAACCCAAGCCACTAGAGCATCTGCCCCACAGACTATAGTTAAAAGGAACCATTAACGAATGTTTTCCAATGCAAGTACCGCCCATTCCTGTCCTTTGTAGTGGTTATATCCTTTTGTCTTTGCATAACCAAGCACACGAGTCAATTGTTCCTGTTCATTGACTTCCAAAGCATACCCATAGGATTCGTTTTTATCCTCTGCTAAAATGGTTTGAGCCCCTTGACATTCCAACAACATATTCTTATGGAAAATCAATTCTCGCTCCCTTGCAGCAATGACTTGCCCCTGTTTATTAATGAGGTAAACTTCTCCGTTATTGCTAATCTTTGATGAATCAATCAGATCTAAAATGTAATTCCAGTTAAAGCGAATGGACAATACGCCCATAAACTCTCCATTCTCATCCACAACTTTAGAACTATACGATACCACATATTTCTGCAAAAATTTGGACATGTGCATATCCGTTACGACAACCCCGTCGCTATTCTTTGCATCTACAAACCAAGGTTCCTTACTGATATCTCTTCCATTGCCCTCTTCATGAACGGCAGCTCCTACGATAATACCATTTCGATCCGCTAAATATAAATCATAATACACCTCGTAAATCCGGTGTAAATTTTTCAATGTAGCATTTACTTTTCTTCTTCCCTCTTCAGAAGGATTTTTGAAATAATCTTTAAATGTCTCAAAAGTTGCCCATGCCTGCACATCACAATTTCTCTCAAACAAATTTCGGTCAATTTTATCAATCAAATCATACGCCACATCTGCAGTCCGAAGTCCCACTAAATTGTTAATCTCTGCATTAAGCGCCTCCACATTATCTTTATTTCGTTGATTGGTTTCCCGATTAGTCTCTGCAAAACGCTTAATCTCCTGGGTAATAATCTGAAAACCGCCCATGTCCATTCTTCCAAACTCACGTGCCGCATTGTTTGCCAGCATTCTGCTCTGATTTGCAATCTGGTCAATTTCGTGCATACTTGCTTGAGTCTTAATGTAGCCTTCCAGCGTATCCTGAATCATTCCGGTTATGTCATTCTTTTTTCCTTTTACAAACATCGCTGTGACTCCTCTCTTCTTTTAACAACTTTATAATCACAAGAAACATGATTTATTAGTTTCTCAAATTATTACAGTGCCTACCAAATCTTTATGTAGACACCGGATTTTTCTCACTACTCACGTAAATGAAAAAAGTCGAAAGCCTCTATTTTTTTGCTTTCGACTCTTTTCTACTATACCATATTTTGCATAAAAAGTAAACGCTTGCACCGTAGGCTTACTTTCACTCAAACTTTATAAAAAGACACCAATCAAACTAATACCATAGAAGAACTTAGCCAACAGTTTTTTAATTGGAATGAATATCAACGAAAAAGCATAATTGTTTTTTGCACTCCCTTGTGCTACAATAAAGAGCAAAGTGAGGTGCATAACATGAGTGAAAAAAAGTCTGATTTGATTGAATATGCCATCATCGCAGCCCTTGTGATTGTGGGTGCGATTGTTATTTTCTTTTCGGTTCGCAGCAACCGCTGGACAGCCGATGGAAGTTCCAAAGAGCATAGTACCTATTTTATGGAAAGTATGCTCTATGATGGCTCTGTAGCTACAGATACACCAGCTCAATAGATATGAAAAAAGCGCTGCAAATAGCAACGCTTTTTATTTTTATGCTTTTTTCCCTTTGGCTAATGCCAATGCCACAAGCCAAATTGCAACAGCAAACAATACTTCTACTCCAAGATATTGAAACAACAGCCCCATTTCCTGTTTCTGTACATGTTCAATCAATTCTGTTCCTTTCGAAAACCAATAGGCTGGAAAAAAATGTGCAAATTTTATTACAGTTTCCCCCAAATACTCTATAGGCACGAAAATGCCACACAAGAATGCCATACCAAGAGAAAGTACATTGGATGCCATACTGATAATCTGATCTTTATCGGTGAGTCTACTAATTAAAAATGCAATCGCCAGAGCCACCAACATATAACAAAATGTATTAAGCATATAAAGCAATCCATTTATGGACCAGACCTCGCTACCTATAATCACCGATGCAAGAACAAACAATATACCGCAAATGCCAACTCCCATCACTGCCACACTTAATAATAGTTCTGCATTAATTTTCGAAAAAGGATATGCGGAACAAGAAATACGTTTTTGCAATTCCTTTTTATTATATACTGCCAAAGTAGGTGTAATGGCTGTAATCACCATACACATAAGTACCCATCCTAAATAATTAAAGAAATAATAACTATTGCTATGTTTGGACAAATCCTTTCCATTTAACAAAGATACATCCGCAGTGGTAGTCAATACTTCCGTTGTCTTTTCTGTTGCTTCTTTGCTACTGTAACCAGACGTAATATACATAGTTGCATAATTTACAAAACGATCCAAATCTGACTCAAAAAGTGTATTATATTTGCTTCCTGGAATAGCAACTACTTCCAATACTTTTTCTCCATTTCCCTCCTTCATGGCATCTGAAAATCCATCTGGAATACGAAGGAGACAATTTATGTTTCGATTGAACAACTCGTCCTGTATCACTTCTTTATCATCGGCTTCAATCTCCACTTTTTCATGTTTCTCTTCCAAAAAGGACACTAATGCTTGACTTTCCTCAGAATTGTCATAATCATATACAGCAAAATTACAATTAGAATTTGTAAATTCTACACCATTATCATTCCCTACTACAAAACCGCTAAGTACCGCTACAAAAATTCCCAGATACATAAGCATTTGTCCTTTGTATTTATTGAAAATCTTAAAATAGGATTTAAAGACTTGCATATCGTTTCCTCCTAACCATGAAAAAGCTAATACATAACAACACTACTGACATAACCGAAAGTATAAGCAAATTCCTTCCGAATCTGTCATAATTATCATACACATTCAGCGCATAAAAACAATCCGTAAGTAACACTGCAGGATTGATGCGATTTAAAATCGGTATGTGATGTTCTACGGCATCTTTGATTCCTGACACACATAAATCTGCCATAACCGAAAGTATCATTCCTATTGCCACCGAAATTCCGATTTTTGTATTTTCTTTTAATCGACTAATGGCACCTATAATCACACCCACGGATAAACCAATTCCACTTCCCACAAATAAAGCCAATGCAATAGCAGGGTACTTATTTCCAAAATCAATTCCAAGTATGGTCATATATGCTAAAGCAATCAATTCTACTATAAACTGTACCAACCACAAAGCGATATATTCAGACAAAATCGTAAGAAACTTACTGTTTGGAGACAAACTTCTTCTCATACCAAGGGCACTTGTATTTGCCTGTATTTTACTGATTTTCTCCACCGATGCAAAAGAAGCAAACAAACAACTCATGGCAAAAATAGCATAAAAATAATTATAATAAATGTTCTGACACCCATCCGTGGTTTTATATTCCTCATAACTGGTTACAGGATTTGTAGCAACTGTAATCGCCTCTACAATCTGCTCTGGATGCTCCTCTGCCAACTGAACAATAGCCGTTTTTGTCTGTACATACTGTTCTAAAATGGTGGACAATATAGTGGCATTAATAGAATTTTCACCAATTACTAAGCGTTCCTCATCCACATAAAAAATGCCCTCCACGGTTTGCTCTTTCAGTAACTCTTCCGCTTCCTTTTCATTTACCTTTGTAATCGAAAGCATCTGATCTTCTCCGGACTCTGCCAAAGCTTCCAAAACAACAAGCAAGTTCTGTTGCATGACAACGGTTTCCTCAGATTCTACATTTTCACTTTCTACTACAGCAACCGGAATCACTCCAAAGCTTTCATCAATTTCTAACACACCGGAAAACGCTATCTGCATAAAAGTTGCCAGCGCAATGGGAAATACCAATGTCCAGAACAAAGCCGTTTTGCTTTTTACCAAAGAAATAATTGCGTATTTAAAATTATGAAAAAACATGTTTTTCCCTTCCTTCTTTTACTAATCTCTCAGTTCTTTTCCTGTAATTTCAAGGAACACATCATTTAATGTTGGTATCTGAGAATGTATACTTCCAAATGCCAACTCCTGCTCCTGCAAGAACTCCAACACTTGTATCAGATTTTTTGTACCACCTGCAAAATAAATTTTTAATGTAACATCCTCATATTCGGTCTGGTACACATTTGGCAAAGCCTTAATTTTTTCCAGTTGTTCTTTCGTTAATCCAGGAACTTCCACCAATACATTTTCTGTATTTTTTATCATTTGTTTTAACTGTTCTTTCGTTCCTTCTGCCACATTTTTTCCACCATCCATAATGCTGATCCGTGTGCAAATCTGCTCTACTTCCTCCATATAATGAGACGTATATACAATGGTGGCTCCTTCCTTATTTAATTGCTGGATTCCCTCTAAAATTTTGTTTCGACTCTGCGGATCTACTGCCACAGTTGGCTCATCAAAAAAGATAAGCTTTGGCTTATGAGCAATTCCACAGGCAATGTTCAATCGACGAAGCAATCCTCCGGAAAGTTTCTTTGGAAGAAACTTTTTATAATCTTCCAGACCTACAAAGGCAATCGCCTCCTCCACATACTTCTTTCGAAGTTTCTTATCCTTTATGTACAAACCACAAAAATAATCAATATTTTCGTATACATTCATTTCCTCAAATACTGCTACATTTTGCATAACCACACCAATCCGTGCCTTAAGATCATAGCTATCGGGACGCATCTTTTTTCCAAATACCTCTATATCACCTTTATCAAAACTGAGCAACGCTAAAATACAATTGATTGTAGTAGTCTTGCCAGAACCATTCGGTCCAAGAAGTCCAAATATTTCGCCTTCCTCTACGGAAAGGTTTAAATGATCTAATGCCACTAACTCCTTATATCGCTTTACTAAATTTTCTACTTTAATCGCTGTTGCCATATTCCTACTTCCTTTCTGTTTTCATTTTCACAATACAACCATTTTTATAAGCTTGCTTTCTTGTATTTATTATAGAATCCATACCTTTTTTTGGAAAGTGACCAGCGTCAATATTTCTATGTGACATTTGTCACATTGCCAATTTCCTTGCCTATTTGTTTGAAATCTTTTATACTGTTTTTATGAGAAAACTATTAGAAAAAGCAGTATTATATGTGGCATGTGCCAGCCTATGCCTGTTTGGTCAAAAGATTATCTTATCCACGATTGTCTTTTTGCTAACCGGCTTAATTATTGGCTGCATTCCCCTTATTACAATAAAAGAAGATGAATTTGCCGCACAGGCTTCTCATTCCAATTACCAAAAAAATTTACTTATTATATATACAAGTTTTCTGGCGTTTTCTTTGTTTTTCCCAGGTCTTGTATATTTCCTACCACTAATTCTCTATGATTTAGTGGCAGAAAACCTTTGGATTTGCTGTGGTTGCTGTGCATTTTCTCTTACTATTTTTTCCATCAGGGGACACATTCCTGATAGCTTGGCACTACTGATACTATGTCTGCTGTCTGCCTTGCTTTCTTTGGAACACACATATGCCATAATGAAAGAAAAAAACTTTATTCACTTGCAGGATTCTACCACAGAGCATGACCTGCTCTTACAAAAAAGCAACCAGCGATTAAAGGAGGCGCAGGATGCCAACATATATATGGCTACCATTCAGGAACGCAACCGAATAGCCAGAGAAATACACGACAATGTGGGACATCTTCTCACTCGCTCCCTTTTACAAACAGGAGCAATCCAAACGATTAACAAAGACGAAGTTCTTGCACCAGCTATTGCAAGCCTTCAAGATACGTTAAACACTGCCATGACAAAAATTCGGGAAAGTGTACACGATATGCACGACGAAGCAGTTAATCTTGAGTCCGCATTAAAAACACTTACAGAAGAAGTATCTGCCTTTCCCATTGCACTTACATATGATTGCAAACCATCCATGGACAAAACAATAAAATATGCTTTTATTGCCATTGCTAAGGAAGCCATCAATAACGCAATTAAACATAGTAATTGCACAGAAATGTCTATCCTGTTACGGGAACATCCAAGTTTTTATCAATTTATAATACAAGATAATGGAACAGATATTTCTATAGATAAAGATAATTCCGGCATTGGATTAAGTAATATGCAGGAACGCATCAAAGAAGTGCATGGAACTATGCAGATTTCCACAGAGCGAGGATTTCGAATTTATATAACAATAATGAAAACATAGGAGACTTACATGAATATATTAATTATAGACGACGACCAACTGGTGGCTCTTTCTCTAAAAACTATATTAGAAGCGCAGGAAGATATTCAAGTGCTTGGAATTGGAAATAGTGGCACGCAAGCAATTTCTCTCTACGAAACACTGGAACCGGACATTCTTCTTATGGATATCCGAATGGAAGAAATGAATGGTCTGGATGCTGCTACAAAGATTCTTCACGCACATCCTGATGCAAAAATTTTATTACTCACCACATTCTCAGATGATGAGTATATTTTAAAAGCCATTCATCTTGGTGCGAAAGGTTATATCTTAAAACAAGCCTTTGACAGCATCGCCCCTGCTCTTCGGGCGGTATATAATGGACAGACGGTTTTTGGAGAGGAAGTAATGGGAAAAATACCAGACCTTATTTCCAATACAGCTACAGCAGATTACTCCGCTTACGATTTGACAGACAAAGAGTTTCAAATCATTCAGCTTGTAGCAGACGGACAAAACAACAAAGAAATAGCAAGCCAGCTTTTTCTAAGCGAAGGTACCGTACGCAATTATATCAGCAATATATTACTGAAATTAAATCTGCGCGACCGTACCCAGCTGGCTTGCTTTTATTACAAGGAGCTGTTATAGGCTCCTTTTTTGTAGCAAAAACCCGGCAAGTACAATCATGCTTGCATGAAATTGTATTTGCCGGACATAAAAACCATTCCCAACATCGTTCTATATTTATAATACTCTAACGCACAGCAAATACATACGCTGTCTTTCCTGGCATTTGCAGAACAATATTTCCTTCCTTATCTTGATAAGAAATTTGCTCTCCAAATATTTCTTCCAACGCTTCCACCTCTCTAAGACCAAAGATATCATAAGAAAGCTGAACCTCCTGATTACTCTCTTCCATAGAAGTAACTACATAATATAACTGCTTATCCGTAAATCTAGCAAAAGCAAACACCTTTCCCTGCTCCAGAAGAATCTTAAATCCGCCATCTACAAAAGCTTCTTTTGTTCGTTTTAACCCAGCAAGAGTTTGATACGTCTTATATGGCGTATCTTCTTTAAAATTCTTATCCCAAGGCATCGGATAACGGAAACCCTCATTGGTATCAAGCCTTCCATCAATTCCCGCTTCGTCTCCATAATAAATACTTGGTGCTCCCGGCAAAGTAAACAGCAAAGTAATTGCCACTTTTACGCCTTCCCAAGAAACATTTGGATTATTATGCAATCTGGAAGCATCATGACTATCAAGCAAATTAAATTGTACTTGCTGAAGCTGGAACGGTATTTTTCCAAAATGCTGTCGAATTCTTCTTCCTAAGGCTTTGGCACTTTGATTTGGTTTTGTCTTTCTTACCGCTTCCTCTCGAACCAAAAACAAATCATGCTCTCCTACATATTCCCGAACAGGTCTTGCACAGCCATAATAATTCATTGGGGTGTCCCATTCATTTCCTTGTAAAAATTCCGAACAATCTCCCCATTCTTCTGCTACCACGTAAGCATCTTTCTTGACACTCTTAATACTGTCTACCAATTCCGGCCACACTTCATGATGCAACTGATGTTCATCATTTCTTGCCATAACATCTGCCACATCAAATCGCCATCCATCTATATGAAATGGTGCTTTTAACCAATGCTTTACCAAAGAGTCTTCCCCTCGATACAAAATTTCCCGAAGTTCCTGAGAGGTATAATTAAGGGTCGGAAGTGTATCCACATTCCACCAGGCTTTATAGCTATTATTTTCGCCAAAGAAATAATACTTTCGTTCCAAAGCGTTGGGATTGTTATATGCCCCTATGCTTTTATCAAAAAATATTCCTTCTTTATTGAACCATTTATGGGCGCTTCCAGTATGATTAATCGATACATCTAAAATAATACGCATATCATTTTTATGTAGTTCTTCCACCAAGTCAATTAAGGCTTGATCTCCCCCAAAATGAGGATCTACTTTGAAATAATCCAAGCAATCATACTTGTGTATGGTAGCTGCATAAAAAATAGGATTGAGATATAGTGCATTCACGCCCAATTCCTTCAAATATGGAATTTTCTGTCGAATTCCAATTAAATCTCCTCCATAAAAATCCAAACAATTTGTCTTGTCAAATTCCTCTGGAACAGCATTCCAATCTTTTACCTGTATGGTATCATGACCGTCAAACTGGTATTCCCCATCTTTTACACTAATTTTTGGCTCTCCATTGCAAAAACGCTCTGGAAAAATTTGATAAAACACAGCATGTTTTACCCATTCCGGTTGCCGATAGTCATACACAATTCGAAAATCATAGGTTTCATCTGGCATACAGTCAGAAATTCCCTCTTGGTTATAGTAATAAATAGCGTCTTCTGTAACAATGTAAAACTGATAATGCAATGTGTCCTCTTTACAGGTAACATTGGCACGATAGTACACCAAGCCATCTTTTTCTTCTTCTCTAACCATTGAAATTCGTTCTTCTCCGCCATTGATACGTGTTCGTAAAAGCACTTCCAAAACAGGCACATGGGCAAACATCCGAATTGCCACACGCACGGTTTCCCCTTTTTTAGGAAATGCCGGCTGTACAAACTGTCCGCTTCCATCTGAATATACACTTTCTAACCAATTTGTCCTCATTCTTTTTCCCCCTTTTTTACGAATACCCAATAACCCCCAATAGAATCACAGGATTCCATTGGAGGTTACTACACTCAAATAAAACTATATGAAATTAAAAATCTACACGAATTCTGCTTACTACATTACCAAGCATTTCTGCCTTCTTCGCAAAATCCCCTTCTTTTACTTCATCTGTAATAAATGCGTACTCATTTGCGACTCCGGCATCTACAACCTGCACCTGTCCAAATGCCTCTGCTACTTTACTTTCATTAGCAGCTTTATCTCCAGAAAGACGAACAAAGAAACGCTGAGACGCATCTTTAATATCTGCAATCTCTAATTTTTCAGGCTCCCAAATCATAGGAACTGTTGTGTTCAAATTCTTTGCAGCGGCAACCACATCTCCTACTACTGCACTGGCAGTTGGAAGTTTTCCAGCTCCACTTCCGTAGAACATCAAATCTCCAACCATGTTACCCTTTACAAAAATTCCGTTAAATACATCATTTACCATGTATAATGGATGGTTGGAATCAATCATAACTGGTGCAACCTTTGCATAGATTTTTCCATCTACATTCTTGCTGCTACCAAAAATCTTAATACTTGCGCCTAATGCCTTCGCATATTTGATATCTACATCTGTAATCTTTGTAATACCTTCTGTATAAATATCCTCAAAGTCTACCTGTTTTCCATATGCCAAAGAAGTAAGAATGGCAATCTTTCTACACGCATCATATCCTTCTACATCTGCCTCTGGATTCTTTTCTGCATATCCCTTATCCTGTGCGTCTTTTAACACAGAATCAAAGTCAGAACCTTCTGAAGTCATCTTTGATAAAATGTAGTTTGTAGTACCATTTAAAATACCAGAAATCTCTTCAATTACATCGCCAGTAACACACTCGTTGATTGGACGAATGATTGGAATTCCGCCACCAACACTTGCTTCAAAGAAGAAGTTAATGCTCTTCTCTTTTGCAATAGCAAGCAACTCTGCACCATGTTTAGCTACTAATTCTTTGTTAGAAGTACATACGCTCTTTCCAGCCTCTAAACATGCCTTTACAAAATCATAAGCAGGCTTTACTCCACCCATAGTTTCCACAACAATCTGGACATCCGAATCGTTTACAATCTGGTTAAAGTCATGAACAATTTTATCTGCAAATGGATCTCCCGGAAAATCTCTCAAATCAAGAATTGATTTTACATTGATTTCCTGTCCAACCTTCTTTGCAATACTTTCACGGTTTGTAGTAAGTACCTCTACTACACCTGAACCAACTGTACCATAACCTAACACGCTAACGTTTAACATAAAATCCTCCATTCCGGCTTTCTTGTGCCTCTTTTCTTACTGTTTCTTCTTTATTACTCTCTGGCAATAATTTTCAAATAATGCATACCAGTTAAATCTTCAATCTCTGTAATCATTCCTGTCACATCACCTGATGACGGTAAAATTTCCACACTAAGGGTCAACATAGCAATCTTATTTACAGGAATTGTCTGATGAATGGTCAATATATTTGCCCCATATTCTGCCACAAGTTTTAATATTCTTGACAACAATCCAGGCTCATCATCCACCTGCATCATCAATGTAATTGTCTTTCCTCTTGCATTATCATGAAATGGAAAAATATCATCCTTATATTTATAAAAGGAGCTTCGGCTTATGCCTACTGCATCGGTTGCCTCCTGTATCGTAATACTCTTTTGGGAATCCAACAACCGTTTTGCCTCAACTACTTTATGAAATACCTCTGGAAGCGCTCCTTTTTTTACAATAAAATATTGCTCGTCGTCTCCGCGGTCTTTCCTAGTATTCTCTGGATTACTCATTTCGATTCCTCCATTTTGTATGTTGTAGAAACACACTTGTTTTCCCACGAAAGATATACTAGCATAGATTTTCTTTGATTGCAACCTTTTTTCTATAGAATGCCCTTTCCTAGCAAAAGGGATAGCCAAAACAATCTGGCTATCCCCCTCTTTTATGCCTCTTCCACTAACTCAGTGATTTTTTTGCGCTCTGCTTCATTTAGAATTCCTTCTACATCCAGCACTAACACTAACTTTTTATTGACTTGAATAATAGAATCAATATAGCTGGTATCTTCATTTGACACAATTGTAGGAACCGATAAAAAGTCTTTCTCTGGAACCTCCACGATTTCAGCTACTGTATCCACACGAAAACCAACACATAATTCACCTATTCTTGTAATAATATAGTTCATCTCGCCACTCTGAATCTTTGGCTCTACATGCAATTTACGATGAAGGCTTAAAATCGGAACCACTGCACCTCGCAAATTAACAATTCCTTCTACTAATTCGTCCACATTAGGTACTGGTACGATTTCCAGATTTTTTTCAATTGCCTGCACTTTTGCAATATCAATTCCGTAAGTGTTTTCTCCCACTTCACACAATACTTGCTTCATACTAATTCCCCCTTGTATATTTTTCCTTTGTGTGCTATTTTATCCATTTTAAATACGCATTAATAAACGGATCAATTCCTCCATCCATTACTGCATTTACATTACTCACTTCCTCATTGGTTCGATGGTCCTTCACCATCGTATAAGGCTGCATTACATAAGAACGAATTTGGTTTCCCCATCCGATTTCTTTTACTTCTCCTCGAATGCCCGATTCTTTTTCTAAATTCTCCTGCTGTTTTAACAAATATAATTTTGCTTTCAACATCTGCATCGCCTTGTCTTTGTTCATATGCTGCGATCTCTCATTCTGACACTGCACTACAATTCCTGTTGGAAAATGTGTAATACGAATGGCTGACGATGTCTTATTAATATGCTGTCCACCAGCTCCACTGGAACGATAGGTGTCGATACGAATATCATCGTCATTAATCTCAACATCTAAATCCTCTTCAATATCTGGCATAACATCACAGGAAACAAAAGACGTTTGTCTCTTTCCCGCAGCGTTAAATGGAGAAATCCGCACTAAACGGTGAACACCATGCTCCGATTTTAAATAACCATACGCATTGGTTCCTTTCACTTCTAAGGTAACTGATTTTAGTCCTGCTTCTTCCCCATCCAGAAAATCAATCATCTCAACTGAAAATCCTTTTTTGTCTGCCCATCTTTGATACATTCGACAAAGCATACTAGCCCAATCACAGCTCTCTGTTCCTCCTGCACCAGCATGGAGCGTAAGAATTGCATTGTCGCTATCATATTCTCCAGATAATAAGGTAGAAATACGCAAATCCTCAAAAGCATCTTCAAAAGATTTTAACTCCTGCTCAATCTCTGGTATAAGACTTTCATCTTCTTCCTCATATCCCATCTCCAACAAAGTCTCTATATCCTCAAAGGCAGTCTTTAAATTATCATACTGCTCCAAGGTTCCTTTTAACTCTTTTAATTCCTTCATGGTATTTTGCGATTTTTCCGGATTATCCCAAAAAGTAGGTTCTTCCATCAAACGCTCTAGTTCTTCAATTCTTAGCTTTTTATTTGCTAAGTCAAAGTGAATCCCCCACTTCTTCTAATGGTTGTACATACGAATTGAGTGTGTATTTGAACTGATCTAACTCAACCATTTTATCACCTCTTTCTTATTGCTCTCTCAAGCAAGATTGCTCGGTCTGCTTATCATTATATCATGTTTTTTTTTAAATAGCAATTTTCCAACAAGAAACCGAATCATGAAAAGGCTGCCGCTCATAAGCGACAGCCTTCCCATACGATGATTACTATTACTAGCAACAATCCTTTTATTTTTTACCACAACAGAATTTATATTTCTTGCCACTTCCACATGGACAAATATCATTTGGCTGAACTTTCTTTTCTGCTCTCTTCTTTGGAGTATTTACCCCAGTGTCGTCCTTATTGGTTCCTGTTACCTTAGCAACCTGCTCACGCTCTACCTGCTGCTCTACTCTAACGTGCATAAGCGCTCTGACTGTGTCCTCCTCAATGGAGTTAATCATCTCACCAAACATCTCAAATCCACTATTGGTATACTCAACAACTGGATTTCTCTGTCCATATGCCTGTAATCCAATTCCTTGGCGCAACTGATCCATATCATCAATATGCTCCATCCACTTACTATCAATTACTTTCAAAAGAATTACACGTTCTACTTCACGAATATGCTCTGCCTCTGGGAACTCAGCTTCTTTCTCTTCATACAACTTTGTAGCTTCTTCCTTCAAAGTTTGCATAAGCTGTGGTTTCTTGATACTCTTCTTCTCATCATCGGTCAATACAATCTTCTCCAATGGAATAATTGGAAGAAGTACCTGATTCAACTCATGAATATCCCAATCTTCCGGACTCTGCTCTTCTCCAATCACAGAATCCACACAACGCTCTACCTCATCTGTAATCATACGGTAAATAGTATCACGCATACTCTCACCATCTAATACACGACGACGTTCTTCATAAATAATCTCTCTCTGATCGTTGTTTACTTTATCATATTCTAACAGATTCTTACGAATACCGAAGTTGTTACCCTCAATCTTCATCTGTGCCTTCTCAATAGCGTTAGAAAGCATCTTATGCTCAATCTGCTCATCGTCTTCTAATCCGATAGAATTAAACATTGCCAACATTCTCTCTGAACCAAAGAGACGCATTAAATCATCTTCCAAAGAAATGTAGAAACGAGACTCACCTGGATCTCCCTGACGACCAGCACGACCACGAAGCTGATTATCAATACGACGAGATTCATGACGCTCTGTACCAATAATCTTTAATCCGCCGAGTTCCTGTACGCCTTCACCAAGTTTAATATCGGTACCACGACCAGCCATGTTTGTCGCAATGGTTACTGCACCACGCTGTCCAGCATCTGCAACAATCTCAGCCTCTTTCTCATGGAACTTGGCATTCAATACCTGATGAGGAATTCCTCTCTTCTTAAGAAGCGCACTAAGTTCCTCTGAACCTTCGATAGTAATTGTACCAACCAATACTGGCTGTCCCTTTGCATGTGCTTCTTCAATTTCGTCGGCAACAGCCTTTAATTTACCAGCATGTGTCTTATAAACAGCATCCTGATAATCAATACGCTGTACTGGCTTATTTGTAGGAACTTCTACAACGTCCATTCCATAAATTTCACGGAACTCTTTTTCCTCTGTAAGAGCGGTACCGGTCATACCTGACTTCTTTGCATATTTATTAAAGAAGTTCTGGAATGTAATAGTTGCTAAAGTCTTACTTTCACGTCTTACCTTTACATGTTCCTTCGCCTCAATCGCCTGATGCAATCCATCAGAGTAACGTCTACCAGGCATAATACGTCCAGTAAATTCATCTACAATAAGAACTTCATCATCTTTTACTACATAATCTTTATCACGGAACATTAAGTTATGTGCGCGCAATGCAAGAATAATATTATGCTGAATCTCTAAATTATCTGGGTCTGCCAAGTTTTCAATATGGAAGTATTTCTCAACCTTTTGCACACCTTGTTCAGTAAGGTGAACCTGCTTGTCCTTCTCATTTACAACAAAGTCACCTGTCTCTGTAGTCTCTTCTTTCATAATGGCATCCATCTTAGAAAGTTCTGTCTCTGTACCCTTTTCTAAAGTTCTTGCCAAGTTATCACAAGCCTCATAAAGCTTTGTTGATTTTCCGCTTTGTCCAGAAATAATCAAAGGTGTTCTAGCTTCATCAATCAATACAGAGTCAACCTCATCCACGATGGCATAATTCAATCCACGCATAACAAGCTGCTCTTTATAAATTACCATGTTATCACGTAAGTAATCAAATCCTAACTCATTGTTGGTAGCGTATGTAATATCACAAGCATATGCCTCTCTACGCTCATCATTATCCATACTATTTAAAATCACACCAACTTTTAAACCAAGGAATTCATGTACCTTACCCATCCACTCAGCATCACGCTTAGCAAGGTAATCATTAACGGTAACAATATGAACACCTTCGCCTGATAACGCATTCAAATATGCAGGAAGTGTTGACACTAATGTCTTACCTTCACCAGTACGCATCTCTGTAATACGTCCCTGATGCAAAATAACTCCACCAATTAACTGTACGCGGTAATGACGCATTCCCAATACACGTCTTGATGCCTCACGAATAGTTGCAAACGCCTCAATCAAAAGATCATCTAACGTCTCGCCTTTTGCTAATCTCTCTTTAAACTCAACTGTTTTATGTTGCAAATCTTCGTCCGAAAGTTTTTCGTATTCAGGCTCAAGTGCCTCAATCTTGTCAACAATCGGATAAATACGCTTCAACTCGTGTTCGCTATGCGTTCCGAATATTTTTGTAAAAAATCCCATTTTAACACCTCTGCATCCTCTGATGCATCTTTCCTTTCATTTTTTTATCTTAAACCTAATAGGAGTTCTGTTCCTATACAAGTTTCTACTTCTCTATTCTTTCTTGAGAAAGCATGCTTCTTTCTCCCTTCAACGATACATTGTCTATTGTAACACCCTATTTCTAAGGTTTCAACTAAAAAAATATTTTTTTACAAGAATCATGAGAAACACGCTTTTCCAGTTTCTCAAATTATCGCGATGCTTGTCAAATCTTCATGCAAGCACTGTTTTTTTCCACTACTAGCAGAGCGTTTTTTACTTTATAGGACAAACTTTCCAAATAAAGCCAAAAAAAGAGGCATCTTTCGATGCCCCTAATACTTAACACTCTGGTTCAATTAATCCATATGAATTTTTCTTTCTACGATATACCACATTTACCTCATCCGTCTCAGAATTGCGGAACACATAAAAATCATGTCCTAAAAGTTCCATCTGTACACAGGCTTCCTCTGGATCCATAGGCTTAATTGCAAATCTCTTAGAACGAATAATTTCAATCTCTTCCTCATCTACAATCTCTTCCTCTGCAAATGCCTGACTCAAATTATGAGCGGCCTGCTTCTTTTCAATAATCTTATTCTTATATTTTCTAAGCTGTCTCTCAATAATCTCCTCTACCAAATCAATAGATACATACATATCCGTGCTTTCCTCTTCTGCACGAATGATGTTGCCTTTCATCGGAATTGTAACTTCAATTTTATGTCTCTCCTTCTCTACACTGAACGTTACATGTACTTCTGTATCCTCTGTAAAATATCTTTCCAACTTGCCAATCTTTTCATAAATTGCATCTCTCAAACCCTCTGTTACATCAATATTCTTTCCGCTAATAATATACCTCATACCGTCCAACTCCTTTGGCTTATATTTTGTAAAAATTCGCACAAAATTCGTTACTATTCAGCCATGCCCATTCGAAAATTGCCAGAATGTACAATCTGACCAGCAAATCCACACATTGGCTGGACAATTCCCCCAATTCGCACAAATTCTTATAAAAATATTATACCAATATAAGCCTATAAATTCAAGTTGTTTCAAATTCTATAAATATTTCAAAAATGTTACATAATATTCATCTTTTATATTACAGAAATGTTTTATTTTTTTAAACTGATAGATTTTTCTGTTTTTTGTCATTTTTATATAGTTTTTACAAAAAGCACAAAACAGATTTTCGAACTTGACAATTTTTATCCCCCGAAAAGTTGTCCACATTTTTGTGGATAAAGTGCATAACTCTGTGTATAACTTTGTTTTTTGTTCACTTTTTCCACTTCTGCATGTGGATAACTTTTTCTTTCCTCTCTTTAAAACTTTCTTCTTCTCTATGAACACCCAACTTTTTTTGTGCAAAATGTATATCAAACAAAATAGCAATACCCTTTTTATTTTCCGACAATTTTAAAAATTCACAGTCTTTTTGTCATATTTTAAAGAATATACTCACAAAGCAAACTACCTATAAAGCCAAAAAGAGACCGCTGCACAACTGTGCAACAGTCTCCTATCGACTATTTCTTCAACGATGCCTCGTAATCATCAATTTTATTAGCAAGGAACGGTGCTAATCCAACAAATTCTGCACCATAATAATTTCCTTTTCCATTCTCTTGAACCTCTCCACGTATAATATGTATAACCGCATAAAAATAATCATTTCCTGCTAAACGTATCTTCCCATCAAAATAGTAATCAATAGGAAGTTTCGCCTTAGAAACAAATCCTATTCCTGATTTTGAAATATCCATAACAGATATCTCAGTGTCCACATCCTCAATAATAACATAATCCTGTTTATAAATTTTCTTAATTTCAAGACTAAGCTCAATTGGAAGTCTTTTGTGTCTTCTACGCTCTACCATATTTCTCCTCCTATTTTTTAAGTATGTAGATACTTACGAAATTCCCAACCTATAATACCCACTATATAGACTTATTTCATAATTATCTATTTTCAATACTAATCCTTATACCCCTACTTCTTATTATAGCATACTTTACAAACTGCTTTCAATCAATTTATCTTAAAACATGACTATTCTCAATTATTATAATCGAGTAAGCTAGACTCCTACTCGCTTCGCTTGCAAAGTTTCCGCACTATTTGCTCCATGTTCTTAGCCCGGCAAATACAATTTCATGCAAGCATGATTGTGCTTGCTGGGCTTTTGCATCAAAAAAGGCAATACTTTCTAAAAGCATTGCCTTCTTTTCTATATACTACTATGTAATTTTAATTTAAAATTCTCTTTACACAATAGACTGTTCTATAATTTACTGACTTCACGCAGATACCTTCGCTTGCACATGCTGCATTTACAATCTGTCCACCGCCAATATAAATACCTACATGGTTTACAGCACCTCCACGTGCATAGAACACTAAATCTCCTGCCTTTGCATCAGACAAGCTAACTCTTGTACCATATCCAGCCTGAGATGCAGAACTATGTGGCAAAGATACTCCAAAATGAGCATATACCTGCATAACAAATCCAGAACAATCACATCCGTTTGTTAAGCTAGTTCCACCATAAACATATGGATTACCTACAAACTGTAATGCATAACTTGCAACTTCAGAACCAGATCCACTCTCTGTACTGGTAGAACTACTACTTGAGCTTGATGAGCTGCTACTTGAAGAAGAACTACTACTACTTGATGAACTGTTACTTGATGAGCTGCTTGAACTTGATGAACTACTACTTGAGCTTGATGAGCTGCTGCTTGTTGTGGTAGTAGTTGTTGTACTGCTCTGGTTAGCAGCTTCCTCTGCCTGTCTTGCTGCCTCTTCAGCAGCTAATTTTGCCTGTCTTGCTGCTTCTCTTGCCGCAGCTTTCTCTTCTTTAATAGAAATGGCATGGTCAAATTCCATATCTACTTCTACATAATCACCAGAAACATAACCTTTAATATCGCCACCATCAATACTAATCTTAACCCATTCTTCTCCATCGCTTAAAACTTCATAAGTCTCTCCCAAAGGAACCATAGTTAAACAGTCTGATGTCTCGTTTGCTTTTTCTCTTACTTTCAAAGTAGTGGTGTTAATTGTTGCCACTTTTGTTCCAAAATCATCAGCAACAGCTTCTGCCTCAGAACCAATCGCAAGATAATCTGTGCTTACATAACCTACACAGCTACCAGACTCAATCTTAACCCATTCTCCATCGTTAGAAAGAACATTTGCAGCTGCACCACGGTACAACTTACCGATTACTTTACTATCAGTAGAAGCCTTTCTACGAATATTTACAAATTCATTTGCAGTAGAAATTGCAAGATTGTCATACTTGGAACTGCTTTCAATTGCTGCGTCAGAAACTACAGCACCTGCTGGCATCTCTGAATCTGAAATCTCTTCTGTTGCGTTCTCAGATTCGTTAGCACAATATTTATCTAAAGTTATTGAAATTCCTGCTAATCCTTTTTCTGCATTCAGTGATGCCGATGAAATTTTTGGAACACCTGCTGATGCAACAATAGCTAAAGCTATACCTCCACATAGGCTCGCCTTAACTATGGAAGATTTTTTCATTTGTTAATCACTCCATTCTTTTTTACATGTTTGTTAATTTTTGATTACAACATTCCAAACACTATTATACAGAAAAGCTCCCATTTTGTCAAGTAAATGGGAGCTTTATGAAAAATTTGCACAAAATGTCTGTTATATTTCCTTAAAATTCATAAAAATCAACAATAGAAAAGTGGCTATGCAAGCTGACTTATGGTAACCATGGCAATACAAATAGCAATTACTACAAGCAAAGAACCTGAAAAAATTTTTTCTTTATTTGCAGTTATATATTGCAGTTCTTTTACTTTTTCTTTTCTTTGTTTTAATATTGTCATAACCCATTTTCTTTTTTCTAATTTAGCCATAGCCCGCAAAAGAAGTGCCATAAAAATCAAAGAACCAATAGATAGAACAATTAGTTGTTGCAATACAGAAACATCTCCATTTTGACTCTCAGACTGTAATGTCCCATATTGTTTGTAATACGCTGCTGCACTAACCACAGAGGTGGCATTAATGAAAAAGTGCATCAACATAGAACTTATCATGGAACCTGTGGCTTCATTTAATAAAACTAACACAATTCCCATGACTACTGCATAAGACATCTGATTTAAATTCATATGGAACAATCCAAATAAAAACGCAGTTAAAAGTATGGCTTTCCCCACCCCACATTGTTTATATGTGCGATATAAAACACCTCGGAAAATCAATTCTTCCACAACACAAGGAACGAATGCTACTGCAATTACGCACACAACAGTAGGATATTGTCCTAGCAATTCCTCCATCGTATTATCAATTACATTTTTAGTAAAAAACAAAGAAATATAATTGCATAATGAAATAATCGGATAGGATACATAGGTAAATACAATGACTAATAACACAGTTGGAATGCGCAAAGGCTTAATATGAAGGTATTCCAGCACAGGTACTTTATGTTTCCAAAAGAAAACTACCGACGGTGCTAAAAGAACAATCTGCTGACTTACCAACTGAAACATAGTATTTCCAAGGATGGGTACATCCCCACCCATGGCTACTACAATAGAACTAATGGTCAAAGAATATCCTAAATACATAATCAATGTCAACAACAGCAACATATTAACTTTTCTTATCCACCCTGGTCGATTGCCTGCTTCTGTCACCAGACTTTGATTCATACTGTCACCTAACCTTTGATTCCAATTGCTTCAATCTCAATCAAAACATCCTTTGGCAATCTTGCTACTTCTACACAAGAACGAGCTGGGAACTGTGAAGTAAAATATTTTGCATATACTTCATTTACTTTTCCAAAGTCATCCATATTTTTAATAAATACAGTAGTTTTAATTACATTTTCCATTGCGACACCAGAAGCAGCAAGTAATTCTTTTAAGTTTCCGATAGCTTGGTCTGCCTGCTCTTCAATTCCTCCAGTTACCAATTCTCCAGTTGCAGGTATAATAGGAATTACTCCAGAAGTAAATACCATTCCATTTACTTCAATTGCCTGTGAATAAGGTCCAATTGCCTGTGGTGCCTTGTCTGTACTAATAATATTCTTCATGCTCTTTCTTTCCTTTCTATGATATATTGCTTTTATTTATCTAAAATCTCTGTTAAAATCTGATTTACCATTCCCGGATCTGCTTTTCCTTTCATCTCCTTCATGGTTTGTCCCACTAAGAAACCAATGGCTTTTTTCTTACCACTCTTATAATCTTCAACGGATTTTGGATTTGCCTCCACAATCTTTTCGATGGTACTTCTAAGCGCTCCCTCATCATTGACTGTTTTAAGACCATGCTCTTCTACATATTTCTCCGGATCAATATCCTCTAAGAATACATGTTCAAACACTTCTTTTGCTACTGTACTGTTGATGGTATTTGCATCTGTAAGTGATACCAATTTTGCCAGATTCTCTGGAGAGAATTTCATATCTTCTGGTTCCATATCATGCTCTTTCAAAAGACGCATAGTTTCAACCATTAACCAGTTTGATACTTTCTTTGGTGAATTACAAATTGCAACTGTCTGCTCAAAAATATCTGCCATATGTTTCGAATTGGTAATAACAGAAATATCATACTCAGGAATTCCGTATTCCTTTGCATAACGTTCCATCTTTTCGTCACGAAGTTCTGGTTGTTTCTTTCTAATTTCTTCAATCATCTCATCACTGACAATGACTGGAACAAGATCTGGATCTGGGAAATAACGGTAATCCTGTGCATCTTCTTTAGAACGCATAGCATAAGAGTATTCTTTTGCATCATCCCATCTTCTGGTTTCCTGCACAACTTCTTCTCCAGACTCAATCAAATCAATCTGACGTTCCCGTTCAGCTTCAATCGCTCTTGCAATAGCTTTAAATGAGTTTAAGTTCTTCATCTCTGTTCTAGTACCAAACTCTTTTGCTCCAACCGGACGAACAGATAAGTTTACATCTGCACGCATAGAACCTTCATTCAACTTACAGTCAGACGCTCCAAGATACTGGATAATGAGTCTCAATTTTTCCAAATATGCAATTACTTCTTCTGCAGAACGCATATCTGGCTCAGATACAATCTCAATCAAAGGTACTCCGGAACGGTTAAAGTCCACCAATGAGCAGTCTCCCCATTCGTCATGAACTAACTTTCCAGCGTCCTCCTCCATATGAATCTCATGAATTCCTATAAATTTCTTTCCACCATCTTCTGTCTCAATTTCCACTTTACCATTGCGGCAAATTGGCAAATATAACTGAGAAATCTGATAATTCTGTGGGTTATCTGGATAAAAATAGTTTTTACGGTCAAATTTTCCATTCTTTGTAATCGTACAATTTGTTGCCAAACCTACTGCAATGGCGTACTCTACTACCTGTTTGTTCAACACTGGAAGTGAACCGGGCATACCTGTACAAACCGGACAGGTATGTGTGTTAGGCGCCCCTCCAAATGCTGTGCTACACGAACAGAATATTTTTGTTTTTGTTGCCAACTCTACATGGACTTCTAATCCAATGACAGTTTCATATTCTTTACTCATGTCAACCTCCATCTATTTACTCATTCTGTAACTAACCAGTTTAAATGTTCTTTGGTGAAATATATTCACGTGTCTGTTCAAACGCATAAGCTGCACGCAAAATCTTATTTTCCTGGAAACAGTCTCCAATCAACTGCAAGCCAATTGGAAGTCCCTTACTGTCAAGACCACAAGGAACAGATATACCAGGTAACCCTGCCAAATTCACAGAAATGGTATACACATCACCTAAATACATCTTAATTGGATCGCTAAGACTAGAGCCAATCTTTGGTGCTGTAGTCGGTGCAGCTGGTCCTAAAATCATATCATATTTTGCAAATACTTTATCAAATTCCTGCTTAATCAATGCTTTGGTACGAAGTGCTTTCAAATAGTAAGCATCATAATATCCAGAACTTAATACAAAAGAACCAAGCATAATTCTACGTTTTACTTCAGGTCCAAATCCTTGGGAACGTGTCTTTTTATACATGCTATGAAGTCCATCATACTCTTCTGCACGGAAACCATATTTTACACCATCAAAACGTGCAAGGTTTGAACTTGCTTCTGCATCTGCAATAACATAATATGCAGGAATCGCATAATCAATCAAATCAAGGTCAAACTCTTCTAAAATAGCACCTTTTTCTTCTAATTTTTTTGCGGCTGCAAGCACTGCATCGCTTACTTCCTTATCAAGACCTTCACCAAAATATCCCTTTGGAATACCAATCTTCATACCCTTTACATCATCTACTAAAACAGAAGTAAAGTCATACGATTCTCTTTTATATGAAGTGCTATCCTTCTTATCATAAGATGCGATTGCTTCTAAAATAGTGGCACAGTCCGTCACATCTTTTGCAACAGGTCCAATCTGATCCAAAGAAGAACCATATGCAATCAATCCATAACGAGAAACGGTTCCATAAGTAGGTTTAATACCAGTTACACCACAAAATGAACTTGGCTGACGGATAGATCCACCAGTATCGGAACCAAGAGCATAAAAGCACTCATTGGCTGCAACCGCTGTACAAGAACCACCGGAAGAACCTCCTGGTACATGTTCTGTGTTCCATGGATTTCTTGTAATTCCATACGCAGAAGTTTCTGTGGTACTTCCCATAGCAAATTCATCCATGTTTGTCTTACCAATTACAATAGCTCCTGCCTTCTCTAAATTTAACACTGCTTCAGCAGTATAAGTTGGATAAAAGTTCTCCAAAATTTTGGAGCTACATGTAGTAAGCATTCCTTCTGTACACATATTATCCTTAATTGCTACTGGTACACCTGCAAGTGGTCCCTTGAGAGTACCTGCATCAATCTGTTCCTGTACCTGCTTTGCACGGGATAATGCACCTTCCTTATCAACAGTCACATAACTATGAATCGTAGTATCTATCTTATCAATCTGAGCAAGCACTGCCGAAGTTGCTTCCACGGCACTGGTTTCTTTGCTCTGTATTTTCTTACCGAGTTCCACTGCGGTTAAATTTAACAAATCCACTCAATTTTCCTCCTGTCTCCTGTTTACATTATTATGAACACGCAATTATTCCACAGTCTTAGGTACAGCAAAGCTGCCACTCTTTTCCTCTGGTGCGTTCTTTAAAATATTTTCTCTATCGTCTCCGTTCACAACTACATCCTCTCGGAACACATTATCCAACGGGAACACATGGGACATAGGCTCAACAGAGGAAGTATCTAATTCATTTAATTTATCAATATAGTCAAGCATATCTCCCATATCTTTCTTTGCCTGTTCCTTCTCACTCTCAGACAATTCAAGTTTTGCAAGAATGCCAACATACTCTATTGTCTCATCTGAAATTATATTTGCCATTACGTTACTCCTTTCGCACACATTTTATACTAACACTCTTCTTATTCTATAAGGAATCTTCTAAGAATGCAAGTTTCTATTTGCTGTAAATCCAGTAGGCAGACTCCTATAAGAGAACAAAGCGCGCAAGCACGCTCCGCGACGTTACACTTTCCCTATGTGTTTGCACGCTTTGCCGCGCCGAATTTGGTACTCCGTACATCTTCCATACAAATTCGTGCGCATCCTGCCCAGAGGGCTTTTATCTTATAGGACGCATTTCCCTATAAGATAAAAAACTGCCATCTGGATTTCCATCTGACAGTTTCCTATTTCTATTCTTATTTAAAATTTTATACTTGTAAAAACGATAATCAAAGCAACAATGACTACTGCCAAAACAGAAATTCGAATGGTTGCACGAACCTGTTCTTTCTTTTGCATAGAAGCAAAGGTATCATCACACCAAGCAATCACTTCCTGCACATCTTTATAATCTGGAATTCGATTTGCCTCTTTCAAAACCCACTGGATGTCTTCGGCCTTTGTAACCTTAGTTTTCTTCTCCAGCATACTTTGATAAATTTGTTCTGTTCCTTTTTCCACATATTCTTGACGCTTGGTTGTATACTGCTCCAACAATTCCACGCTATCCTTGTATTCTCCAAGTCGTTTCAATCGTTTGATAATCACATCGTATACATATACCATCAATTCATATTGCAAAATGCAGCCGGTACTCTCTATCAGCTTCATTACATTCCCATAACTCTTTTCTTTTTGTGAATCGCTCAACACCTTTTTACGGCGTTTTCCTGTCTCACTTATTGTCTGATCCATCTTAACTCCTTACTTAACAGATATCTTCACCCTAACTTAGAAACAGATATCTATTACGAAACAATTATAAAGATTTAATACGTTCAATCGCTTTTAAGGTATTCTCATGACTACCAAATGCTGTAAGACGGAAATATCCTTCTCCGCTTGGTCCAAATCCAGAACCCGGAGTTCCTACTATATTTCCATTCTCCAATAAGTAATCAAAGAATTCCCATGAGGTCATTTTATCCGGAGTCTTAAGCCAGATATATGGCGCATTCACACCACCATATACAGTAAATCCTGCATTTGCAAGTCCCTCTTTAATCGTCTTTGCATTGTTCATATAATATCCAACCTGATCTTTTAGCTGTGCCTTACCAGCCTCTGAATATACGGCCTCGCCAGCACGCTGAATAATATAAGGAGCGCCATTATATTTTGTTCCATGACGTCTTGCCCAAAGTGCATGTAGAGAAACATCCCCACTCTTTAATTCCTTTGGAATAACGGTAAATCCAAGACGCACACCAGTAAATCCTGCATTTTTTGAAAAACTTCTAAGTTCAATGGCACATGTTCTTGCACCTTCACACTCAAAAATACTATGAGGAACGTCCTCTTCTGAAATATATGCTTCATAAGCTGCATCATAGATAATTACAGAACCATTCTTATTGGCATAGTCTACCCATTCCTGAAGCTGGGCTTTTGTAATAGTAGTTCCTGTTGGATTATTTGGAAAACACAAATAGATAATATCTGGTGTCTTTCCCTTTGGAAGCTCTGGCGCAAAACCATTATCCGCAGTACATGGCATGTAAATCACATCACTCCACTGCTCTGTATCTGCATTGTATGTTCCGGTTCTTCCCGCCATAACATTTGTATCAACATATACTGGATATACTGGATCACATACTGCAATCTTGCTGTCCTGCGCAAAGATTTCCTGAATATTACCAGAATCACATTTTGCCCCATCACTGACAAAAATTTCATCTGCACTGATGTCGCATCCTTTTGCCTTATAATCATTGTCTGCAATAGCATTTCTTAAAAATTCATATCCTAAATCTGGTGCATATCCGCGAAATGTCTCTGCTACGGCCTGCTCATCCACTGCTTTGTGCATTGCCTCTATAATAGCAGGAACTAGGGGCTGTGTCACGTCTCCAATACCTAAAGAAATCACTTCTTTTGTTGGATTTGCTTCCTTATATGCTGCTACTTTCTTGCCAATCGTGGAAAACAAATAACTGCCTGGTAATTTTAAATAATTCTCATTAACCTGAAACATATGTGCCTCCTCTATATCTTCCTTTTCCAACTGTTACCTATTTAATATAACCGTTCTATATCTAAATAATTCTTAACAGCCAGCAAGGGCTAAACTGTAACAATTTCGTACATTTTCTAATATATCGCACCGTAAATTATTTGTCAATCCTTTGTTAAGTTTGCCATTTTATGGTTTTTCTCATCTATCAGAACACTCGTTTGCATTTTTTTTCTGCTTATGTTATTCTAAAGAGAATGGGGTAAATAGAATCGTAATTCCCCTGACAGTCCTTTTAGATAAACAGAAACAGGAGGTTTTGATATGGCAAAGTATGACGGAAGTCAAATTGTAATTCTGGAAGGCTTAGAAGCAGTCAGAAAACGTCCCGGTATGTACATCGGAAGTACAGGAAAACAGGGACTTCATCACCTTATCTGGGAGATACTGGATAACAGCATTGACGAGCATCTTGCCGGTTTCTGCTCTCAGATTAATATTACCATGCAAAAAGATGGTGGAATTTGTATTAAGGACAATGGACGTGGGGTTCCCATAGATTTACACCCTACAAAGAAAATTCCAACGGTACGCGTAGTTTATACAATCTTACATGCCGGCGGAAAGTTTGATAACGGCGCTTACAAAGTATCTGGAGGGTTACATGGCGTAGGTTCCTCTGTAGTAAATGCCCTTTCTTCCAAAATGGTTGTAGAAGTACGCCGTGATGGGAAAGTTTATCAGGATGCGTATGAAAATGGGGGACATCCTACGGTTAAATTAGAAAAAGGAATGCTGCCGGTAATCAGCACTTGTCGAAAAAACGATACCGGAACGAAAGTCACTTTTTATCCAGATGCAGATATTTTTGAAACAGTGGAATTTAAAAGTGATGTTATTAAGAAGAAATTAAAAGAAATTGCCTATCTCAATAAGAATCTTCTAATTAATTTTAAGAACGAATATACGGGAGAAGAAGTTACTTATCAAGAAGAATATGGCATCCAAAGTTTTGTGAAATATCTGACAAGAGAGGAAACAGTGCTTCACGAAGAACCTATTTATATAGAAGGAAAAAGTGGAGACATTGAAGTGGAAGTGGCATTTCAATACACCACCAACTATTCTGAACAAATCAATGCTTTTTGTAATCGTATTAACGTGGTGGACGGTGGAACTTTAGTAACCGGATTTAAAACAGCTCTTACCAGAGTTTTAAATTTATATGCAAGAGAACTTGGTACATTAAAGGAAAAAGATGACAATTTTGATGGAAAAGACATCCGAAACGGAATTGTGGCAATTATTTCCATCAAACACCCTGATCCGCAGTTTGAAGGACAGACAAAGACCAAACTTGGTAATACCGATGCCAAAACTGCTGTAGATGATGTATTCTCCAGTGAAGTAGAACGCTATTTTGATAAAAATATTGAAATTTTACAAACCATTTTAGATAATTCGCTAAAATCTTACAATGCTAGAAAAGCCAGTGACAAAGCTAGAAATGCCGTATTAAAGCAGCTTCATGACGTAGATACCAAAAGCAAACTTGCCTCTTGTTCTTCCAAAAAACCAGAGGAATGCGAAGTTTATATTGTGGAGGGAGATTCTGCGGGCGGCACTGTAAAAACTGCCAGAAACAGAAGAACGCAGGCAGTTCTTCCGCTTCGTGGAAAAATACTAAACGTAGAAAAAGCCACACTGGAAAAAATTCTGCTTAACAATGAGATTAAATCTATGATTGCCTCCTTTGGCTGCGGTATTGGAGACGAATTTGACATTACCAAACTTCGTTACGACAAAATTATTATTTTAACCGATGCCGATGTGGACGGGGCACATATTAGCACCTTATTGCTTACTTTCTTTTATCGCTTTATGCCAGAACTGATTAAAGCCGGCAAAATTTATCGTGGTCTACCTCCACTTTACAAAGTGGAGTACGAAAACTCTACAGAAGATACAGACGGTAAAAAGAAAACACGTAAGAAAAAGAAACAGTCCAAATATATTTTTAATGATCATGAATTAGAAAAGTTTAAGAAAATTCCTGGCAATAAACTGTTAAATGTACAACGATATAAAGGTCTTGGCGAGATGGATGCCGAACAGCTTTGGGAAACTACATTAGATCCTGAGCAACGTATTCTTGCACAAGTATCTATCAGCGATACCGTGGAAGCAGATGAAGTTACTTCTACTTTAATGAGCAGTAACGTTCCTCCAAGACGTTCCTTTATTATAGAAGAAGCCAAATATGCTAAATTAGATATTTAGGAAGGAATATACTATGGAAAATATTATTCAAATAGACTTTGCGGAGGAAATGAAAACTTCCTATCGCGATTACGCTATGAGCGTTATTATTTCCCGTGCTTTGCCAGATGTAAGAGACGGTTTAAAGCCGGTACAAAGACGTATTCTATATGCTATGAGTGAGCTTTCCCTCGCTCCCGACAAACCACATCGAAAAAGCGCGCGTATTGTGGGAGATACCATGGGTAAATACCACCCTCACGGTGATAGTTCCATTTATGATGCTTTGGTGCATATGACAGAAGAATATTCCCTATCCATTCCTTTGGTAGATGGACACGGTAATTTTGGCTCTATTGATGGGGATGGAGCTGCTGCCATGCGTTATACTGAAGCACGGTTGTCTTATGGTGCAAAGACCATGTTAGATAACTTAGAAAAAAATCTGGTGGAGTTTGTTCCAAACTTTGACGAAAGCGAAAAAGAACCTTCGGTTCTTCCTGCCATGATTCCAAATTTATTAATTAATGGAACAACCGGAATTGCCGTAGGAATGGCAACAAACATTCCTCCTCACAATGCGGCAGAAGTAATTGATGGTGTCATTGCTTATATGGACAAACCTAATATTTCTGTAGAAAAGCTAATGGAATATATTCCAGGTCCAGATTTTCCAACTGGTGGCACCATCATCAACCAAGAAGATTTGCCAAGCATTTACGAAACCGGAGAAGGTCGCATTAAAGTTCGAGGCAAGGTAGAAATTGAAAAAGGGGAATATGGTCGGCAAAATATTATTATTTCTGAGATTCCTTTTACTGTTGCCGGAAACAAAACCAAATTAGTCGAAAATTTATCTTCTCTTATGAAAGATAAAGTATTTGATGAAATATACGATGTACGAGATGAATCATCAAAAGAAGGAATCCGCATCGTAATCGAAGTAAAGAAAGACCGAAATATTGAAAATCTACTAAATGGTCTGTACAAAAAAACCGCTTTGGAAGATACTTATTCCGTAAACTTACTTGCCATCAAAGACCAGCAACCTGTTACATTTACTTTAAAAACATTGATGGAAGAGTTTGTAAGTTTTCAAGAAGAGTTATATACGAAAGAATACCGACATTTATTAGAGAAAGCTACCAAACGTCTTGAAATTGTAAACGGTTTGATCCGTGCAACAGATTTGATTGATTTAATCATCGAAATTCTTCGTGGTAGTTCTTCGGTAAAGCAGGCAAAATCCTGTCTTATGACTGGTTGTACTACTGACATTCAATTTAAATCAAAGGATTCCGCACGCATTGCAGAAACTCTTGATTTTACCGAGGCACAAGCAGACGCTATTCTTAGTATGCAGCTTAGCAAATTAATTGGACTTGAAATTTTAAAGCTCCACGAAGAAGGAGAACAACTAAACAACCATATCGCCTCCTATGAGAAAATTTTGTCAAACACAAAGGAATTGCACAAAGTAATCAAGGGTAGACTTCGAGAGTTCAGAAAGCAGTTTGGTCGTCCAAGAAGAACTATGCTGACAACTGCCGAAAAACAAAGTTATGTAGAAGAAATCAAAGAAGAAGATATGTATGTGCTTATTGATCGTTTTGGATATACAAAATCCATTGATACTGCCACTTACTCTCGTACCAGTGATGATGTGTTAAAAGAATATCCTCACATTATCCTTATGAAAAACACAGATAAACTTTGTGTATTCACCAGCGAGGGCAATATGTATCAAGTAAAAGGAATGGCACTGCCACGATGCAAAGTAAGAGATAAAGGAACTCTTATTCACGCCCTTTGCAAACTAGACAAAGAAGAAGTGGTGCATTACTCCTGCTTTGAAGAATTATTTGAAGCAATGCTTTTCTTTGTCACCGAAAAAGGCTTTGTAAAATTAGTATCTGGAAGTGAATTTGAGACAATCCGTTCTTCCATAAATGCCACAAAATTAGAAACCGGGGATCAAGTTATTTCTATCCAACAATTACGTTCACATGATGTATTGGATGGCAATCGCCGTGTATTTATACATACTAGAAATGGAAACTCTCTCGTTTTTGATTTGGAAGAAGTCAGCCAATTAAAACGTAGCAGTCGTGGTGTAAAGGGAATCTCTCTTGCACCGGATGACACAGTAGTAGTAGGACGTGTCTTCCCACCGGACAACACAATTATCACCTATCACAATAAAAAAATGGACGCTAGCAAAGTACGAAAAACACGACGCTGCGCAAAAGGCTCTAAGACAAAGTTCTAAAGAGTAAAAAACAAGAAGAGGCAAACTAATATGATACCTCTTCTTGTTTTTTATAATTTCTTCTTTTTATGTCGTAACCAATATTCCACCATAACACCAATCACGCCAAACAACACAAGCACAAAACCTGCATCACACACATAGAGCCAGTTTTGTTTATAAATATAAGCCAAACAAGCCAACACCACAATCAAAACTACATATAAAAGTATCCACAGAACAAGAGGAAGCACCTTCATCCAAAGAGGCTTTCCCTCACTTGCACTCAAAAAACCTTCGATAAACAAATCTGTTACTTTTCGTCTCATGCACTACGCCTCATCATTTTCCTTTTTCCTAAAAACGGTTCGTTTGGGAATTGGTTTGTATTTCATGTTAATTCCCTTTGGAATATTAGTTACTTCCATAGTTTCCACTGTTCCACCGTATTCTCCATCCAAAGTCCACGCTACTTCCTTCTCTCCTGTCACTGTAATATGGCTGGTTCGGAAGAAATAAAAACGTTCCGAAGAAAAATCTTTCATAAGTAAGGCAGTAATTGTCTGCTGCAATTCAATAGGATTTTCTGGATGTTTTATAAGCAATGTTTCAAACAAGCCATCTTGTAAATCCAGCTCCCCTTCCTTTATTAAGTTCATTCCTCCTACAAAACTTGTATTTGAAACCATACCATATAAAAATTTATCTTTTATTTGATGGTCATTTCCCTGATCGTCTTCATATGTAATGTCCATATTGTAGCTTTCCAAGCTGGTAAGACTCTTGATACCTTCCAAGATATATGCCAAGTGTCCTAATACGTTTTTTGTCTCCTGAGGAGTTGCATAGGAAACTTCCGTAAAAATACCAAAAGCTGCCACATAAGCAAAATAGCCAGACGTAGCCTTTCCTACGTCACACCAAAATTCTTTTCCTTTCATAATTCCGTTCGCTGCTGTTACCGGATTTTTCGAAATACGAAGTGTAGTAGCAAAATCATTGGTAGAACCTGCTGGAATATAGCCAAACTGAGGCCGTTTTTCCTCTTCAATCTCCATCAACCCATTAAACGCTTCATTCAATGTACCATCTCCACCAGATGCCACTATCATTCCATACTTACTTCCCTTTTTCTTTATGGTCTCGTAGGCATCTTTGGCACGCTGCGTTGGATGTACTGTTAGTTCCATTCCATTTTGAGCAAAAATATCTAAAATTTCCGCCAGTTTATGTTTAATCTGTTCTTTACCGGAATGCGGATTATATATAAATAATAATTTATTTTCTTTTCCCATAAATTTTACACCTCTTTCATACTAGCTTTTATTCTATCATTTTCCCAAAAGATTCGTCAATCCTTTCCAATTTATTTATATATTTCCAAAAATCCTTATGTTCACTGGTAGAAAGAAAACAATGCGTATTAGCCCAACATTGCATTCTTCATACAAATCTTTTATAATATGATACAAGGATTAAAAGGCACACTCAGGTGCTTGCATCCACATTTTGACTTTTAGACCAAAAAGCACGAGAAATAGGAGGTTACTATGAGCAATTACAAAATCAATACCAAATGTGTACAGGCCGGATATCGTCCCGGTAACGGAGAACCAAGACAAATTCCAATTATTCAGTCTACTACTTTTAAATATGACACAAGCGAAGATATGGGAAAGCTGTTTGACCTAGAGGCAGACGGTTATTTTTATACCCGTCTACAGAACCCTACCAACGATATGGTTGCTGCCAAAATTGCAGAATTAGAAGGTGGTACTGCTGCTATGCTTACTTCTTCCGGTCAGGCTGCAAACTTTTATGCACTGTTCAACATCTGTGAATGTGGTAGCCACATTGTAGCATCTTCTTCCATTTATGGTGGAACTTTCAATTTAATTTCTGTTACTATGGCTAAGATGGGAATTGAAGTTACATTTGTATCTCCAGACTGCACAGAAGAAGAATTGAATGCAGCTTTCAAGGATAATACGACTGCTGTTTTTGGTGAAACAATTGCCAACCCTGCTCTCACCGTCCTTGATATTGAAAAATTTGCAAATGCTGCCCACGCCCATGGCGTACCTTTGATTGTGGACAATACATTCCCTACCTCGGTAACTTGCCGCCCATTTGAATGGGGTGCGGATATCGTGACACATTCCACCACAAAATATATGGATGGACACGGAGCTGCTGTAGGTGGTGTCATTGTAGATTCCGGTAAATTTGACTGGATGGCACATGCGGAAAAGTTCCCAGGACTTTGCACTCCAGACGAATCCTACCATGGTATTATTTATGCAGAAAAATTCGGAAAAGAAGGAGCTTTTATTACAAAATGTACCTCTCAGGTTATGCGTGATCTAGGTTCCATTCAATCTCCACAACACGCTTTCATTTTAAATCTTGGACTGGAATCTCTTCATGTAAGAATGCCTCGTCACATTGAAAATGGACAGGCAGTAGCAGAATTTTTAGAGGGACGTCCTGAAGTAACTTTTGTAAATTACCCTGGACTTCCAAGCAATAAATATTATGATCTTGCACAAAAATATTTTGGCAATGGTGGCTGTGGTGTCGTTTCTTTTGAATTAAAGGGTGGCCGCGCGGCTGCAGAAGCATTTATGAAACATTTAAAACTTGCTGCTATTGAGACACATGTTGCGGATGCAAGAACCTGCTGTTTGAACCCTGCTACTTCTACTCATCGTCAGATGACAGACGAGCAGTTAGAAGCTGCTGGTATCCCTGCTGGACTAATTCGTATTTCATGCGGCCTTGAAGATAAAGAAGATTTAATTGCTGATCTTTCTCAGGCATTAGCTGCTATTTAATTTATTATATTGATTAGGACCTAAAAAGCCTATAAATAAAGGAATGGAACGATATAGGAGACCTTCACAGCCTCCATACATCGTTCCATTTTCTATTTCATTAAAACTATTTTCTCTTAAATCACTTTCAAAATTCCCAGTGATTTCAATAATAATACCAACAATAAAACTGGTGCTATATATCGAATCATCACAATATACAATTGTTTTCTTCTAAACTGACATCCCGTCTTTTGGATTTCATCCACAATTGTTTTTGGTTTAATAACCCAGCCTACTAAAATACAAGTTCCAATTGCCACTACAGGCATTAAGCAGCTATTGCTAATGTAATCCATAACATCCAATATCTGTGCATGTACTCCATTTGGCAAAGTAATATCAAAATACCATTTATTGTATCCCAAACACACAACCACACCGAATATTAAAGCAATTGCTGTTTCCAAAGTTGCAGCCTTTACTCTGGACATATGGAACTTATCCATAACACTGGATACGACTGCTTCCATTACGGAAACCGCACTGGTTAATGCAGCAAATAATACCATAGCAAAGAAAAGACAACCAATAAAGTTTCCTATTCTCCCCATAGATGCAAATACTTTCGGTAAAGATTCAAACATTAAACTTGGCCCCGATGCCTGCATTCCCTCTCTTCCCATAAAGGTATACACAGCCGGAATAATCATAACTCCCGCCAAAAAAGCAACAATTGTATCAAAAATCTCAATCTGATTGATGGATTTTACCAGCTTATTTTCATCTTTTACATAAGAACCATAAGCAATCATAATACCCATAGCAACACTCAGACTAAAAAATAACTGTCCCATAGCATCTACCAATACAGTAAAAAAGCCTTTTACAGTGAGTCCCTCTAAATCAGGAATTACATAAATCAAAAAGCCTTCTATACCTGTTCTGGTAACTCCTGCCTCATCTGTATAATCAATGGTCAATGAAAATATGGAAATACCAATTACCAATACTAACAAAATAGGCATCAATATTTTGGAAAAAGATTCAATTCCTTTGTTTACTCCTCTAAATACAATAAAGGCTACCAGAAATAAAAAGACTGCCATCAACAAAATAGGTTCTGTTTCTAAAGCAATGTATTCTGTAAAATATCCTTCTGTGGCTGCTTGACTTCCATCCCCCGTTAAATATGCCAAAAAGTATTTTAGAACCCAGCCTCCAATTACACAGTAATAAGGCATTATAATAACTGGCACCAAGCAGGCAATTATGCCAAGAAAGCCCCAGTTTTTCTCTAATACTCCATAAGCCGTCAACGGACTTTGTTTTGTTTTTCTTCCTATTGCAATTTCTGTTGTCAGCAACGCAAAACCAAAGGTAAATGCAAGAATGATATACATAAGCAAAAAGAGTCCACCGCCATCTTTTGCGGCTAAATATGGAAAACGCCAAATATTTCCCAATCCCACTGCACTTCCTGCTGCTGCCAACACAAATCCAATAGAACCTGAAAAAGAATTTCTATTTTTCTTCATTTCGCTTCGGGTAATATACACCCTCTCCTCCTATATTTTATTTTTAATACTATCATATCACATTCCAACAAAGTGGACAAGCCCGCTCCTACTCTCCTGTTAGCCTATAATTTGAACTATATAAACAACGCCGATAATCACCTCTAAACCCCTTGGATTTGTAGCGACTATCGGCATTCATTTTTCCTTACTCTGGCATAGAAATATACCAACGATCCTATTGTTAATCTTCTAAACCAAATTTGGTTTCCAACTTATCTTCCCATTTATCCAATTTGGTTTCCAATGCTTCCAATTCCTTTTCCTCTTTCTTATACTCTTCATAGGAAATGGTTCCCTGTTTATATTGCGCTTCCTTATAATCTTCATAAACATCAATACGGTCTTCCACTGCATCTAACTCTTCTTTTAATTTGAAAAATTCAGTTTTCTTTGTTTCCTGATCTTTGGATGGTGTAGCATCCTCTACCTTTTTCACAACCTTATCTACTTCCTCTGTCAGAGATGCCACCGTATCGGATGGAACGGTTTCTGTAACAGTTTCCCCTGTATGATTCGTGGTAACTGTACCAGAATTTGCTGCATCCGTATTAGAGCCTGTAGCTGTTGTCTCTCCATTTTGATTGGCTGGATCTGCTGTATTTGTTGCTCCTACCGATGTATTGGCGTTTTTTTCTGCTTCCAGAGTAGCAATCTGTTGTTCCAACTGTGTGATTTTTTCTTCCAGTTCTGCCTCCCGATTACCACTTGCGTTTACACTCCCGCATCCTACAAGTGAAAATGCAAACAATACAGACAATGATAGCATACATAACTTCATTTTTTTCATTATAAATGTCCTCCTCTTTCTATTCTTTTGCTGTCATTTATTTTTTCCAATCCTGTTTTTTTTATTCTCTGTTTTCAACTTTTGCTGAAATTTTTTTATACTTAAATTAACAGATTACTTTCCTTCCATATCTTCCTCATAAATACGGGGTAAATTCCATTTAAAATAAGCAGCACACACCCGAATCAAAACCACAAGTACAAATCCCATAGTCATTGCCATATTTTTCCCTATATGCTTCCACATCCATGCAGTTGTCAACGCTCCTACTAATGCAGCACTGGCATAGATGTGTTTTACAAAAATATAGGGTCTTCGATTTGCCATAATATCTCTAACAAGACCACCACCTACACCTGTGATTACACCAAGAAATACAATAAGAAATACATTTTGTGTCATATCCATTGCAGCATTGACACCGTTTACGGTAAAAGAAGCTAATCCAAGCGTATCAAATAAAAATACCAGTTTTTCATATATATTCACCCAGTTTTTAGGAATACTTTTTTTCCTTACATATAAAAAAAGAAAAACAATATTCGCTGTGACTACTGCAATTCCAGCATACAAAGGATTTTGAAACATTTCTGGCGGAAACCGTCCAATTATTATATCCCGAATAACTCCGCCACCTACAGTTGTTGTAATTGCTATGATATTTACACCAAAAATATCCATGCCCTTACGAATCGCAATCATTGCCCCTGTCAACGCAAATGCAATTGTTCCGATAATATTTATGATATATATAACGGAAATGTTCACACCCAATCACCTCTCTAACCAAAAACGTACTGGAATAGTGTTTCCTTTCCCGGTAAATACTATTACTTAAATAAGCAAACTTTTAAACCAATTCCATATAAGGAGGTACTATATGACAGGAACAGAACTTTTGCAAGAGGCAGAAGCCTATAAAACAGAGTTGATCAATGTCAGACGTTATTTACACAGTCACCCGGAAACCGGCTTTGTTTTATCCAACACAGTAACCTTTGTAAAAAAACAATTAATTGCAATGGGCTATGAGCCAAAATCATGTGGAAAGTCCGGTTTGACTGTTTTGGCGGGCGGCAAAAAGAAAGGCAAAGTCTTTCTCATTCGAGGAGATATGGACGCACTTCCTATTTCCGAGGAAGCTGATGTGGAATTTGCCTCCAAAAACGGAAATATGCACGCTTGCGGACATGATATGCACACTACTATGCTGTTAGGTGCCGCTAAACTTTTAAAGAAATATGAAACTGAAATCAACGGAACCATAAAACTAGATTTTCAGCCCTCTGAAGAAAATTTTCAAGGAGCCAATGATATGATACAAGCCGGCTTACTGGAACATCCCTCCGTAGATGCTGCTCTTATGATTCATGTTATGGCAAACATGCCAATGGAACCAGGAACTATCATTGTTTCTTCAGGCGGTGTCAGCGCACCTGCTGCCGATTATTTTAACATCCATATTCAAGGAAAGGGGTGTCATGGTTCCATGCCCAACAACGGAGTGGACCCTATTAATGTTGCTGCACACATTATTACTTCTCTTCAAGAAATTCATGCCAGAGAATTGGCACTTTCAGACGAAGCGGTACTAACTTTTGGAACGATTCACGGAGGCAAGGCTGAGAATGCCATTCCTGATACGGTCGAACTTGGTGGAACCCTTCGTACTTATGATGAAGAAATTCGAGAATTCATAAAACATCGAATGATAGAAATCTCCCAAGGAATTGCTGACACTTTTCGAGCCAACGCTACTGTCACTTTTGGTAGTGGTTGCCCTACTTTAGTAAATGACCAGAATTTATCGGCATCTATGACAAACTATATGAAAGAATTGCTAGGACCTTCCAAAGCCTTTACCAGCAACCAGCTAAACACCATGACTGGTGCAAAAAAACCACCAAAAACAGCAGGCTCAGAAGATTTTGCATATGTTACACATAAGGTTCCTTCTATTATGCTTGCACTTGCCGCAGGCCATCCAGATCAAGGATACTCCTATCCTCAACACCATCCTAAAGTAAAATTTGATGAAAGTGTTCTTACAATCGGAAGTGCAGTTTATGCCTATGCGGCAATGCGCTGGTTGCAAGACCAAACATAGGTCTTTCATGAATTACTTGTCTTGCATCGAAATGCTCTGACAAATTGTAACAGTTCAGCCATGCACATTCATAAAGTGCCAGAATATACAAATTTACAAAGCAGATTTCTCATATTTGGAATAAATTGAATATTTCGTTCATAAAATAATATTGGTAACTAATATATTATGAAATATGGATAAACTTTAAAGTACGAATGTTTAGAAAGGAATTATTTTTTTATGAACAAATATTTAGCAATACTTGCTACTGTTATTGTTACAAGTTCTTTAGGACGCACTGCCCAAGGACCTGATTATAGTTTTAACAATAAAAACATAGCAGTATCCACTACAACCGAGAACTCAACTTTTGTCCCCCTATCCGGACCAGCAATTATATGTACCCCTATGGTCACCGGGTCCGGAGTAGCTATTAACATAAAACCACAAATTTCAACAGGAAAAGCAAAAGTAATAAAGGCTAAGAAACAAAAATATATTAAAATGGAAGTTCCAAAACACAATAATTTTAAATCCTATATGGGCTACAAAACCATCACCTGTAAATCTTCAAAACAGTACAAGCTACAACAAAAAGCCAAAACAGGAAAATATGGTATCCGTACAGCCAAAGGAAGATACTTAATTGCAATGGGTACTTATTACTCTAACAATGTGGGAGATAAATTTGATATCAAATTATCCAACGGAACCGTTCTCAAATGTATGATAGGTGATATCAAATCCGACCGACATACAGATGCCAAACGACAAAAACAAAAATATGATGGAAGTATCATTGAATTTATTACCGATCCCACAAAAATGCCATCAGATGTAAAAAAAGCCGGAAGTTATACGGTATGTAAAAAATTTTCAGGCTACATAAAAGAAATCAGAAAATTAAAATAAAAACGAAAAGCACCTACTGGACATCCAGTAGGTGTTTCTCGTTAATCACAATATAATGTAATTGCCTTTGCCACAAATTCTGCCGTTCCTTTTCCAGAGGCTTTATCAATATTTTCTGTCATACTGCCCCCTGCGGCATACATCTTTGCAAGACTTTTGAATATATCTTTATTACAAGTATAAAAATGCTTAGTTATATACTCCTGCAATGTTTTTACTTGCTCTTGCACTGCATCATGGGACGGCTCCATGTGAAGCATTTTTCCAAAATCCACGAATATATCCATAAGCTCTTTGTGGATTTTATTTCTTTCTACGTTTGTACGTGTTTTGCTTTTTTCTTCAAATTCCTTATATTCTCTCGTTTGTCCCCAGGCTTCTTTTGCCTGCTTTTCATATTCATCCATTTTTTTTGTATCAAATGCTGAAAAATCCAATTTCTTCACTCCTACCATATTTATTTCACGAGCAAGCTCTATGAGATTTTCTAAATGCTCCTTTTTTAACTGCAACAACGTAATTTGCTGTTCCAAACATTTCTGGCGGTCAAAATAGGGGCTGTCTAAAATCTCTTTGATTTCTTTTAAGGGAAACTGTAACTCACGAAACAACAAAATCTGCTGCAATCGCTCTAAAGCTGTATCGTCATACAACCTATATCCTGATTCTGTGGTCGTTGCAGGATGCAAAAGACCAATAGAGTCATAATAATGCAGAGTGCGTATACTCACTCCAGTCAACTTGCTTACTTCTTTTACTGTTCTCATGATTTTCCCTCCTCGTGTAACTTTATCATAAGGCATGACGTAACGTAGGAGTCAATAGTTTTTTTATTATTTTTTATGCCTCTAAATATTTCGCAGTTTCCAATATTTCATTGGCCTTTTCAAGCTGCTCCTTTGTTGGAGTTTTTACACCTTCTAATCCATAAGGAATACCTAGTTCCTGCCATTTGAATACTCCAAGTGTATGATATGGTAATACTTCCACACGCTCTACCGTGTCTAATGTCTCAATAAAATCGTGCAACTTCGTCAAATATTCTTCGCTGTCTGTTACTCCAGGAACAAGCACATGACGAATCCACATTGCTTTCTGATTGTCAGACAAATATTTTGCCATTTCTAAAATATTTTCATTGGTCTGTCCTGTTAATTCTTCGTGCATTTTATTGTCAATATGTTTAATATCTAACATAAACAAATCTACATACGGAAGTAATTCTTTGAATTTACTAAAAAATGGCTCTTCTTTGGTAAAAGGATTTCCAGAAGTATCTATCGTAACATGAACCCCTTTTTCCTTTGCCTTTTTACACAAATCAATCAAAAAATCCATCTGAAGCAATGCTTCGCCACCACTAATTGTGATTCCACCATTCTTGCCCCAGTAACTCTTATAACGAAGTGCTTTTGTCAAAATTTCATCTGCTGTTTGTGTCGTAACACCTTTATTGGATGCCCAAGTATCTGGATTATGACAGTATTTACAACGCATTTGACATCCCTGCAAAAATACAATATAACGTACACCTGGTCCGTCTGCAGAGCCAAAGCTCTCTACAGAGTGAATTTTACCTAAGATTTCTCCCATAAACATTCTCCATTCTAAAAAAATGTATGGAGTAGGCTGACTCCTACTCGATTCACTTGCGAACATTCCGCACTATGTGCTTCATGTTCTTACGCTTGGCAAATACAATTTCATGCAAGCATGATTGTGCTTGCCGGGCTTTTGCAACAGAAAAGGTGTTACCAAAATGGCAACACCTTTTCTTGCTTATTATAACCGTCCTATATTCTCTTTATGCAAAAGAACACAAAACTTTTATTTCTTTGTTTGCAAGCTAACGCAATCCAATTACATAGCCTCGTGGCATGTTCTTGCAATAACGTCCATCTGCTGCTCTTTTGTTAAGTCGATAAACTTAACAGCGTATCCAGATACACGAATTGTAAAGTTAGCATACTCTTCTTTCTCTGGATGTTCCATAGCATCCATCAACTTCTCTTTTCCGAATACGTTTACGTTTAAGTGATGAGCACCCTGATCGAAGTATCCATCCATAACGTTTACTAAGTTGTTGATACGATCTGCATCGTTGTTTCCTAATGCACTTGGGTTGATTGTCTGAGTATTAGAAATACCATCCAATGCCCACTCATAAGGAAGTTTTGTCAATGAGTTAAGTGATGCTACTAAACCATTCTGCTCTGCACCGTAAGATGGGTTAGCTCCTGGTGATAAAGGCTCTCCTGCTTTACGTCCATCTGGTAATGTACCTGTTGCCTTACCATATACAACGTTAGATGTAATTGTAAGGATAGATGTAGTAGGCTCTGAATCTCTATATGTGTGATGCTTCTCTAACTTATCCATGAATTCTCTTAATAACCATACACCGATTTCGTCAGCTCTGTCATCATCGTTACCATATTTAGGGAAGTCGCCTTCAATCTCAAAGTCCTTAGCAATTCCGTTCTCGTCACGGATTACCTTAACCTTAGCATACTTAATAGCTGATAATGAGTCGATTACATGTGAGAAACCTGCAATACCTGTTGCAAATGTACGCTTTAAGTTAGTATCCATTAAAGCTAACTCTGCTGACTCGTAGTAATATTTATCATGCATATACTGAATAGCGTTCAATGTATTTACATACAATCCTACTAACCACTCTAACATAACATCATATTTCTTCATAACTTCATCATAATCTAAGTATTCTGAAGTGATTGGTGCGTAGTTTGGTCCTACCTGATCACCAGACTTCTCATCTACACCACCGTTGATAGCGTATAATAAACACTTAGCAAGGTTTGCTCTAGCTCCGAAGAACTGCATTTCCTTACCTGTCTGAGTTGCAGATACACAACAACAAATTGCGTAGTCATCTCCCCAAACTGGTTTCATTGCATCATCGTTCTCATACTGAATAGAAGATGTTGTAATAGAAATCTTAGCAGCATATTTCTTAAATGCCTCTGGCAATTTTGAAGAATAGAATACTGTTAAGTTTGGCTCTGGAGCTGGTCCCATGTTCTCTAATGTGTGTAAGAAACGGAAGTCGTTCTTAGTAACCATAGAGCGTCCATCAGAACCGATACCTGCAACATCAAGTGTAGCCCAAACTGGATCTCCTGAGAATAACTGGTTGTATGACTCAATTCTTGCGAATTTAACCATTCTTAACTTCATTACAAAGTGGTCAACTAATTCCTGAGCCTCAGCCTCTGTGATAACGCCATTCTTTAAGTCTCTCTCTACATAGATATCTAAGAATGTAGATACACGACCAACTGACATAGCTGCACCATTCTGAGTCTTGATAGCTGCAAGATAACCAAAGTATAACCACTGGAATGCTTCTTTTGCGTTCTTAGCTGGCTTAGAAATATCAAAACCATAGCTTTCAGCCATAATCTTCATTTTCTTTAACTGCTTAATCTGCTCAGCAATTTCTTCTCTTAAGCGAATTACATCGTCTGTCATAACTCCGCAACCTGTGTTAGCAAGGTCTTTCTGCTTCTCTTCAATCAAGAAGTCCATACCATATAATGCAATACGTCTGTAATCACCTACGATACGTCCACGTCCGTAAGTATCAGGAAGACCTGTTAAAATCTTGTTACGACGAGCAAGTCTGATCTCTGGTGTATAGATATCAAATACAGCATCACTGTGTGTCTTATGATACTCAGTGAAAATCTTGTGTAATTCTGGGTTTGGAGTATATCCATACATCTCGCATGACTGCTCTGCCATTTTAATACCACCAAAAGGCATAAATGCACGCTTTAATGGCTTATCAGTCTGTAAACCAACTACCTGCTCTAAGTCCTTTAATGACTCATCAATATAACCAGGCTTGTGAGAAGTGATGGAAGTTACGATATCAGTATCCATATCTAAAACTCCGCCTTTAGCTCTCTCTTCCTTCTGCAATTTCTGTAAAGCACCCCATAATTTATCAGTTGCTTCTGTTGCATCAGCTAAGAAAGTTTCATCTCCATCGTATGGAGTGTAGTTATCCTGGATAAACTGTCTAACGTCGATCTGCTGTTTCCATTTTCTACCTGCAAATCCTTCCCATTCTTTGTTCTCTAACATTGTTTAAATTCCTCCTTTATGTGTACAGGGTTTTTGAGTTACGATTCTCTTGCATGCCGCACCTTGATTTGTTGTGTCATCCAAATGACACCTTAGGGTCAGATTCCCTTGCTCGACGGCTATGCTCAAAGACTATAATAAATTAGCCCAGAATTCTTATAATGTCAGAATCTTAAGTATTTTTTTAATACTCAAAACCTCTTCGACTAAGGTAAATATAACATTTTTTCAAATTGTATACAATGGGCTTATTGACAAAAATTATCATTAAGAATTTGTGCATGTTTTTCTTTTGATACAATTTATCCTTTCGTAATATTTGTAAGATTTTGGTAATTTTTATCACAAATAACTCTCCCTAATTCTGAGCTAATCCTTCCCTTTTGTCCTCTGCTAAAGTTCCAAATCAGCCAGAACTTCTTTCAATGTTTCTGCTGATTTTTTCAGTGCCTCCTGCTCCTCTTTATCAAGGTCAATTGGCACTTTTGTTTCTAAACCATTCTTTCCTACAACTGCCGGCATACTTAATACCACATCTTCAATACCATACTCTCCGTGCATCATAGATGAAATGGGAAGAATGGATTTTTCATCTCTTATAATTACTTCGCAGATTCGTTTTACTGCCATGGCTATTCCATAATAAGTTGCATGTTTCTTTTCGATAATCTCATAAGCACTGTTCTTCACTTTTTCTGCAACTTCTTTGGTTACTTCCTCTTGATGATAATGGCCGCGCATTTGGCAAAATTCATTGAGCGCAATCCCAGACACATTACTACTGCTCCATGCTGCAATCTCACTATCCCCATGCTCTCCTATAATGAACGCATGCACACTTTTACTATCCACCTGCAAATGATGGCTAAGCTGGGTTTTTAACCTTGCCGTATCAAGCACTGTTCCAGAACCAATGACACGATTTTCCTCAAAACCGGATAACTTCAATGCCACATAGGTAAGTATATCAACTGGATTAGCCACTATCAGCAAAATTCCTTTGCAGTTTCTCTTTGCAATCTCTGGAATAATGGACTTAAAGATTTCCACATTCTTGTGTACTAAGTCTAGTCTGGTCTCATCTGGCTTTTGGTTGGCTCCTGCTGTCACAATAATAATTGCTGCATCTACGATATCATCATAGTTTCCTGCATAAATTTTCATTGGTCTTGCAAATGGAACTCCATGACTTATGTCCATGGCTTCTCCTTCTGCCTTTGCCTGATCCGCGTCAATGAGTACCAGCTCGGAAAACAGTCCACTGTTCATAAGGCTAAATGCGGATGCTGAGCCTACAAAGCCACACCCAATCATTGCTACCTTTCTCAAATTTACACCGTCGTTCTGCATGATAGTTACCTCCTTTTCTTCTAAAAAACCTATTGCAGCGTTGTTATCATAACTGCTACAACTTATTATCGTTTCCACGCCTTCATCATAACAGATTTCGGATAACAAAACAATAACGATTCCTATTTTTCTTTTGTTCTAATTCCAGTACACTAGAATTTATATCTTTCTATGGGCAAAAAAGTCACAAGATTGGTTGCAAGCATCCAATTTGTGACCTTTTCCCATAATATCATATTCTATATTTTTGTCCATTTTTCTTTAATTATACACAATTCTTCCTGTTCCTTAGGAAAGATTTTTGTAGCACCTGATTTTCTTCACTAGCGTGCAAATAAAAAACTTATTTTTTTCACATTTTTATCACAAACTACTGTTATAGTATAAGCATATGGTTCATTACCAATATACTTTTTTCATTTTTTCATACTTTTTGGGCTTTTTGTGAATTTCACAAAAAGCCCTTCTCCTTTTATAAAGCTATTTAGCAGCCAAACCTGCACCTTCTAATTCCCACTTATGACTACTTCCTTTGGTTCCTTTCGTAATCACCAGTTTTGTATCTACCTGTTGTTTTAATTCACTTACATGAGAAATAATTCCCACTAAACGTTTTCCTTCGGATAATTCATTTAAAATCGCAATTGCTTGATTTCTGGTTTCTTCGCTTAAAGACCCAAAACCTTCATCAATAAACATAGTGTCAATATGAACGGAACCGTTACTTTCCTGTATCATATCTGCCATACCCAACGCCATGGAAAGCGCAGCCATAAAGGATTCTCCTCCCGAAAGAGTTTTTACATCTCTTGTTTGATCGGTCACATAACTATACACATCTAAGTCTAGTCCCACTTCTCCCTGCCTTCCTAAGTTTTCAAAACTTCTGCACTGTAAGCTGAACTGCTCCCCAGACATCGTATACAATCTCTGATTGGCTCGTCGGATGATTTCTCTAAAAAATTCCCTCTGCATATAGGTTTGAAAATTCAAATGTTTCCCTGCTATTTTTCCATTGGCCGTATCATTTAAACGCTGCAACACGGTTCCTGTCTTTAATAATCCTTCCCGCTTTTTATATAATTGTTCTGCTGCCTTTTTCGCCTCTTCATTGGTAGTTACCAAATGATACATTTGATTTTCCTGCTGTTCCCACTGTTTTTTCTGTTGCTCCATGTTGGCTTCTTCCTGTTTAAACTGTTCGATATCGATTGGCTCTGTATGTTTGGTCTGCTCTTCCAAACTATTACACTGTTCTTTCAAACGAATCACTTGTTGCTCATATTGACGAATTTCCTTTCTAGCCTGTTCCAACATTTCCTGCTTTACATAAGCTGCCAAAAAGTTACTTTCTTCTGCAAAACCCTGTCGCTCTAAGGATTGGTTATACTCCTCCTTTGCCTGCTTACTTGCCGCTTTTGCCTGTTTTAACTGTCCTTGAGTCTGTTCCTTTTCACCTCGTCCTTTCGCCAGATTTTCCTTTTCCTGCTGAAACAATTGCTGTTTTGTTTCAAAATCCTTTTTCAAATGCTCATACTGCTGCTTTGTCTGCAAAGCAGCCTGCTCTGCCTCCTGTTTTGTGTCATAGGAAAGCAATTCCTGCAAAGCACTTTTTTTGGCTTTTTGCTCCGTTTGTTTCAATTTTTCATCCAAATATGTTTGTACATTTTCCTGATGCCTAGTCTCTTCTTTTCTGACATTTTTTTGATATACCTCTATCCATCGCTCCGTTTTTGCAATTTGCTGTACATGTTCCTTTGCCTGCTCTAACTCTTTCTCCTGCTCTTTCATATTTTTTAAAAGGCAACTTTTTTCCTGCTCCCAAACGTTCATCCGTTCTTTTCCTAACAATTCTTTTCCAGTAAGTTGTCTGCAAATCCGAAGGATCTCTTCCTCCTTTGCCTGTAATACCTGTTTTGCCTGTTCCCATGCCAAATTCGCCTGTTCCCGTTGTTTGGATGCCTTCGTCTTTCTCCGCTCTTGCTCCTGTAAGGTTTCTTTATCCACAATTTCTTTTAAAACATCTGTGTCTGTCCCCAAAATATTTCTTTCATGCACAGCACCGCAAACAGGACAAGGCTGCCCTTCCACCAACTTAGTACGAAGCATAGCCGCTTGATTCTCAAAAAACAACTGAGCCACTTTCTCATAAGCCTCTATACAAGTCTTTTCTACTTTCTTTGCCTCTTCCAATTGCTCCTGTCGGCTTTTTGCCTCTTGTGCTAACTTTTCACTCTGTTGCTCCAGTAAAATAGCATCCTCTATTGTCTGCTGCTTTTGTCTTGCCTGTTCTAAAAGTAATTCTAACGCTTCCGGAGACTTTGCCTGTTCACGCAGTTGCGCAAGCTCCTTCGTTTTTATTTCATATTCTTTCTCGTACCGATTGAGTTGTTCTTCTTTTGCCTTGTTGTCTTCATGAAGCTGCTTTAATTTTTCTTCCTGCTTTTTTAACAATTCTTCCAAAGAATCTCTCTCTTCATATTTGGGAAGTTGTTGGGTGATTTTCGTGTATATTGTTTGCAAATCTGCTCCATCCTCTGCAAACTTTTTTTCTGCTTGCAAAAAATATTCCTGTCTTTCCAAAAGAATGTTTTCATGTTCCTCCACCCACTGTATCAATTGCTTTTCCTGTGCATATAAGGTGTCTTCTGTCTTTCTTTTCTCTTGATACATTTGGTAAAATGGATGTACCACCGCTGCCCGTTCTCCCAATTTTACAAGCTCCTGTTTTTCTTCCATAACCGATTGCTGGTTTTGTAATGTTTCATATTCTTGTTGGCAAGCCTTTTTTCGTTCCCATAGTGCATTGATAGCCTCTGCCTGCTCCACCTGTTTTTTCAATTTCGTATAAGAAACATCAAAGGCTTCTCTTTTTTCTCTTATGCTTTTTTGTCGTTCTTTTGCCTCTTTGCATATTTGCTCTACCATACAAAGGACTTCGTCCTTGTCTGACTCACGAAAATGATTTCCCTGTTCTTCTCCCCACTGTTCTCCAAAAGCACTTTCGGAAACACACTGGATTTTATCTAATTCATAACCAATATCCTCTTTGTTTTTCTCTAAACGATTCTTCGCTTCTGAAAACCTTGCAGCAATCCCTTCTCCAATCCAACCATACAAACGGGTATCAAATATTTTTGCAAAAATCTCTTTTCTCTCTTTGGATGTAGCAAGCAACAGTTTCATAAAATCCCCCTGTGCTAACATTGCCACCTGCGTAAACTGCTCTGCATTCAATCCAATTAATTCTATTATTTTTTGATTGATTTCTTTGATTTTTCCAGGATATACCGTTTGATCCGGCATAATAAGTTCCACATTGGGACTGATATTTGTCTTTCGCAGTTCGTATTCTCCAGTTTCTTTATTTTTCTTATAATTAGGCTGCTCCGGACTTCTGGTAATCTGGTATTCTTCCCCTTGATACAAAAACCGAAGAGTCACTTCTGTTTTTACATTTTTAGGGGCATACTGGCTTCGCATCATCCGTCCTTCCCTTTTTCCTCCACTGGTCTCCCCAAATAAGGCAAAGGTAATGGCATCAAAAATGGTGGTCTTTCCTGCCCCGGTATCTCCAGTAATTAAAAACAGACCATGGTCCACCTTTCGAAAATCTATGGTTTCATCCATATAGGAGCCAAAAGCTCTCATACTTAATACTAATGGTCTCATACATACTCCTCTCTCTGTTATACTACCTGTTTGTATATTCTTTTACTTCTTCTATAACATCACGAAGAATTTCTTCTTCCTCTTCGCTCATTTCCATATCATTCATTTCCCGGTAAAAATCTGCAAAAGCTTCCATAGGAGATCGTTTTTTTCCACTGTCCTCCCGTTCTTCTAAACGCTTTCTGGTTCGCTTATTGTCTACTCTCACTTCTAAAATGTGCGGATAGACTTCTTCCAAACTTTCCTTTGCCAAAAATACCTGTTCATCTGTAAGTGTAATACTTACATAATCCTGACAATTTTCTTCGGTGGCAGCTTCTAAAACTTCTGTAAGGCTTCCCCGTATACTTCGCACATCAGGCTGGATAGTAAGAGGAATGGTCTCAAATATGGGCGGAGTACCTTTTTCTCCCAAAGTAACAACCAAAATTCCCTTCTCATCTTTTTCTTCACTGACTGAATATTTATAAGGCGTTCCACAGTAACGAATATAGTCCTCTCCCATTTTTTGCCTACGATGAATATGTCCCAATGCCACGTAATCAAAATCACGCACACAACTTACATCCACCCAGTCCAAGCCACCTACAGAAATATAAGTAAGTTCAGAATCCGACTTACTTGGTTCTTGTCCATTTGCCACAAAAAACTGGTGTGCCACTAGCACATTTCTCTGGTTTACATCAATATGCTCTCTTTCCATCAATGCCTGTATTGCTGTATAATAATCTTTCACCACGCCCTCGTCAAATAAGTGTCGCACATACCCTGGTTTTGTAAATGGCAACAAATAAAAATGTACCTCTCCATATTCATCCTGCAAAGTAATCTTTTTTAAATGTTCCTCCTCTTTTGTTGGTGGCATTACGGACACATAAATCTGGTGTCTCTCTAAAAAATTTCCAGCATACTGTAGTCGCTTTGCATTGTCATGATTTCCAGCAATAATAAGCACCGGAATATTTGGTTCTATGTTTGCAAGTCCATTTAAAAAACCGTCAAACAACTGATATGCCTCCCCAGAAGGTACGGCTTTATCATAAATATCTCCAGCAATGACAATGGCATCCGGTCGAATTTCCTGTGCCTTTGTCACAATTTTATCCAACACACGCTTCTGACACTCTCCTAAATTATAGTAATGTAATTGTTTTCCTATATGCAAATCAGAAATATGAAATAGTTTCATACCTGTCTCCTCCTCTATCTAATTTGAACAAAGCGTGCAAGCACGCTCCGCGACGTCACACTTTCCCAATGTGCTTGCACACTTTGCCGCGCCGAATTTGGTACGCAGTACATCTTCCATACAAATTCGTGCGCATTCTGCCCAGAGGGCTTTTATCTTATAGGACGCATTTTCCTATAAGATAAAAAACAGCCATGGATACATTTACTGTACCACACGGCTGCCCTATCATTCAATCTTTTCTAAAGCAATCTTTACATCCATGCTGCAAGACTCTGAGACGACACTTCTAACTTTTCTTTGGCAATGCGAATATTTTCCACATCACTCTCCTGTAGTTTGTTCATTTTGCATTTTCCTAAATATTTTTCTAAATTAGCACGATCCGATTTAATTTCCTTTTTCCGTGCTTTCTCCAACTGCTTTCCAGCAGTCTTCATTGCCTGTCCTGTTTTAGAAAGCAAGGTTTGTGATTCCTGTATCAAATCCAGTGCTTTCCGTCTTAATTCATCCACACCCGCATATTCCTGTGCATCTCTCTTTGCCTGCTCAATCTCCGCATCAGACATACGGTCATTGGCTGTAATCACTATAGACTGTTCCTTTCCCGTATCCAAATCTTTAGCAGAAACTTTCAAAATTCCATTGGTATCTATATCAAAAGTAACTTCTATCTGTGGCACACCTGCTGGCGCACGCTTAATTCCTTTTAGGCGGAATTTACCAATGGTCTTATTATCTTTTGCCATTGGCCGTTCTCCCTGCAATACATGAATATCCACTGTTCGCTGATATGGTGCAGCAGTAGAAAAAACTTTTGAAAACTTTGTAGGCAATGTAGTATTCTTTTCTACCAAATGGGTAGCTACACCACCAATTGTCTCAATTGACAAACTAAGTGGAGTTACATCCAACAATAGCAAACTGCCGCCCATTGCTGATGGCAACATTTTTCCTTGAAGCGTCTCTCCTAAAATAGCCGCTCCTTTTGCCACACATTCATCGGGATTTATGTTTCTTGATGGTTCTTTTCCTGTAAGCTCACGAACTTTTGCCTGTACTGCCGGAATTCTGGTAGAACCTCCCACTAAAAGTACACGATCTAACTCTCTTGGAGAAATACCTGCATCATTTAACGCTGTCTGTACAGGAAGTACCGTTCGTTCTACAATATCCTTTGTCAAACTATCAAACTGCGCTCTTGTCAAAGTCATTTCTACATTGATAGGCCCACTCTTCGTCTGTGTCAAATAAGGCAAGGAAATGTTTGCTGTCTCAGAAACTGACAAGGTCTTTTTTGCCTGCTCTGCTGCTTCTAACACACGTTTTTTCATCATTACGTCCTTATTAATATTGACGCCATGCACACGTTTGATTTCATTACCAATATAATCCATAAGCTTTTGGTCAAAATCATCTCCACCCAAGTGATTATCTCCAGCCGTAGCAAGTACCTCAATGACACCTTCTCCAATTTCAATAATGGATACATCAAAGGTTCCTCCGCCCAAATCATATACCAATACTTTTTGTGGTTCCCCATGATCCAAGCCATAAGACACAGCCGCACTGGTTGGCTCATTTATAATACGCTTTACTTCCAATCCTGCAATACTTCCTGCATCCTTTGTTGCCTGTCTCTGCACATCATTAAAATAAGCAGGAACCGTAATAACCGCCTCATTAACTGGCTCTCCTAAAAATTTTTCTGCATCTTCTTTTAACTGCATTAAAATCATAGCACTGATGGTTTGTGGAATGTAATCCTTTCCATCGATCCCAATTTTCCAGTCAGTACCCATATGACGTTTTACAGAACTGATGGTACGATCCGGATTGGTTACTGCCTGACGTTTCGCCTTCTCTCCTACAAATCGTTCTCCGTCTTTTGTAAATGCAACTACACTAGGCGTAGTCATTCCACTCGCACTACTGGGAATAATAACAGGCTCTCCGTTCTCCACAACAGATACGCAGCTATTGGTTGTTCCCAAATCAATGCCAATTACTTTACTCATAACAGGTCCTCCATTCAACTTTATCTACTTCTTCTTATCTGTCCCAAATCAAGTTACCCTCTCTCTCTCAGAAAGGAAATGACAACGAACTCAAAACAAATATCCCTTTATAAACAACACATACAACACATCTGCATCATGCACAAATTCTGACAACATCCGGCATACTGGTCATATTGACCTCTTCTCTCACTGTACTCATATCCCACACTCCGCATACTTTGCATAGCCTGTGTATACACTGCATTTCCCGGTTCCATTCTTACTGCTGTCTGGATTTGCTGAAGTGCCACAACACTGTTTCCCTCTCCATAATTTGCCAATGCACTCAAGTAATACCAACGTGCATTCCGTTCACTGCTGACTACATACATTAACATATTAACTGCATCCTGATACTGATTTTGATTGATAAGCTCCACTGCTCTTTGAAACTCTCTCGAATCGGAAGGCTGGGGCTGGGGTTTTTGCGGCTGCTGTCCAAATCCGCCTCCAAACAAGTCCTCAAACCCAAATCCCCAATAAGTTTGTTGTCCACCGCCTTGTCCAAAACCTCCCTGACCATAACCTCCATATTGGCTCTGACCGCTTGTGCCGCCATAACCACTCTGTGCATTGCCATAGCCCGCACTTTGCCGCTGTTCTCTGGCATACTTTTCCGGATTCGTCAGTCGGTCATATGCCTGATTCACTTCATTCATCTTTTCTGCTGCAACCGGATCATCGGGATGCAAATCCGGGTGGTATTCTTTTGCCTTTTTACGATAGGCTCGTTTGATTTCCTCTTTGGTAGCTCCCGGGCTAACTCCAAGTACAATATGCGGATCTCTTTCCATTGCTATTCCTCCACTTTTGTCATTCTTTTCTTCCACTTGCACCATACTCCGCGGTACAAAATGTTTTTAAGAATTTCCTCATCCTGAACCAACGGCATCTTTTCAAAACAAATCATAGCCCTTCCAAGCTCAATTTTCAATAGCTCCTCCACTTCTTCTTTCGGTATTTTCATCCGAAGAAGAGGATTATATAACCCCTTTTTTTGATCCATATCATAATCCAGTGCCGCATCCATCAAATAAATAAAACGACCCAAATCATAACCAAAGTTCCGTAAAGTCTCTGCCCAAAAATCTTCTTTGTACACAAAAATCTCTGAGAACATCTCACCTGAAAAATGAATGGCACTATCCGCCCCTACCGTCTTGTCTTTCTCCACCACATGCAGTTTCTCTATACTTGTCTTTACCATGTGGCACTGTCTTTCATACTTACGCTCTATCTCTTTTATATCCTTCTCTAAACGCTTTGCAAGACAATAGCGACTGCGCTTTTTCTCATCCTCCCAATCGTCCATACACTTGTAATAGGCAAGCAAAATCGTCATATCTGCTGCATATTCTGTATATTCCGTATCTACCGCACACCCTGTTTTTGCTGCCCGAAATACACACCGATTTTTTCTTACATTCTCTTCTGGTTCATAGAGCGATGCCAGTAAAAGAACTACAAAAGTCATATCAAAATTCAATGTAAAGCGATGAAATTGTCCATATTTATCTCTCAATACCTTACACAAACCACAATATACACTCTGATACCTCTGTAGTTGCTCCTCCGTCATGCTGTCTTTTGCAAGCACAATCGTTCCAAACATTCCACTCACTTCCCTTCTGTGAAATTATAGTGGCTGCGACTCTATTCAAAAAACTGATTTGCCAAAAAAAATAATTTTCTGTTAAGAAAACAACTATTTTTTCATTACAAATACTTTGAATCGTTCCATGCTATATACCTTTTATAAAGACTTTTTCCCCAACCGTCAATAGACTTTATACTTTTTTTAGAATTGTTTCATAAATCCGACAGATTCCATAAAAAGAACGAGCCAAATTATTTTCCGTAATGAGGCTCGTTCTCTTCTATGCTATCCATTTTATTTTACATCAACGTCTATAATATTTTCTTCTCTTGTTCCCTGCATGGCGCGTACAAATTGCTCCTGCATTTTTCGCAAACGGTACAAGGTCACCATTTCATTCACTGCATTTACAATTAAAACAGCTCCCATAACTCTGGCAGTAATAGATATGGTTCCAAATGGATCAAATAGCAATACAATACCAGCTGCCAAAACAACTAAAAATACAACTAAATTCCCCTGCCATCCCGGAATATTTCCATATTTTAATTGAAGTGCATGAGTCACTCCGTTCACTCCAAATATAATAATCAAAATACTAAAGATAATAGAAAACAGTGATAAAATCTGGGCTGCATCTACAATGATAAACACACCAAATACACATTTCACCACACCAACTACCATACTCCCAATATTAAATTCCCGATTCTGTTTTTCTGTAACAGAATGAAACATATCCAACAATCCACTAATAATCACAATCGTTCCCACAATTCTTGCAATGGTACTTAGCGCACCAATGGGACGAAGTAAAAATACAATTCCAAGTACCAATGTAATCACAGCACTAATACATACGGTTGACTTCAATTTTTTTAATATTTTCACAAAACCCCTCCTTATCCAATGATTAAAATTCAAATATGTCTAGTTTGTAATTATTATACACCTACCCCCAATATACTTCAACACAGAAAGTTTGTCGGGCAAGAATCGAGTAGGCTGACTCCTACTCGATTCGCTTGCGAACATTCCGCACTTTGTGCTCCATGTTCTTACGTCTGACAAATACAATTTCATGCAAGCATGATTGTACTTGTCGGACTTTTGCACCAAAAAAAGCCTTTAAACACTGGTATTTCCAGCATTTAAAGACTTCTCTTATGTGATTACATTTTAAATTAATCTAATGTGTATGGCATTAAAGCGATATGACGAGCTCTCTTGATTGCAACTGTAAGCGCTCTCTGATGCTTTGCACAGTTACCAGTAATTCTTCTAGGAAGAATCTTACCTCTCTCTGATACATATCTCTTTAACTTATTGACATCCTTATAGTCGATGCCTTTGTTCTCTTTATCTGAGCAGAATACGCAAACTTTCTTTCTTCTACGTCCGCCTCTTCTCTTCATTGGAGAATCTGCTCTATCGCTCTTATTATATGGCATAATCGTGAACCTCCTTATAAAATACTCCTAGTTAAACGGTAACTCTTCATCAATTCCATCTGGAATGTTCATGAAACCATCTACTGCTTGACTAGGTTCCGGTCTGCTTGTCTCTGTAAAACCACCAGCATTTTGAGAAGCTGCATTCTTGCTTTCTGCAAACTCTACCTCTTCCAATACAACATCTGTGGTGTACACTCTCTGACCATCTTTATTTGTATAGCTGCCGGTCTGAATACGTCCACAACCAACAACCTTTGTTCCCTGATGTAGATATCTTTCAGCAAATTCTGCTGTCTTACCAAAAGCAACACAGTTAATAAAATCTGCTGTCTGATCATCACCCTGACGTTTAAATCTTCTATCAACAGCTAATGTAAATCTTGCAACAGCTGTTGCATTCTCGCCCTGGGAATATCTAATCTCTGGATCTCTTGTTAAACGACCCATTAAAATTACTTTGTTCATCCTAGGATGCCTCCTTATTATGCGTCCTGTCTAATGCATAAAAATCTGATGACATTCTCCATGATACGAATATTCTTTTCAACATTCGCTGGAACTGTTTCATCAGCATCAAATTGGATGAAGTAGTAAAATCCTTCTCTCATTTTCTGAATGTCGTAAGCTAATCTCTTCTTACCCCACTCATCAACATTAGTGATTGTACCACCGAACTTAGTAACGTACTCTTTTACTTTCTCAACAGTAGCTACTCTATCATCGTCTTCGATTTTTGCATTAACAACTACAGCTAATTCATACTTGTTCATAGTTGCTTGCACCTCCTTTTGGTCTCTGGCCCCTTCATTCTGAAAGAGCAAGGAATATTTTTTTGTAACCAGTACAATTCACAATTTTATCATACTTGTATTTAAAATGCAAGTTTTTTATTTCACATCTTTTAAAATTGCTCCACTAAACGGTGGCAAAGTGAGAATCAAATGACCTTCTTCTATACGATAAGTTGCTGCATCCTGTGTGTATCCTTCACAAGTTGTAAGTATTAAACGCACCATATCGGTTCCATCACAAATTCCAATCTGCCATACCGGAATTCGGAAAGTGACTTCTCCTTCATTGTTATTAACTGCAGAAACAATTTTGTCATTGGCATCAAAACGCCCAAAAGCAATCACATTATAGGAACCATATAAAAATTTAATAGAACCTGTCTTTAATGCCTGATACTCTTTATGGATTTGTATTAATTCCTTGTGCAAGGCAATCAATAATTGATTCTCATGCCCCCAAGGATAGGTACGACGATTATCCGGATCTGTCCATCCGCAAACCCCCGCTTCATCACCATAATAAATAGTAGGCGCTCCCGGCCAAGTCATCTGTATCAGCACTGCCTCATACATAACACCATAATTTAAGTGCTGATTAGCTGCCTCTGGTCCAAGAGAGGCCGTTCTTCCCACATAATGGTTCGTTCTTGTTAGGAAACGAGAATGATCATGGTTAGACAATTCATTCATGGCAACCTGCAATGACTGGGTATTAAATCGAGTCATATGATGACTCATAGAACCAAAGAAAGCATCTGTATTTCCTAATAAGTCTTGTCTTTGCTCATCACTATGTTTTTCCATACCTGTTAAAAACCACGTAAGCGGTTCCATAAAGGCATCATAGTTCATAACGGTATCCCACTCATCTCCTTGAAGCCATGCTGTAGGTTCTCCATAATGCTCTGCCAAAATGATAGCATTTGGATTTGCTTCTTTTACATTTTTTCTAAAATTCTTCCAAAAATAGTGGTTATATTCCGGCGAATGTCCCAAATCTGCTGCAACATCAAGACGCCAACCGTCCACATTATAAGGAGGTGACACCCATTTTCTTGCAATTCGCATAATATATTCAAAAAGTTTTGGTGAATCTTCATAATTCAATTTTGGAAGGGTATCATGTCCCCACCATCCATCATAAGAATAATTGTAAGGCCAAATATTTTGCTCATGGAATTTAAAGAAGGTGTGATATGGACTATCCGGCTCAATATAAGCGCCCTTCTCATATCCCTCTTGCCCCTCATAAATTCGTTCTCTATCCAGCCATTTATTAAAAGAACCACAATGATTAAATACACCATCCAAGATTACTTTCATGCCACGTTTGTGAATCTCCTCCACAAGTTCTGCAAAAAAGGCATTACTCGCCTCTAAGTTTTCTTTGTTTGTTACTCTACTAATGTATTTTGTTGCCTTACAGTTTTCTGTCACTCCAGGAGGCAACACTTCTCCCTCATCTTTGACGATCTTACCTAAATGGGGATCAATATAATCATAATCTTGAATATCGTACTTATGATTAGATGGTGACACAAATAATGGATTAAAGTAGATTACCTCCACTCCCAAATCCTGCAAATAATCCAGTTTATCCATTACACCTTGCAAATCTCCGCCATAGAATTCGCGAACCCCCATAACAGCAGGATACTTATTCCAGTCATCCACTTTGACGGTCCCCTCACCAATGTAAAAATACTCATTTGTCTCCACTGTATTGTTCTCATCGCCTTTACAGAAACGATCCACATATATTTGATAAATAACGGCACCTTTTGCCCAATCAGGAGTCGTAAATCCCGGTTTAATAAAGAAATTATAATACGGCTGCACTTCACGAAATACGCCTTTTGCATTGTAATAACACACCGCACGCCCAGCACGAATCTCAAAATAATATTCCATTCTCTGATCGGTAAGTGCAATCTCTACTTCATAATAGTCAAATAAACGATCATCATATACTTTCGTCATCTCTAATTTTTGATCGTTGGTAACTACAAATACTTCATCTACGTTATCCCTTGCAGTACGAAAACGCAATCGAACCGTTTCAAACGGCATAGGCTCCGGTGGTATCCGATATTCTTTTGTTCCATCACTAAACAAGGCATCCTGATTTAGCACCTGATTTACATGATTGATATAAAATCGCACTTTCTCTTCTTTTGTCAACTGATTAAAGCTCAAATTCAAATTTAGCCCCATATACTCTCAACCTCCCAAAGGTTCTCTCCTATTTTATGTTGTTTGGGTCCAAAGGTATTCTGCCCCAACGCAACTATCTAATTTATGACTTTTTTCCCATAATATCATTTTATCCTAATTGGGAATAAGTTACAAGAAAAAAAGAAGAAGCAACGTACAAGACGTTGCTTCTTCAGGAGAAGGTATTTTTGTTACTAATGGGGTGTAGCAAAAACTATATAATGTATTGGGGTTTACGCTTATTAGTATAGCATGTTACCATATAAAAGTCTGCACAAACTTCTCTCCTTTTTTTGTCCTTTTTTGGTTTTGTTGAACAATTCCATTCAAAACTTCACAAAAAAAGAACAACGCTTTTCCCAACACATCTCTCCTTTTTTATTATTTTTTTCCATCTGCCTCTTTTTTAGTAATGGCATTTTCTACATGTTTTGTAGTTGCATCCGCCACTGCATTGGCATATTTGTCTGCTGCAGAATTAGTAACTCCGGCAATTTTTGAAGTAACTGCTCCTTTTATAGCAGAAGTGATGCAGCCTACATTGTACTGCAAATTAGAAAATTTGAAGAAAGCATCGTTCTCATCCTCTCCCTGATTTTCCACTTGCGTAGTGCTTACAGTTCCATTTGTAAACAAAGCACCTAAATCCATACTCAATATTAACATTAATACAAATGCGGTAATTAACACTTTAATTTTTCTCATAATAGCTCCCCCTATTCCTTTTTTCTTCTTTGAACCAATTTCCTGCATTTTTTTCTCTTTTGCTGTCTATTTGTTCATGCTGAAAGTTCTTGAAATCTCCCATTTCCAAGACTCTTCAAAGATAGGAGTTTTTGCACATGCACAATGTTCTCTTTTGTACGTCCTCTCAAATTATGCAAGCACTAGATTTTCCTCACTGCTTGCGCAAAATAATATACAAAAAGCCCATCATGCCAATCCAATCAATGCACAATGAGCTTTTGTAAATTACTCTCATACCTATCAATTGCAACTGGCTGTCGTGTCAACCTGCCTTTTAGACAAGTCAAAGTAGACCCTATAGTTTTGCGTCATAAGCTTTCGCTTACTTTGCCTTTCAACACGAAATTCCTTCGGTGTTTTAATTAATATTATGTTCTCTTATGTTAGGTTACAAGTCACACAGAAATTTCCTTATCTGCATTTTTATTGTAACACTTCTTCCAAATTTTGTCACTAAGAAAATAGACCTATGTGACGCTTACTCGTTATCCAACCTTCTATAGTAATGGAACTTTTTTAACTATTCCCCTTCAACAACGGTTGGCTGGAATAAACTTTCAAATTCTTCTCTGGTAATACGCTCTTTTTCCATCAGTAAGCTTGCGCAGTTATGAAGTACCTCTTTATGCTCTTCCAAAATCTCTCTGGCTTTTGCATAACACTCATCCATAATGCGTTTTACTTCCTGATCAATAGCAAGTGCAGTCTCTTCACTGAAACTCTTTGCATGACCTAAATCACGTCCCAAGAATACTTCATCATCATCTGTCTCATAGTTGATAAGACCTATCTTGTCTGAGAAACCAAACTTTGTAACCATGGCTCTAGCCTGTGCGGTTGCTTGTTTGATATCCTGAGATGCACCAGTTGTGATATCATCCAAAATAATTTCCTCAGCAATACGACCACCAAGACACACTACAATATCCTGTAGCATTTTTCCCTTTGTATTGAACATGTCATCTCTCTCAGGCAATGGCATTGTGTAGCCTGCTGCACCATTACCAGTAGGAATAATGGATACCATATATACAGGTCCCACATCCGGGAGTACATGGAACAAAATTGCGTGTCCTGCTTCATGGTAAGCGGTAATGCGTTTTTCTTTTTCCGAAATAATACGGCTCTTCTTCTCTGTACCAATTCCTACTTTAATGAAGGATTTATTAATATCTTCCTGAATAATGTAAGCACGTTCTTCTCTTGCGGCACGAATAGCAGACTCATTTAATAAGTTCTCCAAATCCGCTCCTGTATATCCAGCCGTAGTCTGCGCTAAATTCTTTAAGTCTACATCTTCTCCAAGAGGCTTGTTCTTTGCATGTACTTTTAGGATTTCCTCTCTTCCTTTTACATCTGGACGACCTACTGTTACTTTACGGTCAAATCTTCCCGGACGAAGAATAGCAGGGTCCAAAATGTCTACACGGTTTGTGGCAGCCATAACAATAATTCCTTCATTGACACCAAATCCATCCATCTCTACTAACATCTGGTTTAATGTCTGCTCACGCTCATCGTGTCCGCCTCCAAGACCAGTACCACGACGTCTTGCTACCGCATCAATCTCATCAATAAACACAATACAAGGTGCATTTTTCTTCGCATCTTCAAACAAATCTCTTACACGAGATGCTCCCACACCTACAAACATTTCCACAAAATCTGAACCAGAAATACTAAAGAATGGTACTCCTGCTTCTCCTGCCACTGCTTTTGCAAGCAATGTCTTACCAGTTCCCGGAGGTCCTACCAAAAGAACTCCCTTTGGTATTCTTGCTCCAACCTCTGTATATTTCTTCGGAGCTTTTAAGAAATCCACAATTTCTTCTAATTCTTCTTTTTCTTCTTCAAGACCTGCTACATCTGGGAATTTCACTTTCGCATCTTCATCGGTAGACATCTTGGCGCGACTCTTTCCAAAGTTCATCACTTTATTGTTGCCGCCGCCTCCACCTCCCAATTGACTGGATAAAAACACCATGACAATGAGAAATAAAATAATAGCAAAAATGTACGGAAGTAATGTAGACCACATACTCTCGCCACTCACATCCGAAACCGTATACAATCCAGTGGAAACCTCATCCAATGCTGTCTGCACTTCATTAACATTTGACACCGCATAAGACTGGTTATCACGATCTTTAAAATAGACTGTCACTTGTCCGGTTGGCACCTCGTTATTCTGCTCAATATAAACAGATTCTACGATTCCTTCTTTCACATCTGCAATCAAATCACTGGTTCCATAGCTTTTTCCCTGCATATTTTTCAAATCTTCTGAAAAATACAATGCCACAAAAATGAGCATAACGGCAATCACATAGAAAAAGCCAACTTTCATTTGTCTCTTCACTCTCTCTTTACCTCCTTTTACTCTGTTTCTATGATCATCCCAATATATGGTAGATTTCTATATTTTTGTGCGTAATCCAATCCAAAACCAACTACAAATTTGTCTTCTATGACAAATCCGGTATACTCTATATCCACCTGACTTACTCTTCTGGATGGCTTATTTAACAACGCACAAATAGCAAAACTTGCCGGATTACGCTGAATTAGCATTTCTCTTAACTTTTTTAATGTTCTTCCTGTATCCACAATATCTTCCACTAACAGTACATGCTCTCCGGTAATACTCTCCGACATATCCAAATCAATGGTAAGTGTTCCAGAACTTTCCATACTGTCTCCATAACTGGACACTTTCATAAAATCCATCGTTACAGGCATTGTCAGATATTTGGAAAGTTCACACATAAAAAACACACTTCCCTTTAATACACCAACAAGTCGAAGTGGCTTATCACCATACTCTTTGTTTATCTGGTCAGCAAGTTCTTTTATACGCTGTTTCAGTTTTTCCTCAGAAATCATTTCTGTTATTTTCATAGCATTCCCCTCTTTCGTCCAGACACACGTATTTTATCTCTAAAATCCGTTTGGTCTCTTTTGTCACTTTATAATAGGCACTCATGCGCACATCCAGAATCCACATTGCATGGTTTCCATCTGCTACAATCCACATGCGTTCTCTCTCTCTGGCTGAAATTTTAGCATCCACACATACACGTTTTACCAGTTTATGATGCCCGGATTCATCCAATTGCAAATAGTCCTGTTTTCCTATTTTCCGAAAAATGACCGCATTTTCTATTTTATCATAATCAAACCATTTCGTACAGTTGTTTTTTGGGATTTCAGAAAGAAACTCCCCACTATATTCTACAGAAATCATGCGTGTTTGTATGCAACTATTTGCTTTTGGAATCACAATTTTTCCCTCTTTTGGAATTGTATATTCCTGTTCTTCCTGATGTATTTTCTCATTTATTTTCCGCTTTTTCTGAAAACATAATTTTTCATGTTCTCTCCAAACCGTTATACCGTAAGGAAGATAAATTCGTTTTCCCACCTGCCTGTCAATAAGTGCAACTGTACTCATTATATGCGTCTTTTCTATGTTTTTATGCGTACCAGAAAGTTCTGTCAGTATTTTTTTTACAATCCAGCGTTTCACTACCGAATGCTGTTTTTCAAATACTGGTAAAAATAATTCTATACCTTCTTCATTAAGTCTTACTGTTTCTTTATAAACCACTTTACTTGTCTCTTCTATAAAATCAGTTACTTCCCTTAAACTTTCTGCTGCCATTGCCATATGTTCCACAGCATTTGGATTAATACATTCTTCTAAATATGGCACAACCTGTCTCCGAATTCGATTTCTTGTATATTCTTCGGATAAATTAGTGGCATCGGTTTGATACGATTGCTTGTTTTCATTTAAATATGCTTCAATTTCTCCCCTTGTAACACATAGAAGAGGGCGAATAATTCTCCCACGCACAGGAGGAATTCCTGCAAGTCCAGCCATATCGGTTCCTCTGCACAAATGATGTAGCATAGTTTCTGCCTGATCGTTTTGATGATGCGCCACTGCAATTTTCACTATACCAGAACTGTTTTTTTCTTGCTCTAATTTTTCTGCTAATCGGGTAAATGCTTCATATCTTATCTTTCTGCCAGCTTCTTCCTCCGTAAGTCCAAGACGCTTTGCCATAGCCGGAACATTTTCTGTCACAACCGTAAAAGGAATGTTCCATTTTTCACACAATTCCTTTGAAAATACTTCATCCCTATGGGCTTCTTCTCCTCTAATTTGATGATTGACATGAACCCCGTATAAATGGAAATTATATTCTTTTCTAAGACAAACTAAAACCATAAGAAGACAAACGGAATCTGCACCACCGGATAGACCGACCACAATATGGTCTCCTGGCTCCAACATATGTTGTTGTTCTATATATTGCGTTACTTTATATTTAAAATCCATGGTTTCCTTTTTACTCCTTTGCCCTTTCTGCTGAAATATTACGGTTCACAGGTCGCTGCTGAATGTGATTTTTATTTTACTCTCTTTTACTAGCTTTCGCAACTACAGAAACTCTCGTAAAATAGAAAGAAGGGACAAGCCACACATTCATGTTACTTGTCCCTTCTTCCATAAAATGAAAGTCTAATATTCGTTAATAGAAATTACACCTTCCTGTTCTGTTCCATCGTAATAGGTTTCCACTGAAAGATATGCACTTACATCCATTCTACTTCCATCACTCTGTAAAGAATACAGTTTATAGGTTCCCTGTGGCAGCGAAAGATACTCCTTGGCATTTTCTTCACATATCTCCATTGTTTCTTTTGTATTGCAACAATACACATAAATCTTACCATCTTGGGTACAACTCCAGACATCGTCATCTAAAATAGCACGCTCATGCTCCGAAATGGTAACAGCCTCTTTGCCATAATCCCAAGAGACCAACGAATTATCCTGCTTCTTTGTTTGTGCAACAACATTTAAACCTTGTATTTTGCCATTTGCAATTGTTGCCACAATTCCTACACTGAAGCCCATAAGAATTGCTCCACAAAACAAACCCACAACTTTTTTTCGCATACTATACTCTCCCCCTTTCCAAAAACTCTAAATTACTATAACTTTTTGTATTTATACTTCAAAATCATTCCTCAGTCGGTAACAGTCCATGCTCTTGTAACATAAGTTTATACTTTGTCAACTGTTCATCCTTTTTGGAAAGTTGCTCACTTTGTTCAGATAATTGCTTTTTTTGTAAAGCAATTTCCTCTTTATAAACAGCAATTTTGTTTTCTGTGTCTCTTTCTACCAAACGTATATATTCTGCTTCATCAAATTCTCTAAATATCAATCTTGCCACCTCCGCTTTATGCTTTAATAAGAGCTGTTTCATAATATCGCGATCAATACAGTAATTAATAGCATGGTTAATTGCACAATCTAATTCCTTATACTGCTTTGTATAATCTTTTACTTTTCCTACAAAAGTTGCATATTCCTGCATATAACGACAACTTTTCATCAGTTCCAGATTTTTCCCAACATTTACATCTAACAAAAGCGCTTCTACTTCTAAGCAACCACCACTTTTCTTATTTTCAAAAGAATCACTAAGTTTCAATATACTACGTTCCGGTATAGAATCATCTCCATTATAAAACACAACAAAACGTGGCGTAGGAAGTGTAAATAATGTGGAACTATAGATATTATACCCCTTTTCTTCTACAAACTTCTGAAACAACTCAGAAAAGTAAAAAAGTCCTCTCAAAGGCATGTTAGGATTATACGTGCTTTGATGTTCGTACAAACACATATCCGAATCTAAAATAAATGAAATATCATTCTTCATTCCAATATAAATAAAATCTTCCAACGTATTAATTTCGAGTGCATCTGCATCTTTGTAATCGGAATGATTCAATGCATTATAGAGCGATAATAACTTTGCCTTATCGTTAAATACAAATTTAAAAAGCCTGTCCTTATAAATTCTGTTTCCTTTTGTCATATAAAGTTTTCCTTTCTTTGTGAACAAACTGCAAGGAAAAGAATAATTATGAGAACAGAACAAAGTGGACAAGTCCACTTCAAATCCCAAAATCCCTCATTCATGAGAGACTTGCTCCTCTTTGGTTGCTAGATGCGTGTTGCATATTTTTCAACAATTCTCCTTACACATCTGTGCATATTCTCGCATATGACATGTATCTTAACCATCTACTCATATTATAGCAAATCGCTTTACAGTGTGTCCATGTTTTTAGTTAAGTAAATTTGTGATAATTTTCGTAGAAACTACGAAAGAACTAAAAGAGTATTTACAGATATATGTAAATTACAATAACTAGCATAACATATCAGTCCCTAAAATACAATCCACGTTTTGATAAATAAAAAAAGGGACCAGCCACACATTCATGTTTCTTGTCCCTTCTACTACAATATATTTATTTATGGTTAATCCCTTCATCTAGTAAGGGGGTACTCATTTAACGATTTCGTAAACAAAATTAATTAGAAACGCAATCTATACCAAAAAAATTATTTTACCACTCTAACTTTTAATACTCCATCAATTGCATTCAACTTCTCAACAATAGCATCTGAAGCGGCAGCGGCAGCATCTACGATAGAGTATGCGTATTCGCCTCTTGACTTATTTACAAAGTTATCAATATTGATACCTTCTGCAGAGAAAGCAGCAGTAAACTGTGTCAACATGTTTGGTACATTCTTATGGCAAATAGCCACACGAGAGGCACTGTCACATACACCAGCATCACATGCAGGATAGTTTACAGAGTTCTTGATGTTACCATTCTCAAAGAAGTCGCTAAGTTCATTTACTGCCATAACTGCACAGTTATCTTCTGACTCTGCAGTAGATGCTCCCAAGTGAGGGAATGCAACTACATTCTTTGCCTTAGCAATCTTTGCAGTTGGAATATCTGTTACATACTTCTTAATCTTACCACTCTCTAAAGCAGCTACCATATCATCATCGTTCACTAAAACGTCTCTTGCAAAGTTAAGAACGATTGCGCCATCTTTCATCATAGCCATGCTATCTTTGTTAATCATGCCCTTTGTGCTGTCTAATGCAGGTACGTGAACAGTAATGTAGTCACACTCTTTGAAAATTTCCTCATTTGTCTTAACAATCTTTACACTTCTGGAAAGATTCAAAGCATGCTGTACAGAAAGGAAAGGATCGCAACCGATTACTTCCATACCAAGGTGTGTAGCTGCGTTAGCAACTAATACACCGATTGCTCCAAGACCAATTACACCAAGTTTCTTGCCCTGAATCTCTGTACCAGCAAATGCCTTCTTTGCCTTTTCCATGTCTTTTCCAATGTTTTCATTGTCCTTGTTCTCATCTACCCAGTTCATTCCGCCTTTTACATCACGAGAAGCAAGCATTAAACCAGCGATTACAAGTTCTTTTACACCGTTTGCGTTAGCACCTGGAGTATTGAATACTACAATACCCTGTTCTGCACATTTATCCAAAGGAATGTTGTTGACACCAGCACCAGCTCTTGCTACTGCCTGCAAGTTATCAGAAAGTTCCATATCATGCATTGCTGCACTTCTTACTAATACTGCCTGTGCATCTGCAAAATTATCTGTCATCTCATAATTATCTGAAAATAAGTCTAAACCGCACTTTGCGATTGGATTTAAGCAATTTACTTTAATCATTTTATTCTTTCCTTTCTCTTCTATCTTTCTTGGGGCAATTGCCCAATTACTGAAAACATTTAAAATGAAACAGGATAAAGCATCCTCTATCCTGTTTCGTTTTGTCTATGTAATGATACTACGCATTCTCTGCTTCGAATTTCTTCATAAACTCTACTAACTTCTCTACACCTTCCTTAGGCATAGCGTTGTAAATGCTGGCTCTCATACCACCAACTGTTCTGTGTCCTTTTAGATTCTCAAATCCTGCTGCTTTTGCTTCTGCTACAAATTTAGCATCCAAATCTTTGTCACCTGTTACAAAAGGTACGTTCATAAGAGAACGGTCTTCCTTGCGAACAGTTCCTTTAAAGAGCTTGCTCTCATCTAAATAATCATAAAGAATCTTAGCTTTCTCTTCATTCTTCTGTTTCATTACTTCAAGTCCGCCCATCTTCTTTAACCACTTGAATACCTTACCACAGATATAAATTCCATAACATGGAGGTGTATTATAAAGAGAATCGTTATCTGCCTGAGTCTTATACTTCAGCATAGTAGGTGTTCCTTCTAATACATCATCTGTAATTAAATCTTCGCGAACAATAGCAATTACCACACCAGCAGGTCCGATATTCTTCTGTACGCCACCGTAGATAATACCGTACTTGCTAACGTCTACAGGCTCTGATAAAAAGCAAGAAGAAACGTCTGCAACTAAAGTCTTTCCTTTTGTATTAGGTAATGTCTTAAATTTTGTACCATAAATAGTATTGTTCTCACAAATATATACATAATCTGCATCTTCGCTGATTGGAAGGTCGCTACAATCTGGGATATAAGAGAAAGTCTCATCCTCCGAAGAAGCAATGGCATTTGCCTTTCCATATTTCTGTGCTTCCTGGTATGCTTTTTTTGCCCACTGACCAGTAATGATATAGTCAGCAACCTTGTTTTTCATCAAGTTCATAGGAATGGCTGCAAACTGCTGAGAAGCTCCACCCTGTAAGAACAATACCTTGTAGTTATCTGGAATGTTCATCAGATCTCTTAAATCCTTCTCTGCTGTCTTAATGATGTCGTCATATGCTTTGGATCTGTGGCTCATCTCCATTACGGACATACCAGTTCCCTGATAATCTAACATCTCGTCTGCTGCTTCTTTCAATACTTCCTCTGGCAATACTGCCGGACCTGCTGAAAAGTTATAAACTCTTCCCATCTTGAATCCTCCTTCATTCTCTTGATTACCTAGCAATTTGGCATGGTGCAAAAGGTAATCTTATCCTTATTTCTCGCAGTCACATTGGCTGTGATTTTCGTTCAAATGTTGAGGCAAAGGTATTTTGCCCCTAACATCATATAATAACACATCTTCTCCATTATAAGACTTAGTTAAATTTTCGTCAATGTCTATTTTTCCTCAAACGAAATATAAAATATTTCCAAAAAGATGTTGACAAGAATACTTGTCATCTGATATTCTGTTTTTGACAAGAATAGTTGTCATTTTGCAAATTATCTTTGTCACAATCTTTTGGGAAGGGAGTGATTGCATGCCACTTTATAATCATCTAAAAGAATACCGGGCAAAACTTGGTGTGAACCAACAGGAGATGGGACAATTAGTGGGAGTTTCCAGACAAACCATCAGCCAGATTGAACGAGGAGACTATTCTCCTTCTGTTACAGTTGCCCTGCGGATTGCCAAGGCCTGTCATGCAACTGTAGAAGATATTTTTCAATATGAAGAAGAAGGTTGAAAGAAATAACAAAAGAAAGGATAAAAAATGCAAATCACCTTTCAACCTATGATTTGCGCCTTTCAAATGCAAAAAATTTGTGTATGAAAGGCTAGGTACAAATTATGAATGAAGAAATGAAACAATTACAAAAAATTATTGAAGAAGATAAGAAAGCCAAAAAGAAATTTTATATTATTATGTTATGTTCTATGGTAATCGGTGCTTTGGGAGGTGTTGGTTCTGTTTTTTGCGAGGATTTCTTTCAGGGATTATCCTACAAAAATGTAACTATTACTATGGTGTCTATTTTGCCAGTTATCCAGTGTTTTGTCTGCGCCATTGCCACCATTCTCTTTATAAATTTTTACCGTAAGGGATTGGCACAAAAGGCTCATTGGAACGGGGATATCAACGAGAACTATGATAAAATGGAACATTTTCTTGGTATTTCTCTTTCCATAAGCAACCTTTCCTTTATTTTATTATTGATACTGTTTGGCATTTCTTTTTCTCTCCTTGATGCCACAGAACATTTTTCCAGTCTACATTTTGGAATTTGGTTCATACTGAATATTGGTTCTTTATTTTACAGTATCTTTTTTACAATGATTTCACAACGAAAAGTAATCAATTTAGAGAAAGTCATTAACCCAGAGAAAAAGGGAAGTATTTATGACACAGGATTTCAAAAAGAATGGCTGAATAGCTGTGATGAAATGGAACGATTTTATATTTATCAAGCGGCTTTTCATTCTTTTAAATGCACTTCAAATACTTGTATGGCACTTTGGATTTTTACCTTTTTTACCAGCACCGTATTCCATACCGGATTTTTCCCAGTGTTGCTTGTAGGTATTATCTGGTTTGTGTCTACCCTGTCCTATCTGACAAAAGCAAACAAACTTTCTAAATCACAATCATAATCACTTTATTACATTACATAAAGAGGATATACATTTGCACATTACATAGTTATGTATATCCTCTTCTACATCTTAGTAAATATGTCTTTTCTTTTGTCCTAAAAACGAACAACATATTTCTTTATAAATCTAAAAAAACATAAGTATTTTATTTATAAATTTAAAACTTTGTAGTATAATATTCTATGAAAGGAATGATATACTATGATTTCGTATGAAAAATTATTTCACTACTTAAAGGAAAATAATATTTCAAAGACAGAATTTGCAGAAGGTATCGGCATCTCGTCAGCAACAATGGCAAAATTATCCAAAAATGAAACAGTATCATTAAGTGTAATTATTGATATATGTAACTATTTTCATTGCCAGCCGGGTGATATCATGGAAAATCTTGATGAGGTAAAAGAGGATTCTCTTCTTCATATTTTTCAAGTAGAAAAAGAGCATAAAATCAAAGGAGGCATATATCATCAAACTCAAGTACAGTTAGCGTATAATTCCAATCATATGGAAGGCAGCACTTTATCCGAAGAACAAACTAGATATATTTATGAGACAAATACTATTGGTTTAGAAAACACTGTTTCAAGAGTAAATGATATTATTGAGACTGTGAATCATTTTGATGCGTTTGATTTTATCATTGAACACGCAACAGATACCGTCAGTGAGAACTTAATAAAAAAAATACATTACATTTTAAAATGCCATACAGAAGATGCAAAACTAGATTGGTTTCGTGTGGGCGAATATAAATCAATACCAAATACTGTTGGTGGCAGAGAAACCGTTGCACCAGAACTTGTGGAAACAGAAATGAAGAAACTACTTTCTTCTTATCATAAAAAGTTCCCAAAAACATTTGAAAATCTTTTGGAATTTCATGTAAGATTTGAAGAAATACATCCTTTTCAAGATGGAAATGGGCGAGTTGGAAGACTACTTCTATTTAAAGAATGTCTAAAATACAATTTTATTCCATTTATTATTTTTGATGACAAAAAATTGTTTTACTATAGGGGACTTCGAGAATATAGAAATGAGAAATCCTATCTTATAGACACTTGTCTCAGCTTTCAAGACGAATACAAAAATGTATTACGATATTTTAAAATAAACGCAGAAACATGAGAAATCCGCCCTATCGAGCGGATTTCTCATATTTATTTCTACTGTTCAAGAATACGGCGCAATTTTGCAAACTGCTCCTGTGTTTTTGCATTCTCAGAAGAAAAAGACAGCATCTTTTCCAAATATCCCTGTTGTTTTACAATTTCTAAACTTTCCGGAAAAACCAACCCAAATACCAACGCCATATGACCTACTATATGATCCACTGGTGTTTTTTTCAAACTCCTAAGAATGGTCCGTCTTTCTGCAAAAGCATCCATCACTTCAGGTGTTACTACACTATTTTTTATTTGATCTGTTGAAACATTATAGATTTGTTCTAAAGGTGTTTCCACATTTACTTTTAAAATATCAATTTTATCTGCATCCCTAAGAATATTAGCAAAAAATAGTTCCTCCTTAGAAAGTTCCTCCGGAAGTACATATGCACTATGCCATCTTACGATTTGCTCCATCCACATTCTCTCCTCCAAAGAAAGACATTCTTCCACATAGTTTCGAAGTTTCTGTGGATAATAGCATTCCGTTTGGAATTCCCCCTCCGCTTTTCCAAACATCAAATCTGCACTTAATCCTGCATGATCCACTGATTTTGCATCAATGAATGTGCCATATTTTCGCAACTGTTCAAATCTTCCCACATCATGAAGCATCCCGGAAAGCCATGCAAAATCCACTTCTCTTTCATTGCATTTTTGACTTTTTGCTATTTTTTCACAAAGAACTGCTACCCGGTAAGTATGACTAATTTTCAAATGAACCTTTGCATCCTCAACGTTATATTTTGCAGTATAATCCGCAAAGGCTTCTTTTATTTTCTCACGATTAATTGGATGTATTTCCTGCATAACACTTTTTCCTTCCTAGTCTTAGTGAATGTATCTTTTCTTTTATCATAAGAATGATTCAAAATTTTTTCAAGTGTATTGAAATATATTCTATAAACTTTCTGATGTATAGTTAAGCAGTATACTTTGAAAAAGTTAGGTGGAATTGATATTATGTTGGTTTTGAGATATAAAATTTGGAAGGTTCTATAATAAATAAAAATTTTTCTGTCCAATTTCAATGCGCTCATTCGTTATATATTAGGAAATGAAAAAATAAAAAACAAATATAAAGTGTCCAGCCAAAACAATTCCCTTCAGCCTTTTTGTATATTCTACTATTTTATGAATGTGTAAGGTTGAATCAATCACATTGAGGCGAAACTGTTACCAAAAGGGAAGGGTAAGAAGGATAAAGGCGACTTTTTACAGGAGAAAATAACTATGAACCATATGAAAAAAATAGCCCATGGGGATATGGGTGCATTACAAAGTTTATATGAAATGTACAAGGTACCGGTATATCGGTTGGTACTTTCTATAACAAAAAACCGGGATTTGACTGAAGATATTACGCAAGATACCTTTTTGCGTATTCAAGAGAAAGCGGGGAACTATCGACAAAATATTAGTGAGGCTTCTTGGATTTATACAATAGCAAGAAATCTGACTTATGACATACTTCGTAAGAGAAGTCGTGAGTCCTATGAAGAGGTAGATGCCAAAATACTTCCACCATCTGCAATAGGAAATCCCGAAAATGGACATTATGCCTTTCTGGATTTGATAAAAAATCTTTCAGATAAAGATGCAGAAATTGTCAGTTTAAGAATTGTGTCAGAGTTACCTTTTAAAGAAATTGGAAAAATTACTAATTCTTCTCCTGAAGCCTGTAACAAAAGATATATTCGTGCGTTAGCGAAATTGCGAGAGGAATGGAATATACAGTAATGAATTGATGAAAATGTAAATAACTGTATGGAAATGGAGAAAGTCTTATGAAACAGAAAAGAGAAAATAATAATAGCAGAAACATTAGTAGAGGAAAACACGTAGATAAGAGGGAAAATATGGATAAAATGAAAATTATGGATAAAAAAGAAAACATGGAAGAAATTATGGATAGCAGTTTAGAGAAAATGGAAGAAATATTAATAAAAGCAGCAAAAGATATGCCTGAACCAGAAAGAGAACTCATAGTTTCAAAGTTTATGACAGAAAGAAAAAGAAAATGGAATTCTCAGTTGGTATTTAGGCGAGTAGCAATGATTACGCTTTGTATTTTTTTATTTGGCAGCGGAACCGCATTTGCTTCCAGCTACACTTTTCGGCAGGCAGTCATACATTTTTTTACAAGTGGGACAAATGAAGAAATACCACTAGAAAAGTTTTCCGATTCTAAGCAGAAAGAAGATAAAAAAAGTAATGCAGATAATGCACAGACAGATAAAAAAGAAGAGCAAATAACAGAAGATACAGACACTCCAATCACAATAGGAGATGTTACTTATTTACAGAAACAGAAATTAGATGAACATTTTCAAGTAACATATTTATCCTGTCCAAGCTATTGTGATATAGCCCGTACTTCTTCTGGAAATTTATTGTTTTATACGCAGGAGGAAAAAAGTGAAAAGCGTAGTTATTATCAGTATATAGATGGAGAACTTAGACAGGCAGAGGCAGAGAAATTTAAGGCGGAGGGAAGTATTCAGTTACAAAATCTCTCAGGTGTTATGAGCCATAGTGGGGATGTAAGCTATAATGAGATTTGTTTGCCAGAAATGACATTTACGGTTGAATGGCAACAGATTGGGGGAGATATTGTATTGGATGTTTCGAATGTAGAAAGATTTGATATTGGAACTACCTTTGGCGGCACCAAAAATGGAAAAAGTTTAAAAGGAGAATGTGATGGTGCATTTTCAGTAAGTACCTTTCCGGATGATAAAAAGTGGGTTCAGGTGCAATTCTTGTATGATACCCAGTGTACAGATTATCAATATCCTTTTTTGTTTCAGCTTGATACAAAAGAAATAAAGGACCCATTAGCAAATGTGGATTTGTCCGCATATGCTTGTATTACACAGTTGTCAATTTGTGATAATAAAAAGGAAGCTGTTGCATATGCAGGAGATAATCATAGTTCTTTAAAAAGGATTTGGATTGATTTGGAAAGTGGGGATATTAGAGAGGATATTACAGAAGCCCCTGTTTCCGATTGTGATACTTTTTTTTCCACCAGTGATACTACTGTTTTTTATACAACCGGGAAAGAGGAAAAGATGAATGGGTACCTCTATAATACAGAAACTAAAACAACAACAAAGCTTTTTAGTAATGTCGCATGGGGGTATATATGGGATTATGGTTTTGCGGATACTTATGTGAATTTGATAGGAGGAAATTTTGCAACTCTTTATAAAGAACCAGAAAATGAGGTCTATTTGTTGGATTTAACAGATGGAAGCAGATATTTGCTAGAAGGAATACCAGCAAGTCATGATGTAAGCTTTTTCTGGAACGAAGAGTATAGTATTCTGTCTATTGCAAAGAATACAGAACTAGGAGCTTCACAGTTAGCTTTTTATATTCCAAAGTTAAAAAAAGCATGGTATTTTGAGCGTACCCTTTCTGAAAATGTGGAGGAGGAGTCGGCTTGCTGGTATGGTGAAACGGGGTATTTGATACAGGCTGTATCACAAAATCGTGAGCAGTATTATTTATATTTATATGAATATACAGAATAATATTTGGAGTGCTTGATGCACCCCCATTGCATACCAAAATGTATTACGATATTTTAAAATAAACGCAGAAACATGAGAAATCCGCCCTATTGAGCGGATTTCTCATGTTTCTTTTTCCTATTATTTTAGGCGATACACTGCTACCGTAACGGTTCCATCTTCATTGCATATGATAGTATCCACTAACTTGTCACCATCACCGCTTTGACTATATCCAGTCGCATACAATTTTCCTATCTCATAATCTTCTCCTATGAATGACCGTCCTTCCCCTCCAGAACCATCTTCTAACTGCCAATTCCATGTAATGTAGCCATCTTTGTCTATCTTGCAAGTCTGTACTGTACTTTCCTCCAAAGTTGCATATTCTTCTATATTTTCCTTTGTCAATTTTTCTAAAAGCGCGTCTATATTTTCTTCCTCTTCTACGCTATTCTCATCCTCTGCACTTTCTTCCTTCTGCGCTTCCTCCAAAGATTTTAAATACTTTTCTGCTGCCTCCTCAGAGCCTTTACTTTTATCTATTGGAAGTGTAAATAACGCACTCACTCCCTCATATGCCTGTTGCTTTCCTATTTTTCCGGTCTCTTCATTATAAGCATATGCTTCTCCTATAGAGTTAAGCCCTTCCGTTACACCTAAATATATGGTACGATTTGCAAAAACTTCCATATTATCAGTTTCCAATAGCCAGTACAATACTCCATCATGAACAAAGTAGGTAGCTCCTCCATTAAAATAGTAGGCATTGTATAGCTGCGGATTATACCCTTCAATAAATGGTGATACTAAAAATTTATCAGTATATCCAACGTTATACCCATCCTTATCCTTTTCCTGCATTTTCGTTCCATCCGAATGGGCAATAGCTACTACTGCATAGGTTTTGTCTGACAACAATTCTCCATTTGCATAGCTTTCATAATCACTCAGATTTTCTCCTGATACCATACCAAGCAATGTAACGTCATAGCCACCAGTCTGCTGCGTTTCATTTATATCTATGGCATCTTTGCTATTAAATGCTGCAACCAACTTGTTATTTTCCGTTTGCTCTGCCACCTGATTAGCACTAAAATATCGAACCGCAGCCGTTACTCCTACAGAACTTACTAACAACAATCCTATAGCTCCAAATGTTACCGTTGCACGTTTCCATCTCTTGTTTCCCATTTTTTTTACCTCCAGATTTCCATTGATAATCTTCTGATTCAGCCAGAAATCCGGTTCCTTTGAAGGTCTCATGGCATTTTTTAACTTATTGTCAAATTTATCTCTCATATTACATCCTCCAATTTCTCCCGTAAAATTTTCCTTGCCTTATGCAATCTGCTTTTTACCGTTCCCTGTGGAACACGCAAAATTTCCCCAATCTCCGCTACTTTTCTATCCTCCATATAATACAATAAGGCAACTATTTGTAGCTTTTCGGGCAATTGCGAAACTGCATACTGTACCCTTTTTCTCTGTTCTTTCTGTATCATTTCACTTTCTGGTGAATACTTCCATGTTTTCAATTTTCCCTCTTCTTCCAACTCTTCCATAGTATCAGAAGCTAACAGGCGTTTTTTCCGTTCCTGTTTTCGATATCTGTTTTTCCAAAGTCTTATAGCTATGGATAACAGATAACTTTTTGGATTTTTTGTCTCATCTATTTTGCCTAACTCTATCACTTTTACAAAAGTATCTTGATACAGATCGTCTGCCTCCATTTTACTGTAAGTCAAATAACAGCAAAAAGAATACAAATCTTTTCCATATTTAGCAATACATATTTCTATTTCTGACTGTTTCATTTTGTTTTTTCTCCTTGTACATAGGATATCTTTTTTATGTTCAATAAACATAGGATTGCAACCTCTACATTATATTATTGTTCTCTCCTTTGCATTTGGTTCACTTTTTCATGCAAGCATGGTTGTACTTGCCAGGCTTTTGCAACAAAAAAAGAAAGTCCGAAGTTTTGAGCCTCAGACTTTCTTTTTACATTCTTAAATTATTCTAATATACTATGCAAAATACAGTATATTAATTCAAGTTTACTACATTGCCGCTGGAAACTCCATAAGCCCCAGTTCCTACTGTATAGTTTGAACCGTTCTTACTATCCCAGCTTCCGCTTCCATTGTTAAAGCAAAGTGTTGCGCTTGTAGTATCTCCTAAATCAATGGTATACATCCATGTATAACCACTGCGATCACTAGATTCCATTTTTACTCCTGGAACACTTGTCCATGAACCATTTACTTTATAATGCACATATGCCTTAGACCAACTACTATTCTTATAATATACTTTGACAGTGTTGCTTGCTGCTTTTACATTAAGAATAATTGGCTGAGAAGTTTCCACATGATCCTGATACTCACTTACAGAATAGGTTACTTTCACCTTTCCTGTCTTCGATGGTTTCCATGAATACTTATATGTATATCCTGATTCCTTTTCAAATATAGAGGAAGTATCATAAGAATATAAGATATCCTTTGTTCCATCCTCATATGTAAATGTCAAGTAACGAGCATTATGATAATTACCACTCTCATACTGCGCTGTCATCGTAAAGTTTACAGTATCTCCTACCGCTACCGTATCTTTGTCTGCCAAAATAGATGGTAAATCTATTTTACGATCAGTAAGTGCGGAAGATTTTCCCCAAGTTCCAGTTGCTTTATTCGCTGCACTTGATGGTGTGAAACACTTATCATCCACAGATGTAGTATATGCTGGCATAACTAAGTCTGCTGTCTGCTTATCCCATCCGTCTTCTGTATTCTTAAATAAAATGTACTTATAAGAACCTGTAATGTTAAAGAGTACGTGATCTCCACTTATCATAGAAACAGAAAATACTTTGTAATCATCTGTACTATTCCATACATAAGCATATACATTTTCCCATTCATGAAGAGAGTTATCAAAATCAACTGTTACATAAGACTGAGAAATTGGGGTTGGGGTTGGTGAAGCTGGTTGTGTGGAACATGGTAATGTTGGAGTTGGTGTTACCACTACATATGTTTCCCATTTTCCTGATGTCTTATTGGATGAGCTGTTTGGTACAAAAATGTATCCATCTGTACTCTGAATTAGCACATCATCTGTTTGCTTATCCCAGTTGCTTGTTCCTGATGTGTTCTTAAATAATATCTTTGTATATTTCTTTGGTACACTAAATTGATATACATCAGTTGCTACTTTTGTACTTTCGTATACCTTTGCACTCACTCCATCTGCCCATACATACGCATATACATTTGACCAGCTGGTTTTGCTATTATTGTAATACAACATTGTATTCTCTACTGGTGCTGTAGTTACTGGCGCTGTGGTCACTGGTGCTGTAGTCACTGGTGCCGTAGTTACTGGTGCTGTGGTCACTGGTGCTGTGGTTACTGGTGCCGTAGTTACTGGTACTGCAGTTACTTTAGTCCAATATCCGCCAGTCTTATTTGATCCACTATCTGTAATAAATGTATAACCATATGCTGTTGGTAATGTAGTATCTGCGGTCTGCTGATCCCAGACACTTGTACTATTTACATTCTTAAATAAAATATTTTTGTAAGTATCTGCAACCTTGAAAGAATATACATTATTTACACATGCAATACTCTTTACAATAATCGGATCTACACTGCTATCGCCCTCTACCCACGCATATACATATACACTGGACCAATTTGTTTTGCTATTATCATAATTAAATGACATTTCGTTTACTGGTGGTGTAGTTACTGGTGCTGTGGTTACCGGTGCTGTGGTTACCGGTGCTGTAGTTACTGGCGCTGTGGTTACTGGTACTGGTGTTATAACTTCATAATTTTCCCATGTACCACTTGTCTTATTGCTTGAACTTGATGGGATAAACACTTTTCCTTCCTCTGGTTCTCCTGCATTTGCAGTCTGCTGATCCCAACTACTTGTTCCTGATGTATTTTTAAATAATACCTTTGTATACTGCTTTGGTACCTTGAACTGATATACGTTTGTTGCTACCTTTGTTCCTGCATATGTTGTTGCACTTACTCCATCTGCCCACACATACGCATACACATTTGACCAATTTGTCTTTTCATTATTATAGTAGAATACTGTATCTGTACTTGGCGTTGGGGTTACTACACCTCCACCGCTATATGCATACCAACTTCCAGAAGCTCTGTTTGAAGAGCTATTTGGTTTCCAACAGTTATTACTGTCAGTAGGTACAAATAAGTCACCTGTCTGAATATCCCAGCTGTCTTTTGTGTTTTTAAAGATAATCTTTTTATAGTTATAAGGTACTGTTACCTTATAAATTTTGTTGGTAGAATCTACTAATGTTGTTGGTAAAACAGTAGCTTCTACACCATCAGACCATACATAAGCATACACGCTGCTCCAGTTAGCTACGGAATTGTCAAAGTATACAGCAGTACCTTCATCACCGCCACCTACAATAGCTTTAGATGCTAAATAAAGGTCCACCATAGGATAGCTGTCAATACCTGATTTTGCAGCACTATAGTCTTTTACTTCGATACTTGTATTGCTTAACATAATATCTTTTACTTCCGCTGCTGATAAAGTTGGGTTCAAAGACCAAAGATATGCTAAACATCCGGTAACATGTGGTGATGCCATAGATGTTCCATTTAACAATCCATATGTATTGTTTAACAGTGCACTATAAATGCTCACTCCCGGTGCTACCACATCCACATACTTTCCATAATTTGAAAAAGATGCAGTTTGATAAGTATTAGAGCCTAAATTCTCTACAGCCCCAACAATTACTTTGTGATCCATAACATCTTCAATGGTTACATCATACTCATCATCAAGTGCTGTTTCCTCTGTAATACTTGTAAACCATCCATTCCATGTAGAATCAAGTGGTTTATTACTAATGAATCTGTCTCCATTTCCTGCAGACTGTACTACAATAAAATCATAGCCTTCGTCTAACAGCTTTGCCATTGCATTAGCAGCCTCTACACTTGTACTTTTCCCTATGCTTTCACTAGGAAAAGTTGCCCCCCATGAACAGTTCACCACTTTAGCACCATTCTGAATTAACTCAACTACACAATCAGTAGTCATTGAAGCCTTTACAATCGTATCTGCATTCCAAAGAACACCAGTTACTCCAGTTCCATTATTACCTATTCCACCAATCGTTCCTGCTACATGGGTTCCGTGAAAATTTTCAGATGTAGAAGAGGTAATAGAGGTAATATCCAAGTCCTCATGATCCATATCAAAGCCCGCATCCGAAATACCAACTTTAATTGCGGCTTTGTTATCAGATGTAAGACTTAACTTATCCTGATACTGCCATGCAGATTCTGCATGGATAGCTTCCATTCCCCAGTTATATCCTTCTGGACTACTTTCAGTCCATTCATCATCTCCACCCCAAGGATCGTTAGGTAAAGTAGATACTTCATTTACATAATTATAATTTGCAACGATAACCTCATCATACGCCTCAAATTTTGTTATGTACTTTTCTAATGCCGCAGCATCTGCACCATCAAATTTTACCTGATACTCATCGATAGCATAAAGAACACCAATCTGTTCTCCACCTACTTTTTCGATAATTTCCTGACGTCGTTCCTCTGTAGTTTCACCTTTAAACATAACAACAAGCTGTTCCGCTGCAAACTTATTTCCCTCTGCAGTAGTAGCTACTTCTGTTATATCTTCAAATGAACCACTGTCGTAATTCACATTTACAGACGTTGTGGTCTTTTTTCCATCCGATGTCTTTACAGTAATAGTAACTGTATTTTCACCCGGTCTTAATAATAAATCATCTACAGACCACTTCTTTCCATTAACGGTTGCTGCATTTTCTGCATATACTTCGCCATTTTCTGAAGTCGCCTTATAGTTTACATTTGTAATTGTCTTAGAGGAAGAAACCTTTCCACTAATTACTTCCGATACATTTGTAGTAGTATCATCCATACTGTTTACAGTAATTGTTGTACTGCTTGATGCAGCACTCGCAATGTTCGCACCTAGTCCATTTGGAATCACCATGGAAAGTGCTAACAACGCTGCCAACGCTTTTTTTCTCATGTTGCCACTCCTTTTCCTTATTTGAAAACTGTTCATGTTCACAATCTTTTGATTTACCAAAAAATCACACAAACTTCAACAATTCGTCACATAATCTTAACAAATTTTCCTTCCTCGTTGCAAGCATTTGATTTTTATGTAATATTTCCCAGAAAATATGTTTTTTTGCATTTTTCACAAAGCCCTTTTCATATTTGGTTCTATTTTTATATTATTTTTCTATTTCTCCATTTTTCTAACTTCACTATTTTATATATTTAAATCAGTATTTCACTAAAACCAACTATGATTTTTTCTTTTTTTATGTTTTTTATTTCTTTGAAACTTTTCAAAATCTTAAAATTATGCTATACTTAGTAAAAAATTACAGAAAGGTTGAATTTATTTATGAAATTAGACAGACATAAAAAAGCAATGACACTTATGCTAACAGCTACACTTACTTTAGGAACAATGTCCATAAGTCCATCACAAGCAGCTACTACTTTGAAATTATCCGAGAAATCCGTTACTATCACTGTAGGAAAAAGCACCACGATTACTGCAAACAAAAAAATCAAGAAATGGAAATCCAGCAATAAAACCATTGCAACAGTAAAAAAAGTTACAAATAAAAAAGCAAAAATCACTGGTCGCAAAAAGGGAAGTTGTAAAATTACTGCAACAAATGGGAAAAAAACGGTAAAGGTAAACGTAACCGTTCGAGGAAAATCAACTGCTACTGCTACCCCTACAATTACCAATACGCCTGTTGCGACTACTACGGTTGTTCCAAATACACCAGAGGTTACTGCAACAATTCCTGTTGTTACTAATACTCCAATTGTTACGGAAGCTCCAGCAACCAGCACTAATCCAGCACTAACAAATACTCCAATAATTACAGAAACTCCAGTAATTACAGAAAAACCAGAAGTTACTGCTACTTCTTCAGCCACTGAAATTCCTTCCAGCAGTACAACACCAACAATGACGAGGGAGCCTGTAACTACTGATATCCCGATTGTAACCACGAATCCAGCTGTGACTACAAATCCGGCTATTACTACAACACCTTCTGCAATAGAGACCGTCTCTCCATCTTCTATTATTGATATCAACAAAGTTCAAGCATCTTTTGTTTATGGTAACGAGAAGATTTTGAGCATTCAGAATGACAATCCTGTAGATTTTCAGTTTTATACAAATGGTTACTATTTGGAACAAAAGACGGATGATACATGGATGCCACTGCCTGCCATAGCCATTTACAGAGAACCTGTTCCTGCTGTGTTAAAAGCAAATAGCAGCATTTCTTATTCTGTTGAATATTTAGAAGATTATGGTAATCTAAAAGATGGCACATATCGAATTGTAGTTCCACTGTTCTATACTGCACCAAATGCCACAGAGGCAACTACTTATTATGTAACTAGCGAATTTACTATTGGAGATTTTGCAAAAGAGAGCGTTAGCATGACAGTCACAGAACAGTCCAATAATGGACTTTCCATAACAATAACAAATAGCAACAACTTCCCTATACAGCTAAATCAAGCTGCATATGACATAGAGGTGTTTAAGGACAATGAATGGATATCACTTCCCTCTGTAGCTATGTTAAGACCTACCCTTCCTATGACTGTAACAGAACATGCTACAAGCACTTTTTCTATTGAATATACAGAGTATTATGGTTTTCTTCCTGCTGGTACTTATCGCATAGTATTGCCAATTTCCCAGTCTGGTAACACAAATACGGATACCATATTATACGGCACTTTTTCTATTTCTTAATCAGAACAAAGCACGCTCCGCGACGTTACACTTTCCCAATGTGCTTGCACGCTTTGCCGCGCCGAATTTGGTACGCAGTACATCTTCCATACAAATTCGTGCGCATTTTGCCCAGAGGGCTTTTATCTTATAGGACGCATTTTCCTATAAGATAAAAAAACTCCCCTTCTTATAGCCTATGTAAACATACACGCTATAAAAAGGGGAGTTTTAGATTCTTAATTATGAAAATTTTGTATTCTCATCTGCAATTTCACTGATTGCAGCTCCCGGCGCAACCATTGGCCAAACTTTCTCATCTGGATCAATGATACACTCAATAAATACCGGCTCTTTTGCAGCAAGTGCCTCTTTAAATACAATTTCTACTTCTTCTTTTTTGGTGATACGATATGCCTTGCATCCCATTGCCTCCACAACTTTCACAAAATCCACCTTATCTTCCAAAACAGTTTGCGAATAACGCTGTCCATAGAATAATGTCTGCCACTGACGAACCATTCCCAATACATGATTATTAAATACTACCTGAATGATAGGAATGTTGTAACGAGTTGCTGTGGCAATCTCATTCATGTTCATTCGAAAACATCCATCACCAGCAATATTAATAACCTGCTTATCCGGCATACCAACCTGTGCTCCAATTGCAGCTCCAAGTCCATATCCCATAGTTCCAAGTCCACCGGAAGTAAGCAATGTTCTAGGCTTTTGATATTTAAAAAACTGTGCAGCCCACATCTGATGTTGCCCTACATCTGTAGAAATAATGCAATCACCCTTCGTAAGCTCATTGATTTTCTCCATTACATAAGGACCAGTCAAACAATCCTGTGGATAAGTAAGTGGTAATTCTTCTTTTCGTTTTAATACTTTTTCTATCCACTCTGAATGTTTCATTTGTTCCACGCGATTTAACAAAATTTCAAGCACAGACTTACAATCACCAATAATACTTGCATGTACATGAATGTTTTTGTTTACTTCTGCAGGGTCTACATCAATATGTAGGATTTTCGCTTTGCTGGCAAATTTTTTCGCATTTCCTGTAACACGATCGGAAAAGCGAGCGCCTAACACAATAAGCAAATCACAATCTGTCACACTTAAATTTGCCGCTTTTGTTCCATGCATTCCTAACATTCCCACATAATATGGGTGTTCTCCGTTAAATGCACCTTTTCCCATAAGTGTATCACAAACTGGCGCATCGATGCGCTCTGCAAATGCTTTCAATTCTTTGGATGCACCTGAAATCACAGCTCCACCACCTACGAAAATCATAGGTCTCTTTGCTGTTTTCATCATTGCTACTGCCTTATCTATATCTTCATCACGAATGGTGTCTGTAATACGCACATTTTCTTTTACTACCATCTGCTTGAAATCAGTCTTAGCTGCTGTTACATCCTTTGTTACATCCACAAGCACAGGTCCCGGTCTTCCGGTTCTTGCAATGGTAAAAGCACGACGAATCGTATCAGCTAACTTTGTTACGTCCTTTACAATAAAACTATGCTTCGTAATCGGCATAGTAACTCCAGCAATATCTACCTCCTGAAAACTATCCTTTCCAAGAAGTGCATTCGTAACATTACAAGTAATTGCCACCATAGGAACGGAATCCATCATGGCTGTAGCAATTCCTGTTACTAGGTTTGTTGCTCCCGGACCGCTGGTTGCCATACATACACCAACCTTACCAGTTGCTCTTGCATAACCGTCTGCCGCATGAGAAGCCCCCTGCTCATGAGATGTGAGCACATGCTTAATCTCATCCTGATGGCGATATAACTCATCATATACATTTAAAATTGCTCCGCCCGGATATCCAAAAACAGTATCCACGCCTTGCTCTTTCAAACACTCCACAATAATCTGCGAACCATTTAACTGCATGTTTCTCTCTCCTGTCTTTTTCTTTTATTAGACATTTGCGAAACCAATTATGCAGCACACATATTTGGTTTCGCAATTTCATCCTATTTTACTTCTAAAACAGCTCCACGATTTCCAGAAGTAACCATCTTAGAGTATCTTGCAAGATAACCGCTTACTTCTTTTTCTTTTGGCTGCCATTTCTCTTTTCTCTTTGCCATCTCTTCGTCAGACACTTTTACATTTAAGCTAAGTCCCGGAATATCAATAGAAATAATATCTCCTTCCTCAACTAATGCAATTGGTCCACCTACTGCTGCTTCTGGAGAAACATGTCCAATAGATGCTCCACGAGATGCTCCTGAGAAACGACCATCTGTAATCAATGCAACAGAAGAACCAAGTCCCATACCTGCAATAGCAGAAGTTGGATTTAACATCTCACGCATACCAGGACCACCCTTTGGTCCCTCATAACGGATCACTACCACATCTCCTGCAACAATTTTTCCTCCGCGGATTGCTGCAATCGCATCTTCCTCTGACTCAAAAACACGAGCAGGACCTTCGTGTACCATCATTTCTGCTACTACTGCAGAACGTTTTACTACACTTCCATCTGGCGCAAGATTACCTTTTAATACTGCAAGTCCACCTGTTTTACTATATGGATTCTCCACTGGACGAATCACTTCCGGATTACGATTCACGCATCCGTTGATGTTTTCTCCTACCGTCTTTCCTGTTACAGTAATGCAATCTTTATGCAACAAATCCAGTTTATCTAACTCATTCATAACTGCATGTACACCACCAGCCTCATTTAAGTCCTCCATATAAGTTGGACCTGCTGGTGCTAAATGGCAAAGGTTTGGAGTCTTTTCACTGATTTCATTTGCAAATGCAATATCAAAATCAAATCCAACTTCATGTGCAATGGCTGGTAAATGAAGCATACTATTTGTAGAACATCCAAGTGCCATATCTACAGTAAGTGCATTAAGAATAGCATCCTTTGTCATAATATCTCTTGGACGAATATTTTTCTCATACATTTCCATTACTTTCATACCTGCATGTTTTGCAAGTTTTAATCTCTCAGAGTAAACAGCTGGAATGGTTCCATTTCCAGGAAGTCCCATACCAAGTACCTCTGTCAGACAGTTCATACTGTTTGCAGTATACATACCAGAACAAGAACCACAAGTTGGACATGCCTTATTTACATATTCCTGTACGCCTTCTTCTGAAAGTTTTCCTGCTGCATGAGCCCCAACTGCCTCAAACATGCTGGAAAGACTGGTCTTATGTCCCTGCACATGACCTGCAAGCATTGGACCACCACTGACAAATACAGTAGGTACGTTAACTCTGGCTGCTGCCATCAAGAGTCCCGGTACATTTTTATCACAGTTTGGCACCATAACAAGGGCATCAAACGCATGTGCCATTGCCATACACTCCGTAGAATCTGCAATCAAATCTCTGGTAACCAAAGAATATTTCATTCCTGTGTGTCCCATAGCAATACCATCACAAACGGCAATTGCAGGGAATACAATTGGAGTACCACCTGCCATGGCAACTCCCATCTTTACTGCATCCACGATTTTATCAATATTCATATGTCCCGGTACAATCTCGTTGTAGGAACTAACAATACCTACTAATGGTTTCTGTAATTCTTCCTCTGTAAGACCTAGTGCATTAAACAAGGATCTTTGAGGTGCAGTTGCAATCCCTTTTTTTACTGCGTCACTTTTCATATTAAATACTTCCTTTCTATTTTATCTTTGAAATCCTAAATATCTGGTTCCTTGAAATGTAAGTTTTCCAAAATCGCCTTCCACCAACATTCCATACATATCACCTGAAATTTCAAATTCCATGCGATCTCCACTTTCCACCTGAAAAGTAGCATAATAATATGTATCGGAATGTGATGACATATTATTACTACTTGTAGAGTGATATACCTCTGTTCGTTTTGTTACTACAGTAGCATTCACATCCAATATTGGGGAATGGTTATTTTTATTCCATATAGAAATACCTTTTATCGCATTGAAAATAATAATACCAACTACAAGAAAAAATACTACAAAAAAGAACAACGGATATACTTTAAAGAATATATTCTCACCCAAAAACATAGTATCCATCCATTTCCCTCTCTATCTATATTCTCTCACAGATTAAATCGCCCATCTTCTTGGTTCCCACCTGAGTCTTTCCTTCTGACATAATATCCACTGTACGGTATCCATCAGAAAGAACTTTCTTAACAGCTGCTTCGATTGCATCTGCTGCCTCATCCAAATCAAAAGAAAAACGAAGCATCATTGCTGCAGAAAGAATCGTTGCGATTGGGTTTGCAACATCCTGTCCAGCAATGTCTGGTGCTGAACCATGACTTGGCTCATATAAACCAAACTTTGTCTCGTTTAAACTTGCTGAAGATAACATACCGATGGAACCAGTTACCATACTTGCCTCATCAGACAAAATATCTCCAAACATATTCTCTGTTAAAATAACATCAAACTGCTTTGGATCTCTAACTAACTGCATTGCACAGTTATCTACCAACATATGCTCATAAGAAACTTCCGGATAATCCTTAGCTACTTCCTCTACAACTTTTCTCCAAAGTCTGGAAGAATCAAGCACATTTGCCTTATCTACACTGGTTACTTTTTTGTTTCTCTTCATTGCAATATCAAATCCACGGATTGCAATTCTGCGGATCTCATTCTCATCATAAGTAAGCTCATCATAAGCCTTCATTACACCGTTTTCTTCCACTGTCTTTCTGTCTCCAAAATAAAGACCACCAGTAAGTTCACGCATAATCATCATATCAAAGCCGCCCTCTGTAATCTCTTCTTTTAAAGGACACGCACTCTTTAACTCATCATATAAATATGCAGGGCGAAGATTTGCAAATAAGTTAAGTGACTTACGAAGTTTTAAAAGCCCAGCCTCTGGTCTCTTAGAAGGCTCCAATTTATACCAAGGAGATGTACTGGTATTTCCACCAATTGCTCCAAGAAGTACCGCATCACTTCCCTTACAAGTGGCAATTGCCTCATCTGTCAACGGTTCTCCACATGCGTCAATGGAACATCCTCCCATTAACACATCTTCATAAGAAAGGGTAAACCCAAACTTCTCTCCTGCTTTATCCAGTACCTTCTGTGCCTCTGTCACAATCTCAGGACCAATTCCATCGCCTTTAATTACCGCTACTTTATAATTCATGATATCCTCCTTCATATATAAATCTTTTGTTTCAGTCACTAAATCACAAACTCATGAGAAATACACCTTTGTAATCTTTTGACTTTTGTATCATATTCATACCTTATACCATACACCATTTTGCCAAGTTTTGCAATTGATAGCACAAAAAAACCGAGACTGTACACACTCCAGTATGACAGTCTCAGTTTCTACTACATTTCATTTTCTAATATGGAAAGTTGCGTTCAAAAATCTTTTTTCCTTTAATAATAGTAGCTATTAATTCAATTTTACTGTGTTGTTACCAGAAATTCCATAAATTCCAGTTCCTACTGTATAGTTTGAACCATTCTTACTATCCCAACTTCCGTTTCCATTATTAAAGCAAAGTGTTGCACTTGTAGTATCCCCTAAATCAATGGTGTACATCCAAGTATAGCCGCTACGATCACTGGCTTCCATTTTTACTCCCGGAACACTTGTCCATGTTCCATTTACCTTATAATGCACATATGCTTTAGACCAACTACTATTTTTATAATATACTTTAACAGTATTACTTGCCGCTTTTACATTAAGAATAATTGGCTGAGAAGTTTCCACATGATCGTCATACTCACTTACAGAATACGTTACTTTCACCTTTCCTGTCTTAGATGGTGTCCATGTATATTTATGTGTGTATTCCGATACCTTTTCAAAAATAGTATAAGTAGTATCTGAAGAACGCACAACATCCTTTGTTCCATCTTCGTATGTAAATGTTAAATAACGGCTGTTCTTATAATTACCGCTTTCATACTGTGTTGTCATAGTAAAGTTTACAGAATCTCCCACAGCTATCGTATTTTTATCTGCCGAAACAGATGGTACCATTATTTTTCTACCAGTAAGCGCAGAAGACTTTCCCCATGTACCCTCTGATTTGTTACCAGAACTGTAAGGTGTGAAACACTTATCATCCACAGAGGTAGTGTAAGCTGGCATAACCAAATCTGCTGTCTGCTTATCCCATCCATCTTCTGTATTCTTAAACAAAATATATTTGTAAGAGCCTGTAATAGTAAATAGCACATGATTGTTTCCACTTACAAAAGTTGGAGAAAATACTTTGTAATCTTCTGTGTTGTTCCATACATAAGCATACACATTCTCCCATTTATGGATAGAATTATCAAAATCAACCGTTACATAAGATTGATCAATCGGCACTGGAGTTGTTGGTGCTGGTGCCGGAGTCGTTGGCCCTGGAGCTGGGGTTGTTGGTTCTGGTGTTTTACCTCCATATACATTCCAACTTCCTGATGTTTTATTAGATGAACCATTTGGTACAAATATGTATCCATTTGTACTCTGAATCAATACATCATCTGTCTGCTTATCCCAACTACTTGTTCCGGATGTATTTTTAAATAATACTTTTGCATATTTCTTTGGTACTTTAAACTGGTATACATTGGTTGCTACCTTTGTTCCTTCATATGTCTTTGCACTTACTCCATCTGCCCATACATACGCATATAC
>CAVIJT010000010.1:0-127584 GCA_963643465.1 Lachnospiraceae bacterium | reverse complement strand
GTTTTAAATAGATATAAAAGAAAATTTGGAGTTTCCTTGCATTGAAAAAAATAAAAGTTTTGTGCCAAATTGTAAGGCTGGCGAAAGAAAAATGTCAACAAAATTTGCTAAATTGTGATAAATTACCTCAAAAAGTTCATGAAAAGAAATGTACTGGAAATAAATGACAAATGGCGGAAAATAAGGAAAAAGTGGACCTGTTTTTTTAAAAATATTTGTTGAGAACTTTCTGAAATTGTTTTGGAGTACATTGATTTGTCGAATTATGCGATGAGATTGCGTTGAAAAAAGAAGAATGGAAAGTTATAATGCAAAAGGTGGAAAAAACATACAATATTTTGTTTGATAAGGAACTTAGGATGGCGTGATAAACGATATCTTTTCGTGGGGCAGTTGCAATATGAAAAAAGACAACTGTTGAGAAGATGAATGATATGAATAGGAATAATTTATAGAATTTAGTGGAGGATTTAGAATGGCAAACATTAATGTAGCAATTGTGGATGGAAACGAAAGAATGATTGAAGTTGCGACTAATATACTGGAGAGAAATCAAGGAATTCACGTAGTTGGAAGTGCAGCGGATGGATTAAAAGGTTTAGAGTTAATCAGAAAAACCAAGCCAGACATAGTATTGATGGATTTAATGCTTTCTAAACTAGATGGATTAAGTGTAATGGAGCGAGTAAAAAAAGAAAATGGCGAGGTTGGTTTTATTATACTATCGTCAGTATGTCAGGAGGGACTTATGGATAAGGCCTTTGCGGTAGGTGCAGATTATTATATTTTGAAACCATTCGACTATGATGCAATTGTTTCAAGAATCAAACAGGTATATGCCTCAAATCATGAGCATTTGCTGGATTGTATGGCAGGAAAAATTTATGAAAACAAAAATAAAAAATCAGAGCTTTCTTTAGAAACAGATGTAACAAATATCATTCATGAGATTGGTGTGCCAGCACATATAAAAGGATATCAGTATTTGAGAGACGCCATTATGATGTCAGTAAATGACTCGGAAATGCTAAATTCTATTACAAAACAACTTTATCCGACGATTGCGAAGCAACATAAAACAACTCCTAGTCGAGTAGAAAGAGCAATTCGTCATGCCATCGAAGTTGCTTGGAGTAGAGGGAAAATGGATACCATTGATGAATTGTTTGGTTATACAGTCAACAATGGGAAAGGAAAGCCAACCAATTCTGAATTTGTGGCTTTGATTGCGGATAAAATTCGTTTGGAGTATAAGATGAGAGTATAATATAGGTGAAAAGCACAAATGGAAAAGTTACCGATTGCGTATGCGATTGGTGACTTTTTTGTAGAATAAGCACTTTTTTTGCACTTTAAAATACGTTATAATGGAATTAATAAATGTAAGGCAGGAGGGTACGATTATGAAAAATATATTATTTATAGCATCGGAAGCCTATCCTTTTATTAAAACCGGGGGATTGGCAGACGTGGTAGGGTCCTTGCCAAAATATTTTGACAAGAAAGAATTTGATGTGCGGGTAATGATACCAAAGTACACAGCTATTCCAGTAGAATATAAAAATAAAATGCAGTATGTAAATCATTTTTATATGAAGTTGGCATGGAGAAGTCAGTACGTTGGAATTATGCAGATGGAATATGATGGAATTCAGTATTATTTTATCGATAATGAATTCTATTTTAGTGGTTTTAGTCCATATAACAAAATTCATGAGGATATGGAAAAGTTTGCATTCTTTTCCAGAGCTGCATTGTCTGCGTTGCCGTTGATAAATTTCAGACCAGATATTATTCATTGCCACGATTGGCAGACGGGGTTGATACCGGTTTATATTAAAGATACATTTAATGCAGGGGAATTCTTTCGGGGAATTAAGATGATTATGACGATACATAATTTGAAATTTCAAGGAATTTGGGATTTAAAAGCAGTGAAAGATATGACGGGACTCGCATCTTATTATTTTACCAGCGATAAGCTGGAGGCTTATGGTGATGCCAATTATATGAAAGGTGGGCTTGTTTATGCAGATGCCATTACTACAGTTAGTGAGTCTTATGCAGAAGAAATAAAAATGCCTTTTTATGGGGAAGGACTGGATGGTTTAATTTGCGCTCGTCAAAATGATTTGACTGGAATTGTAAATGGATTAGACTATGAAGTATATAATCCAGCAACTGACCCTTATATTTATCAAAATTACACAGAACAGAATTTTAGAAAAGAAAAGATTAAAAACAAACGTGCATTTCAAGAAGAATTGGGATTGGAAAAAGACGATAAAAAGTTTATGATTGGTATTTGCAGTCGTTTGACAGATCAGAAAGGATTAGATCTTGTAGATTATGTGATTGAGGAGATTTGCTCACAGGATACGCAGTTGGTTGTCATTGGAACCGGAGAAGGGAAATATGAGCATTTATTCCGGCATTATGCTTGGAAATATCCGGATCGTGTATCAGCCAATATTTATTATTGCGATGAAATGTCTCACAAACTATATGCGTCATGCGATGCGTTTTTGATGCCATCTCTTTATGAGCCTTGTGGATTAAGTCAGCTTATGGCACTTCGATATGGAACCATTCCTATTGTGCGTGAAACTGGAGGTTTGAAAGATACGGTAATTCCATATAATGAGTATGAAAGCACTGGAACAGGATTTTCTTTTGCAAATTATAATGCCCATGAAATGTTAAATACCATTCGATATGCGAAACATGTTTTTCAAAATAAGAAAAGAGAGTGGAACAAAATGATTAGTCGTTGTTTACTTACAGATTATTCATGGGAACAATCTGCAAAAAAATATGAAGACCTGTATCGAAACTTATTATCATAATGTGATAGCAAAAAAATAGGACTGCAGCATACAAACATATAACGATAAAGTATGGCTGGTTGAATAAATGTGTGTTTTTCGGCTTATACTAACAAGCAGCGGAGATCTGTCAATAAAAAAGATGCAAATTTGTGAAAAATGAACAAAAAAAGAAAAATTAATCTTGTTTTTCTATAAAATGGTCGGAATTCAAAAAAAAAGAAAAGAATACTTGCATTTTAATGGCAAATTGTTTACAATAAAAAACGAGGTTTGTGAAAGCAAACAAAATTTGTAAATTACTGTTCGCATTGTTTGGGTTATCAGACATGGACAGGCAGTATACAATAAAAATTTAAATTTTTAGGAGGAACAAAACATGGCAGTAAAAGTAGCAATTAATGGTTTTGGACGTATTGGACGTCTTGCATTCAGACAGATGTTTGGAGCAGAAGGATATGAAGTAGTAGCAATCAACGATTTAACAAGCCCTAAGATGTTAGCTCACTTGTTAAAGTATGATTCTTCACAGGGAAAATATCAGAAAGCTGATACAGTAGTAGCTGGTGAGGATTCAATCACAGTTGATGGTAAGGAAATCAAGATCTACGCTGAAGCTGATGCTAGCAAGTGCCCATGGGGTGACTTAAACGTAGACGTAGTATTAGAGTGTACAGGTTTCTACTGCTCTAAGGAAAAGGCTTCTGCTCATATCAAAGCAGGTGCTCGTAAGGTTGTTATTTCTGCACCAGCAGGAAATGATCTTCCTACAATCGTTTACAATGTAAACCACAACACATTAAAGGCTGAGGATACTGTAATTTCAGCAGCTTCTTGTACAACAAACTGCTTGGCTCCTATGGCTGACGCTTTAAATAAGTATGCAGCAATCCAGTCAGGTATCATGTGTACAATTCATGCTTACACAGGAGATCAGATGACTCTTGATGGACCACAGAGAAAGGGAGATTTAAGAAGATCTCGTGCTGCTGCAGTTAATATTGTTCCTAACTCAACAGGTGCTGCAAAGGCAATCGGATTAGTTATTCCTGAGTTAAACGGAAAGTTAATCGGATCTGCACAGCGTGTACCAACCCCAACAGGTTCTACAACAATCTTAACAGCAGTTGTTAAGGGTAACGATGTAACAGTTGAGGGAATCAACGCAGCTATGAAGGCAGCAGCTAATGAGTCATTCGGTTACAACGAAGATGAAATCGTTTCTTCTGATATCGTTGGAATGAACTATGGTTCTTTATTCGATGCAACTCAGACAATGGTTTCTAAGGTTGCTGATGACTTATACGAAGTACAGGTAGTTTCTTGGTATGATAACGAGAACTCTTACACTAGCCAGATGGTTAGAACAATTAAGTACTTCTCAGAGTTAGCATAATTCTAAAAATTTTAGTGTGAAAGCACATTTATAGACCTAAAAAAGGTCCGGTCTTAGGACCGGACCTTTTTGCTATTCATACACCGTTCGGTGAATTGCCAATAAGAAAGGAAAGATATCATGTTAAATAAGAAATCAGTAGATGATATTAATGTAAAAGGAAAAAAAGTATTAGTACGTTGTGACTTTAACGTGCCATTACAGGATGGAAAGATTACAGATGAAAACCGTTTAGTTGCTGCTTTGCCAACTATCAAGAAATTGATTGCAGATGGAGGAAAGGTAATTCTTTGTTCTCATCTTGGTAAGCCAAAGGGAGAGCCAAAGCCAGAATTATCTTTAGCACCAGTTGCTGTTCGTATGGCTGAATTGTTAGGACAGCCTGTTAAGTTTGCTGCTGATGATACTGTTGTTGGTGAAAATGCTAAGGCTGCAGTAGCTGCTATGAATGATGGAGATGTTGTTTTATTAGAGAACACTCGTTATAGAGCAGAAGAGACAAAGAACGGAGAAGCATTCTCTAAGGAATTGGCTTCATTATGTGATGTATTTGTAAACGATGCTTTTGGTACTGCTCATAGAGCACACTGTTCTAACGTTGGTGTAACTGAGTATGTGGATACAGCAGTAGTTGGATATTTAATGCAGAAAGAAATTGATTTCTTAGGAAATGCAGTAAATAATCCAGAGAGACCATTTGTGGCAATTTTAGGTGGTTCTAAAGTTTCTTCTAAAATTTCTGTTATTAACAACCTTCTTGATAAGGTTGATACTTTAATTATCGGTGGTGGTATGGCATTTACATTCCTTTCTGCTAAGGGATATGCAATCGGTGATTCATTATTCGAGGCAGATTATGTGGATTATGCTAAGGAAATGATGGAAAAGGCTGCTGCAAACGGAAAGAAACTTTTAATTCCTGTAGATACTATGGCAGCAGATAAGTTTGATAACAATGCAAACACAAAGGTTGTTTCTGATGTAGAAGGTTTAGAAGCAGGATGGTTAGGTTTGGATATCGGACCTAAGACTGCTGAGTTATATGCAGATGCTGTTAAGGGTGCTAAGACAGTAGTTTGGAATGGACCAATGGGATGTTTCGAGATGTCTAACTTTGCAGCTGGTACTATTGCAGTAGCTAAGGCTATGGCTGAAATCGATGCTACAACAATCATCGGTGGAGGAGATTCAGCAGCAGCAGCTAATCAGTTAGGATTTGCTGATAAGATGACACACATTTCAACAGGTGGTGGAGCTTCCCTTGAGTTCTTAGAAGGTAAGGATCTTCCAGGTGTTGTAGCTGCTAACGACAAATAATAATTGAAAGTCAGAAAACTGACAGAAAGAGGAATAGATTATGCGTAAGAAAATTATTGCTGGTAACTGGAAAATGAATAAAACTCCTAGCGAGGCAGTTGCATTAGTAAATGAGTTGAAACCTTTAGTAGCAAATGATGATGTAGATGTAGTATTCTGTGTACCTGCTATTGACATCATTCCTGCTATGGAAGCTGCAAAGGGAAGCAACATTAATATTGGTGCTGAGAATATGTATTTTGAGGAGAGCGGAGCTTATACAGGTGAGATTTCTCCAGCTATGCTTGTAGATGCAGGTGTGAAGTATGTTGTTCTTGGACATTCAGAGAGAAGAGAATACTTTGCAGAAACAGATGAGACTGTAAATAAGAAAGTATTAAAGGCATTCGAACATGGAATTACACCAATCATTTGTTGTGGTGAGTCTTTGGCTCAGAGAAAACAGGGCGTTTATATTGATTGGATTCGTATGCAGATTAAGATTGCATTCCAGAATGTTACAGCAGATCAGGCAAAGAAAGCGGTTATCGCTTATGAGCCAATCTGGGCTATCGGAACTGGTGAAACAGCTACTTCTGATCAGGCAGAAGAAGTATGTGCAGCAATTCGTGCTTGTATCGCAGAGGTATATGATGATGCAACAGCAGCAGAGATTCGTATTCAGTACGGTGGATCTGTAAATGCTAAGACTGCAGCAGACTTATTTGCGAAGCCAAACATCGATGGAGGTCTTGTAGGTGGTGCATCACTTAAAGCAGAGTTTGGTCAGATCGTAAACTATAAATAGAAATATCCATTTTAGATAACAGACTATGAGAAACATGCTATATGAGTTTCTCAAGTTATCGCAGTGTTTCTGAGATGCTCCGTAAATATAGTATTCTCAGTGCTACTTGCGTGAATCAAAGCGAAACACCATGCAATTATGTAAGAATTTACGATTGCACCGAAAAATAAGTAAGTTTAAGAGTGTGCTTGTTTTTGGTGTGCGAATTGGATGGTGTTTCGTTTTACTTTATCGTTTTATATAAAAGTAAAGGAGTAATACAATGAGTAAAAAACCAACAGTATTAATGATTTTAGATGGTTATGGATTGAATGAAAAGACCGAAGCAAATGCAGTTGCAATGGCAAAAACACCAGTTATGGATAAATTGATGGCTGAGTGTCCATTTGTAAAAGGTGCTGCAAGCGGTATGGCAGTTGGATTGCCAGAAGGTCAGATGGGAAATTCAGAAGTTGGACACTTGAATATGGGTGCTGGTAGAATTGTATACCAGGAATTAACAAGAATTACAAAAGAAATTGAAGATGGAGAATTTTTCAAGAATGAAGCATTTTTACAGGCAGTTAAGAACTGTAAGGAGAATAATTCAGATCTTCATTTCTTTGGATTATTGTCAGATGGAGGTGTGCATAGCCACAACTCTCATATGTATGGATTATTAGAGTTTGCTAAGAGAGAAGGAATTGAAAATGTATATGTGCATGCTTTCTTAGATGGTCGTGATACAGCACCAGCGTCTGGAAAAGGATTTGTAGAAGAAGCATTAAAGAAGATGGATGAGATTGGTGTTGGAAAATTTGCATCTGTTATGGGTCGTTACTATGTTATGGACCGTGATAACCGTTGGGACCGTGTGGAAAAGGCTTATAAAGCAATTGCAGATGGTGAGGGAGTGACTGCTCCAGATGCTTTGACAGCAGTTCAGCAGTCTTATGATAAAGATGAAACAGATGAGTTTGTTTTGCCTACCGTAATTGTTGAAAACGGTGCTCCAGTTGCAACTGTGAAGAGTAATGATTCTGTTATTTTCTATAACTTCCGTCCAGATAGAGCAAGAGAAATTACAAGAGCTTTCTGTGCAGATGACTTTGATGGTTTTGAGAGAAAAGGTGGACGTAAAGAAACTACATTCGTTTGCTTTGGAGAATATGATGTGACAATTCCAAATAAGATCATTGCTTTTAATAAAGTAGAGATTACAAATACATTTGGAGAAGTTCTTGCAAAGGCTGGAAAGACACAGCTTAGAACTGCAGAAACAGAGAAATATGCACATGTTACTTTCTTCTTTAATGGTGGAGTAGAGGAACCTAACAAGGGCGAAGAGCGTCTTTTGGTAAAATCTCCAAAGGTTGCAACTTATGATCTTCAGCCAGAAATGAGTGCCTATGAAGTTTGTGATGGTTTGGTAAATGCAATCAAGTCTGATAAATATGATGTGATTATTATTAACTTTGCAAATCCGGATATGGTTGGTCATACTGGTGTACAGGAAGCAGCAGTTAAGGCTGTGGAAGCAGTAGACGAATGTGTAGGAAAAGTAGTAGATGCAATTAAGGAAGTGGATGGACAAATGTTTATTTGTGCTGATCACGGTAACTGCGAGCAGTTAGTTGATTATGAAACAGGCGCACCATTTACTGCACATACAACAAATCCAGTTCCATTTATTCTTGTGAATTATGATGATGCTTATACTTTAAGAGAAGGCGGATGCTTGGCAGATATTGCTCCAACATTACTTGAGATGATGGGTATGGAACAGCCAGCAGAAATGACAGGAAAGTCATTGTTGTTGAAAAAGTAATAAAATATTGAAATCTCTTGTATTGTGTGATATAATATCGAAATGATTGTTTTGTTAGGAGGTGTAGTTTGTGTTAGCTACAATTAAGACGTTATTAACAATTGTTTATATTTTAGTTTGTGTTGCTCTTACTGTGGTTATTTTGATGCAGGAAGGTAAGGATGCAGGATTATCTGCAATTACTGGAGGAGCTTCTGGAGGAGCAGACACATATTGGAGCAAAAATAAAGGTCGTTCAGCAGAAGGAGCTTTAAAGAAAGGTACAACAGCTTTAGCTGTATTGTTTTTCGTGCTTTCAATTGCATTAAATTTACAGGTTTGGTAAACAATGAGAAATTCAAAAGACAGATGTGTAGTGCATCTGTCTTTTTGTTGTAAAAGCCTTTTAAAAGTGAAAAAATTGCATACTTTCTTTAGGGTTTGTGATATAATAAGGATATAAGCAAACAACTTATGCTGCTATTGTTTTTCGGTGGCAGTAACAATGGCTGTAATTATCACGGGGAAAGATGGGGTGATTAATATGATGGATAAAGTATTGTTAGAGGAAAAGAAAAAGATAGTATATGGTTTTATTTCAGAGAAGAAATACCAACCAATCAAGTTTAAAGAGATGATGAGTCTACTACAGGTGCCTCGAAAAGAGAAAGCAGATTTTCGTGAAGTGATCGAATCTTTGATTACAGATGGAAAGATTACGATTGATGTAAAAGGAAAAATCAAACCAATTGCTGGAAATATAATGGTGGGAACATTTTGTGGAACACAAAAAGGATATGGATTTGTTCGGATTGAAGGAGAGAAAGAGGATATTTTTATTCCGGAAAATGCCACAAAAGGGGCATTGCATAACGATACAGTACAGGTTGATGTAAGTACAGAACGTACAGGAAAGCGTTTGGAAGGAAGAATTGTTGGGATTTTGGAACGTGGAACGGACGTTGTTGTAGGTACATTTGCAAAAAGTAAAAATTTTGGTTTTGTGGTATCTGACAATCAAAAATTTACGAAAGATATATTTATACCAAAAGAACATTGTAAAAATGCGGTCAGTGGGCATAAGGTGGTAGTGAAGATTACCAATTATGGAGGTTCTGGTAAGAATCCGGAAGGACAGATTGTGGAGATTTTGGGTCATGTAAATGATCCAGGAGTTGATATTTTGTCTATTGTAAGAGCGTATGGACTTCCAGAGGATTTTCCAGATGGAGTCATGAATCAAGTAGAGACAGTGCCGGATGAAGTTCCTGAGGAAGATAAAGAAGGAAGAGAAGACATTCGTGATATGATGATGGTTACCATAGATGGGGAAGATGCCAAAGATTTGGATGATGCGGTTTCTCTTACAAAAGAGGGCGATATATACAAACTGGGCGTGCATATTGCAGATGTATCACATTATGTGACAGAGGGTTCTCCGTTGGATGTGGAAGCAATCAAACGAGGGACCAGTGTATATTTGGTAGATCGGGTAATACCTATGTTGCCTCATGCCTTGTCTAATGGTATTTGTTCTTTAAATGCGGGTGTGGATCGTTTGGCTTTGAGCTGTTTTATGGATATTGATAAGAATGGTAATGTAGTAGACCACCGAATTTCAGAAACATTGGTACGCATCGACAAGAGGATGTCGTATACACAAGTTCGAAAAGTCATTGAAGATCATGACGAAGAAGAGATAAAAGAACATGGTGCATTGGTGCCTATGTTTGAAATGATGGCAGAACTTGCAGAGATTCTTCGAGAAAAAAGAAGAAAACGCGGGTCTATAGATTTTGATTTTCCAGAGAGTAAGATTTTACTGGATGAGAAGGGCCGCCCATATGACATTCATCCTTATGAGCGAAGTAAAGCCAATCGTTTGATTGAAGATTTTATGTTAGTTGCCAATGAAACGGTTGCGGAAGATTTCTTTTGGAGAGAATCTCCATTTGTATATCGTACTCATGAAGAGCCGGATCCAGAAAAGATTGAAAAACTTGGTATTTTCATCAACAATTTTGGTTACAGCATTAAGATTGGACAGGATGAAATTCATCCAAAGGAATTACAAAAATTAATTACCAAAATTGAAGGAACTCAGGAAGAAATGTTAATCAGCAGATTAACGCTTCGTTCTATGAAACAAGCGAGATATACCACAAGCTGCGATGGACATTTTGGCTTGGCTACCAAATATTATTGTCATTTTACTTCTCCAATTCGTCGATATCCGGATTTGCAGATACATCGAATTATTAAGGAAAGTTTGAAAGCAGGACTTAGTGAAAAGAGGACCAAGCATTATGAGAAAATTTTGCCAGACATTTCTTTGCAGTCCAGCCAGTTAGAGCGAAGAGCCGACGAGGCAGAACGAGAAGTAGAAAAGATGAAGAAGGCAGAATATATGAAGCAGTTTATCGGTCAGTGCTTTGAAGGAAATATTTCGGGAATTAGCACATGGGGAATGTATGTGGAACTGCCTAATACTGTGGAAGGTATGATTAAAGTTACTTCGTTAAAAGATGATTACTACTATTATGATGAAGAACATTATATGATGGTTGGCGAGCATACAAAGAAATCATACAAATTAGGTGAAAAGATAACGGTTCAGGTAGTTGGGGTAGATAAACTTACTAGAACCATTGATTTTGAGCTTCCATCTGAGGATGAGGAAGAAGAGTGGGACGAGAAAGAAGTGTTGGCGCGCTATACACCAACGCCGGAGAAAATTGCGCTTGCTCAAAAAAAAGCAGAAGATAAACTTTCAAAACTTCGAGAAGATGCGAAGAATCAGGAATCGTAAATTGTTTATTTTTGATCTCTATAGTGTGAAAACATGAGATTTAGGAGATTTCAAGTTTGCTTGGAAATGGTACAAGGTGACCATAAGAAGGTATAAAAATACGCCAGATAAAAATCTGGCGTATTTTGTAGCAAAAGCCTAGCGAGTACAATCATGTTTGCATGAAATTGTATTTGCAGTGCGAAATGTTTGTAAGCAAATCGGGTAGGAGTCTGCCTACTCAATTGAGAGGTAATCGGAGAAAATCGCGAGGCGTGTTTCTCGTGATTATTTTATGAAAGGAGAAAAAGATGGCAAAAGAAGCAAAAAAAATAATTGCAAATAATAAGAAAGCCCGTCATGATTATTTTATTGAAGAAACATACGAAGCGGGAATTTCTCTTGCTGGCACAGAAGTAAAGTCTCTTCGTATGGGTAAATGTAGTATAAAAGAGGCTTTTGTTCGAGTGGAAAAAGGAGAAGTGTATATTTATGGTATGCACATTAGTCCATATGAAAAAGGAAATATTTTTAATAAAGATCCGCTACGTGTGAAAAAATTGTTGCTTCATAAATATGAGATTAACAAAATGATTGGCCAAATGAAGCAAAAAGGGTATACATTAGTTCCTTTGAACGTATACTTTAAAGGAAGCTATGTAAAAGTGGAGATTGGGCTTGCAAGAGGTAAGAAATTGTATGATAAACGTCAGGATATTGCAAAAAAAGATCAGCAGCGAGAGGCGGAAAAACAATTTAAGAGAAACATGAGGTTTTAGCTTTTTGGGAAATGGAAATTGACATTCCAAAAGAAATGTGATATTATGAAACACACAGAATCGGAGAAAAAGGATTCTGAACCATACAACATGGGGTTGTAATGGTTTCGACGGGGATTTTGAAACTCGAGCAGCTATCCGTGGCTCTGGGACCACGTTAAAACCTGGACTAAATATAAACGCTGAAGATAATTTAGCATTAGCTGCCTAAGGGCAGCTTGTCAATCCTAGGTATCCTGCGGCTTAGGAATTGGCACCAAACTAGCAGGGCACCTTATTTACAAAGCTTTGCGTAAATAAGAGAAATATGAAGCTACTAAAGTCAGCAGAGTGTTAGTTCTCGGCTGACGGAGGGAATGTCAAATAACTGACTGTGATAGGAGATACTGGGGTGGACGGATTTTCGGACGCGGGTTCAACTCCCGCCAGCTCCACTAAGCTGAAAGGCTTGAAAGTAGATAAACTAGAGCCTTTCAGCTAAATAATAGAAATCTTAAAATGGGTTATTAACCCACTTCTAATTAATTGAGAGCAATTCAAATGGATTCTCCATATGATTATCCCATTTTTAATTGTAACCTTTTGGGGTTATACGATTTGCGTTTTTTGGTAAACAAGGCATATCTAAATCAAGTTCAATTACGTTTGTCGTATGTCATTGATTTGATTTTACTTTCGATTTGTTCAGGATCCTATCTTTTGGATTTTGAAAATATCGAGTTGTACTTTGGCAATTTAATAAAAGACTTTCGCCTTGTGCAACTTGGGTATATCCCTTATAATATAAGTAACAACTTATAGAAAGGGGTGTGCATATGGAGGTAGAATATATGCCGACAACAGATTTGCAGTACAAAGATGACTTGAGAAAACAGCGTGATAACTGGGCTTTTACAATGAAACAATTAGAAAAGAGTCCACATTTTGAGACTGACGAAAATATTCAAAACGCACACGAACGTGCAAAACAAGAATATGACAGAATTATAGAAAGTTTACAAAATTAAAATTAAATATTAGCTAACAAACGCAAGGTGTAAAGTCTTTTATTGAGTTGTTAAGGCTTTGCACTTTTTTGTTGCAAAAGCCCGGCAAATACGCTCATGCTTGCATGAAATTGTATTTGTTAGGCGCAGGAACATGGAGCACGTAGTGCGGAATGTTCGTAAGCGAATTGAGCAGGAGTCTACTCGATTTCTTATGCAATGCCATTATATATGACTAGAAAATAAAATCGATGGAAAATTTAAGAAAAGTATTCATAGATTTAAGGATGCAGACATGGTAGAATATTTATGTGAAATAGAGAAATTTAACGTGGTTAAAAAAACGAAAAGAGGTGTCACAATGGCAGAAGAAAAATGGATTATCAGTGGGTACGAATTTGCTACAAAAGGAGATTATGAAAAGGCGAAAAAAGAGGCAGAATCTGTCATGTACATAAAGGCGCATACGGATATGACAGATACCCAACAGGTTTTAAAAATATATAATAAAGCATCTGATATGAAAATGTTTCAGACAGTAGTTGGTTACGAATTTATGCACCAATTATATGCTATTTTGGTGAAGAAAAAAGTAATGGAACCAGAATATTTAAAAACAATTCCGGTACGCAAACAGGCAAAAGAACAGGATTTGCCGGAAGATGTGGAGTCGGCAAATCGCCTATCAGAGCAGTATCGGGTACTTTATGAAGATTCCAAAGAAAAAAGAAAGCAACAAAAAATAATTATTGTATTTTTGATCCTATTGATTGGTGCAATGGTGGCAATGGTATATTTTAATTACAATACTTATGATGAGAATGAAGTGCTTGATAAATATTCTACATGGGAAGCAGAATTAGAGGAAAGAGAGGCTACACTGAAAGAAAAAGAAGAGGCACTTGGTATATCTGATGTGCAGGAAGAGGTAGAAGAGGTGCAGGAACAATAAATACAAAAGAAGGAAATTCACAATTTACACATAGTTTTTTGTTATGATACAAATGATAGTATCATTGGAACAAAATATATTTTGATCCTAACATTTTAAATAAAGAAAATAGGTGCGGAGGTGCATAAGATGGATCGAATTAAAATTATGGTAGTAGATGACGAAAGTCGAATGCGTAAGTTAGTAAAAGATTTTCTTGGTAAGCGTGGATATGATGTGGTAGAGGCTGAAAATGGAGAGGTGGCAGTGGATACATTTTTTGAGCAGAATGACATTTCGCTTATTATTTTAGATGTGATGATGCCCAAAATGGATGGTTGGCAGGTGTGTCGGGAAATACGTCAGTATTCCAAAGTGCCAATTATTATGCTGACTGCAAAAAGTGACGAAAAGGATGAATTGCTTGGATTTGAACTAGGAATTGATGAATATATTTCAAAACCTTTTAGTCCTAAAATTTTAGTGGCAAGAGTGGAGGCGATACTTCGTCGTACTAATAATGGGGCGGAAGAAAATATTGAGATTGCAGGCATTTCTATTAATAAAACAGCCCATGAAGTAACCGTGGACGGGGAATTAATTGAACTTAGTTATAAAGAGTTTGAATTACTTACCTATTTTGTTACAAACGAAGGGGTTGCGCTTTCAAGAGAACGAATTTTAAATAATGTGTGGAATTATGACTATTTTGGAGATGCAAGAACGATTGATACCCATGTAAAAAAGCTGCGTAGTAAATTGGGAGAAAAAGGAGATTGTATCAAGACGATTTGGGGTATGGGCTATAAGTTTGAGGCTTCCAAATAGAATGGTGGGGATGTCACATGAAAAGATTGAGAAAATACGTGAATTTTAAATCAATTCGGTTTCGTTTGACTGTTACAGTGTCTCTTTTAATGCTTGGTGCTTTTTTCTTTTGTTGGCTGGCGAACCAAATCTTTTTGCCTAGTTTTTATCAGCATGAAAAATGTCAGCGGCTAATTTCTCTCTACACGCAAGTTTCAGATAGTGTAAATGAATTGGATTCTCAAAAAGATGGTGATGAAAATGTAGAGAATACCAGTGCATGGGAAGATGTTACATTGGACGACCAGGTGGAGCTTGCCATTGAAAAACTAAGTGAAGACAGTAATATTAGTATTTATATTATTGATTGGGAAAGGTTCTATTCTATCGATGGAGCAAAATATAGAGGAAGATTTGTGTATCCCAAACAGGAGGGAAATAATAGTACCACTAATGAACAGCGGGTAATTGACCAAATGGGGAATATTTATGGTGCATTTACTGGTATTATGCCTGAGGGGGTAAAATCAACAACTTTGTATAGTAATTCAGAATATCAGATTGCAAAAATTCATGATAATCGTTTAGATTCTGATTATTTGGAACTGATTGGAAATATTTCTATTAGTGGAACTACCTCTACTATTTATATGCGGTGCAATTATGAAAGTATTCAGGAAAGTGTGAATTTGTATACCAGATTTTTGTTGTATGCAATACTTGCAGCTATTGTGATTGGTATGGTTGTTATGTTTTGGATTAGCGATGGGTTTGCAAAGCCAATTGTGAAGCTTTCTAAAATTGCAAGAGAAATGTCTGAACTGAAATTTGAGACAAAATATACGGGAAATCGGGCAGATGAAATTGGTGATTTAGGGCGAAGTGTAAATATTCTCTCAGAAAAATTAGAAGAAACCATATCTGAATTAAAGGCAGCCAATAATGAATTGCAAAATGATATTGAGGAAAAAATTCAAATTGATGAGATGAGAAAAGAATTTCTTTCCAATGTTACCCATGAATTAAAGACACCGATTGCGTTGATACAAGGCTATGCAGAAGGGCTTCAGGATAACATCAATGATGATGAAGAAAGTAGAGATTTTTATTGTGAAGTTATCATTGATGAGGCAAATAAAATGAATAACATGGTTAAGAAATTACTAAATCTTAATCAGATTGAATTTGGAAAGAATCAGATTGAGTTTGAACGATTTGATGTTGTGGATTTGATACAGTCTGTTCTGGCATCTAATCGGATTTTGATGGAGCAAAAAAGTGTACAGTTACATTTTGAACCCAAAGAACCTGTATATGTATGGGCGGATGAATATATGACTCAAGAGGTAGTTACAAACTATATTAGCAATGCCATTCATCATGTAGATGGAGATCGTATCATAGAAGTGAAGTTGCTAAAAGGAGATGGTGTTGTCCGTATTGTAGTCCGTAATACAGGAAATACCATACCGGAGGATGAATTGGATAAAGTATGGATTAAATTTTACAAAGTGGATAAAGCTAGAAGTCGAGAATACGGAGGAAGTGGTATTGGACTTTCTATAGTAAAGGCGATTATGAAATCCATGCATCGGGATTGTGGTGTTCAAAATGTGGAGGATGGCGTAGAGTTTTGGTTTGAGTTGGATATGAAAGAAAAATAAGTCTGGTAAAAAAGTGCTTATTTTTGGTCTGTTTTGGCTCTAAAGAAATAATTTGCGTTTGTAGGTATTTATTGCTATAATAAAATAAGAAATGAATAGGCCTGTGTGGACTTGTTTCGCACAGGTTTTGTTTTGAAAAAAGATGAGACGTATAGTTATGTGAGTATGATTGACACCTTGTGGTGAAGCAAGGTGGATTTACAATTGGAATGGGGGATTTGACGTGAAGAGACGGACTTGGGGGATTTTATTAACAACAGCAGCTTTGGGATTGTCTGGATGCGGAGGCGCTCAGTTGACAGAAAAGCAGACTTCTGAGGCAGCAGAGTACATGGCTGGCCTTATATTAAAATATGATAAAAACTATGTGGATACCATAGTGTATCCAGAAGAGACAGTGGAACCGGAAGTGACGGTGGAGCCTGTATCAAGCGATGCTCCTGAGAAAGATGTAGATAAGAATACGGAAAATATGCAGGGAAGCACGCAAGATGGTGGAGATACTGAAGGTGGTTCGATAGCAGTTTCAGAAGGCTCTTTTGCAGATGTACTTGGCGTATCTGACATTAAAGTTTCTTTTAAAGAGGCATATTTGACCAAAGAATACAAAGAAAAAGAGAACAGTAGTTATGTTGTTTATCCATCATCTGGAGAAAAGCTGGCAATTGTTCGTTTGTCTATAAAAAATACGTCTACAAAGGCAAAGAAAATCTTTTTGACAGAGCGTGGTGTGGAGTATAAATTAAAATTATCAGATGGAACATCATGTTCCGCAGAGATAACAGCAATTTCTAACGACCTTAACTTCTTTAATGCTAAAATTAAAGCTGGAAAGAAGAAAACTGTAGTATTGGTTTTTAGTGTACCAAGTAGCGTGAAGAAAGTAGAGGGAGCGTTATCTGCATCAGCAGAAGAAAGTACCGCTACCATAGCAATAAAGTAATGGTAAGAGGTACAAAATAATATTGGAGTAGGAGAAATGTGATGGAATACGTGGAAAGAAAAAGAACACTATTTTTGGGATTGCCAATTTGCTTTACCAAATATTGTGTGAATGCAGAGAAGATTAACATAAAATCAGGTTTTCTAAATATCGTAGAAGATGATGCGTATATGTACAAAATACAGGATGTCCGTTTAAAAAGAAGTTTTTTTGAACGAATTTTTGGACTGGGAACAGTGGTTTGTTATACTGGCGATGTAACGCACCCAGAACTTAAATTACTTCACATAAAAAACTCAGAACCAATTAAGGATTATATAATGCAAGCATCAGAGGAAGCTCGATTAAAGCGTAGAACTCTTCACACAATGGATATCAATGGTGACTTTGAGGAAGAACATGAGGCAGCATTGGAAGAATAATAAAAAAGTGGTTGACAAAATAGGAAAATTGTGCTTAAATGAAGTGGTATGCCGCACAGCGAGGTTTAAGTTCTGTTTTTCAGACACCATAGCTGGCGAGTAATGATAATAGGAGGTGCCATATGTACGCAATTATAGCAACAGGTGGTAAACAGTACAAAGTAGCCGAAGGCGATATCATTAATGTGGAAAAGCTAGGAGTAGAAGCTGGTGAAAATGTTACTTTTGATCAGGTTCTTGCTGTAAACGACGGTAGCATGAAAGTTGGACAGCCAACCGTAGCTGGTGCAACTGTTACTGCTTCTGTAGTAAAAGAAGGCAAAGCGAAAAAAGTGATTGTTTACAGATATAAGAGAAAAACTGGCTATCACAAGAAAAATGGTCATAGACAGCAGTACACTCAGGTTAAGATCGAAAAGATTAATGCTTAATTTTGACTGTGGTCCAGATAGGAGTACAGCATGATTACAGTGACTGTGAGTAAGAATGAGAACGGTGTGTACAATAGAATTTGTATGGACGGACATGCAGGGTATGCAGAGTATGGACAAGATATTGTTTGTGCTGCAGTTTCTGTGTTGTTCATTAACACCGTAAATGCGATTGAGAAGTTTACGGATGATGCCATGGAAGTGGAACAGCATACGGAGATAGATCAGATTATATTGCATTTGCCCTCATCCATTAGTGATGAGTCGAAATTACTGATTAATTCTTTGCTTCTTGGTTTGCAAGGAGTAGAGGAAGAATACGGTAAAGATTATATTCGAGTAAATTTTCAATAAACATACAGGGAGGTGTAAGGATATGTTGAACATGAACCTTCAATTATTCGCTCATAAAAAGGGTGTTGGTTCTACAAAGAACGGTAGAGATTCTGAGTCTAAGAGATTAGGAGCTAAGAGAGCTGACGGACAGTTCGTATTAGCAGGAAATATTCTTTACAGACAGCGTGGAACAAAGATTCATCCTGGTCTTAACGTAGGACGTGGCGGAGATGATACATTATACGCTTTAGTTGATGGTGTATTAAGATTTGAGAGAAAGGGTAGAGACAAGAAGCAGGCTTCTGTATACCCAGTTGAGTCTAAATAATCATAAAAGAGAAATAATTAGCACCCCAGATACTTGAGTAATCAAATATTTGGGGTGTTTTAACTCATGGAAATAGAAATTTGTAATTGTTTAGAAGTAATTTGTTTTTGTGAGTTAAAACATCCCAGGATGTGAGTAACTGTAATGTGGAACAAAAAGATGAGGTGACAGTATGTTTGCAGATAGTGCCAAAATTTACATCCGTTCCGGAAAAGGTGGAGATGGTTGTGTAAGTTTTCGTCGTGAACTTTTTGTAGCTGCCGGAGGTCCAAACGGTGGAGATGGTGGTAGAGGCGGAGATTTAATTTTTGAAATTGATGAAGGTCTAAATACCCTTAACGATTTTCGTCACGTCAGAAAATATTTTGCCAGTGATGGACAGCCAGGTGGAGGAAATCGATGCCATGGAAAAGATGGCGAAGATATGGTCGTAAAAGTTCCTCCTGGAACGGTTATAAAGGATGCAGAGACTGGTAAAGTAATTACGGACATGAATTACGAAAATCGACGAGAAGTTGTATTAAAAGGTGGAAGAGGCGGAAAGGGAAATCAGCATTATGCCACACCTACTATGCAGGTGCCTAAATATGCGCAACCGGGTAAGCCGGGAAAAGAACTTACCGTTCTTCTGGAGCTGAAGGTTATTGCAGATGTAGGTTTAGTTGGGTTTCCAAATGTGGGGAAATCTACTTTCTTGTCAAGAGTAACAAATGCAAAACCTAAGATTGCCAACTATCATTTTACTACTTTGAATCCAAACCTTGGTGTAGTAGATATGGGAGATGGAGATGGATTTGTAATTGCAGATATTCCTGGACTGATTGAAGGTGCAGCAGAAGGAATCGGACTTGGACATGAATTTTTACGCCATATAGAACGAACAAAAGTAATGATTCATATGGTAGATGCAGCTTCTACGGAAGGAAGAGATCCAATTGAGGATATTCGAATTATCAATGAAGAACTTGCATCTTATAATGAGGAACTTGCACATAGACCACAGGTGATTGCAGCAAATAAGATTGATGTGTTTTATGGAGAAGAAGGAGAAGATGTTATTGCTCTTCTAAAAGAAGAATTTGAGCCTAAGGGCATCAAAGTCTTTCCGATTTCTGCTGTCAGTGGAAAAGGTGTAAAAGAATTGTTATATTATGTAAGAGAACGTCTGAATGAAATTGGGGATGAACCAGTTATTTTTGAAAAAGAATTTTTTGTGGATTCTTTGGAAGTTGCAGACGAACCATTTACGGTTGAAATTGATGAAGAAGGTATGTTTGTGGTAGAAGGACCAAGAATTGAGAAGATGCTTGGTTATACTAATTTAGATTCCGAAAAGGGATTTGAGTTTTTCCAGAGATTTTTGAAGGATAATGGGATTTTAGAACAGTTAGAGGCATTGGGAATTCAAGATGGCGATACTGTTCGAATGTACGGTTTACAGTTTGATTATTACAAATAATGCTCTATGCTTGCTGCTTTATAAGTGTTTATTTTGTAGCAAGCATAGAATGGGGAGAGAGTATATATTCTCTCTAGGTAAAGGATTGACTGGTAGATGAAAAAGAAATGAAAAAAAAATGGAAAAGAATTAAAAAAGTATATACTTCTGAATTGCAAGAAGGTGCAGTAGATAATTACAATCGAAAAGTGATGGCTGTTGTAGTGATAGCAGTAGCGATTGTTTGCTTTATGACAGCGTTTGAAAATTTTTCTCAGGATAACGTATTGCTTTCCATGCTTACAACTTGTATGGCATGTGTTTTTATTGTATGTGCAGTTTTAGCGGTGCTTCGTCCTAAAAGGCGGGTGCTAGTAAAATATACCGCTTCTTTTGCTATATGTTGCGTATTTACGATTTATGTGCTTCAAGGATATAACGAAGGTTTTGCACCTCTTTGGGCAATGGTTATTCCTTATGCTACTATGTCGGTAATTGGACTCTTGGAAGGAACTGTGGTTTCTACATATATACTTCTGTTGTTTGTAGTTCTTTTTTGGACCCCTGCAAGGGAATGTTTGCGATATGACTATTCTGACATCTATTGCAATCGTGTACCATTGTTATATTTGTTGTGCTATGTGGTTTCTATATATAGTAATTACAAACGGCAGGATGCGCAATTAAGAGCCAAAAATGAAAGAGAACGCTTGGCTATTTCTGTAGAAGAGGAGAAAAGAAAAATTGGTAAATTGACAATGCAGACAATTATCTCCATTAGCAATGCAGTGGATGCCAAAGACCCGTATACAAAGAAACATTCCGAGCGAGTAGCAAAGTATTCAAAACAAATTGCAAATGAGTTACGATGGAGCAAGCAGGAGCAGGAAAATATTTATAATATGGCATTGTTGCATGATATTGGAAAAATCGGAGTGCCAGATGCCATTCTAAATAAGCATGGGAAATTAACAGAGGAAGAATTTCCTCAAATTAGAAAACACCCTATTATTGGTGGAGAAATTTTAAAAGATTTGGATTTTGTGGCAGATGTATCGGTTGGAGCCTATTATCATCATGAGCGATATGATGGGACGGGGTATCCACAAGGACTAAAGGGAGAAGAGATTCCTATTGAAGCAAGAATTATTGGAATTGCAGATTCCATAGATGCTATGAATTCTGATCGCGTATATCGCGGAAAAAAAGATATTTCATATGTATTAGAGCAGTTGGAGGCCGGAAAGGGAACTCAATTTGATCCTAATATTGATGAGATTGTTATTGCATTGATTAAGAATGGAAAGATGAAATTGTAAGTAGTTAAAAACTTATATGGATAAGAAACCTCTTATTTGTTATCGTGAGTGCGATAAAAATAAGAGGTTTTTTGATACTTTCAAATATTTATGTGGTGTCAAAAAAAAAACTTGACACCGTGTAAATATTCGTTTATACTACCATCTGTAAAGAAAAGTTATATTACTCGAAGCTGTAGAGATGCAGATTTGAATATACTTTACAGGTGGTGTTTTTCGTGAATAAGGAAAAAGAACAAAAAAATAGCGATACGTTGTCTCATATAGTGGAGATGTCTTTGCTGTTTGATTTTTACGGAGCTCTTTTGAAAGAGCATAAGCGGAATATTTTTGAAGATTATGTGCTTAATGATTATTCCCTCAGTGAGATTGCTTCGGTGCAGGGGATGTCACGTCAAGGTGTACATGATATTGTAAAAAGATGCAGTAAGGAATTAGAACATTATGAAGATACGTTGCATTTGATTGATAAATTTCGAAAAACAAAGGAACGAGTCAATGAGATTCATGCCATAGCGATGGAAGTACGAGAAACGAAGAATATGGACGATATAACAAAGATTGAATGTTTGTCCAATGAGATTTTAGATATGCTTTAACGATAGGAGTGAGCAGAAGTGGCTTTTGATAGTTTGACAGAAAAACTGCAAAATGTTTTTAAAAACCTTCGTGGTAAAGGTAGATTGACAGAAGCTGATGTTAAGGCAGCACTTCGTGAAGTAAAACTTGCGTTGCTGGAGGCTGATGTTAATTTTAAAGTTGTTAAAGACTTTATAAAAGCGGTGCAAGAGCGTGCCATCGGTCAAGATGTACTTAACAGTTTAACACCGGGACAGATGGTAATTAAAATTGTAAATGAAGAAATGGTAAATCTCATGGGTAGTGAGACTACAGAGATTACTTTAAAACCAGCTAATGAGATTACCGTTATTTTGATGTGTGGTCTACAGGGTGCTGGTAAGACTACGGCAACTGCTAAGTTAGCAGGTTTGTTTAAGAAAAAAGGAAGAAAACCTTTGCTGGTTGCTTGTGATATTTATCGTCCGGCTGCGATACAACAGTTGCAGATTAACGGTGAGAAACAGGGAGTTCCTGTGTTCACTATGGGAGATGGTCATAAGCCTGTAAATATTGCAAAGGCAGCTATGGAGCATGCGCAGAAGAATGGTAATAACATAGTTATTATTGATACGGCAGGTCGTTTGCATGTTGATGAAGACATGATGGCGGAGCTTGTAGAAATTCGAGAGAATATTGCAGTAGATCATAGCATGTTAGTGGTAGATGCCATGACAGGTCAGGATGCAGTTAATGTTGCGCAGACCTTTAATGATAGAATAGACATTGATGGTGTTATTCTTACCAAGTTAGATGGTGACACCAGAGGTGGAGCAGCGTTATCCATTCGCGCGGTAACAGGAAAGCCAATTTTATATATTGGTACTGGTGAGAAGTTGGATGATTTGGAGCAGTTTTATCCAGATCGTATGGCTTCCAGAATTTTAGGAATGGGAGATATTCTTACGTTGATTGATAAGGCACAAGCCGAGATTGACGAAGAAAAGGCCAAGGAATTAGAGAAAAAGATTCGAAAAGCAGAATTTGATTTCAATGATTTTTTGGAACAGATGAACCAGATGAAGAAAATGGGTGGATTGACCAGCATACTTAGTATGTTGCCAGGAATGGGACTTCCAAAAGATTTGGATATTCCAGATGATGCAACAAAAGGGGTAGAAGCTATTATTTACTCTATGACTATGGAAGAGCGAACCAATCCGGATATTCTGAATCCGTCCAGAAAAAAGAGAATTGCCAAGGGCGCAGGCGTAGATATTGCAGAAGTAAATCGTGTGGTAAAACAGTTTGATCAGGCACGAAAGATGATGAAGCAAATGTCTGGAATGATGTCAGGTAAAAAGCGCGGCAAATTCAAAATGCCATTTGGGCTTTAAAAGATTGCGTAGTAATGCTTTTGCATTTCTATATATAGGAACACTTTAAGGAGGTGAAATCAAAGATGGTAAAGATTAGATTAAAGAGAATGGGACAGAAAAAGGCTCCTTTTTATAGAATCGTAGTTGCTGATGAAAGATCACCTAGAGATGGTAGATTTATCGAAGAAATCGGTACTTATGATCCAAATCAGGATCCAAGCGTATTTAACGTAAACGAGGAAGCTGCTAAGAAGTGGCTTGCTAACGGAGCTAAACCAACTGATACAGTAGGTAAGTTGTTAAAAATCGCTGGAATCATGTAATTATGATAGTCATAGGCAAAGTACCGACTGGTTTATACCTGTTACAGGTACTTTGCTTGTATATGGCCTAGAACGGAATTGTAAAGTTCCGTGTGATGAGATTATGAGTAAGCAGTGATAGCGGATGGCGTACCTTATGGGATGCGAATATCCGCTTTGATTATATACAGATGATAAACCGGAGGTGAGAGGGGAATGAAAGAATTAGTAAGAGTGATTGCCCAGTCGTTAGTGGATGATCCTTCTGCTGTTGTTGTGGAGGAGACTGAGAGTGAGAAGGGATTAGTAATCAGCTTAAGTGTAGCGGAAGATGATATGGGAAAAGTAATTGGTAAGCAGGGACGTATTGCAAAGGCAATTCGTACAGTTGCAAAAGCAGCAGCTTCCAAGGAAGATAAGAAAGTAATTGTTGAAATTCAACAGTAAAATACAAGAGAGGGATGGCAGTGCCGTCCTTTTTCATTTACACCAGTAGCATGGAGGTACAACATATATGGAAGATATGTTACGTGTAGGTGTTTTTGCAAATACACATGGAGTTCGTGGAGAGATTAAAGTGTTTCCAACAACCGATGATGTGAATCGATTTAAGAAATTAAAAACACTCTATTTAGACAAAGGGACAGAACTTATGAAGTTGGAAGTGTCCAGTGTTCGGTTCTTTAAAAATATGGTTATAATGAAATTTAAGGGAATTGATAATATCAATGATATTGAGAAATACAAAGGAAAAGATTTGCTGATTGAACGAAAGCAGGCAGTTCCATTGCAGGAAAATGAATATTTCATTTGTGATATTATAAATGCAGCAGTAGTAACGGAAGAAGGACAGGAAGTTGGTACTTTAAAAGAGGTGCTTCAAACTGGAGCAAATGATGTTTATGTAGTAAAAACAAATGAAGGAAAAGAAGTATTATTACCTGTTATTGATGATTGTGTCCTTGATGTAAATATAGAAGAAAAAGTCGTAACAGTGAAATTGATGCCAGGAATTATGGACTAGATCAGTTATTGGATAGTAGCATAAAGTAGACAGGATGGAGGATAAAATGCATTATCATGTATTGACGTTGTTCCCTGAGATGATTGAGCAGGCTATGAGCTATAGTATTACAGGACGCGCTCAGCAAAAGGAATTGTTGCATTTAGAGGTGACAAATATCCGAGATTTTTCGCAAAATAAATTTCATAAAGTAGATGATTATCCTTATGGTGGTGGTGCCGGTATGGTAATGGAGGCAGAGCCAGTCTATCTCTCTTATGAGCAGGTGGCAAAATCGATAGAGGAAAAAGGAAGAAAAAAACCAAAAGTATTGTTTATGACACCACAAGGTGAGACTTTTTCGCAAAAGATGGCAGAGCGACTTTCGAAAGAGGAAGATTTGATTTTTCTGTGTGGACATTATGAAGGAATTGATGAGCGAGTGCTGGAGGAAATCGTAGATGAAAATGTATCAATAGGAGACTATGTGCTTACTGGCGGCGAATTGGCGGCTGTTGTTATGATGGATGCAATTTCTCGTTTGGTTCCTGGGGTGTTACATAATGATGTTTCTGCTGTTACGGATACATTTACGGATTCTTTGTTGGAATATCCTCAATATACACGACCAGTGGAGTGGCGGGGAAAGAAAGTTCCAGAGGTACTTTTGTCTGGGCATCATGCCAATATTGAGGCTTGGCGAAGAGAGCAATCTTTGATAAGAACCAAGCAACTTCGACCGGATTTGTTTGAAAAAGTGGAGTTTACAAAGCAAGATAGGAAAATTATGAAAAAAAATGTTGTATTCAAGGATGATTTGTGCTAGAATAAAAATGTTGTGATTATAAAAGATGGTCCGCTGTTATAAAATTGTAGCAAGAACATCTCAATATTAAAGGAGGTTCACACAATGAACGATATTATTAAGAGCATCGAAGATGCACAGTTAAAGAGCGAAGTAACACAGTTTAACGTAGGAGATACTGTAAAGGTATACGCTAAAGTAAAAGAGGGAAACCGTGAGAGAATTCAGGTTTTCGAAGGAACTGTTCTTAAGAGACAGAACGGTGGAATTAAAGAAACTTTCACAGTTAGAAAGAATTCAAACGGTGTTGGCGTAGAGAAGACTTGGCCAGTACATTCTCCAATCGTAGAGAAGATTGAAGTTGTTAGACGTGGTAAAGTAAGAAGAGCTAAGTTGTTCTACTTACGTGACAGAGTTGGTAAGGCTGCTAAGGTAAAAGAATTAGTAAAATAATGTGATACAAGGGGCAAGGAGCCACAAGTTAGGTGATTGCATCTAATTGTGACTTTGGAGCCCGGAAGAATCATAATAGAAAACCCCTTTTATCATTTGATAAAAGGGGTTTTTCTATAGACACTTCATTCTTTACAAATGAAAGGGCATAGAGTAAAATAAAATGGAGTAGATGTTTATTTATATGTATTAAGTAAAATATGGGAGTCAAAAAGATGGATTTTGGATATAGAGAAGAAAAAGAAAGTGTTTTTAGCAGCATATTGCGTGAATGGCCGATTTTATTGATTGAAGTAATTGTGGCGATTTTACTTGGCTTTTTACTAATCACTTTTGGATTTGAAAAAACAACGGTTTCTGGTAATTCCATGGATCCCATTTTAAAGGATGGAGATCAGATTATTGTTAGTAAAATTGCATATAGTGTATTTTCTCCTAAGAGAAATGATATTGTTGTATTTAGAGAAGATGGAAAGGAACACAGTTATAATAGTGTAAAACGAGTAATAGGACTTCCGGGTGAGACCATTCAAATTAAGGATGGAAAGATTTATATAGATGGTGAAGAGTACGAAGAAATCAATGATGTAGAACCTATGGTTTCGGGTGGTATTGCGGAAGAGGAAGTGACACTGGAGAAGGGGGAGTATTTTGTTCTTGGTGACAATCGAAACCAGAGTGAAGACAGCCGTTATTCCAGTGTAGGAATGGTAACAAAGAGTAAAATTGTAGGAAAAGCGTGGATTAGAATAAAACCGTCTTTTGGATTTGTAAGTTGGTTTAAATTTACGGACGCAGAAGAAAAAGAAAGGTCGTAGAGAGATGCATTTTCAATGGTACCCTGGACATATGACAAAAGCAAAGAGAATGATGCAGGAGAATATAAAACTCATTGACGTAGTGATTGAGTTGGTAGATGCAAGAATTCCTTTGAGTAGTAAGAATCCAGATATAGATCAGTTGGCACAGAATAAATCAAGAGTTATTCTTCTTAATAAGAATGATTTAGCACATAGAGAGCGTACAGAAGAATGGAAAGCCTATTTTGAGGATAAGGGATACTTTGTTGCTATGGTAAATTCTAAAAATGGCAATGGAGTGAAGGCAGTTCAAAATATTGTAATGGAAGCATGTAAAGAGAAAATTGAGCGCAATCGCAAGAGAGGAATTATTAACCGTCCTATTCGTGCCATGATTGTTGGAATTCCCAATGTGGGAAAATCCACATTTATTAACAGTTTTGCAGGAAAAGCATGTACAAAGACTGGAAATAAACCTGGTGTTACTAAGGGAAAACAATGGATTAAGCTCAATAAGAATGTGGAACTGTTAGATACGCCGGGGATTTTATGGCCTAAGTTTGATGATCAGATAGTGGGACTTAGATTGGCGTTTATTGGTTCCATAAAGGATGAGATTTTAAATACCAGTGATTTGGCAATTGAATTGATTCGTTTTTTACAGAATGAATATCCAAATGTTTTAAAAGAGAGATATGAGGCAGATATAGAGCAGGATGCAGTGGCGATTTTGGAACACATAGCTACTGTGCGTTCTTGTAAAAAGGCGGGAGATGTTCTTGATTTAGACAAAGCAGCAGGGATTTTATTAGAAGATTTTAGAAGTGGAAAACTTGGAAATATTACACTAGAGCGTGTGCAGTAGTTAGGGGAGAGTAGCCTGCGAGGGTATGTGTGCAGGTTTTGATGGACGGATGTGTTCAGTTACAAAAGAGGGGGTGTTGCTATATGTATGATGAGAAAAAAATTGCAGATAGTTTGCGAGTTTGTAAGGAAGCAAAGACCTTTTACCAAACAGGGGTATTTGATAATCCTAAGAATGTTTTTGACTTGGATACTTTTTTACCTGCGGCTGATGAAGTGAAGGAAAATACACACAAAGAAAAGTATGACGAGGAATTTCTTGCGCGGCTACAGGAGGCAATTGAATATGGCAATACGCTTCGTAAGCAGAGAGGACAGCAATCTGTGCAGGAAGTGGCTGCGCAATTACACGTGGAAAAAATAGAAACAGATAAAAAAGAAACTGCCAATGCAAGGAAAATGGTAGCAGCCACAGAGTTATCAGAGCAAGTTTTGTCGGAGAGAGACAATTATCTGAAACAGGAAGAAGATAGAAAACAAATAAAAGCTGAAATAGAACAAATTGCGGATAAGCAATACAAAAAACAGCAAAAAGCAGAACAAAAGCGCAAAGAAAAAGTTGCCAGAAATAAGGCGAAATCTATGCAGGTGCAACAAGATGAGAACGAGGAAGAGGATGAAGAGGAGCTTAGCTTTGGAAGAATTTTGTTGCAGCGTTTTACAGAATTGGTGATTTGCGTTGCGATTGCCTATGGTTTGTCCGCAGCATTTAATCATTTTATCGGAACACATACGATTGTGGATGGTACTTCTATGGAGGCTACTCTTCATAATGAAGATGTGCTTGCGGTGAATAAAATTGGTTATGCACTTCATGAGCCGGAACGATATGATATTATTGTATTTGCTTTTGATGATGAAAGCTATTATATTAAACGAATTATTGGTTTGCCGGGTGAGACTGTGAAAATTGTCAATGGTATTATTTACATTGATGGTTCTGTACTTGATGAACAGTATGGTTTAGAAGAGATGCATGGACCAGATGACAATTTGGAAGAAGTTACACTTGGGGCTGATGAGTATTTTGTCTTAGGAGATAACCGAAACAATAGTGAAGACAGTCGTTCACCGGAAGTGGGACTTGTTAAGAAAGACAGTATTATTGGAAAAGCGTGTTTCCGATTGTATCCATTTGATACAATGGGAGCATTGGAGTAATGGAGGTACTATGGCTGAGACAATAGCGGCAATTAAGAAAAAATTAGAAGAGGCAACCAGTGAGGAAAGAATTCTTCTTAGAGAACAATACAGTACAGACCAGCGTCAAGGTGTGCAAAAGATATTGGAGAAATATCGAAAACTTCAAGAAAAGTACGAGCAGGAACTGATACGAACAGAACAGATGAAGGAATTTGAGTACAAATATAAAGAGTATTCCTATATTTGTGGTATTGACGAAGTGGGGAGAGGACCTCTTGCAGGTCCGGTTGTTGCAAGTGCAGTAATTTTGCCTAAAGATGAAAATATTCTGTATTTAAATGATTCTAAGCAATTGTCAGCAGCAAAGCGAGAAGAATTGTATGATGTGATTATGGAGAAAGCTGTGGCAGTGGGAATTGGTGTAGTGCCTCCTTCGGTGATTGACGAGATTAATATTTTGCAGGCTACTTATGAGGCTATGCGGGTTGCTATTGGCAAATTGCAGGTGAAACCGGACTTGTTATTGAATGATGCAGTAACCATTCCTGGTGTAGATATCAAACAAGTAGGAATTATCAAAGGGGATGCCAGAAGTGTTTCCATTGCTGCGGCAAGCATTGTGGCAAAAGTAACAAGGGATCGAATGATGGTGGAATATGATAAGGTGTATCCAGAATATCATTTTGCGAGTAATAAGGGATATGGTTCCAAAGAACATACAGAGGCTTTGCGACAAATAGGACCTTGTGCCATTCATCGAAATAGCTTTATTGGAAACTTTTTGAAGTAAATTTGGTGGAATTGACAAAGTTGCAACGGGGAAGAATGGAGTGTTAGCATGACGGAAGAACAGAAAAAAAGATTGGAAGCGATTGCCTTGTCCTATCAGTCTGGTGATGAGGCGCCAAAAGTAGTAGCCAGTGGGCGCGGTTATGTTGCAGAGAAGATTTTAGAAAAGGCACAAGAGGCCAACGTTCCCATCCATCAAGATGAAAAAGTGGCAGATGCCTTATCAAATATAGACATTGGTGCTTACATTCCAAAAGAATTATATGAGGTTGTGGCTGAAATTTTGGTATTTGTAGGCGATATGGAGAAAATTAGGGAGAAGATGAAGAAGTAACGGGGGGAGTTTGTGCATAGGCAGAACAAGCGAAAAGTAGGAAGTGAGAAAGAACTTTTAGCAGGAAAGTTTTTAGAGGAAAGAGGGTATTGGATTCTCCAATACAATTATTTTACGAAAGGTGGAGAAATTGATATTATTGCTAGAAAAGGCGAATATCTTGTATTTGTAGAAGTAAAATATCGAAGCAATCAATATAACGGATTGCCAGAAGAGGCAATTGACTATAAAAAACGGTGTCATATTACTAGGGCAGCACAACATTATATGTTTTGTCATGGATATGGGGAGAATACCCCTTGTAGGTTTGATGCAGTTGTTATGTTAGGACAACAGTATAGATTGATAGAGGATGCTTTTGATGCGGTATAAAGTATTGATAGAGGAGGATGAAATATTGAGGGAAATTGTTTGGTCATTAGAAAATAAAGTATGCGGTCAGGCATATAATAAAGGAGAGTGGCAGGCACAGCTCAAGCAAAAAGGAGAGGTGTCTTTTTTTACGTTTCCAACATTTGATAACATGGATTTTATACGACATGGCTTTTCTACTAGAGAAGGAGGCGTAAGCAAAGGGGAACTGAGTACCATGAATTTAAGTTACAGTCGTGGAGATGTTCCAGAACAAGTAGATGAAAATTATAAAAGAATATGTACAGCTTTGGAAATGGACACTAAAAATTTAGTATTGTCTGATCAAGTTCATGATACCATTGTGCTTCAAGTTGGAAAAGCAGAATGTCAAGGAGACAATTTGCAGGAAAAGAAATTGGAAGGAATTGATGGATTAATTACAGATGAAAAAGAAGTGATTTTGTGTACTTCCTATGCAGACTGTGTTCCTTTGTTTTTTGTAGATGAAGAACATAGAGCCATTGGTTCTAGTCATTCGGGATGGAGAGGAACCGCTGGAAAAATAGGCGCAAAGACGGTAGAGGCAATGGAAAAGGCATATGGCACAAAACCGGAGGAATTAACAGTGGTAATTGGACCTTCTATTTGCCAGAACTGCTATGAAGTTAGTGAAGATGTGTATGAGGCAATGCAAGGATTGGTGTCTCCGGAACAGATTGCGAAATTGCAGCAGATGCCTTTAGAAGTGGTAGAACGTATGGTGGATAGCGTATTTCTTGCAAAACCAGAGAAAAAGTATCAGTTGGACTTATGGATGGCAAATAAATTGATTTTAATGGAAGCAGGAGTGCCGGAAAATCAGATTAGTGTTTCTTGCGTGTGTACGTGTTGCAATTCTGAATTATTGTTTTCTCATCGTGCTACAGGAGGAAAAAGAGGAAATTTAAATGGGTTTTTAGAGATTAAATGAAAAAAGTGTGAAACCCAAAAAAAGGCTTTTCATTTTGTTGAAAATATGGTATAACAGAAACAGACTGTGTTGCTTTTATTGGACACATATTTATATTATTAGCAAGGAAGGAAAAGGAACATGAGAAAAAAAATAGCGATATTAGGTATGGTTTCTGCATTAGTAGCAACTACTACTGCATGTGGCGGGAACAAGTATGTAACATTAGGTGATTATACAGATTTAAATGTAGAGTATTCTACAGCAAGTACAGAAGTAACAGATGAAGAAGTGACAACTACCATTGAGACTAATCTTAGTTCCTATGCTTATGAATCAGAAGATAAGAAGTATAAAGCACAGGAAGGGGATACTGTCAATATTGACTATGAAGGATTAAAAGATGAAGTTGCTTTTGAGGGTGGAACTGCAGAAGGATATGATTTGGAACTTGGTTCAGGAACTTTCATTGAGGGATTTGAGGAAGGGTTAATTGGTGCAAAGAAGGGTGAAGAGCGCGCTCTTAATCTTACATTTCCAGAAAATTATACAAGTGAAGATTTAGCTGGACAGGATGTAGTATTTAATGTAAAAGTAAATTCTATTAAAATTACTCCAACTATGGAAGACTTAAATGATGATTTTGTTGCAAATACTATCAAGACATACACTACAGCAGATGGAGAAGAGGTAGAAGTTACTACAGTAGATCAGTATAAGGACCTTGTAAGAGCAGACCTTGAGTCTAGTGTGGAAGATACGGTCGCAACAGATAAAAAGACTGCACTTTGGGAGGAAGTTGTTGCTAATTGTGAGATTAAGGAATATCCAGAAGAAGATATTCAGAAAATCATCGATGATATGGAAGATTGGTATACTGAGTACGCAACCTATTACGGATATGATAATTTAGATGATTTTATTACTGCAAATAACTCTACAAGAGAAGAATTTGATGAGAACGCAGAGAAATCAGCTAAAGAAGAAGTTGCTAGCCGTTTAGTTGCAGAAGCAATTGCGGAAAAAGAAGACTTAGTTTTGACAGATGAAGAGTATGATGAAGGTGTAAAGAAGTACACAAAAGAGTACGGATATTCTTCAGAAGATGAATTCATTGAGGAAGCAGGAGAGGAATCTATCCGTGTAGAACTTCAGAGAGAAAAAGTACAGAACTGGCTTTTAGAGAAGAACACATTGACTTTAACTGAGAAGAGTAGTACAGATGATGCTACAACAAGTGAAGAATAGAATTTAAAAAGTTTTGTAAAGGAACCATTTTTGCCTAAGGCGAGAATGGTTCTTTTTGTTGCAAAAGCCCGGAAAAGTGAGGAAATCTGGTGTTTACATGTATAGTTTTAAAAAAGTAAAATCTTGCGTTGCAAATAGTGGAATGGTATAATAAAATTGTGTTATTGTGTATAAAGTACATAAAATTACGAGGAGATGATGTTAATAATGAGGAAAATAAGATTTTCAAGGCGGGTTAGAAGATTACTGTCTGTTTGTCTGGCAACAACTATGGCTGCTACTTGTATGCCTCAAACAGAGTTGTGGCATTTGGAAATGAAAAAAGTAGCGAAAGCAGCGGATGCGACTATTACGGTTGATTCATCTGCTATAGTGCAGCAAATTGATTCAAAGACAGAGAATCGTCCGGGAATACCAGATGGTAAATTGTTAAATGAACTAAAACGTTTAGTCAATGCTTCATTGGGAAGAGATGCTAAAACAGATATTACATTTGGAGAATTGATGGCATATGAGGGGGAAATTGATTTATCAGCAATAGGTGCGGATATTACATCTATCAGTGGATTGGGATATGCTAGAAAAGCAACGGTTATCAATCTTACCAATGTTCCTATTACCGCTATTGATGATTATGAATTTGATGGTTGTACTGGTTTGACTCAGATTATTTTACCAAAGAACTTAACTACATTGGGGAAATTCGCATTTCGTAACTGTAAGAAATTGACTACTATTACATTGCCGGAGACGGTTACAAGTATTGGCGAATCTGCATTTGATGCTTGTGTTAGTTTGGAAACGTTAGCAATTCCCAATGGTGTGGAGAATATATCAAAAGGTGCCTTTGGAGGTTGTACTGCTTTAACGACTATGACTATTACAAATCCCAATATAGTTTTGGGAGCTTCTGTTTTTGAAGGATGTTCTAGTCTTGATACCGTAAATCTTCCAGAGGGAATAAAGACCATTCCGGCTTCGTTCTTTGCGTCTAGTGGAATAAAGAAAATTACACTGCCTTCTACAGTGACAAGTATTGGACAAACTGCATTTATGAGTACCCGAAATTTGTCAAGCATAGATTTGACTAATTGTAGTGGACTTACTACTATTGAAAATAATGCTTTTGCAGCTAGTGGAATCCAGCAGATACAGTTGCCAAATAGTTTACGTTTGATTAAAAGTAATGCCTTTGAAGCATCCAGTTTGACAAGTATTACCATTCCAGATTCGGTAATAGGAAATGGTGATGTAAACGGGGATAGTGGAATTGCAGAACTAGCATTTTGGAATTGTTCTAATTTGCAGACGGTAAGTATTCCAAAGGGAATTTCCCGATTGAATCAGGGAGTTTTTAAAGGGTGCATTTCTTTGGAAAATATTGAGATACGTGATGCAGAAAACAGTATTTTGGAAAGTATTGAAAAAGAAGCATTTTCTGGATGTTTCAGTTTAGAAAATACAAACTTTTTAAATAACCTAAAACTTTTAAAGGAAATTAAAGAGCGGGCGTTTGCTTATGATATTAAGAGTGATGTAACAGAAATTTTAACAAGAAAAGATATTTATGGAAATACGTTGTATTATGGTGGTCTTACTTCTATTTCTTTACCGGATTGTGTGACAACAGTAGATAAAACTGCTTTTGAGTATCAGTATAATGTAGAGAACATTACCCTGGGAAATGGCATTACAGAATTGCCTGAGACTATTTTTAGTGGTTTTGTAAACTTGAGACATATAAAATTGCCAGATAGATTAACTTCTATTGGTGATAAAGCGTTTTATAAATGTATCATGTTAAATGAAATTAAATTTCCAGATACGTTACAGACAATTGGGGAAAGTGCTTTTGAAACCTGTGGAACTGCATCAACCATTAGTAATATAGCATATGATTTGTATTATATTGATACCACAAAGATATATGATAAAAGACCAGATGGGAATACTACAGCAGGTGAGTATTTGGTTTATACTAAAGATGATGAGTACAATCAGCAGATTGTGGAGAAAGTGATAGAGCCGGATGCTATGTTGACTGAAAAAGAATATAGTGAAAAAGGAAGTCCTTCTCAATATGAGGCATATTATGTAGTGGCAGAAAAAAGATATGCAAATGCGGATGAAGTATATACAAGTTCTCAATTAGCAAAAACTCGATATTTTCACTATACTTATGACAAAGAACAAGGTGTGATTTCTGGAGTTGAGAATATCTATACTGATTCAGAGGATATGAAACAAGGAAGTAGTTTGGTGCCAAAGAGTGGATATGCCGGTTTTTATGTTCGTAATAATGTTTCGAAAAGAGTGAATGTTAGAAATTACTTGGGGCTTACATCTTTGACGTTGCCAAATAGTGTAACATCTATAGGAAAACGAGCGTTTGCTAATTGTTACAATTTGCAAAATATTATTCTTTCCAATAAGATGGAAGAGATTTCCGAAGGTGCTTTCTGTGTGGATAAGGGAGAGTTGCTTAGCAAATATGATTGGACAGATACGGATAATACAAAGATAGCTGGAAGATACATTACGCAGCGAAAGGTTACATTGCCAGAAAAACTGAAAAAGATTCAAGCAAAAGCCTTTTATTGTAATACAAACATGACTTGGACGAATAAAACACTTCCGTTTACGATTGAGTTAATCGGAACTTCTGCATTTGAGGAATGTAAGCAGCTTTCGGAAGTAATTATTCCGTCTAAAACACAGGAGATTGGTGATAGAGCATTTTATGGATGCTCGGAATATGTAAAATCTAAAGATAAGGTATATGGTTATTATCAGTATGACATAGACAAAACCAGTGGATTGCATGAAATTGATATGACACAGGCAAATTCATTGACAACCATAGGAAATAATGCCTTTTCTTTAAATACAATCACAACCTGCACCATTCCGGACAAAGTGACTATTTTGCCAAGTGGCTTGTTTCAGGATTGTCACTACTTACAGAAAGTGACTTGTTCCGATAATACATTAGAAGTAAAAGAGAGTGTATTTTCTAATTGTAAGAATTTGGTTTCTATTACAATACCTGCGCAAGCGACCATTAGTTATAAGGCATTCTGTGGTATTGATATTGGTGATTTTACCTTTTCGGTAACCGATCCGGAAGAAGTAAGTGTGGCGTTAGGAGAGACTGTTTCGTTGCCAATCAATACCTTTTTAGCAGATTATCTCAGAAATGAAATAAAGATTGTAGAAAAAAATGGAACGACTGGATTTCTTTCTTTTGCGAACACTTCGAAAGAGGCCATTAATGGGTCTAATATATTAAAAGCCAATGTAACTGGTGTAAAAGAAGGAACTACAAAGGTCAGCATGGAGGGTACAATTAATTTCTTGTTGCATGACAATACTGTTATTGCGAAAGCACCGGAAGTAATGGTGACAGTCAATGTGACAAGTAAAAAGTGTACGGATATTGTAGATGAAAAAACAAGTCAAGTTATTAGTGTGGAAGATAACAGTCGAAAAGTACAGCTGTCACCTCAGATACTTCCTGTAGATTGCACAGAAAAAAATGTGTGGACTTCTGAAAATGAAGCAGTAGTAGGAGTAGAACCGATTTCGTACATAAAAGATGGTGTGCTTACTACAAGTGCATCAACAGTCCTTGTGCCAAAAGGATTGGGAACCAGTAAGGTTACCTTAAAATGTGGTTCTGTGAAAAAGGAATATCAGGTAAATGTGGTGATTCCTGCAACTCAAATTGGTGTAAATACAACAGAAGTACGCGTAAAAGAGACGGAGGAACAAGAAATTTCGCTTTCTGCAACGATGGCATATGATACAACAAAATATACAGCGGAACAATGGGAGAATTATGGAGATATTGCAGGTTACACAAGTTCTGATACCAGTATTGTGCAGGTTACAGAAACAGGAAAAATAATTCCAATTTCAGCAGGTACAGCAACAATTACTGTGACAGCACTAGGAAGTGGAATATCTACCAGTGTGCAGGTAACAGTAGAGGCAGATGCACCAAAGATGCACTTTGAGGACAAAGATGGAAAAGAGATTTCTGCCACAGATGCTTTAACGGTTCAGTATGGGGAAGAATTTACGTTGTATTTTGGTACTAATCCAGCAGATTCGCTAGCGAAAATTGGTTATGAATTCTCAAATTTAGCGCAAAATGATATGTTCTCTTATATTAGTACACAAGAGAAAACTATTACAACTGCAAATAAGGGAACTCAGAATAAAGCATATTCTATGACCTTTAAAGCGAATAAAGTGGGTAGTGGTGCCATTACTATTTTGCCTGCAGTTTATGAAAAGAAAGAGGATGTTGCGGTAACAAGAACTGTAAATGTAATTGCATCTATGAAGGAAGCAGCTTTTGCAACGGTTAGTAAAATGACAGTAGGAGATGCAATCTCTGTGTTTGGTTATTTATCAACAGATGCAGGAAAGGCAGAGAAGATAGAAGATTTGAAAAATATTACTACAGACCAAATTTCTTTTGAATCTTCCAATACAGCTATAGCTACTGTTGATGAGACGACAGGTGTAGTAACTGCTATCAAAGAAGGAAAAGTCACTATTTCTATGAAGATAACCAATCCATACAATAATGGAAGGACAACCACAAAGAAATTGGCTATTACTGTGGAAAAACCAAAAGTTACCGATATCCAGCTTTCCACAGCAGATAATCAAAGTGTTGTAAAAAAAGGACAAACGTTACAATTACAAGTAGCTTTTGTTCCGGAAATTGCATCAGATAATGTGACCTATGAATCGTTGAATCCAACTATTGCCAGCGTAAGTAAGACTGGTGTGGTCACTGGATTGGCGGCTGGAACCGCGGAAATTAAAGTAACAACCGTAACAAATAAAATTGCAAAGACTATTTCCATTACAGTTATCGATGATAGTGTAGATAACAGTACAAAGAGTAGTATTGGAAAAGTCCTTGGAGTGAAAGCGGTAAATAAAAAAGGCAAGAAAATAAAACTAAGTTGGAAAAAGGTAAAAAATGCTACAGGATACCGCATATTATATGCTACAAACCAAAAATTTACCAAAAATAAGAAAACCGTAGTTCTTGCTAAAAATAGTGGGGCGAAAATATTAAAAGGATTGAAAAAAGGAACCACGTATTATGTGAAAGTACAAGCATTCCAAAAACAGGGAAGTAGTTATGTGTATGGAAAATACAGTGCGGTAAAGAAAGTCAAAATAAAAAAATAATATTGTAGAAATTTGAAAAGGGACTGTCGAATCTGGCAGTCCCTTTGGTTTTTGAAAAAAAAGTAGAATAATGATTACTTAAGTGGTATAATAAGTAAGATGGTGTGTTTCAACCAAATATAAGGAGGCGTAGACGAGACTTCTAAAGAGCAGACAAAGAATAAAGATTGTTTTAGACGTGATTGGGATTGAAGGTGTCTGTTGTTTAGTGGTTTCGGCGTCTTCTAAAAAAGGAGAGAAAGAATATGTTTAAAAGTTTTACAATGGAACTTGCTGGTAAGACACTTACAGTAGATGTGGGAAGAGTGGCAAAGCAGGCAAATGGTGCTGCATTTATGCACTATGGAGAGACAACTGTATTATCTACAGCAACAGCATCGGAAAAGCCAAGAGAAGGGATTGACTTCTTCCCTCTTAGTGTAGAGTATGAGGAGAAGATGTATGCAGTTGGTAAGATACCGGGAGGATTTAATAAACGTGAAGGTAAGGCATCTGAGAATGCAGTTCTTACTTCAAGAGTTATTGATAGACCAATGAGACCGTTATTCCCTAAGGATTATCGTAATGATGTAACTTTGAATAACTTAGTAATGTCTGTAGATCCAGAGTGTAGTCCGGAACTTACAGCTATGCTTGGTTCTGCTATTGCAACAGCCATTTCAGATATTCCATTTGATGGTCCATGTGCTACTACTCAGGTTGGTATGATCGATGGAGAATTTATTTTGAATCCGGGACAGGAGCAGATGCAGGTTTCTGACTTGAAATTAACAGTGGCATCTACCAGTGAGAAAGTTATCATGATTGAAGCTGGTGCCAATGAGCTTCCGGAAGATAAGATGATTGAGGCTATTTATTTGGCTCATGAAACCAATCAGGAAGTGATTGCTTTTATTAATAAAATTGTGGCAGAGTGCGGAAAAGAAAAGCATAGTTATACAAGTTGTGCGATTCCAGAGGAATTATTTGCTAAGATTAAAGAAATGTTCCCACCTGAGAAGATGGAAGAAGCAGTATTTACTGATGATAAGATGGTTCGTGATGAGAACATTCGTCAGATAAAAGAGCAGTTGGAAGAGGCATTTGCGGATAATGAAGAATGGTTAGGATTGATAGATGAGGCAGTTTATCAGTATCAGAAAAAGACAGTCCGTAAGATGATTTTGAAAGATCACAAACGTCCGGATGGTCGTGAGCTTACTCAAATCCGTCCTTTGGCAGCAGAAGTAGATATTATTCCTAGAGTACATGGTTCGGCTATGTTTACTCGTGGGCAGACACAGATTTGCAATGTGACAACACTTGCGCCATTATCGGAGGCACAAAAGGTAGACGGTTTGAATGAATTAGTAACAGGTAAGAGATACATGCACCATTATAATTTCCCATCATACTCTGTTGGAGAGACAAAGCCATCCAGAGGACCAGGACGTCGTGAAATTGGTCATGGTGCATTAGCGGAGAAAGCGTTGATACCAGTTCTTCCAAGTGAAGAAGAGTTCCCTTATGCCATTCGAAGTGTATCAGAGACTTTTGAGTCCAATGGTTCTACTTCTATGGCGTCCACATGTTCTTCTTGTATGTCTTTGATGGCAGCAGGTGTGCCAATTAAGAAGATGGTTGCTGGTATTTCTTGTGGTTTGGTAACTGGAGATACAGACGATGATTATGTACTTCTTACAGATATTCAGGGGTTGGAAGATTTCTTTGGAGATATGGACTTTAAAGTAACTGGTACAGAAGATGGTATTACAGCTATTCAGATGGATATTAAGATTCATGGACTTACAAGACCAATTGTGGAAGGTGCAATTCAGAGATGTCGTGAAGCAAGAATGTTTATTATGGACACATGTATGAAGCCTGCAATCAGCGAGCCAAGAAAAGAAGTTGGTAAATATGCACCAAAGATTGTACAGCTTCAAATTGATCCTGCAAAGATTGGTGACGTAGTAGGGCAGCGTGGTAAGACAATTAATGCTATCATTGATCAGACTGGCGTGAAGATTGATATTACAGATGAAGGTGCAGTATCTGTATGTGGTACAGATGCTGAGAAGATGGACAAGGCAGTGAAGATGATTCAGATTATTACTACAGAGTTTGAAGAAGGTCAGATTCTGGAAGGTGATGTAGTAAGCATTCGTGAGTTTGGTGCTTTTGTGGAATTTGCGCCAGGCAAGGAAGGTCTGGTTCATATTTCAAAGATTTCAAAAGAGAGAGTGAATCGTGTAGAAGATGTGCTTACTCTTGGTGATCATGTAAAAGTGGTTTGTCTTGGCAAAGATAAGATGGGACGTGTAAGTTTCAGTATTAAAGATGTAAAATAATTAATAGAATTTTGTGTGGATACCTTTGAGTTAGGATTTATAATACATGAGATTTGAAGAGAGATTATTGCAAAATGCAATAATCTCTCTATTTTTGTTCACAAAATTGTAATATTCACAAAAGGTGAAAAAAGATTGGAAATAAATGATAAAAAGGCAAAACGTTCATATGAAGCTGGTAGAAACTGTAAAAAGTGCGAAAATATGTATATAAAACTTTCGAAAAATACTAATTATTTGTTAAATTTCACGTACAGGACTTGATAAGGCTTTAAAAAGCTAGTATAATATAGATATATTTCTGAGTTACTGTTGTGCTTCTGTACAAAGTAAACTTTGAAAAATTACATTCAACATACTTATTAAGGACGGTTTTGCGTATGGCTATTCAATTTTCAGAACAACGAGGAAGAAAAAAGAAACGTCTGGGTGATATTTTAATATCAGAGGGCGTGATTACAGAGGAACAGCTTACAGAAGCGCTGGAGAAGCAGCGTGGTATGGGTAAGAAACTTGGTGCTGTTCTTGTGGAACTAAATATGACAACAGAGGACGATATTGTAACGGCTTTACAGCGACAGTTATCTTTGGATCGTGTAAAACTTTCCGAGATAAAGATACCGGAAGAAATTTTGAAACTGGTTAGAGAGGATGTACTTCGTAAGAATACATTGCTACCTTTTGCTTTTAGTATTGAGAATATGAATGTGTTGCGGGTTGCCATGGCAGATCCATTAGATATTGTTGCGGTGGATGACCTAGCAATCCTTACTAATTTTCAGATTGAACCAGTTATTTCTACACCAAGGGATATCACAACGGCAATTGATAAGTATTTTGGTAACACAGAGGCTATGAAGGCAGCTGAGCAGTTTGCCAAAGAACGAAAAGAACTGTATGCGGAGCGACGAAAAGAAGAAGAGATAGAGAATGCAGATGTAAGCAATGCTCCAATTGTACAGTTAGTGAATAAGATTATAGAACAGGCTGCCAGACAGCGAAGTTCAGATATACATATAGAACCATTGGAAGATCGTGTAAGGGTACGTTTTCGTGTAGATGGTGTACTTCAAAAAGCGATGCAGTATGATATTGAGTTATTAAATGCCATTGTGGCGCGTGTAAAGATCATTGGCGGAATGGATATTTCTGAGAAGAGAAAACCACAGGATGGTCGTATTACCAGTATAGTAGATAATGTAGAATATGATATCCGTGTGTCTGTATTACCTACAGTATATGGTGAGAAAATTGTTATGCGTTTGACTCAGAAGAAGGCGTTGAATAGAGATAAGAAGGATTTGGGATTGGCACCGGATGAGTTAGTACAGTTTGACCGTATTTTATCCCATCCTCATGGTATTATTTTGGTAACAGGACCGACTGGTAGTGGTAAGTCTACTACTTTGTATACCGCGTTAAGTGAGTTAAATACAGAAGATGTAAATATTATCACAGTAGAAGATCCGGTAGAGGCAAATATAGATGGTATTAATCAGGTACAGGTAAATAATAAGGCAGATATGACTTTTGCCAATGCACTTCGTTCTATTTTGCGACAAGATCCGGATATCATTATGATTGGAGAGATTCGAGATAATGAAACAGCGGAAATTGCAGTTAAAGCGTCTATTACCGGACATTTGGTAGTAAGTACATTGCATACAAACAGTTCTGCTAGTACCATTACTCGTTTGGAGGATATGGGAATTGAACCATATTTGATTGCAGATTCGGTTGTAGGTGTTATTGCACAGCGATTGGTTCGAAGATTATGCCCAAAGTGTAAGAGGAGTCGTATTGCAGATGCAGTAGATTTAGAAACATTGGGAATGCAGCAGGGGCAAGAGGCTGTTATATATGAACCTGGTGGTTGTCATATGTGTAACAACACTGGTTATTATGGTCGAATTGGTGTATATGAGATTATGGAGATTACACCAAAGTTAAAAGAGATTATTTCAAAGCACGGAAGTGCCGATGAAATTAATAAGGTGGCTATGACACAAGGCATGAAGACTTTACGTGTGGCAGCATCCAAGTATGTATTAAGTGGTGTTACTTCCATCGCAGAGATGAAGCGTATTGCTTTTGAGTAGGACAAGACAGATTGCCTATTTCACGTGAGAGAAGGGATAGAGACTATGGTTACAATTCAAGAATTGTTAGCAGAGGCTAGACAGAGGGGTGCATCGGATGTGCACATTTCAGTAGGTATTCCACCTAAGTTTAGAATTCATGGTATTTTGCAGGATTTTGTTACTTGTCCTAGATTGATGCCGGAAGATACAGAAAAAATCATTCAACCAATGCTTTCTAAGAGAACTACAGAGATATTGGTGGAAAAGGGAGAAGTGGATTTTTCCTATTCCTTGCCAGACTTAGGGCGTTTCCGAGTGAATGTTTTTAAACAAAGAGGAACTTATGCTTGTGTATTACGTTTGATTAATACAGAGATTCCTACTCCGGAACAATTAGGTTTGCCAGCTTCTATATTGGGACTTACAGGTCTTAGAAGAGGATTGGTACTTGTTACAGGTCCAACCGGTAGTGGTAAATCTACCAGCTTGGCTTCTATGATGAATATTATCAACGAGACTTATGCACATCATTGCATTACGCTGGAAGATCCTATTGAATATGTACATAATCATAAAAAATCAGTTATGAATCAGCGAGAAATTGGTTTGGATACTGGAGGCTTTGGAGATGCGCTTAGAGCAGCACTTCGTGAAGATCCAGACGTTATTCTTGTGGGTGAGATGCGAGATTTAGATACGATTCAGACAGCGCTTACAGCAGCAGAAACAGGTCACTTGGTGTTTTCTACATTACATACTATTGGTGCGGCACCGACTATTGACCGTATTATTGATGTATTTCCACCGGAACAGCAGCAACAGACTAGAATTCAGCTTGCAGAAGTGTTGGAAGCGGTTATTTCACAACAGCTTATGCCTGTGGTAGGTGGAAGAGGTCGAGTGGCAGCTTTTGAGGTTATGCTTGCAAATCCGGCTATTAAGAATTTGATTCGAGAAGGAAAGTCTCATCAAGTTCCATCTATGATTCAAACGAATCGTAAGGCTGGCATGATGTTAATGGATGATGCTATTTATGATTTATATTTAAAACGTAAGATTGACGCAGAGCATGCTCTGTCCTATGCAGTGGATCCGGGAAGTTTGGAAAAGCGTATGTTCTAGTGCGACGAGATGCTTTGGTATTTAGTAACTATAATCCGTCGTACAATGGTAGAGAGGTGATAATGTGGCAACTTATGAATATATGGCGGTAGATAAGTCTGGTAAACAGAAGAAAGGTACTATGGAGGCGCAGACAGAAGAGCGTGTGAAGGATTTTCTGAAAGCGGAAGGGTTAATACCAATTTCTGTAAAGGAACAGAGTGTATTTAGCAAAGAGATTAATATTGGAAGTAAGAAAGTAAAAGCTAGAGATTTGAGTATTTTTTGTCGACAGTTCCATAGTATTTTGACTGCAGGTGTTACTATTTTAAATGCCTTGCAGATGCTTTCGGATCAGACAGAAAATAAAGTGCTTAGAGAGGCAACCAAACAGGTGCAAGTAGATGTGGAGAAGGGTGAGAGTTTAACTTCTGCTATGTCAAAACATAAAGAAACGTTTCCTCCATTGTTGATTCATATGGTAGAAGCTGGAGAGGCATCTGGTAGTTTGGAAACTTCTTTTGAACGTATGGCGATTCAGTTTGAAAAGCAGGCGAAAGTCAATGGTTTGGTAAAGAAAGCTATGGTCTATCCGATTGTAGTTATGTGTGTGGCAGTTGTGGTAGTAATTGTAATGTTAGTTGTAGTATTTCCGCAGTTTGAAGATATGTTTGCACAGTTGGATAGTGAACTTCCGGGAATTACCAGGATGATGATCGCCATGAGTGAATTTGTACAGAGTTTTTGGTGGCTGCTGGCTATTGTTGTAGCAGGTATCGTGCTTGCTATTCAAACGTTTCGAAAGACACCGAATGGACAATTGTTTTTCTCCAAGCTGGCATTAAATATGCCTGCGGTTAGTAATTTAACAATAAAGTCTGCATCCGCTACGTTTGCACGTACATTAAGTACATTGCTTGCAGCAGGTATTTCCTTGATTGATGCAGTAGAAATTACAGCAAAGGTAATTAAGAATGTCATTGTAAAAGAGGCATTGACAGATACCATAGATGAGATAAAGCGTGGTGTGCCACTTTCTATGCCACTTCGTGAGAGTGGAGTTTTTCCGCCAATGGTATATCAGATGACAAGTATTGGTGAGGAAACTGGTAACGTAGAAGGTATGCTTGCTAAGATTGCTGATTACTATGAGGAAGAAGTGGAAACAGCAACTGCATCATTAACTGCTTTGCTGGAACCTTTGATTATTATAATTTTAGGTGTATTAGTAGGTGCTATTCTTCTTTCTATTTATATGCCAATGCTCACTATGTATAGTGCAATTGAGAATGGATAACAAGAGTATTAAATGTGGGTCTAACCAACCTACTTTAATATAAATTGTATTTTTGGTCAGGGGGACAGAAAATACATACATAACAAAAAAGTCTTAAGAAAAAAGGAGAGATGGTTATGATTAAGAAAATCAATGAGTTCAGAGAACTACAGAAAAAGAAAGGTAAGAAAGGTTTTTCGATGATTGAGTTGATTATTGTTATTGCTATCATGGCAATTTTGGTTGCTTTGATTGGTACACAGCTCATTCCATATCTTGAAAAATCAAGAGAGAAGAGAGATATGACAACATTGGATACGTGCATAACTGCGTTTGAGTCTGCTATGGCAGATTATGAAGTTGTATTAAATGCGGACTCAAGTTTGAGTGATGGAGAGAGTGCAGCCGTTGCAGCTGGTGCTACTGCCAACGATTTTACAAAAGCTTTTGAAACTTATGCCGGAATTGATTCTACGGACACTACTATATTTAAGTCTGATAAAGGCAAAACTTATTCAGCGGGAGATATTACGTTTGTGATTACAGCTGATGGTGTAATTACTGGGGCGAAAGTTGGAGCTAGCGGATCTGAACTTGAAATCTCAAGATAGGATATTATAGCGAAAGATATGTAAAAATGATAGAAGTAGGAGAGTTAGCATGGAAATTTTAATTTATAGTTTAGCAATTATATATGGTTTACTTATTGGAAGTTTCCTAAATGTGTTAATTCTCCGTATTCCTGCAGGAGAGGACTTTGTGGCGGAACGGTCACATTGTACCTCCTGTGGGTATCAATTAGCATGGTATGATATGATACCAGTGTTTAGTTATTTATGTTTAAAAGGAAAATGCAGAAAATGTGGGGAGCCAATATCTATTCAGTACCCAATTGTGGAGGCGCTGAATGCATTGCTGTATTTTCTTATTTTCTTTGTAAATGGAAACAATTATTTCAGTGTGATATATTGTTTTGTTACATCAGCATTAATTGTAATTTCTGTTATTGATTTTCGCACTTATGAGATACCATTGGGGCTAACTATATTTATTGGTGTCATGGGAATTGTGTGTACAGCAATGGATTACCAACAGATTCCATTGCACATTATAGGTATGTGTTCAGTGGGATTGGTGTTGGAGATTTTATTTATAGTATCTAACGGAAATTGGATTGGTGGTGGAGATGCTACTTTAATGATGGCAGCTGGTCTTGTTCTCGGCTGGAAGAAAATTGTGGCAGCATTTTTTATTGCCTGTATTCTTGGTGCGGTGATTCATAGCATTCGCATGAAAGTATCCCATGCAGATCGTGTTCTGGCATTAGGACCATATTTGGCAATGGGTATTTACTTGATGATGGTTTGGGGCGATATATTTATTAATTGGTACTTGGGATTGCTTGGTTTGTAATGATTGCTTGTTTTGGGAAATGAAATTTCAATATATACAAGTAAGATAAAAGCCGTTCCTATCGCAGAGAGTTAAAGATGGGGTTTGAGAGTTCTTTAATTTTGTGCGATGGGTCTGGCATCCAGGCGGACGATACATTGAGAAGGAGGAGACAGAAGTGGCAAAAAAAGTATTAAGTATAGAAATCGGTTTACATACAACCAAGGTGTGCGAGTTAGAGGCTGGAAAGAAGAATCCTCATGTAACCAATTGTATAACATTTGATACTCCAGAAAATATTGTGGAGGATGGCTTTATCTTAGATAAAGATTTGATGGCACAGACATTAAAATCGCAATTGGCGGCTGCAAAGATGACGGTGAAGGATGTGAATATTACTATTGCATCTACAAAAATTGCAAACCGTGAGGTTGTGATTCCTTTAGTGTCAGATAATAAGATTCAAGCAATTATTGATGCCAGTGCAACCGAATATTTTCCATTAGATGTGTCAGAATATACTATTTCTTATAGTATATTAGACAAGGTAAACACAAAAGATGAGAAAAAATTAAAATTATTGCTTTTGGCAGCACCAAATAATTTAATTAAGAACATCTATGGTTTTGCAGAGACTGCAGGACTTCGTATTAATGCCATTGATTACATTGGTAACAGTGCATACCAGATGTTGAAAAAACAGGTGGGAACTGGTGTTAATGTGTCAGTGCAGATTAACGATCAGACTACGTTGGTAAATGTAATTGACAATGAAAAACTTGCATTGCAGAGAACCATTCCATATGGAGCAATGAACATTGTATCTGCTGTGCTTGATAATTCTGTTTTTGGAAAGACCAATAGCAGAGATGCTATGGAACTTTTGATGCAGGAAAATATTATCAATGCCCGTTTGGATATGGGAGGCGATGCTAATTATGGAGTGCCTATAGGATCAGATGCGTATGATCGAACTATGTCAGAAATTAGAGGTCGTGAGGATGTAACAAGTACCATTCAGTATATTATGAACAATGTAAACAGAGTGCTTGATTATTTTATGTCCAGAAATTCAGACAAGCGTATCAATTCTATTTATTTGACTGGTGTAGGTGCGAAGTTTAAGGGAATTGAAGTGTTGTTCGCCAATGAGACTGGATACGATGTAAAGAAGATTGATAGTTTATTTGCAGTCAGTTTTGCAAAAAGTTTAGTTAATGCAGGAAACCAAGCAGATTATTTAACTGCCATTGGTGCTACCATTGCTCCGGTTGGTTTTATTCCGGAAGATGCTAGAAATTCTAGTGTAAAACAGAATGATGCAAAAACTATGGGGATGGTGTTTGCGGCTGCATGTATAGTTGCAGTAGGAATGATGGTTGTTTCTACGGGACGATATTTTTACGAGAAGCATACAAATGATTCTTTGACAGATGAAATGAACAGTAAAGTGTATATTGAGAATGTGTATAAAACCCATCAGCAAGCAAAACTTGCGTATGAGTATTCTACATATATGTATAATATGACATCAAACAGAAATTATCAGATTAATGATCTCATGGATGAAATAGCAGAAGTTATGCCAACGAATATGACCATGGAGTCATTTTCGTCAGATGGAAGTGTAATTGCATTAAATATTCGTGCTGATAAACCTGATAAATTTGCAATTTCAAAATTCTTAATAGATTTACAGAAGATTCCAAGTATAGAAGATGCTGTTGTACCTGATATTACTGAAGAGTATGATGAGAGTGGAGAAGCAGAACAGACTTTTACTATAACATGTACATATAAGTCTTTCGATGCGATTAATGATGAGGCTGTTTCTTTGAAAGAAGAAACAGAGAATGACACTGCTTCTTCTACAGAGGAGAGTACAGGAGAGCAAACTACTACAGAAACATCAGATACTACTCAGTAATGATTAGGAGGGAATGAGATTATGAAAAAGAAAAAGAATTCTGCATTATCAAATGTGTCAGAAAGAGATAAAAAATTACTTTTTTTGTTAGGAGCAATTCTAGTAATAGCTGTGGCATATTTCTTTGTTTTTCGTTCAAATATGAGCAAGGCAGATGAGTATAAAGAAAAAAACGAAGGGTTAAGAAGTTATATTGTAGAATTAGACAATAAAATTGCCAATGAAGAAACAAAGAAAGTGGAAATTGTGGAATATAACAATAAGCGAAGTGAGATACTGGATCGATTTGCTGGTGGAATGTCACATGAATTAGCAATTAAACTGTTAGCTGATTTAGAAGAAAAGACCGAGGTTACTTCTACACAGGTTACTTTGTCTGTAAATGATATTTTCTTTGATCAGCAGGAAGCTGAGAACAATTTAGTAATTGCACCAGAGGAAATTAGTAGTGTTTCTTCCATTGCTGTTGAAGGAACATCAGAGCAGGAATTTACAAAGCTTATAGGGTATAAGACTTCTCTTACCATAGAGTTTGCATGTACAGATGAGCAATTGAGAGCTGCCACAGATTTTATTAATGAGTATGATGAGAAGATGTCAGTAGAATCACTTACTGTAGGTTATGACGAAACTACTGGTGGATTAGTAGGTACTATGGTAATTTGTATTTATGCAGTAGATGGTAATGACAAAGAATATGAAGAGCCAATTATTGATAATGTAATTTCTGGTGTAACCAATATTTTTGGTCAAAAGTCTAGTGTAAAGAAAAGATCAAGAGAATAGGAGATATCTTACAGTTTGCACGGCAGAACTGTAAGAGTATGAACTTGAAGGGTCAATTGGTAGCAATGCCGGTTGACCTTTTGTGGGAATGAAGAATGAAAGGGGCAAAAATTATGACAACCTTAAAACGAAATAATAAGGGATTCACATTAGTAGAAGTGCTGATTAGTATTGTGATGGTTGGAATTTTGTTTCTTCCTTTGCTATCTGTATTTTCAAAGAGTATGAATGCGAACAATGTTTCAAAAAATATTCAAAGAGCAAATTCAGTTGCTTCAACTGTTGCAGAGCAGGTACGGTCTTATGATACCTTTGCGGATATGTGTAATATCGGTTCTACAAGTGGAAATGATTTGGTACTTACAGCAAGTAATGCTGGTGTATATTCTTTTAAATTATCTAATCTAGAAAATGATGGCGTAGACTATACAGCGGATATTAAGGTAGATTACACAAAATATAACAATTTGAATGCGAAAGGCTTGCCTCAAATTACATCTTTGGGAGCGGGAAGTACAGTAATGGCTTATGAACAGTTAAATTCTACCGATACTGTTATTGCAGCTTATCAGGCAAAATATTTAAATGATTCTGGCGGAAGTAATATTAGTAGTGATGAAGTGGCTAAGGCTTTAAAGAAAACCGTAAAGATTGAAGTTACGGATACAAAATTGGATAGTTCAGGAGTAAATATGTTATCTGCAGGAACGGTTCATGTTTATGTGTATACGGAATATACAATTGATGCCTCAAGAACTAATGATGATAGATTGAAAGGGTATGCAAGTGATGCTGTGAGAACAGATGTCCTGTACGATGAAAATGTAGTTCTTGAGAAATTAAAGGGAATTTACATATTTTTCTCTTATGATATAGCGGGTTCTATAGATATTTTTCAGGGAATTGATTTTTCTATGACACTTCAGCAAAATTATAGTGAAGAGTGTTTAAATAATCTAGTGATTTATTCTTTGTGTCAGGGAATAGATGATGTGATACAGGCAGCTGGAGCAGTAACAGGGGATGATATGTATACTCGTGCAGAGACCATGGGATATAAAACAGTAATTTCTCGAAGTGGTTCGTTGCCATCTGGAGTGGTAAAAGATTATGTTTCTATCTTTTCCAACTTTCCTGCAATAGTGGATGGGAATCCACAATCGAGAAATAAGATGGATGATATTGTTTCATCTGTAGCTATAGAGCGGTTGGCTAAAGTATCTATTACAGTATATAAGGATGGAGAGGAATGTGCAACGATGGAAACAACGAGAGGAGAGTAAGTATTATGAAAGATATAAGAAAGAAAAGAGATTCTGGTGCTGCCCTTATGTTTGTGATTATTGCTGTGGCTTTCGTTGGTATTTTAGCAACAATTGTAACACGAATTATGGCAATTAATTTGAATATTAAGTCGGTGGATCGTCAGACAAAAAAGAATTTTTATTCAGCAGAGTCAGTGATGGATGAAGTAGATATTGCTGTGGAGAGTTTGACCGCAGATGCAATGAAAAAGGCTTATGTTGATATTATGAGTGAATATGTGACTACTGCATATTCAACTACCGATCAAAATTCTATTCAAGTTCGATTTTCTTATTTATATTTGAAAGAATTAGTGGAGAAATTATCCGATGGCAATTCATCCATTGCGGCAGATTATACCATGTCAGCAGGGGCAACCTATAATATTCAAGTAATCAAGAATAAAATGAAAGATTTGTTAGAAGCGGATGAGAGTTCGAAAATAGTTAAATGTTGGGATTATGTAGATGATACGATTACGAGCCCTAATATGATTTTAAAATTTGATGCATCTTCCGGTGGAGAACGTTCCTTGACATTGAAAAATGTTAGAGTGGTATATTATGAGGTAGACAGCACTGGAAAGAAAAAATCTACATGGTTAAAGACGGATATTAAAGTTTCTGCTCCAAATCTAAGTTTTGAATCTGGGAATATTTATCCGGAATTTACAAAATATTCTATCATTGGTGATGATAAAGTTTCTGCCAGTACACTTTGTAGAAATGATGTAGTTAATGGTAGTGTATATGCAGGTTATGAAGGGTTGTCTGTAGAAGGATATTCTGGAGCGGATAACAATACAGATGGAGAAACACTTACCATAGGAGGAGCTGGAACGAATGTAATTGCACGAGGCGATGTAGAAGTCGTGCAAGGTGGAAGATTGTGCCTTGGAACAGATGAAAGTGATATTACTGTATGGACAGAAAATTTGAATACGGTAGCGGGAAGCGGTTCTAGTACAGGTTCTACAGCACCAGCAAAACTTACTGTATATGGAAATGCTTATGTGCATGATGATTTATCTTTGAATTCACCATATTCTTTAGTTTCCTATTTGTCTGGAAATTATTATGGTTATACGTTTAATCGAGATAATTCTACAAGAGATAATACTTATGTGAATTCAAATTATAGTAGTGCCATTGTTTTAAATGGAAAGCATTCTTCTTTGTATATGGGAGATAGTATGGCATCTATTTTGCTTGGCGGACAGGCATATGTATCTAGAGGAAAATATGACATTGCATCTGCAAGTAAAAAGAACATTTTACTTGGACAATCGTTATCAGTGAAGAGTGATCAAAAATTTTATATGGTTAGCAATGATGATTTGGCAGAAGGATTTACCAATCCAATGTCTTGGCAAACCTATCAGACATACATTTCAGATCCAACAAAAGGTACTAAGATATCAGGCGGAAGAACGCCATTAGTATCAGAGAAATATAAACAATTAAAAAATTTATTAGACAAATCAGAACCTGTAACGACTTATGTAGTAAGTATGACTCAAACTTCTAGTAGTGCAAATTCAGCTATGGTTTATCTATACTATAATTTTAAAAATTATGATTGCGCCAATACATATTTCAAACAATATGTAAAGAATGAAGATTTGTTGGAACGTATTGTTAGTTCGCAATATTTAAAATTCGATGGAACGTTTGATGGATTGGATATTGATATGTCAACAAATTTAGCTATTTTTGCAAATAGCAGTTTAATTACGCATGTAGATGAAGATAAATTAGAAACAATAGACGGAACCTTGGATGATAGTACAGAAACTACACTTATGGCAAATTCTATTCGGTATGCCAGCCAATACAAATCCTATCAGTTGACACTAACAGATGGAAATTGGTCAGAATATAGTGCGCAAGCAGATAGTCAAGGATATAAAGCTTTTGATTTGTATGACGATGGTACAGTTAATTTAAAAGAGACAGATACCGTTTTTGATTCCTTAATGTCAAAAACGGATGATGGCTCACAATATTCTTTTGTGTATGATGCCGCAAATAATCCAACGGATAATGGTTATACAAGCATTAGTGGTTATGGTGATGCAAGAATTAAAATAGTGCCAGTTAATATTGGAAGTGGTTATGTTTATGCGATTTTTGTAGCACAATTGGATGCGTCTAGTATCGCATCTGGAAAGAGTGTTCCGACTGATGTGATTTTTTCGCAAGCAGAAGCGGTTGGATTTGATGCAAGTGATGCAAATAACTACAATGTCATGATCGTATCTAATGGAGACATTTCAGTTACAACAGATGTACATGGAATTGTGATTTCAGATACAGAGGTGCAAATTAATGCTACAAACTGTACTATGACAGCAGCACCTGCTGCTTTGCAGGCTATGTTTTCTGCGCAGAAGAGTGTGGAAAGTGGTGGAGCAACTCCTGAAACTGATTTTATGACATATTTCAAATGTTTTGAAAATCTGACTTTTGGAGCTGATGAGTCTGCCGTAGACATTTTAGATATATCAAAATGTGTGAGTCATGCCAATTGGAAAAAGAACGAGGAAGAATAGTTGGGAGGGGATTTGTGTGAAAGAGAACAGAACGAAAGGTCTCTCAATGATTGAGCTGATTATTGTAGTTGGTATAATAGGTGTGCTGACTGGATTTATTACCATTGGATTTGGATATGTACAATCTGGAAATGTACGTTCCGCTGCTAAGGATATTACTTCTAATTTGTCAAAGTTAAAGTATGATGCAATGAGCAGAGAGGAAATGCCTTTTATGTATATATACAATGTTGGCGGAAAATATTATATGTATTGTACAAATGGTGAAGTTGCAGATTCCGAATTGACACAAGCTAATGGAAGCCTTCTTTGTAATTCTAATTGTAAGATTACTTTTAATGGTGGAACAGAGGTTAAGAATAATTCTTATATAAAGATTGCCTATAAGAAATCGGGAGGATTGTCTTCAAAATCCAATTTGAGCAGTGATATTTCAGATATTACAGTATCGAAAGAGGATGGAAAAGGAACAAAGTATGTGATAAAGATTTATACAGAAACTGGTAAGTATACAATGACAAATAATGCCAATACACCGGGGGCATAGAGTAGGAGGTGATTATCAGTGGAAGAGAAGAGAAATTCGGGTTTTACATTAATTGAATTACTACTTGCTATGGGAATTGCCATGATTGTTATTGCTGGTGTATCACAATTTATGGTGACTGCAACAAGGCAATATCAAGCTGTGGATACGCAGGTCAATGTACAAATGGATGCGCAGGATGCGTTAAATATCATTTGTGACATGGTTATGCAGGGAAATAATGTCGCACGTTACAAAAATGGAAGTTATACATATTTTTGTGTATATTATGATTTGGGTGAGTGCGATAGTAGTGGAAACTTAAAAACCTACGAAACAGCAGAACAGAGAATGTTTTACTTAGATGGTGAGAATATTTATATGATCCATACAAAGGATGGTGCGGAATATAGTGATGCCATGAGAAGTCAGACGAACAAGCAATTGGTTGCAGAAGGAGTAAAGAAGTTTAATATTACTACTTCTTCGGGAAATAATATAGATAAAAGTGGCATTTCAGCTTCAAGTGTGAATTCATCAACGATGAAAGTGAATATTTCTTTTGAAACAGCGAAAATAAAGAGTGGGAGCGGTTCTACAAAAGCAACCTATGACGCATCACAGCTTGTAGCCATTCGCAACCAAATTGTAGATATAGCAGGAAGGTAAGAGGATATGGAGATTGAGAAGAAATTTAGAATTAAAAAGTTACCTGAAAATTTGCGGAGTTATGAATGTATTCATATTGAACAGGGTTACTTGTGTAAAGGGCCAATTGTTCGAATTAGAAAAGCAAATGAGAAATATATCTTGACTTATAAATCTAAGACGGATTTGGATGAAGTACAGTTTGGAACAAAAATTTCAAATGAAGTAGAGTTACCACTTAGTCGGGAGGCATACGAACATTTGAAAGAGAAGGTGGATGGTTCTCTCATTAGTAAGGATAGGTATAAGATACCCTTGGAAGAAGGAAGAGTTGTAGAATTGGATATCTTTCATGGGTATTTAGAGGGGTTACAATTTGCAGAAGTGGAATTTGATTCTACGGAGCAGGCAGAACAATTTCAGATGCCGGATTGGTTTGCAGAGGATGTATCATTGGATTATAGGTTTTCAAACAGTTATCTTTCGTCCATTGAAAAATGGGAGGAATAAGGTATACTTAATAAGGCGGGAGGAGCAAGGATAATTGGCTGAGTCCGTAAATTTGGGATTGGTTAAGATAGTGGCGCAATATTAAAATTTACGGTCACGAGGAGGTTAAGATTATGAAGAAACAATGGAGAGTGAATGCAGGAGCTTGTCTTTGTGTTATATTAGTCTTTTCTGTTTTAGTAGGATTGATTCTTATGAAACCTAAAGTGTTGGAAAAGGTAAAAGATGACAAGAAAAGCGTTACTTTAAGTTTTGATGTGGATTCAGAAGAAGACTATGTGATTCTGGAAATTGTACCAGATAAGAGCTATGCGCAATTGGGATATTGGGCAGCAGGAAGTGAGCCGGTAGAAATCTTTGATATATGTGAAGAAGGCGGAGAAAAATATGAGGCTCTTAAGAAGCTTTTAGGTAATAATTCATATGAAGAAGTATCTTCTATCACGAAAGAGCAGTATGCTGATTTAGAGGAAATTTATGGAACGGATAAAATGCAACAGTATTTTCCGGCAGAGAATGTGACTGGTTCTGGTATCAATGGACAACGTTTTGATTATCATTTTACAGGCGATTCCTTTTTAGTAAATAAAAATTTATTAGTATCAAAAATGGAGATTGAGGGAATTGTAAGTAATCATGGTAAATCGAATGTGAAAGTATTGACTTATACTGCAAATGAATTAAATGAAGCCACAGACGCTTCTCTAACAGCACTTTTGGAAGCGACAAATTTAATTTTTGTAAATCAGTCTTATGCGACAAATATAGAATCCCAACAGAAAAAGTTAGCAGATATCGAGGACGGAAATAATGCCGATACTTTTTTAGCGAAAGATTTGGATTGGGATGTTGTAGAGAAAATCTTTTCCTATGTGGCAGATAAGGATGGCTGTACACCAATTATTTATGATGAGAGTATTTATAATGATGCACTGGCTGATGCTTCAGCAAAGACTGTTGATACCCATCAATATGTTGTAGATAGAACTGCAAAATATCATAGTGATGGTTCTGCTAAAAGTAATGTAGATGTGACCGAGTTAATAAAAGAGAAAACGGGAAGTGATTATACAAAGAGTGGTGTGAAAGCATCAAGTAATAATGTATATAAGTTGTTTTTAATGTCTGCGTTCCGTGATCCGGCAGAATTCTATAATATTTTTGTGGAAACGGAGAGAATTCAAAATGCAAAGACGAAGTTACAAAGTGCTACAAATGCAGACACCTATTGGTCAACCTATTCCTTTGTGCCAACGCAGGGAGATTTGAATACAGATACATCTACAGATCCTGGAGATGAGAATTATTGGAAGTCAGATATGGCAATTGGAGTTACACTTCCTTCTAAAAATTATGTGAATTGCAATGTGTTGTCTGTTTATACCGATTCTGCGCCTTTTGTTTCCATGTTAGGCGAGAGTAAAACATTTGCAAAAGTATCGAATACAGCAGGAAAAGATAATACGTTAGTTGCAGAGGTGGCAGAAATTATTGAATATGAACCGAAAGCGTATGCAGATGGAAAGACTTTTAATGTGTTGGAATTAGAGCCTGCAAATGGATTTGAAGACACAAAAGATTTGGCAGTCAAAATTGACCGTTTGATACCATACAATACATATTCCAATAAAGCTACTATGAAACTTACAATCACCCAGATGACTACAGCAGAATTCATTGGTAAAACAGATGAATTAGCATCTGCTTATGATATGATATATATTGGTGATTGTATTAAGGGCTTATTCCAAAAAAATAATAAAACCTATTATGGTTCTTGGAACAGCGATATGACAGGAATTATTTATGCACATGTAGGTGCAAGAGCTGTTTTCCAATGGGATAATAAAGCGGGGCAAGGTACTAATTCGCAAAGTGCTGCTGGAAAGAGCAATGGATATGCGTTATTTGCTGCCAGTAGTGATACGTTAGGCAGACAAAGTTCGGGTGAACTTCGCTATTCGGGAAATGATATTACTTCATTGAAGAAAACTGCATTGGAGACTTATCTTGGTACTGGTTTGCCTGTTGCTGTTGCAGCTTCATTGGTAACCGATGTAAGTAATGGTTCACCATCAAGATCTTCTTTGGATAGCGAAATAAATGTAACGAAATATTTTTATGATACATCTTATAATAATATGTACAAATTTGTTAATGAGAATCAATCAGATATATTGTCCTTGGCGTTTAATTATCGAGTTGCAAAGGAGGATGAGTTAGCGAAACAATTGTCCCGTTTGACAGCAGAAAAACCAAGCCTTACCATTAATAGTATGTCTTCTGTTAATAATTCGTATGGTTCTGAAAAACTAGGCGACAATTTGGAATTTAAGTTTGATAGTACCACTTCAAATCGAAGAATTACATTTAACTATACGATTGATAGTAAGGAATATACAAAGTTCTATGTTGCTTTATATGTGGATAAGAATGCGGATGGTATATATGATACAGCAGAAGAGAAAGTGGGACAAAAGGCTTGTTCAAGTGGAACAAATACATTTTCCTTTAGTTTGAATACAAATTACCAAGGTGCCTTTTCTTGGAAATTGGAAATTAGGCCTACTACAAATACAGGCATGAAAGTTTCTCAAATTGGATATGGAACCATTCGATTTTCCGATTCTACAGCCACTGCAAGAACCGTTCATGTATTACAAGTGCAGTCTGTAAAAGGTAGCACTGCAAAACATGCTACAAACTGGGGATATGAAAAGGCACATAATGTGCAACTTGCCTTTGACAATGAGAGTGATAAAGCTTATGGTGCTTTTGATCAAGAGTTCTATGATTTGTTGCACTCTACAGAAGTTAAGAAGGATTTTGATATTAAAATTACCTTAATTAACTTGCAGGAATTTTGTTATGGAGAAAGTGGTAGCTATTCAGATGGTAGGTGGTATGATACCTACTATGGTAAAAATATGAGTAGAAAAGATTTACTATCTTCTTATGATATGATTATATTTGGATTTGGAGATAGTTATCGTGACATGGAGCTGAATAACAGATCTTTTGCCCAGGATATAGAGGCGTATATTGCTGCTGGAAAGAGTGTGTTGTTTACACATGATTTAACATCTCAAATTAATAATGAGACTATACTTAAAAATGGTGAAAGTGAAGCAGCTTCTGCGGGGACATATATGGAAACTACCAATGGTGGAGGGTTCAATCGATATCTGCGAGATGCCATGGGATTGAATCGATTTGGACAAAAGGTTAGTGCTACATATGGTAAATTGACAGGAAATGGATATGACGAGACAGAATCTAATGAGGAATTCGGCTTTACCTATAGTGCGTTGATGCAATACTGTAATTTCCGATTTTCTTATAGTGGGGCAAGTAATTCTTCGTATGGCTATCTAGGTCCGTATAAAGGATTATATGAGAATTTCAAGTCGTCCAATGCGGGATGGCCGGATATTGAATATGGATATGGAACCACAGAAGTTACCAATGTAAATAATGGACAGATTACCAAGTATCCATATGATTTGTCGGGGTATAAGAATTCAGATGGAACGTATACCATTGCAAAAACCCACGGACAGTATTATCAGCTAAATATGGAAGATAGTGATGTAGTTTGTTGGTATACATTGAGTGATTCAAATAGTGATGGTTGGTATAGCACATCGCCAAATGATGTCTCTAATAACTATTATATCTATAACAAAGGAAATGTAACTTATACAGGTGTGGGACATTCCACTGCAAAAAGTATGACAACTTTTGAGAAGAAGTTATTTGTAAATACAATTATAGCTGCCTTACGTGCGGGGGTAGAAGGACCTACGGCAACGATTACAAATGGCTTGAATGTACCTGAGAATGGTGAAGATTGCTTTACGGTATACGCAGATGTGGATGCGGATTCTGCAGAGGAAGATTTTGCGGAAACAGAGAAAGTTGTCTTTTATGCAGAAGACGATGCTACTTCGAAAGATTATGTATATGTTGCTATTGAGTTGTATGACGATGACGCTGGAGAATATGTAGAAAAATCAAGAGAAGAGCTTGTTGCTATGGGATTTGGAAATGGACATGATGCACAAGTGCTTACTAAGGCAAGTAACAATGAAAGTTCGTTAGATATTGAATATTACTATAAGACGTTCAGGATTGGAACTTCCAGTGAAGAAAAGAAACATTATGTATGGAAGATTGCAAAGTCTACAAGTACCAAAGAATATGATTATGTAATCAATTATGCCAGAAGCAATTTACTTGATACGAATTCCAATGTTAAGTCGTCTGACAAATTCCGAATTGTAGTATATGATTATGAGAATGCAATCGGTTATGTAAATGGTGCATTGGTATGTAGAAAAGTATTTCCATTAGACTAGGAAATGATTACAAAAAGTAAAGAGGGAGAACAGACCAGTAGTGTCTGTTCTCTTTCGCTGTTAAGGGAAGAAGTATTCTAATTGTGAATTTTTTTGAAAAACCAATTCACGAATTGACAAGTTTTCGTGGGGATTGTATAATTAATTAGTTATGAAAAAAATCAAATAGAAGAGGAGTTGTGCGGATGAAGTTTTTGAATAAGCTGGAACGGAAGTTTGGCAAGTATGCAATTCCCAATCTGATTAAGTATGTATTGGTACTTTATGCAGTGGGAACCTTGATAGGTTGCATTGATCCTACTTTTTATACAAGATACTTATGTCTTGATTTCGAGAAAGTGATGAGTGGACAGATATGGCGTTTGATTACTTTTATTATGGCACCATATGGTTCTATTGGAACTTCCTTTGTGGGAATATTGTTTTTCTTGATTGAAGTATATTTGTATTATATGATTGGCAACGCTTTGGAGCAGGCTTGGGGAACATTCCGTAGCAATTTGTATTTGTACAGCGGAGTTTTCTTTAACATCATTTCTGCATTTTTGATTTATATTGTATGTGACAATATATATGGAGTGAATGTGATTTATACGGTAGGCTTGGAATATATTTTCCAAACATTGTTTTTTGCCTTTGCTTTTTTGTATCCTAATGTGCAGCTTATGTTATGGATGGTTATTCCGATTAAAGTGAAGTATTTAGGATATTTGTATGGTATCATTTTGGCAATTGAAGTGATTAGTCGTTTTGCCAGCCCAAGCATTTACGCAAAAGTAGATGGCATTGCTATGTTGGTTGCTTGTGCCAATTTCTTCTTGTTTGCGTTATGGTCATTAAAGGCAAATAAGCCTTCTAAGGAACAGGTAAAGAGAAGACGAGAGTTCAAAAAGCAAGTGAGAACTATGGCAGGAAAAGTTGGAGAGCCAAGACATCGTTGTGCGATTTGTGGAAGAACAGAGCAGGATAATCCTAATTTAGAGTTTCGTTTTTGTTCTAAGTGTGATGGCAATTATGAGTATTGTAGCGATCATTTATTTACCCATGAACATGTAAAACGTTAAGTGAAACTGAAATGGCTGTTGCCAGCAATAGCTATTTAGAAAATTAAAATTGTGTCAAAACACAAGAATGGAGGAAAAGATGGTATTAGTAAATTTACTTACAATAGTGTTGCTTATTCTAATGCTAGTATGTTATGCCTTATTTGTACAGAATAATAAACCTACTGTAATGGGAGTAAAAGAGACGAAGATGAGTTGGCTCAATCTTGGTATTTTACTTTTGGTTGCATTTATTGTCCGTTATGTACTGGCAAAAATTGAGCCGGGATATGATACGGATATGAGTTGTTTTAAGTATTGGGCCGACCAAGTGTATAATGATGGTTTTTCTAAGTTTTATAACTCAGAGACCTTTACAGATTATCCACCTGGATATATGTATATCCTTTGGGTAGTTGGATTTTTCCGTAACCATTTTGTAAGTTTAGCAGAGTCTACTGTATTGGTAAAGATGCCTGCAATGCTTTGTGATTTAGCAACTGGAGTAATTATTTATAAAATTGCTCACAAAAAGTTTAATGAAGTGGCATCTATTGTGTTGACTTCATTTTACTTGTTCAATCCAGTTGTGTTGATTGATTCTGCAATGTGGGGACAGGTAGATTCTGTATTCACTTTGTGTGTTGCATTAATGGTGTATTTGGTGGCAGAACACAAATTGATTCCTGCATATTATGTATTTGCAATTGGTATTCTTATTAAACCGCAGACATTGGTTTTAACTCCAGTTCTATTATATGGTATTTTAGATCAGGTAATTTTACACGATTTCAATTGGAAGAGGTTTTTCAAACATTTGGGATTGGGATTGCTTGCTATTGTCATGATGTATGTGCTTATTATTCCATATCACTTTGATGTGTATTGGCTTAAGTATGCGTCTCAATGTGTAACGAATGCAGCTACACAGGGGGTAGAAGTAAGCTCTCTTACCTTTTTGCCAGTACAGACAGAGTGGTTGCTTAATGCGACTCCTGGCTTTTTCCTAAAAGGACTTCAGATGTTACTTGGTGTTGTAAGTCTTTATTACGGAACATTGACTTCTTATCCATATGTTACAGTAAACGGATATAATTTCTGGGAAATTTTCAAACTGAACTGGCACAGTCAGGATGAGATGTTTATGGGAATGAAATATTCTACTTGGGGAACCGTATTTGTAGTATTGTTAGTGGCTGCAACTTTGGCAGTTTGCATTTTGAATCGCAAGAAGAACAATGGAAGTAAATATTTCTTTATTGGAGCCTTTATTGCAGCAGGTTTCTTTACATTTTCCGTACGTGTACACGAAAGATATATGTTCCCTGTGTTTGTATTGCTGTTGTGTGCATATTTATATAAGCCATTGAAGGCATACTTGTTTGCGTTTATGGGATTGACGCTAGTTCAGGCAAATAATATCTGGCATGCGTTTAAGTTTTATGACCCAACCAATTTTGACTGGGAGGCTACTTATCCTAGAATGATTGGTATGCTTCATTTGCTTATGTTTGTATATCTTGTCTATATTGGAGTTAAATATTTTGTGCTAGAGGCAAAACTTCCAGAAACAGAGGATGCAGAGAATTCAGAAGGCAGTTTTGGAAAAAAACAAGCCAGAGCAGTTGGCGCAGGAAAAAGTGAAGATGCAAGTCTTGATTTTAGCTTTTTAACAAATGGATGCAAGCCTCGCTTGAGCGAAGAACGAAAGAAACTTACAAAAAAAGATGTGATTGCTATGTTGGCAATTACTCTTGTATATGGTGCCATTGCTTTATTCAATTTAGGTGATATGGATGCACCACAGACCTATTGGGAGAGCGGTGAGCAGGCGCAGAATACCTGTCTTACTTTTGACTTTTCAGGTTGTGAATCTTATCCTACTAAGTTTGGATTCTATGATGGTAGATATGAGACAAGAGATTTCTTCTTGGAAGAGAGTGCGGACAATATAAACTGGACACCGGTTGCAGTCAATGAGCATGATGGCGCATGGGGAGAGGATACTTCCATTTTCCGAATGGGTAGTGTATTCTGCTGGGGAAACTTTACCTTTACACAAACGCAACCATATTTGCGTTTCCGATTAATTTCAGATTGCGCAGAAATCAATGAGATTGTGTTCTTTGATGCTGCTGGAAATGTAGTTGTTCCAAATAATGCACAGGAATATGCAAACTTGTTTGATGAAGCCCAGTTATATCCGGAAACAAGTACATTCCGTGATAGTACCTATTTTGATGAGATTTATCATGGACGTACCGGATATGAGATGACACGCGGTGTGTATAATTATGAGTGGACACATCCACCATTGGGTAAATTCATTATTTCCATTGGTATTCGTATTTTTGGAATGTGTCCGTTTGGATGGCGTATTATGGGTACTTTGTTTGGTATTGCTATGTTGCCAATTCTCTATTTGTTTTCAAAAAAACTTTTACGAGAAACATGGATTGCAACTTTAGCAACCATATTATTTGCCGCAGACTTTATGCACTTTGCCCAGACACGTATTGCTACCATAGATGTGTATGTAACCTTCTTTGTTATATTGATGTATTACTTTATGTATCAGTACACAAGGATGAATTTTTACGATAAGCCGTTGAAAAAGACCTTTATACCATTGTTGCTTTGTGGTATTTCTATGGGACTTGGCTGTGCTTGTAAATGGCCGGGAGTATACGCAGGAATAGGTCTTGGTGTCATTTTCTTTGTTACTATGGCAAGAAGATATTTAGAATATCGTTATGCTTGGTTGAATCCAAAGAGTGAGACAGATGGTGTGAAGCATGAAGTGATTATTCAGAAATTTAAGGGTAATTTACTAAAGACACTTGGGTTCTGTTGTATTGCCTTTGTGTTAATACCTGGTATTATTTATACCTTATCCTATATTCCATTTAACAATGGAACGGATATGAATTTAATTGAGAGAATGCTTAAAAATCAGATTGATATGTGGAATTATCATTCTAAGTTAGATGCAACTCATGTATTCTCATCTAACTGGTATGAATGGATTATTATAAAACGTCCAATCTGGTATTACACTCAGACTATTTCTGGTACGATTCAGGAAAATATTAGTGCCTTTGGTAATCCATTGGTATGGTGGGCTGGTATTCCTGCACTTATATACATGGTATACCGCATAATCCGTTACAGAGATGGAAAGTCCACTTTCCTTGTAATTGGATATATGGCACAGTTGGTACCTTGGATGGGAGTGACACGTTGTACGTTTATTTATCACTATTTCCCAAGTGTGGCGTTTGTTATTCTCATGACGGCATATTCGTTATATCATTTCTGTAACTTCAGACGGGAAAATGTATTGTATTTTAGAATTAGTCGAGGTATAAGTATTGCCTATGTAGTAGGGGCGGTGATCCTATTTGCTATGTTCTATCCGGTATTGTCAGGATATCCGATAGATGTCAATTATGGATTGAAATTTTTACGTTGGTTTGAAAGCTGGGTATTGGTATCGGGCTGATAGATAGAAAAGTAACGAAGTGTTTACATTTTTTAGTGTAGGCACTTCTTTTTCTTTATTTTTCAAAAAAATATTGCTATAATATCTCTTGATAGTTTCTGTTAAGAGCAAAGTGGTGTGTTACAGAAAATCTTTGACAGATTAGTAGTTGGAAGGAGAATTGGCTGAGATGAGTCAAATAAAAGAATTAGTTCGTAATATAAATAAAGGAAAAAAATTGGATGAGAATATTCCGTTTTATAAAAACACATTGTCTGACGTTTATAATCAGGCATCCTTACTTCATATTACTATGGAGTATTTTGTGTTATATGAATTATTGCAGGAGAAGAAAGGTGAGGAGAACGCATATTTGCGTGAAGCCATTGATGTGGTAAATCAAGTGGTTTCGGCAGCTTTTTCAGAGGAGCCCTTGTCAGATGGGAAGAAACAGGAGTTAATTGATTTACTTCTTGCTACTAGAAAAGATGTCATTGGCAAAATGAAGATTCTTACCATGTATACAGACAAGCTATCTATTTATGAGCATGTAATCAATCGAATTGAGTTAAAGTATGGAGAAGAGATTGCTACAGCGGATGTAGACGTTTTTGTACAAAAAGTGTGCCAGTACATTTTCAGTGGGACAGATAATGTGGTAGTCAATGAAAGTATTAAGGAAATTTTAGCAGAGTTGCCAGTGCGTATGGCACGTTCTAAGTATTTCCAGTTGATTGAGGATAGTTTATCTGTTTATAAAGGTTCAGACAAATCTGCGGTAGATCGCTATATCTATATGTTGGAGACCAGTGCCATGCTTTATGAGCCAGAGGGCGCAGATGAATATTTTCTGGATATAAAAGAATTTACGGATCGTTTAGAAAAAATGTATTTTTCGGCTTTATCAGAGCCAGAATTTCATATGGTATGTGAAGAACTGGAGGAAAAGGCAACGGTTATTTCGGAAGTGGCAGATTTATATGTAAGTATTCAGAGTGTGTTAAATCATTTGTATTGTTATTTGGTTTCTTTGGATCAGCAGAATCTTACCGATTCCAGTGATGTAGCATGTGTGGAGATTATTCGTGGAATATCTGCTTTATTTACAGAAGGTACTTGGAGTGAGATACCGGAAGAGATTTCTGAAAAGTTGGTACATACAGAAGGAAAACAGGAAAAGCTGGTAGAAGATATGATGCAGCTTGAAACGGTGCTTATGGATTTGCGTATTGGAAAGAAAGACACATTAGAGCAGTTAGGTCTTGTTGAGGAATTCCGCAAATTGGAAATTGTTAGTCAGTTGATTTCTGCATCCGGAACCTTTGTGGATTTTGAAGAGGAAAAACAGGAAGAAACAGCCGATGATACTTATGTTTTGGAAGAGACAGGAAAACTTCTTGCAAAATTAAAAGAACAATTTTCTAAAAATGAGATTTGCATTACAAGGGCAGTCATTGCCGCAACAATTAGTAAATTTCCGGTATTTTTCACATCTTCCCAAGAGGTGGAAGAATACGTGCGTGAATCGTTGGTACGTTGTACAGATGAGGCAGAGCGTCAGGCAAGTATGAATGTCATTGCTTCTATTATGGAGGCAGGCAGATAGAGCCTTTGCCCGATGGCAGTTGTGGAAAGGAAACGAGGGACGGATGGTTAGATGGTATAAAGATTTGTTTCTGGATGGAATTACCAAATATACGGCAGGGCAGATTCAAAAGGGGATAGAGAAGGAAAGGATACAATATCCTATATTTTTGGTTGCGCTGGCTTCTAACGAGAAGAACTTGTTGGATGTGATGAATGTAAATGAGCTGTTGTTTCCTTATTATAAAAAACGGACTACGTTTATTTTAGGGCTTGCAAGTAGTAGGCAGCAGGCAAAAATTATGGCGGCTGCCATTGTCAGTAAAGTCTATCAGGACACAGGAAACTGTGATGTTCGGGCTTATGTAAGAGGAAAATTTCGAATATAACAATCGGTTAAGGCGTAATTGCAACCATAGAAAGGGGTGGTACAAGGGTGTATATCATTGGGATGATTTTTAAAATCATCGGAATTCTATTGCTTTTATTGCTTGGAATTATACTTGTGCTGCTTTTAAGTGTGTTATTTGTGCCTCTTCGGTATAAGTTTAAGTGGGAAAAGGAGGAGGAAACTCCCCACTGTGTACATGTTGGTTTAAGTTGGTGGCTTCACATATTTGCTCTGTCGGTGGAATATCAGGAGCAGTTTTCTTATGTAATACGAGTGTTTGGTATTCCTATTAAGAAAGGGACTTTTCAGCAAGAAGAAACAGAGCAGGAGGAAGAGTTATTTGAATCGTTTTCGGACGACTTTGTTTCAGAAGAAAACTTTGACAAGAAAGCAGATTTTCAGAAAAAGGATAAAGAAAAAACAAAGAGTTCCAGTGCTTTAGAAAAGAAGAAAACAGAAGAAAAAATAGTCTTTCCAGAGGAGAACGAACAAAAAATTACAAAAGATAGTGTTTCTATGGATGCTGAAAAAGAAATGTTTTCATCGAAAAAGAATAAGACACCTGAAAAAGAGAACACTAAAAAAGAGAGTATAGAGATAGAGGGAGATGCCCAGGAATTTGAAGTGGCATTGCCAAGTACAAGGAAAAAGAAAACACCTATTTGGAAAAAGTGGTTAGAAAAAGCAAAGCGTTTTGTGGCTTTTTTAAAAAGGATTCCAGAATTTTTCAAATCTTTGTTTTACAAAGCAAAAGATTTGTGGCAAAATGTAGGTGATAAGAAATCCCATGTGATGGAAAAGATTCATATGGTTCTTGATTTTTGGCAGGCAGAGGAAAATCAAGGAGGAAAGCGATTGATTTTTGCCAAAGGAAAGAACATAGTCAAGCATATACTACCTAAAAAGTGTAAGGGATATATTCGGTTTGGCTTATCAAATCCGGCAGCAACAGGACAAGTGCTAGCTGTGGTTTCTATTGTTGGCGGACTTGCTGGGGTAATGCCCAATATTGAGCCGGATTTTTCAAAGGAGACTTTGGAAGGGAAGTTCTATTGTCGTGGAAGATTACAGATTGGATATTTGCTATGGCAGGGACTTCGTTTATGGTTCCATGAGGATATGAAGCGAGTGAAAGAGAACTTTAAGAAAGTAAGGAGGGCGTTTTGATGGCAGAGAATAAAAGTGAATTAAGTGAAACAGTGGAGTCATTGTTTCAAGGATTAGATAATTTTATGTCTACAAAAACAGTAGTTGGGGAAGCAGTGAAGTTTGAGGATGGAACCATCATTTTACCGCTTGTGGATGTGAGCTTTGGTGTGGGAGCAGGTGCTTTTACAAATGGTGAGAAAAAAAAGAACAATGCCGGCGGTGGTTTGGGAGGTAATATGTCTCCAAGTGCGGTTCTTGTTATTCAGAATGGTACAACTAAGTTGGTAAATATTAAAAATCAAGATGGTCTTACAAAAATATTGGATATGGTTCCGGATTTTGTGAACAAATTTTTGAGTGGAAAAGAAGAAAATACCGATTATACTGCTGATTTTAAGGCTGGAGAGGAAAATTAAAAAAAATATATTTTTTTCTTGCATTATAGGTTATTTTTTGATAAAATGATTTTTGTTTGGTGCATAGCGTAATAGCCATGCACAATAAGCGTAAGGAGGTGCTTTCGATGGCTAAATGTGCAATTTGTGAAAAAGGAGCTCACTTTGGTATTCAGGTGAGTCACTCACATAGAAGAAATAACAAGATGTGGAAATCTAACGTGAAATCTGTAAAGGTTAAGGTTAATGGTGCAGCAAAGAAGATGTATGTTTGTACTTCTTGCCTTAAGTCAGGATTAGTAGAGCGTGCATAATGCAATGTAAAGAACCCGTTTCCAATAGGAAGCGGGTTCTTTTGTGTTATAGGAAAGATATCCTATAGCATAAAAACGCTTTGCGGGGATGTGTGTGTGTTTGGTTAGCAAAAGAAGAGATTGTAGGAGAGGATGAATAGAAAGCAGATGAAGCAAATGCAAAAAAAGCCATTTTCTAAAAAAAGCATAATTGTCATACCTACTGCAATCCAAAATAGAATAAATCCCAGCATTCGTTTCATAAACATCTCCCCTTTTTATAATATATGTTTGGAAATGGGAACTATGTCACTGGGAAAATTTGCATCTTATTAAGTTTCATAGCAAATTGTTTTTTGGGTGGAAATAAACGAAAAAATCAGTTATACTAAGACGTGTATCATTCATAAATTTAGAAATGGATACATGTTGAAATGATTGGGTTTAGTAATGATTATTTTAGATAGAAAGGGTGTATATAATATGAAGGGACATATTTCAAATAATAATGGTGACGTCCTTATCGACAATGAAGTAATGGCAAAGTACGCTGGTTCTGCTGCAGTTGAGAATTTTGGCATTGTGGGAATGGCATCGGTAAGCGTAAAAGATGGTTTGGTAAAATTGCTTAAAAAAGATAATGTAAGCCATGGTGTAAATGTAGTGGTGGATGAGAATAATAAATTGCAGATTGAATTGCATATTATTGTTGCATATGGAGTGAACATTAACTCGGTATGTGAGAATCTTATCGGTAATGTGAAATATCGGGTAGAAGAATTTACAGGCATGGATGTAGAGAAGATTTCCGTATTTGTGGAAGGTGTTAGAGTAGTTGATTAAGGAGGACAAGGTTGTGAGTATCAAAGCTATTGATGCGGCAATGTTACAGAAGATGTTCATTGCTGGAGCAAAGAACATTGAGGCAAGAAAAGAATATATTAATGAGTTGAATGTATTTCCGGTCCCTGATGGTGATACTGGTACCAATATGACGTTGACTATTTTAGCGGCAGCAAAGGAAGTGGCTGCGATTGAAAAGCCAACCATTGAAAATTTATCAAAGGCAATTTCCGGTGGTTCTCTAAGAGGCGCAAGAGGTAACTCAGGAGTTATTCTTTCACAGTTGTTCCGTGGTTTTACTCGCGGGATTGCAGGGGAAGAAGAAATCAGTGTACCTGTTCTTGCAAGGGGATTTGAGAAAGCGGTAGAGACTGCTTATAAAGCGGTTATGAAGCCAAAAGAAGGAACCATTCTTACGGTAGCCAAAGGCGGAGCAGACAAAGCAATGGAGCTTGCTGAAGAAGTAGAAGATATTGAAGTTTTTTGTGAGCAGGTACTTTCTCATATGAAGGAAGTTCTTGCAACTACTCCAGATATGCTTCCAGTATTGAAAGAAGCTGGTGTGGTAGATTCTGGCGGACAAGGATTAGTTACTGTATTAGAGGGTTGTGTGGATGTACTGATGGGTAAGGAGATTGATTTTGAAAATCTAAAAGCCGAACCTGTTAAAAAAGTGGCATCTACGATGGATTCCAGTGAAGTTTCCACCGCAGATATTAAGTTTGGATATTGTACAGAATTCATTATTATGCTTGAAAAATCCTTTACAATGGAGGATGAACAGGCATTTAAAGCATATTTAAGCAATATTGGTGATTGTGTGGTTGTAGTGGCAGATGATGAAGTTGTGAAAGTGCATGTACACACCAATGATCCGGGACTTGCTATTCAAAAAGCACTTACTTATGGTGCATTAAGCAATATGAAAATTGACAATATGCGTTTAGAGCATACAGAGAAAGTAATCAAAGAGGCTGAAAAGAAAGCTGCCACAGAGCAGGAAGAAACTAAGACAGAGCCAAAGAAAAAGTATGGATTTATTAGTGTATCTGTTGGCGAAGGTTTGAGTGAGATTTTTACCGAACTTGGCGTAGATTATTTAATTGAAGGCGGCCAGACTATGAATCCCAGTACGGAAGATATGTTGAATGCCATTGATAAAGTAAATGCGGAAAATATTTTCATTTTGCCAAATAACAAAAACATTATACTTGCGGCAGAGCAGGCAGCAGAGTTGACAGAGGACAAGAATATTATTGTTGTTCCTACTAAGACCATTCCACAGGGAATTACCGCTGTCATTAATTTTATGGAAGATAAATCTCCGGAGGAGAATAAAGAAATTATGGCTGAGGAGATTCAGAATGTAAAGTCTGGACAGGTAACCTATGCAGTGCGTGATACTTCTATTGATGGCAAGGAGATTCATGTTGGCGATATTATGGGTATTGGAGAAAAAGGAATAGAGGCTGTTGGTAAGGAAATTACAGCTACTACTATGGAATTGCTTTCAGGAATGGTGGATGAGGATACTTGTTTAGTATCTATTTTCTATGGAGAGGGCATGAAAGAAGAGGATGCACAAAATATCGCAGACCAGATTGTAGACAAGTATCCAGAAGTGGAGGCAGAAGTACAGTTTGGTGGACAACCAGTGTATTATTATATTTTATCGGTAGAGTAAGAGATAAAACCAAAATGTGACTATGAGCGCATAGTAGATAAATAGCAGGGAGCCAATGATTTCGTTGGCTCTTTTGCATTTACGTCAGTAGTGAGGAAAATCCGGCGGTTCGTGAAGAGTTTATGAGTGCTGGATAATTTTGGAAACTTGCAAAGCGTGAGACGGAGGAAACTATTGTGAAAGAGACAGATTCAATTCTAAAAATCAAAGGAATTGGGGAAAAGGCGCAGCAAAAATTTCAAAAGTTGGATATTTACACAGTAGGTGATTTGCTGGAACATTATCCTAGAACCTATGATGTATATAAACCGCTGTGTCCAATACGGGATTTGGTAGAGGGAGAGGTAAGTGCCATTGAGGGAGTGCTTGACAGTTTGCCTAAAGTACAAAGAGTGCGCAATTTAAAAATACTAAATTGCAGCATTGCAGATGGAACAGGAAGTATACGCATGACTTGGTTTAATATGCCATTTTTAATGGGTTCTCTTCATTCGGGGACTCGATATATTTTTCGGGGAAAAGTAATCAGAAAAAATGGAAGATTGGTTATGGAGCAGCCACAAATGCTAACAAAAGAGCAATTTTATAATCTATTGGATAAATTGCAACCGATTTACCCTCTGACTGCGGGGGTGACAAATCATGCAATTAGCAAAGCCGTTTCCAATGTATTGAAAGAGGGAGAGTTAGAGAGTGATTACCTTCCTATAGAAATTCGAAAAAAGTATGGGGTGTTGGAACGAAAAAAGGCATTACGAACCATTCATTTTCCTGAAAACAAAGAAAGTATGATTACTGCCAGAAAGCGAATCGTGTTTGATGAATTTTTTTTGTTTGTGCTTGCCCTTAATCGGTTAAAAGAAAAGAAGGAAATGCGAAAAAATAAATATAAGATGCAGGAAAGTATAGAGTGTGCTACCCTTTTGCAACATCTTCCTTATTCTTTGACCAAAGCCCAGCAAAAGGCATGGGAAGAAGTGCGGCAGGATATGATGGGAGAAGGGGTAATGAACCGACTGATACAGGGAGATGTAGGTTCGGGAAAGACCATCATTGCTGTGTTGGCACTTTTAATGACAGTGAAGAATGGGCATCAAGGGGCAATTATGGTGCCAACAGAGGTACTTGCAAAGCAGCATTTAGACAGTTTTCAGGAGTTATTAGAACCGTTTTCTGTAAATATTGCTTTGTTGGTAGGTTCCATGACTGCAAAAGAAAAAAGAATGGTGTATACCGGGCTTAAGAATCAGGAAATTGATATTGTAGTAGGAACCCATGCACTTATACAGGAAAAGGTAGAATATGCAGATTTGGCTTTGGTTATAACAGATGAGCAACATCGTTTTGGAGTAAAGCAAAGGGAAAATTTTGCAGGAAAAGGTGAGGATGTACATGTGCTTGTTATGAGTGCAACACCGATACCAAGAACACTTGCCATTATTTTATATGGTGACTTGGATTTGTCTGTTATTGATGAACTTCCGGGGGAACGGTTGCCAATTAAAAATTGTGTGGTGAATACCGGGTATCGTCCTACCGCATACAAATTTATTGAAAAGCAGGTAATGGAAGGACGGCAGGCATATGTAATTTGCCCTATGGTGGAAGAAAGTGAAAATATAGAGGCGGAAAATGTAATGGATTATTCCGAACAGTTAATAGCAGTGCTTCCACCATCGATTGAAGTTGCCTATTTGCATGGAAAAATGAAAGCAAAAGAAAAAAATGCCATTATGGAGCGTTTTGCTGCTGGCGAAATCCAAGTGCTTGTTTCTACCACTGTTGTAGAAGTAGGAATCAATGTGCCAAATGCTACGGTAATGATGATAGAAAATTGTGAGCGATTTGGACTTGCACAGCTTCATCAGTTGCGAGGTCGTGTAGGAAGAGGAAAATATCAGTCTTATTGCATTTTTATGACTGGACATGAGAGTAAAGAGACAAAGGCTCGAATGGACATTATGGGAAAATCAAACGATGGGTTTCTTATTGCAGAGGAGGATTTAAAACTTAGAGGACCTGGAGACCTATTTGGAATTCGGCAGAGTGGATTGCTGGAGTTTAAAATGGCAGATGTGTTTCAAGATGCAAATTTGCTAAAAGATGCTTATGAGGCGGCACGAGAGATTACAGAGGCCCAAGTATTAGATATGTATAAAAAATATGAGCGTTTGCGTCAAAAACTACAAACTTATACAGATGATATCAGTTTGTAAAAAAACACAATAAAAAATAGAACGAAGTGAAAAAATGCCAATCGTTGGCACTTTCCGCCTAGACATTTTAAAAAGTATGAGTTATAATGTATGCTATATGCGTTGCTATAGCAGTGAAAGCTATGGAATAGCTATTTTGGAACGTGACCAGACACGTTGGCTCGTGTTTGCATCTAATAAGGTGTACGCAGAACAAGGCAAGAAAGATGGAGGTAGTTTGATGTATAAGATTGTAAAAAAGGAACTTTTGTCTGATAACATCGTTTTAATGGATATCGAGGCGCCAAGAGTGGCAAAGCATTGTTATCCAGGACAGTTTGTTATTGTAAAAATGAATGAGAAAGGTGAGAGAATTCCATTAACTGTTTGTGACTATAATCGAGAGCAAGGAACTGTTACGATTGTGTTCCAGACCGTAGGTGCATCTACTAAAGAGATGGCTGCGTACGAAGTAGGCGAAAGTTTTCGTGATTTTGTAGGACCTTTGGGATGTAAGTCTGAATTAATTGATGAAGACCCAGAAGTATTAAAGAAGAAGAATATTTTATTTGTTGCTGGTGGTGTAGGAACTGCTCCAGTATACCCACAGGTAAAATGGATGTATGAGCAGGGATATGAAGTAGATTGTATCATCGGAGCAAGAAATAAAGATTTAATTATTTTAGAAGATGAGATGAAGAAGGTTGCTAAGAATACATATGTCTGTACAGATGATGGTTCATACGGCTTTAAGGGTAATGTAAATGACCAGATTAAGGACTTAGTAAATAATCAGGGCAAGAAGTACGATTTAGTAATTGCTATTGGACCTGTAATCATGATGAAGTTTGTATGTATCTTAACAAAGGAATTAGGAATTCCTACCATTGTTAGTATGAATCCAATTATGGTAGACGGTACAGGTATGTGTGGTGCTTGTCGTTTGACTGTAGGTGGCGAAGTGAAGTTTGCCTGCGTAGATGGACCAGAGTTTGATGGACATTTGGTAGACTTTGATCAGGCAATGAAGAGACAGCAGATGTATAAGACAGAAGAAGGAAGAGCTATGTTAAAACTTCAGGAAGGAGATACACATAAAAACGGTGGATGCGGATGCGGTGGTAACTAAGTATCTGAAATCGTTAGTGTAGAAAGGAGAATACGATGGCAATAGAAGTAGATGTTATGAAAAGAGTTCCTGTTAGTGAGCAGGACCCTAAGGTGAGAGCTACAAACTTTGAAGAGGTTTGTTTAGGATATAATTTAGAAGAGGCAAAGGCAGAGGCAAGTCGTTGTTTAAATTGTAAGAATGCTAGATGTATTACAGGATGTCCTGTAAATATTGATATTCCTTCTTTTGTAAAACAGGTAGAAGAAGGAAATATCGAAGAGGCATACAGCGTAATCAGCAATTATTCTGCACTTCCTGCTGTGTGTGGTCGTGTATGTCCACAGGAATCACAGTGTGAGAGTCAGTGTGTGCGTGGAATTAAGGGAGAGCCAGTATCTATTGGTAAGTTAGAGCGTTTTGTTGCTGACTGGGCAAGAGAGAATGGGGTAACTCCTAAGACAGATGCAGCTAAGAAAGGTAAGAAGGTTGCAGTGATTGGTTCTGGTCCTGCTGGACTTACTTGTGCCGGAGAACTTGCAAAGAAAGGTTATGATGTAACAATTTTTGAGGCTTTGCATGAAGCTGGTGGAGTATTGATTTATGGTATTCCAGAATTCCGTTTACCAAAGAGCACCGTAGTTGCTGCAGAAGTAGAAAATGTAAAAAAACTTGGTGTTAAGATTGAGACAAATGTGGTTATTGGTAAGGCAACAACCATTGATGAATTGATGGAAGAAGAAGGATTTGACGCAGTATTCATCGGTTCTGGTGCTGGACTTCCTAAGTTTATGGGAATTCCTGGTGAAAGTGCAAATGGAGTATTTGCAGCCAATGAATATTTAACAAGAAGTAATTTAATGAAAGCCTTTGACGAAAGCTATGATACCCCAATTATTGGAGGTAAGAAAGTAGCCGTTGTAGGTGGTGGTAACGTTGCTATGGATGCAGCAAGAACAGCATTACGTCTTGGTGCAGAGGTGCATATCGTATACCGTCGTAGTGAGGAAGAACTTCCAGCTCGTGTGGAAGAAGTACACCATGCAAAAGAGGAAGGTGTAATCTTCGATTTATTGACAAATCCAAAGGAAATTTTAGTGGATGAGAATGGCCACGCAAATGGAATGAAGGTTGTTAAGATGGAACTTGGTGAGCCAGATGAATCTGGAAGAAGAAGACCGGTAGAAGTTCCAGGTTCTGAGTATGTATTGGACGTAGATACGGTTATTATGTCTTTAGGAACCAGTCCAAATCCATTGATTTCTTCTACAACAGATGGCTTAGATACAAACAAATGGGGATGTATCGTTGCTAAGGAAGAGAATGGAGAAACTACTAAGAAGGGCGTATACGCAGGTGGAGATGCAGTTACAGGTGCAGCTACCGTTATTCTTGCAATGGGTGCTGGTAAGGCAGCGGCAGCAGGAATTGATGAGTTTCTTTCTAAATAAAAATATAATAGGCATTTGTGAAAATAAATGTTATATGATATACGGCGGTGTCGATATGGTTTCATATCTGATGCCGCCGTATATTTTACTCTATGAGGAAATTAGGGAATTGAAGTGGACTTGTCCACTTTGTTGTAGGAATCTTTCTTTTTTGGTATACTAAAAATAGTGATAGTTAAATTGTGAAACTTTTAAAAGAGTTGTTTATTTGTGAAATGGTATCATTTCATAATGGTTGCAATTAACTGAAATAATATGAGAAAAGGAAGGTTTAATATGGCAGATTTAAAGACAAGAGAGCAAATAGACAGAAAGGATACATGGGATTTAAAGGAGTTATGCCCAAGTGATGAAGTTTGGGAAGAGGAATACAAACAGTTAGACAAACAATGTGAGCAAGTAAAAAGCTGGAAGGGAAAAGTATTTGAAAGCCCTGAGACTTTGAAAGAATTTTTGGATTTATATGTGGAAACTGGAATTTCTTTAGGAAAAGTATATGTGTATGCGCACCAGAAATACCATCAGGATACGGCAAATAGTGTGTATCAAGGACTGTCAGAGAGAGCTACCATGCTTTTAATGAAATACCAGAGTGCCACAGCTTTTTTTGAGCCGGAAGTGCTTGCTATGCCAGAAGAGGAATTTGCCAATATATATAAAGAAGCAAGAAAAAAGATGTCAAAAAAAGATGCAGCAGGGTTTGATCGCTTTTTTAAAGAGATTATTCGTCAAAAAGAGCATCGTTTGTCTGCTGAAATGGAAGAGTTGTTGGCAAATGCCAGAGAAGTATTGGATTCGCCAGATACTATTTTTTCTATGTTCAATAACGCAGATATTGCATTTCCAACGATAAAAGATGAAAATGGGGAAGAGGTAGCGATTACCCATGGACGTTACAGCAGTTTGTTGAAAAACAAGGATCGCAGAGTGCGAAAAGACGCATTTCAGGGATTATACAGCAAATATCAAGAGTTCAAAAATACACTGGCAGCTACTTATGGCGCGAATGTGAAAAAAGATGTATTCTATGCCAATACTAGAAATTATGAATCCTCTCTTGCAATGGCATTGGATGAAAGTAGTATTCCTTTGGAAGTATATTCTAATTTAGTAGATGTAGTTCGGGAAAATTTACCACTCCTTCATCGCTACATGGATATTCGTAAAAAGGCGTTACAGGTGGATGAGTTGCATATGTATGACGTGTATGTACCAATGGTAGAGGAAGTCCATGATACTATAGATTTTGAACAGGCAAAAACCATGGTTCTTGAGGGATTAAAACCATTGGGAGAAGAATATGGAAAACTATTAAAAGAAGGATTTTCCAATAGATGGATAGACATATATGAGAATAAAGGAAAGAGAAGTGGTGCATATTCTTGGGGAAGCTATGGGGCGCATCCATATGTGCTTTTAAATCATCAGGATGACTTAAACAGTGTCTTTACATTGGCACATGAAATGGGACACGCCCTTCATTCTTATTATTCCAACAAGACGCAGCCATATGTTTGTGCCGGATATGAGATTTTTGTGGCAGAGGTGGCATCTACCTGTAATGAAGCCTTGTTGATTCATGATTTGTTAGAAAAGACAGATGATAAAGGAAAACGTGCATATTTGATTAACTATCATTTGGAGCAGTTTAGAACGACATTGTTCCGTCAGACTATGTTTGCAGAATTTGAGTGGAAGATTCATCAAATGGCAGAGCAGGGAGAGGCTTTGACTGAACAGAGTTTAAGCAGTATTTATCATCAGCTAAATGTGGACTATTTTGGAAAAAATGTCGTTATTGATGAAGAGATTGATTTAGAATGGGCGAGAATTCCTCATTTTTATAATTCTTATTATGTATATCAGTATGCTACTGGCTATTCCGCTGCAATTGCGTTGTCCAGCAAAATTTTAAAAGAAGGACAATCAGCTGTGAAAGATTATGTAGAGCAGTTCTTGTGTGGCGGTGGTTCTAAAGACCCTATTGATTTGCTAAAAGGAGCCGGTGTGGATATGAGTAAAAAAGAATCCATTCAGTCTGCCCTTGATGTATTCAAGGACCTGTTAGACCAAATGGAAGAATTATTATAAAAAGGCTCAGTTGCAAGTATTAAGAAAGAATAATGGGACCCTGTTCGTATTCTGATTTGCAGTGGTATCCATATTTTTCATAACAAATATGATTGTACAGATGGGAAATGCGGATGTCTTTTTGAAAGTAGGAAAAAGCCTCTTCTGACAAATGTTTTCGTGCATCTGCTACTTTTGTAATAACAGAAATTGCTTCAGTTCTCTTAAGAAGAGAGCTGGAGCTTTTTTTGAATCCCAGCAGCCGGACATATTCTGGGTTCCATTTTGGTTCTTCTTTTGTGATTTCAAGAAGAATGTGCAAAAGATTTCTGCAAATTCTTGTGTAAACTAAATCCTTTGTCTTTAATCGTTCTACAAGAGTGGTGAAATTCTCATGAAAAGAGAACGTTTTTTGCAATTTGTTTGCGAAATCTTCCGTAATATCCGCGTAATTGATATATTCCTTTTCCTGTTGCAATTTGTAATAGAGCAGACTAGAATAATCATTCTCTGTAATTGGAAATGTTTTTTTTAGCTTGGAATGCAAGGCAGAGAGAACGTAAGGCGGCACAACGGATTGTAAGGATTGCAAATTGGTGTCTGACATGCACGATTTTCGAATGGCAGTGGCAGAAGCGAAAGTCCCTTCTATCGTTGTGCTGTGAAAGGCATTTCCTGTTCTCTGTATAGGCACTGGCGTAATAGAGGAATGTAAGGTTTTCAATGCCTGTATATATGCAATGCCTAAAATATTATTTGGTTGTTCTATACAGTTAGTCCACTGGTTAGAAGAAAAGGCATAAATAGGATGCTGTTCAAAATAAGCGATTAATGCTTTTTGTCTTGCAGCTGGATAGGAAAAACCTTGTTTTTGGTAAGTTGTTAAGTTTTCTCTATATTCTTTCGGTTCTAAAAGAAGTAAATCAGCAATAGCACTTAACAAAGAGAGGTCTGGTGTTTCGCAGCCAAAGCAGATTTCATCTATAAATCCCAGTTTATGAAAAATAGAAATTGCTCCATAGGCAAAGGCTTCTGCACTTGATGTGGCAAAAAAGGCAGGAAGCTCAAATACCATATCTGCACCACCTTCCAGTGCCATAGTACAACGAGTGTATTTATCTACGATGGCAGGAGTACCTCTTTGTACAAAATTCCCACTCATAAGCACAATGACAAAATCTGCTCCGGTCATTTGCTTTACCTGTTGGATTTGATAACGATGTCCGTTGTGAAACGGATTATATTCTGCAATGATTCCTACTGTTTTCATGGAAAACCTCCGAAAAATAAAAAGTTTATAGGCGAATATCCCGTTGTGTGTTATAATATAGCAGATGGGATAGGACTGAGTGTTCTGAATGGTTACACTCTGACAATATATATTATAAACAGAGGGAATGTTTTTCACAACATTCAGTTTTTAGTTGCCTTTTAAGTGTAAAGATAATGTAAAGTGTATTTGAAAAGATACAAAATGCGTCTTGTTTCAAATATTTGATTGATTTATAATGAGGGTTAGTGAATTAGCAAATTAGATGAGAAAGGTGAGAATATGGGATTTATTGATGTAATTAAAGAACGGGCGAGAAAAAATAAAAAGACAATTGTTCTTCCTGAAACAGAGGATGTAAGAACAATCAAAGCAGCCGCAATGATTATGAAAGAAGATATTGCGAATTTGATTTTAGTAGGTAATAAGGCTTCTATTTTGGAAGATGCAAAGAATTATGGTTATCATTTGGGACATGCTCATATTGTAGATCCAGAAAATTTTGAAAAGATGGACAGTTATGTGGAGCAATTGGTAGAACTTCGTAAGCAAAAAGGAATGACACCGGAAAAGGCAAGAGAATTATTGACTTCCGATTATTTGCATTTTGGTGTTATGATGGTTAAGATGGGGGATGCAGATGGAATGGTAGCAGGTGCGTGTCATGCTACCGCAGATGTATTGCGACCATCTTTGCAAATTTTGAAAACTGCACCGGGTACAGAATTGGTTTCTGGAATGTTTGTTATGGTTGTGCCGGATTGTGATTACGGTGCAAATGGCACATTCATTTTCTCAGATGCAGGACTTAATCAGAACCCAACAGCAGAAGAACTTGCCATTATTGCTGGAACAACAGCAAAGAGTTTCCGTTTGTTAGTTCAGGAAGAACCAATTGTGGCAATGATTTCTCATTCTACCAAAGGAAGCGCGTCTCACCCTGATGTAGATAAAGTTGTAAAAGCAACAGAGCTTGCTAAGGCAAAATATCCAAAAGTGAAACTGGATGGAGAGTTTCAAGTGGATGCTGCAATTGTACCAAGTGTGGGAGCTTTTAAAGCACCGGGAAATAATGTGGCAGGTCATGCCAATGTATTGGTATTTCCAAACTTGGACGCAGGTAATAATGGGTATAAATTAGTACAGCGTCTTGCAAAAGCAGAGGCATATGGTCCTTTGACACAGGGAATTGCAAAGCCGGTCAATGATTTGTCCAGAGGTTGTTCGGCAACAGATATTGTAGGTGTAGTGGCAATCACTGCTGTACAGGCTGGTGCAGAGGATGATGAAGAGACAATGGCACTTGCATCCCGATAGAATAATAACCCAAATAAAGGAAAGGAGAAAGTTACTGAATACATAAGTGTGCAGTAGCGATTATAGTAGATGAAAGTATTAGTAATTAATTGTGGAAGTTCTTCGTTAAAATATCAGTTGATTGATTCGGAGACAGAGCAGCCAATGGCATCTGGACTTTGTGAGAGAATTGGAATCGATGGACAGTTGACTCATAAAGTAAATGGAAAGAAAATCAAGGATGAAGAAAAGAATGCAATGCCAAATCATGAAGTGGCAGTTAAGCTGGTTCTTGATGAACTTGTACATAAAGAACATGGTGTAATTTCTGATTTAAAGGAAATTGAAGCAGTAGGACATCGTGTGGTACATGGTGGAGAGAAATTTGCATCTTCTGTTATTATTACAGATGAGGTAGAAAAAGCAATTGCAGAGTGTAATGATTTAGCACCTTTGCATAATCCAGCAAACTTGATTGGTATTGATGCCTGCAAGAAAGCGTTGCCTGGAGTTCCTATGGTTGCCGTATTTGATACCGCATTTCATCAGACTATGCCGGAAAAGGCATATATGTATGGAATTCCTCATCGTTATTATGATGAGTACAAAATCCGTCGTTATGGTTTCCATGGTACAAGCCACAGCTTTGTATCTAAGAGACTTGCAGAACTTGCTGGTTTAGATATTAACAATTCCAAACTTATCGTGTGTCATATTGGAAATGGCGGAAGTGTGACTGCTGTTTGTAATGGAAAATCAGTAGATACTTCTATGGGACTTACTCCTTTGGAAGGTATTATTATGGGAACACGTTCTGGAAGTGTAGATCCGGCTATTATAGAATTTATTGCACACAAAGAAAATAAATCCATTGACGAGATTATGGCAATTCTCAATAAAGAATCCGGTTTAGCAGGAATGTCTGGTCTTACTAGCGATTTCCGCGATATCCGTACAGGTGTGGAAGCGAACAATGCACTTGCAAAAGCTACTATGGAAGCATATATTTACAGCATTGCAAAATATGTGGGAGCTTATATCGTTGCTATGAATGGAGTGGATGCTATTGCATTTACGGCAGGAATTGGTGAGAATGCACCAGAACTTCGCAAAGGCGTAATGGATCACTTAGGTTTCCTTGGCGTAAAAGCAGATGAGGAAAAATGTGCGATTACTGGAGAGGAACTTATGGTATCTACCGTTGATTCAAAAGTAAAAGTATTTATTGTTCCTACCAATGAAGAACTTGCCATTGCAAGAGAGACAAAGGCATTAGTAACAAGATAATTAAGAAGTAACTATTTCATGAAAAAAGCTATAAATTTACATTGACTTTATAAGAAAATTGTGTTATAAATGTAAAAGTGTGGTTTTTTAGAAGATAGGAGTGCGTATGCTCATTAATTTATCAGAAGTAATGGCCATGGTTGGTCAAACAAAAGACACACAGACTCCCATTGGGTTAGAGGAATTTTCTATGTATGGAACGAAGTATTCCTTTTCTAAGAAGAGTGATGCAGATGTTACCATCGTATGTGTTGGGGAACGTAAAGTTTCCATTTGCTGCAAAGCAGAGACAGCACTTCGTATTCCTTGCAGTAGATGTTTGGAAGAGGTAATGGTTCCTTTTAAGATTGATTTTAACAAGGAATTTGATTTCTCTGGCACAAAGGAAGAGAGTCAGGAAGAATTGGAGGAAGCAGAATACATTGTAGAGCATGATTTGGATGTAGATGCTTTAATTATGGAAGAGATGATGCTCCAATTCCCAATGCAAACGTTATGTAAGGACGATTGCAAAGGAATTTGCGGCGTTTGTGGTACGAACTTGAATACTGGAACTTGTACATGTGACCAGCAGGGACGTGATCCAAGAATGTTAGCAATTCAAGATATTTTTAAGAATTTTGGACAAGCAGATTAATGATTTGTTTGTTTGATATAAGAGGAGGTGTGACCATGTCAATCTGTCCAAAGAATAAATCATCTAAAGGTAGAAGAGATAGTCGTAGAGCAAATTGGAAAATGACTGCTCCAAACTTAGTGAAATGTAGCAAATGTGGAGAGTTAATGATGCCACATAGAGTTTGCAAGGCTTGTGGATCTTACAACAAAAAAGAGATCGTTGCTGTAGACTAATTTTTTAGAAACAGTAGAATCAAGGCTTTCAGCTGTTGTGAGAGTTGGGATATATTTATTATATTTTCAATTTGTTCATACAGTGTCTATGAAAGCATTTAAAATAAAAAAAGAGGTTAATAACCTCTTTTTTTATTTTTATGCTAAAGTATCAGTACAGTATTATGGTTCTATAAAAATTCCTAAATTTAGAGGGTGGTATGTAAATACCACAAACAAAATTCCTTGTACTATTACAAGTGTTTTTAGTGTTATTTGAACTGTTAGCTTCCACTTGGTATTAAGGGTATGATAAATAAGACAAAAGGCACCTCCGATAGCTAAAAAGAAAGTTCCTATATCTAGGGCAGCTACACCAAAACCTAAAATTCCGCGATATGTGTAAAATAATAGAGGAATGAGCCAAGTGCCTGTAAGAGTTCCCAGTAGCCACTGATTACTAATTTTTTTGAGAAAAATCTTTCCGTATAAAAGCATAGGGAAATATGCCAACTTCATATGTTCCCATGTGGATTCGTTTACAGGAAAAAAATATCCTGCAATTCTGTTTTGTTGTAACCATTCATACATAAAATGAAAAAGGGTTCCTGTGATTACTACAAAAATGTATGACAAGAGCCATTGTTTTTTTTCCCATTCTTTCATAGATTATTATCTACCTCCTATATGATAAATTTAAGTTTTTCTTATTAAAAAAATACACAGGAGAGAAATGGATTATTCTCATTTTTTCTGAATTTCTTTAGAAAAGGTAGGTTTTAAGAGATATAGTAAAGATACATTACCCATAGTAAAAGTTAGTTTTTTTGCAATACATTTTTATAAAAAAGAGAAAATATGTCAATAAGACGAAAAGAATGGAAAGGGTATTTGTCAAATGGTATAATAATTTTAATAAGGCGGTAAATCATATGTTGTGGTATGGGGCGCTATTATTTGCAATTACTATAGATTGCGTATAAAAAGGAGGTACATAAGAAGATGAATATTTTAAAAAAAGTAGACGGTAAAAAAACAGGTATTTTTGCAGCTGGGGTACTATTTGGAACAGCAGGTATTAAGCTTTTGTCTAGCAAGGATGCAAAAAAAGTATATACACATTGTACAGCAGCGGTGCTTCGTGCAAAAGAGTGTGTTATGAAGACGGTTACTAACATTCAGGAAAATGCGGAAGATATTTATGCAGAAGCACAGCAAATTAATGAAGAGGCAGCAGCTGCAGAGATGGAATTTGAAGATGAAAGCGATGATGTGACAGAATAGTCTCATAAGAATGGAATATTATGGCACCTGTAGATTACTGCAGGTGTTTTTCTCTAATAGGGAAGGATTGTGTTTGATTATGAAATTTAAAATTTTGCATGAGATGAAAGGGCGCATAAGAATACATGTTGCTCAAAAGCGAATGACATTTAAAGAAGCTGATATTCTTCAATATTATTTGTCAAATCAAAAAGATATTACGGCAGTAAAAGTATATGAAAGAAATCAGGATGTAGCTATTTGCTATACAGGTGATAGGAATAAAGTCATTGGGGTTTTACAGCAGTTTTCCTATGAGACAGCCAATGTACCAGAGCATATATGGCAGAATTCAGGGCGTGAAGTGAATCGGCAATACTGGGATAAATTAGTACAAAAGGTGGTATTACGTGCTGGTAGTCAAATATTTCTTCCAATGCCTGTTAGAAGTACCGTTATCGCGTGTAAATCAATGAAATATATTTGGAATGGAATTGCTACTTTATGCAAAGGAAAAATTGAAGTACCAGTTTTGGATGGAACTGCAATTGGAGTGTCTTTGCTTCGGGGTGATACAAAAACAGCAGGTTCCGTTATGTTTTTACTTGGTATTGGAGAAATTTTGGAGGAGTGGACACATAAAAAATCAGTAGATGATTTGGCTAGAAGTATGTCCCTGAATATTAGTAAAGTGTGGGTACTTTCAGATGAAAAAGAAGTTTTGGTAGATACAGATAAAGTAAAACCTGGAGATAAAGTAGTTATTCATATGGGGAATGTTATTCCGTTTGATGGAATCGTTTTGGAAGGAACAGGAGCGGTAAATCAGGCATCTATCACAGGAGAAGCATTGCCTATTGCAAAAGAGATTGGCGGATATGTATATGCGGGAACTGTGTTAGAAGAAGGAGAGTTGATTGTACAAGTAAAAGAAACCTTGGGCTCCAATAAATATGAAAAGATTGTAAAAATGATTGAAGAGTCGGAAAAGTTGAAATCTTCTATGGAAGGACAGGCGGCTCATCTTGCGGACAAGCTGGTACCATATACCATGCTGGGAACTGGTTTGGTATATTTGATGACTAGAAATGTAACAAAGGCATTATCTGTATTGATGGTAGATTTTTCATGTGCATTAAAGTTGGCAATGCCAATTTCTGTTTTATCAGCGATTCGGGAGGCCAGTAATCATCAAGTAACGGTGAAAGGCGGCAAATTTCTGGAGAAAGTAGCAGAAGCAGACACCATCGTATTTGATAAGACAGGAACTTTGACGAAAGCGCAACCAAAGGTAGTGGATGTAGTACCTTTTGTGGATGTTCCACCGGAAGAGTTGTTGCGGACTGCTGCTTGTTTAGAAGAGCATTTTCCACATTCCATGGCAAAAGCGGTGGTTGTTGCGGCGCAAGAACGAGGACTTACACACGAGGAAAAGCACTCAAAGGTGGAATATATAGTGGCACATGGAATTTCTTCTATGGTTGATGGGAAAAAGGTAGTAATTGGAAGCTATCATTTTGTGTTTGAGGATGAAGGTTGCCGTATACCGGAAGGAATGCAGGAGCGATTTGATAGGCTTCCAGAAGAGTATTCTCATTTATATCTTGCCGTAGAAGGAAAATTAGAGGCTGCAATATGTATTGAGGATCCGGTAAGAGAAGAGGCAAAAGATGTAGTTACAGCATTGAAAGAAGCAGGATTTGATAAAATTGTGATGATGACAGGAGATAGTCAACATACAGCACGTTCCATTGCAGAGAAAGTGGGAGTGGATGAATACTATTCAGAGGTACTTCCAGAGGATAAAGCAGCATTTGTGGAAAAAGAGAAAGCGGCAGGAAGAAAGGTAATTATGGTAGGAGATGGAATCAATGATTCACCGGCACTTTCAGCAGCAGATGTAGGGATTGCCATAAGTGACGGCGCCCAGATTGCTAGGGAAATTGCGGATATTACAATTGAAGCAGACAATCTTGCAGAACTTGTGACACTTAAAAATATTAGTAATGGATTGGTGAAAAGAATCGGGAAGAATTATGTTGGTATTGTGGGAATTAATTCAGCCCTGATTTTACTTGGAGTAATGGGAGTTATTCAACCAACCACATCTGCATTAGTACATAATACCTCTACCTTGGCTATTAGTTTAAACAGTATGAAGGATATATTGAAATAGTTGGTAGTTATAGACGAAAAGGGTGGTAGATATGCCATCCTTTTCTAGATTTTGAGTTTTTATTGGAAAATTTAGCGTTTGTAGATCTTAAACATAGAAAATACTTTGAAAGGAAGTGGAAATAAGTTATGGAAAATATAATAATTATTGGTATTCTTGTTGTTCTAATAGGTATTGGAATTCGTTCTAGCATAAAGCATTTTAAAGGGGAAAGTGGTTGCTGTGGAGGAGGTTCTTCTGTTAAGACAAAAAGAAAGAAACTAAAAAAAGTGATAAAACAAAAAATAGTTACGATAGAAGGAATGACTTGTGAACATTGTAAAAATCGGGTAGAAAAGAATATCAATGAGATAGATGGTGTAGCAGCAAAAGTAAATCTAAAAAAGAAAGAGGCTATTATATCTATGGAAAAAGAAATAAGTAATGAACAAATTCGAACAGTGATTGAAAAAGCGGGATATGAAGTAGTAGAAATTAAGTAAATATATGTATGCAGCCTAACCCTGAGGGCGGTATCCCTTTTTTGAGTATTGCATGAGAACGGGATTCATACGGTGTTATTCATGTCACCAATATTTCCAGTAATAACTGATTATAAGGAAATTATAGAAAAGAGCAGGCTGTTTGTTGATGAGTATTGGTTTGAAAATCTGAATCTTAGAGGGAGATATAAGGCTTGGATACTTACATATATAAACGAAAGATATCCCCAATATGCTGATTTGTATAAACAGATATATGTGAATGGAAATAAAGGTTATTGGGATGAATTGGCGGAAGAAATAGAAGCGTATTGCGCGGAATATTCTATTGCACATACGAATTTCTTCTATCATGAGAAACTTGTGACGCAGAAGAGAAATAAATAGTATTTTAGTAGAGAGTATATCATTTTGGTGGTATGCTCTTTTGATTTTAAGAAGAATCCTGATGGAAAACAGGGTTTATTATAGTCTAATAATATGAGTAGTACTTCAAAATAGAACAATATAGTTATAATTGTAAAGACATATCGCTACCAAAATACTTATCTTGAACTAGAGATACCACAAAAAAGCAAAAACAGAAAAGTATGTTTCAGTAGTATAATGACGTAGTTTGTGTTATATTAATTGGTGTGAGGATAATAATTTGGCACACGAAATGAGTAGCTTTTTGAATGAAAAATGAACCATGTAGCGTTTAGCTGGTAAACAATATGGTTACATATAAAAGGTAATAATGGTCAGCGTATGGTCGAGCTGGTGTAATAAAAGTGTATCGTACGAACCCTAGGAAGGAGACTGTATGAAAAAGTTTAATACAACTGGATTATGTATACCAAATAAGCATTATATGGTGGATACAACAGATAAAATAAATAAAATAGTGAAGCTAATAGAGGATGAAGAGTATTTTACCATCAATCGATCTAGACAGTATGGTAAAACAACAACCATATATTTGTTAAAAAATAGATTGAAAAGTAAATATGAGATTATCAATATAAGCTTTGAGGGGGTTAGCGAGGGACCATTTGCATCCAATAAAGGATTTGTTAATATGTTTATCTATCGTGTTGCAAAAGCAATGAAATTTACGAATATCAAGGAAGAGGATATTGCATCTTGGACCGCAGAAGAAAATTATGAGGAAGAGAATGCAGTTGTTTACCTAAGTGATAAGATTTCCAACTTATGTGAGAAATATCAAATTATTCTTATGGTAGATGAGATGGATAAATGTTCGGACAATCAGGTGTTCCTAAATTTTTTAGGTATGCTTCGTGAAAAATATTTGTCCAGGAACGCAGGCGAAGACTTTACATTTAAAAGTGTTATTCTAGCAGGTGTATATGATGTGAAAAATCTCAAGTTGAAGCTTCGTCCGGATGAGGAACGAAAATATAATAGTCCTTGGAACACTCGCGAAGGCAACGAGCCAAGTGAAAGCTTGCTTTCATTTGGCGACTGCCCGTGGAATCATAGGGAGTTTACTCCCTATGATGTTGCGGTGGACTTTAATGTTGATATGAGCTTTCATCCGGAAGAAATAGCAATTATGTTGAGTGATTATGAAAATGATGCACATACCGGTATGGATATTGAGGCAATCAGTGGGGAGCTATATCATTATACTGATGGTTATCCGTATTTGGTAAGTTGGCTTTGTAAATGGATTGATGAACAGGGAGATAGAGACTGGTCCGGCGAGGGGGTTAGAAAGGCAAGTAAAGCTTTGCTTAAGCTCAGAACACCACTCTTTGATGATTTGATCAAAAATGTAGAGCATTATGAAGGGCTTCAAGAGAAATTAGGACAGATATTATCAAGTGGAGAAGATGTTTCCTTTAGTTTGTTTGATAATGATATAGCAATTGCCAGCATGTTTGGTATTGTAAAAGAAGACAATGGAAGGGCGGTTATTTCTAATATTTTATTTGAATCTTGTCTGTATGATTATTTTGGAAGTAAATGGTCTGGCAAAAAAATGGTGAGATCTGGAGAAAAGAGTCAATTCATTAAAGAAGATGGACATCTTGATATGGTTTGCGTTCTAGACCGTTTTCAGGCACTTATGAAAGCAGAGTATCGCAAGGAAGATGAAAAATTTATCGAGAGTCAAGGAAGATTATTATTTCTGTGTTTTCTGAAGCCGATTATCAATGGTACAGGGTTTTATTATGTGGAGCCGCAAACTAGAACAAGCAATCGTATGGATATCGTTGTCACTTATCTAGAGGAAGAATTTATCATTGAATTGAAGATTTGGCACGGGGAGCAATATCGAAAAGATGGCATCAAGCAGTTGAATGGTTATCTGGAAAGTAGAGAACAAAAGAAAGGCTATCTTGTGAGTTTTTCTTTCTTAAAGAATAAAGAATACACAGCAGGTTACCTTTCTGATGTAACGACTGAGGATGTGCCTGGAATCGAACATAAGGAAATTTATGAGATAATTGTGTAAAAGAACGTTATAGTTCATGATATGTAAGAAATTATTGGATTTGGTATATGGCTAAAGAAAAACAAGTAATTTCTTTTGAATAAATCTTATGATAGATACTCTGGCTTTACACAATAACGGCATATAGCATCGGTCAATTCTTCTATTACAGCATTTCTGTCATAATCATTTTCAAAAAAAGCATATTCATGTCCTTCAGATTGTATAGCATGATTAAAGAGAAAATATATTCAATGAAACTTATATGAAAAAGAATCAACATATTATCATTGGCTGGTTCTTTTTTTGAGTAAAGAAAGTGAGAAACGTTATAAAAAGCATTTTCATAATCCGGATATACGCCGTTTTGACATGCAACATGAAGCATGGTTGTTTAGTGAAAAATATGCGGAAACTCTGTTAAGTGCCCTTGATTTTGCATTTCAAAATATTCAACAGATTTCCCATACGGAGGATATAGTTTTAGAACAGTTTGATTCTGCAAGAGAGGCTATATCGTATGTTTTAGAACAGTTTTACATGATTCATACAAAGTATTATGCGATACATGAAGAGTTAGAAGGAATGCGTCATACGGACCAGGATGTTATGAATTTTTATGCGCAGATTGAAGAAAATGCTATTGATGCGTTAATAGCCAAATGCCCTGAAGAAATAGTGGGGACGGCAGATATTCGTGAAAGGATTATATTTGCTATTAATGTGTTAGAAACATATTGTCATATGGCAATGGATAAAAAGTACGAAGCCATGAATAAGGATTTATTAAAAGAGTTGGCGATAGAAGGTGCGATGGTGGCATTTCGGAAAGAAATAAAATCAGAAGAAGGTATAAGCGGAAAGCAAGGATATGCTTTGGAACAGTGTAAGATATGCGCACCAATACCAGTTCCCAAACAGGATATTATTTGCCTTGGGGTAAATTATGATGAACATATAAAGGAAACGAAGGATGTTCTGGATTTTTCAGAAAAAAGTGCTACCGTTTATTTTTCAAAACGTGTGAATGAGGCAAGAGGACATGATGCCACGATTCCTAACTACAGATTTGTAGATAGCCTGGATTATGAAGTAGAGTTAGGTGTTATACTGGGGAAAGATGCCAAAAGGATATCTGCGGAGATGAGCAGTGAGGTTATCTTTGGATATACGATTATAAATGATATTAGTGCAAGAAATCTTCAAATGCGTCATCAGCAGTGGTATATTGGGAAGAGTCTTGATGGATATACTCTGATGGGTCCATGTATTGTGACCGCTGATGAGATAGCGAATATTCAGAACTTGAACATTATATGCAGAGTGAATGGAGAAATTCGCCAGAATAGTAATACAAAATATATGATTCAAAATGTAGCTAATGCTATTTGTGAGATAACACAGGGGATTACATTAAAAAAAGGTACTATCATAGCAACCGGAACACCGGGAGGTGTAGGGATGGGAATGAATCCGCCCACATTTCTTAAGGCAGCAGATGAAGTAGTGTGTGAAATTGAAGAAATAGGGGTGCTTCGAAATAGAGTTGGGATGGAAGAAGAATAACATTCATTGGTATATAGGAAGATAAAGATTATAGTCGGGTAGGCGGGAGATTTATTCAAATTTTCTACCTACCCGATTAACAAGTTTATGTCAATTCCCAGACTGTATAGCCTGAATTAGATGACGTGTTACAGGAACCAGAGCATTTGCCACAGTTTCCACCACAGTTATTAGAACAGCCTCCATTGGTAGGAGTGATTGCGGTGGATTTTATAAAACCCATTTGTTGTAGATATTCCATAGCAGCGTCCAGTTCTTCAATGGTAACATTGATTTTTTTGGCAATTTGGTCTTTTGTAAGACTACAAGTTTCTAATAATTCTAATATTTTTTCCGGCATTTAGAACACCACCAGACCAATATGATATATCACAAAGGAGAGCAAAAGTGCCATAGAAGTATAATAGATGGCAATTCTGACTGTCCATTTCAGAGAGTGACTTTCTCTGTGGGTGGATGCAAGAGCCACCAAACAAGGCATATTGAAGGTGCATGCAAAAATAAAAGCCAATGCTTCTGCCTTTGAAATAACCTGTGGAAGAATTTCACTTAAACTTGCAGTACCAACGGAACCAAAGGTAGCAGTAAATACATCACCTGAGCCACTATAAAGAGCACTGAGTACACCAAGTACAGCTTCTTTGCTGATTGCAGAGGCAATAAAAGCCATAAAAGTTTGCCAGCTTAATCCGAAGAGTTTTGTAAATGGTTCAATAAAAATACCTGTTTTGTATATGATACTGTCTTCTACATTTCCTGTATTTGTATAAGAAAGCAGCCAGAATACGACAGAAACGACAGTAATTACTTTGATGGCACGCCAGAAAATATCCAATCCTTTTGATAAAGTAGTGCGGATGATGTGTCCCCACTTTGGTTTATGATAAGGTGGAAGTTCCATAATCATACCAACGCGAGTTCCCTTTGGAGCCAGTGTGTTACCAAATACTTTAGCTGTGATTGCCATCATAACAAACATGAACAGCAAAAGGGAAATTAATACCCAAACAGCACCTTTTCCAAAAAATATTTGTGCAAGAGTTGGCATAACTGCCCAGGTAGCTGCACAAGGAACGGACCATACAAGGGCTATAGCTAAAAGGCGTTGCCCATAGTTGTCAATAACTCTTGTACCGGCAGCACCACCAATGGTACATCCAAATCCCATAAGAAAGGCACAGATGCTTTTTCCCTGAAGACCAAGCTTTGCCATAAGTGAATCAAATACAAATGCCATACGTGCCATATAGCCTACTTCTTCAATAACAGAGAAAATAAATGTTACTGCCATTACGAAACCGCACATAGATAGTGCAAAGCTGATAATGTTAGGAAGCAGCTGGCTGACAAATGAGGTAATGATATCAGGAGTACCAATGCCTGACAATAGATTATATAAAGGTTCACACAATAAGCTGGGAAGAGCTCCACCGATTCCCATGAGAGGCAGAGCTAAAATCATGGATACAATAAAAGCAAGAAGCATAATTCCAACTGCCAAAGGTTTACCCCAGATTCTGCTGGTGGCAATTTTGTCGAATTTGCTTAATACAGGTTTTTTATTTGGAGAATCAACAGTTGTTTTTAGTAAATTGTGTATGATTGCAAATTTGCAGTTTCCAGTATGAAGATTTCCCCGTTTCACATCTGCAATGAGTGCAGATAATGAGCTGTAGTTATCCTTGGATAAACCGGATTTGCAAAAGTTCAGAACATTTTTGTCATTTTCCATACATTTTACTGCAAGCCAATGAGCGGAACGAAATTCAGTTTCACATTCTGTGACTAATTCCTTTACTGCATAATATGGAATTTCTGTTTCTTCTGCAAAATAGGATTCAAAATTACTGATTTCCAAAGTTTTCTTTTGAGAAAGAGCTTCTTTGAGAGCCTTTAATAGTGCAGGATATTGGGGTTTGTCTGCTGCAATAAAGGGGATTACTGGAATACCTAATTTTTCTTCAAGGGCTTTTGTATTGATTTTTTTACCCAGTTTTTCTGCCACATCCATAAGATTTAAGACAAGTATGGCAGGAACATTTAAGCCCATAAAATCAGTCATCATAAACAAACTTCGCTCTAGCTGGGAAGCATCCGCAAGAATGCAAACAAGATCAGCTTTTCCATCAGCAATATAATCTCGTGTAATAATTTCTTCATCAGAGTTAGCAGAAAGGCTATAGGTTCCCGGAAGATCTACAATGGTATATTCCTCATCTTCATATGTAAAAGTTCCGTTTTTCTGTTCTACTGTTTTACCTGGCCAGTTTCCAACATGTTGATGGGAGCCGGTTAAGCCATTGAATAAAGTGGATTTACCAGAGTTTGGCTGGCCTAAAAGAGCGATGGTTTTACTCATATGCTATTTCACCTCCATTCTTTCGCAGTCCTTGCGATTTACTGCAATGAGAGAATCGCGTCCAAGGAGCAATATTGGTTGATTTTTTTCGTTTTGCATAATTTCGATTTTACAGCCTTCTGTCAATCCCATGGAAGTGATACGACTTAGAAAGCGAGTGTCACCGTCGATAGAGGTGATGGTACCGGTGTATCCCGGTTTGGCTTCATAAAGTTTCATGTTTTTTCCTCCGTACATTATTTGGATGTTAGTTGCAACTAACAAAGAACTATTATAAAGTTTTTTTGAAAAAACTGCAACTCCAAAATATTAAAATGCCTCCAAATGAAAACATGATAGAATGAGGTGGGTTAGTCAAGATTAACCTATAAAAGGTGTTATTATAAGCACGGACTTTCCTTCCTTATGCCTATCGTTATCCGCAGAAGAGTGATATGACTAAAGCAGTTGACGGATTCATATTTTAGTAGTATCATAAGTTCTTGGTTAGCGGTAACTAACACTAATCGTGTGGTTACCGCTATTTTGAAGCAAGGTGTTAGTTAAGGCTAACTATAAAGATTTTTTAAGAAAGAAGGAATGAAAAATGTTTATAACACTTAAAAATGCAGTAAAACAATATGGGCAGGGCGAGGCGGCAGTGTATGCACTGGATGACGCTTCATTCGAATTGGAAGAAGGAAAAATCTGTGTCATTCTTGGACCATCCGGTTCAGGAAAGAGTACACTTTTAAATATGCTTGGTGGACTTGATTCTCTTGATAAGGGAGAACTCACAGTTGCAGAGAGAACCCTTACAGGTCTTAGCAAGGATAAGTTGACACAGTATCGTAAAGAAGATGTTGGCTTTGTATTCCAGTTTTACAACCTCATACCGGATTTAACAGTTGAGGAAAACATAGAGGTGGTATCTGATATTGCAGAAAATCCACTTGATATTGAAGAAGTGTTGCAGGCTCTTGATATTGAAAAATATCGTACCCGTTTTCCGAAAGAGCTTTCCGGAGGTCAGCAGCAGAGAGTTGCAATTGCGAGAGCCATGATAAAAAATCCAAAGCTTTTGTTATGTGATGAATTGACAGGTGCATTAGATACTAAGTCCTCACGAAGCGTACTTAAATTTGTAGAGAAGATGAATAAGCAGTTTGGAACAACTATTATTATAATTACCCATAATGAAGCAATTTCACAAATGGCAGACCGTATCATTTGGATTAAGGACGGAAAGACCGCCAAGAGCAAGAATAATGAAAATAAGATTTCGGCAGAAAATCTTGAATTATAGGAGGTGTATTCATGAAACTTAACAAGCGATATGTTAGAAGCATTCGGGAAAACCGTTCGTTTTACATAGCATCATCAGTGCTTACCATAGTAGCGCTTTTGATGTTTTATCTTTTCAATATTGCAGGAGCAGGTATCCTTGATTTTTCAGAGAAATTCTTTTCGGACAATAAGTTAGAGGATGCACATTTTTCCACATATATGCCAATTGATGATGAAGAAATTGCGTGGTTGGAAAAGGAGTATGATTTACAGTTAGAGGCGCAGCGATATATTAATCTTACAAATGACGAAACAACAGCAAGAGTATTTGAGCGTACAGAAGAAATTGACCTTTATGAGATTACAGGCGGTAGTGATGTAAGTAATGATGATGAAGTAATTATTTCAGAGGGGTATGCTGAAAATATGGGAATTGCCGTAGGAGATAAGATACATGTAGGTGAAAAGGAATATATAGTGTCAGGATATTTTCAACGCCCGGACTATTTGTATATGCTGCAAAATGCAGATGATTCCTACAAAAATATAACAACATTTTTCTTGTGTTATCTGTCTGACAGTGAATTTGAAAGTCTTGGAAATGTGAATTGTCAGTATCTTGTGAAATACAATCAGGATAACAGCAGGGAATTTAGAAAATATATTCAAGAGGAATATGTGTTGCAGGATTATTTGGCAGCAGAGGAAAATCAGAGAATCTGTATGGTTGATGATCAGGCATATATGTTTTTGATTATGTCTTATGCTTTGTTAGTGGTGCTTCCGTTAATAGCAGTAGCACTGGTAAGTATTATTATTAGCCGTAAGGTAAAGAGCGAACAGAAAATGATAGGAACATTGACGGCACTTGGATATACAAAGGGGCAGTTAATGCGACACTATGCAGGATTTGCGGCTATACCGGGTATCCTTGGTGGTGGACTTTCAGCAATAGTTTCGCTTATTTGCGATCAATCCTTTGGAGAAATGGGATTGGCAGATTATGAGCCTATGAAAATACACTTCAGCTTAAATCCACTTGTTGCCCTACTTGGTGTTGTAGTGCCAACGTTCATGTATATTATTGCGGCGTTATTTTCCGTTCGCAAATTATTAAAACAGGATACAGTGTTACTGCTAAACGGAAATGCAGGCGGAAAAAAGAAGTTAAAACATTTATTTGCAGGAAAGAAAATGTCCTTTAGAAAAAAGCTTGCAATCAGGTCATTACTTGGAAATCCGGCAAGAACATTGGTTATATTTATGGGGATTTTCCTCGGCAGCTATATCATGCTGTTTGGACTTGGATTTTTCGATACCATGAAGTCTGTTGCAGACAGTAGCTCAGACAGGCTTGGAAGCTTTGAATATGAGTATATATTGAATGAACTCCTGACAGAAGAAAAATATGGTGGAGAACCGATTTTTGCCTTTGGCTTGGAAACAGAAGAAGGAAGCACTATATCCCTTATCGGTACGGATGATGATAATACATACCTTGACCTAAAGGATGAAAATGGTAAGGAAATAATCATCAGTGATGGCTGTTATCTTACCAGTCTTTCAGCAATGCTGCTTGAAGTGGAAGAAGGAGAGGAGCTTACACTCTATAATCCTTTGTCAATGGAAGAAGTGAAGGTGAAAATTGAAGGAATAATTGACAACACCGTACAAAAGGCTGTTTACACTTCAAGGGAAAATGCAGCTAAGCTTATTGGATTAGAGACTGTTGTGTATAATGCGGTCATGTCTGATGAAAAGCTCCCTATACCGGAGGAAAGCATTGCAAAGACCATTACAAAGACAGATATGGCAGAACAGTTTAATACCATATTTGAAGAAATGGGATTTGCGATATATATGATGGTAGGACTTGGTGTGATTATATGCGTTTCAGCTATTTATGTAGCGGTCAATATGCTTGTAACAGAAAGCAGGGGAAATATATCAATGCTTAAAGTATTGGGATATGAGGATAAGAAAATCAATCAAATAGTGCTTAGAATCAACCACATTCTACTGCCTATAGGTATTGCTGTAAGTATTCCGGCTGTACTTGCTTCCGGAAATGCTGTATTTAAAATTTATGCGGACACAGAAGGTATGCTTATGACAATGGATATAGCGGGAAAGAGCTATGTCATAACAATTCTACTGACACTGGTTAGTTACTTTGGTTCACTTATGATGATTCAGAGAAAGGTGAAAAGAGTCAGTATGGTGGAGTGTTTGAAGGATAATAGGGAATAAGCGAAATTAAATAAAAAAGAAAATACTGCAGATTGTGGAAATTTTATTTCGGTAGAAAGGAGGCGGTAGCGGAGCAGCTTTGGATTGATCTGGAAGGAACCTATCAGGAACTTTGGCCGATTATTTTGTCAGACGAATACCATCGGTGTGGCAGGATACCAGTGCAGAACTTGTAGGCGAGGAAAACGCAGAGACTGTGTAGGTGTAAAAGTTGAATGTATCGTATGTTAGCACAAACTAACTTTTGTTATCCAATTGGAGCAATATTAACGAAATGGGACAGACGAAGAAAATTTTTTTTGATAAGATTTACGCCGAAAGTGCAAAAGCACTTTCAATTTTAATCATAGGTTAGATAAAACGAATTAGAAACAGGAGGATTATTATGTCTACAAACAACAAATCAAAAGGATTAAAAGGGCGTGATCTCATATCTATTGGTATTTATTCCGCTATTTATTTTGTTATTAATTTTGCATTTATGCTAGTTAGTGGTTTCCATCCGCTTATATGGATTCTGATGCCAGCATTCATAGGTCTGTTTGGAGCAACCCCGTTCATGTTGATGTGCAGTAAGGTGAAAAAAACTGGGGCAGTACTTATTACAGGGCTGATTGTTGGATTGATTTACTTTGTGACTGGACAGTTTACGATTTATATTCTGATAGCTTTTGTAGTCGGCTGTGCATTGGCAGAACTGGCTCGTTACTTAACAAAATATGAGAGCTTTTTTGGAAACACATTAGCTTTTGCTGGTTTTTCATTGGGAATGATAGGCTCGCCTCTTCCTATCTGGGTTATGAGAGACAGCTTTTTTGCTCAAATTACGGAACAGGGAATGTCGCAGGACTATGTAGATACATTGGCAGATGTGTCATCTAATGGTATGTTAGTAGTAATGATCGTAGCAACCGTTCTTTGTGCGTTAGCAGGAGCAACCATTAGTAAAGGATTGTTTAAGAAACATTTTACTAAGGCTGGTGTGGTTTAAAATGCAGCAGAAGGTAAGAAAAATAGATCCACGTACAGGGCTTGGGCTATTATTGGCAGCAAATGTAATTGCATTTTCACAGGACAATTTTTGGGTTGAAATTGGCTGGCTAGTAGCTGTTGGAATTCTAATGAGTATTTGTGGCAAAAGTATTTCAGCAGCAAAGTGGTTATTTGCCTTTGTGGCAGTGGTCTATTTGCAATGGTATATCCTGCCGGTATCACCAAAAATCATAGCGACCAGTTTTTCTATTTTTGCCAATTATACTAGAAAACTTTTTTCATGCCTAATGGTAGGAAGTTTGATGATACACACATTAAGTTTAAGAGAAATGATTGTAGGGATGCGAAAACTTCGCATCCCTCAAAAGTTGATTATTCCAATTTCCGTTACGTTGCGATATTTTCCGGCAATTCAGGAAGAAACAGGACATATACGCGATGCTATGAAGCTTCGCAATGTGAGAGGATTAGATAAAATAGAGGCATTTATTGTGCCGTTGATGATGTCCGCTACAACCACAGCAGAGGAATTAGCTGCAGCGGCAGTTACTAGAGGTATTGAAAATCCAGTAGAAAAAACAAGTTTAATTGAATTAAGGATGAAAGTTTTGGATTGGGTATGCCTCGTTATTGCATTGATATTTGCCGTTTTGGCTGTGATTCTGTAAAGGAGGTAGCAGAATGATTCAAATAGAGCAGGTTTCCTTTTCCTATAAAGAGCAGGAGGAAACCTTACATAATATTGATCTGAAAGTGAAAAAAGGAGAATGTATCCTGCTGTGTGGAGAAAGTGGCTGTGGAAAGACAACAGCAACAAAGCTAATCAATGGTTTGATTCCGCATTTTACAGAAGATGCTATTTTACAAGGAAATGTTAGAGTGGATAATCTTTCCGTAGCAGAGACAGAAACTTATGAGCTGGCAAAACATGTAGGTTCTGTATTTCAGAATCCAAAAAGTCAGTTTTTTAATCTGGATACAGACAGTGAGCTGGCATTTGGATTGGAAAATGACGGAGTATCTCCAGAAGTAATGAAAGAAAAAATTGAAGAAACGGTGCAGAATCTTGGCATTCAAAATCTTTTGCAGAGAAATGTTTTTTCGCTTTCCGGCGGTGAAAAGCAGACTTTAGCATTTGCCAGTGTTTATGCCATGAAGCCTGCTATTTATGTACTGGATGAACCATCTGCAAATTTAGATGTGAAAGCAACAGAAAAGTTGAGAAAGCAGCTCCTTTTGCTGAAAGAGCAGGGAAATACGATTGTGATTGCAGAGCATAGACTGTATTTTCTAGTAGATTTTGTTGATAAAGCTGTGTATTTTCAGAATGGAAGGATTGAAAAAATCTTTTCAGGTGAAGAATTTCGGAGACTGGAAAAGAAGGAGCGGCAGAAAATGGGACTTCGGGAGCTTGTCCAGACAAAACTTGTTCTGTCGGAAGTGAGAGGTACTGACAGTCGCTGTGAAAATGGATTTGTGGTGGAAAATCTAAATTGTGGATACGGAAAAGAAGCCTCTGTAATACAAAATCTTTCCTTTACAGCAGTTCCGGGAGAAGTGCTTGCCATAACTGGCGCAAATGGAGCAGGGAAAACTACCTTGACTAGATGCTTGTGTGGATTGCTGAAAGAAAGGGATGGAAAGATTGCGTTGAATGGACAACAGTTAAAAGCAAAACAGAGGCAGAAAAAATGTTTTTTAGTCATGCAGGATGTCAACCATCAATTGTTTTATGACAGTGTATGGAATGAGTGTGAACAGGCTGGTGGAGTCCATGCAGAGCAGATTGAGGAAATTTTGCAGAAGTTTGATTTGTATGATTTTAAGGAGCAGCATCCTATGGCTCTATCTGGAGGACAGAAACAGAGACTGGCAGTTGCTACAGCCTTGTTATCAGAAAAAGAAATTTTAATTTTTGATGAGCCAACCAGTGGACTGGATTACCGTCACATGCAGGAAGTCGGTCAGGTAATTCGGGAATTGGCTGAGCAGGGGAAAATTGTGATTGTAGTATCTCATGATCAGGAGTTTATGCAGGCAGCCTGCGATCGTGTATTGCTTGTAGAAAGTACAGGAGGTAACACCTATGAATAAATATGCCGAAAAGTGCCAGGATGCGTGTCTTCTGGCACAAAGTGATGGATGTAGTGTCTATCAGTTTCGCAATGAAACCGGAGAAGGTACAGTTACGATATATGATGTATTTCCGGGGGTGATGTTGGCTTTCAATGATTTTCATATGCAGTATTATGATTCGTACTATGTTCCGCAAGAAGATTTGTTCTGTATTGACCATTGCAGAGAGGGGAGAATGGAGTGTCCGGCAAGCGAAGATGCTTATTCCTATGTAGAAGCTGGTGATTTAAAGTTAGACAGAAGATTATCCCACCAGGGACGGTTTGAAATGCCATTAACACATTACCATGGAGCAATGATCAACATTGATTTAGGAATTGCTTGTAAGAGCCTGCCAGAAGAAGTTAAGGATTTTCCAGTAGATTTAAAGGCATTGCAACAGAAATTCTGTAGCGGAATATATCCCATGGTTCTCCATGGGGAAAAATCTATTGAACATATTTTTAGTGAACTTTATGCTGTTCCGCAAAAGATTAAGCGTCCATATTTTAAAATAAAAATACTGGAATTACTGCTGTATCTTGATGCACTGGAATTACCGGATTCTCCCAGTGAAAAACCTTATTTTTACAAGACACAGGTAGAAAAAGTAAAGGCAATGCAGGAATTTTTGACATTGCATATGGATGAAAACTACACGCAGGAGGAACTTTCTAAAAGGTTTGATATTCCTTTGACTGCTATGAAGCGATGCTTTAAATCGGTCTACGGCTCTACTATTGCAGGCTGGCTTTTGCAATATCGTATGAATTTTGCAGCGGTGCAGTTACGTCAAAGAAAAGAAATTAGTGTGGCAGAAATAGCAGGTCAGGTTGGATATGATAGTCCGAGCAAATTTGCGATTGCCTTTCGGAAAGTTATGGGAATGTCTCCTACAGAATATAGGGGACGGATATGATTGCGATGTTTCAAAGTCTCGCAGAGGCGATTGGGAGGATGGGGTTCTGAATAGTTATTATTTGAAAAGGAAAGAGGCGTTCATTTTATGAATACAGAAACAAAACAAAAGAGCTGGCTATCCGGTCTTTTGGGGTATGCAAAAGGAAGCAGGGGAGAATTGATTGGTTCCATTATTTTATCTGTTATCAGTGTGGTATGCGGACTGCTTCCTTATTATTGCGTATATCGTATGATTACCTTGTATGTAGCTGATGCACTCACAACAACGGAAATTGGACGTTGGTGTATTCTTGCGGGAGCATTTTATCTGATTAAGGTTGTTTTTTTCGGACTTTCAACAGGATTATCTCATCATGTGGCTTATTATGTATTGGAAAAGTTGAGAAACCGAGTGACAGATCGTTTGCTTCATGCACCATTAGGCAAAGTTACGGCACATTCTATCGGGGAAATCAAAAGTGTAATGGTAGATAAGATTGAAGATATAGAACCGCCACTGGCACATATGGTTCCGGAAGGTTCTGGACACCTGATTCTTCCGATTGTAAGCCTTGTGGCACTTTTAATGATTGACTGGCGGGTTGCACTTGCTTCTCTTGCAGCCATGCCTTTATCCCTGGTATGTATGATGCTGACCTTTCAAATTAGTGGAAAGAACTTTGAACAGTATGCAAAATCCAATGCGTATATGAACAGTACCATTGTAGAGTATATTGAAGGAATCGAAGTTATTAAAGCCTTTGGTAGAGCTGGGGTATCTTATGAAAAGTATGAGGATGCCATTACAGACTATAAGATCTTTGTTATGAAATGGTTGTCATCCACATGGGTCACAATGAAGCTTGCTTTTGCGCTGTTTCCATCCACGCTATTGGGTGTATTGCCTGTCAGCTTATGGTTAGCAGGTAAAGGGGCAATTACAGCACCAGAAGCTGCATTATGTGCTATGTTGTCTTTGTCTATGGTGGGGTCCCTTACAAAACTGGAAGTTTTTTCTGAGAGTATCCGTCAGGTAAAAGAAACGGTGGAGAATTTGCAGGAATTTTTGGAACTGCCGAAACTGCCTGAACCGGAACAGAATGCAAATATACAGAAATATGAAGTGAAAGTTCAGAATGTAAGTTTTTCTTACACAGGAAAAAAGGAAGAGGAAGTGTTACATGGAATTGACTTGACCATGAAGCAGGGAAGTGTTACAGCATTAGTAGGACCTTCTGGTGGTGGAAAATCTACAGTAGCAAAATTAATTTCTCGTTTCTGGGATGTTTCATCAGGAGAGATTTCTGTGGGAGGGGTGAATGTGAAAGAGATGCCTCTTAGTCAGTTGGCTGATACTGTCAGCTTTGTGGCACAAGACAATTTCCTGTTCCGTTGCTCCTTAAAAGAAAATATCCGTTTAGGAAATCCAAAAGCAATAGATGAAGAAGTGTATGCAGCTGCAAGGGCAGCACAGTGTGAAGAATTTATTTTGAAGTTGCCTGAGGGCTATGATACGCCTGCTGGGGAAGCGGGCAAACGACTTTCAGGAGGTGAAAAGCAGAGAATTGCCATTGCAAGGATGATGCTGAAGAATGCACCGATCATCATTCTGGATGAGGCTACGGCTTTTACAGATCCGGAAAACGAAGAAAAATTGCAGCAAAGTATTAACGAATTGACCAAAGGAAAGACACTTCTTGTCATTGCACACCGTCTGTCTACCATTCGTCAGGCTGACAATATTGTGGTGCTTGAGAAGGGAAATATTGTAGCTCAAGGAACACAGGAAGAATTGTTGAAAAATTGTCCGTTGTATGAAAAAATGTGGCAGGCACATATTGGTGCAAAAACTTGGGCAGTAGGAAAGGAGGAAACACAACATGTTTCGAACAGTAAAGCGTATTATTAACTGGTGCGGTGAATTTAAAGGAAAGCTATATCTGGGATTTGTGTTTTCTTTTTTTGCTATGTGGTTTGGAGCTGCACCAACAATGCTTGCGGCTTATACCATTGGAGTATTGATTGATAGTTCACGAACAGGCACCGTATTTGATATGGCTTGGGTGTGGAAAAGTTTGCTTTTGGTAGCAATCACAGTGGTTTTCAGATTTTTGTTTGATTATATGAGGGCAAGGTGCCAGGAGGCAATCAGCTATGAATTGGTAGCAAGAGACCGTCTTGTCATTGGAGATGCACTAAAGAGAGTTTCACTGGGATATTTTCAACAGATGAACACGGGAAATATATTAAATGCCATTACTACAGGGCTTCATTCTTTAGAAAACATGGGAATTCGAATGGTGGATAATTTTGTAGGAGGATATCTCAATTTTATTTGTATTCTCTTATGTCTGCTTTTTATATCACCAAAGGTGTGTCTGATTGCAGTTGGGGCAGTTATTGTTTCGTTTCTGTTTTTGTTGATTGTCTCAAGGTGTAGTGCAATAAATGCTCCAGTAGCAGCAAAGGCAGGAAGAGATTTGACAGCAGCCACATTGGAATATGCAAGAGGTTTATCTGTAGTAAAATCCTTTGGACAGTCAGGAGCATCCATAAGCGCCATGAGAGAAGCTTGTAGTGACAACCGTAAAATAAATTTGAAAATTGAATGGGGATTTATCCCTGCCAATTGTTTTCACTTGTTTGCTTTAAAACTCGGTTCTGTAGCATTGGCAGGAACAGCTTTCTATCTTGGAATTACTAGAGAATTAGAGTTTCCAATGATGTTGATTTTAGTATTTTTGTCCTTTAGCATTTTTGCTTCATTGGAACCGATCAGCGACAGTGCGCATATACTGAGTGTCATTGATAATACAATGAATCAGTTGGAGGCTTTGCAGGAAAACAATTATATTGATCAAGATGGAAAAGAGATTACTCTGTCGAATCATGATATTGTATTCTCTCATGTAGATTTTGGTTATGATGAGCGAAAAATCTTAAGAGATGTAAGTTTTACAATACCGGAAAAAACAACCACCGCCATTGTAGGTCCGTCAGGAAGTGGAAAGACAACGATCTGTAATTTGCTGGCAAGATTCTATGACGTGAATGATGGAAGTATTATGGTAGGAGGATATGATGTAAAAGAATTTACCTGTGACAGTCTGCTTTCTAATATAGCTATGGTATTTCAAAATGTATATTTGTTCCATGATACCATACGTGCCAATATCTGCTTTGGAAAGCCAGATGCAACAGAGGAGGAAATGATTGCAGTGGCGAAAAAAGCCTGCTGTCATGAATTTATTATGGCATTGCCAGATGGCTATGATACGGTAATCGGAGAGGGTGGTGGAACGCTTTCGGGTGGCGAAAAACAGAGGATTTCTATTGCAAGAGCCATGTTAAAGGACGCACCGATTATTATTTTGGATGAAGCAACTGCAAGCATTGACCCAGAGAATGAGCATTTGATTCAGTCAGCTATATCTAAACTTACCAGAGGAAAGACCATTATTACGATTGCACATCGCCTGGCAACTGTAGAGAATGCGGACCAGATATTGGTACTTGAAGAAGGGAAAGTGGCACAAAAAGGTACTCATAAAAAACTTATGGAAGAAGAGGGGATTTATAAGAAATTTGTACAGATTCGTCGGCAGGCTGAGGAATGGAAAATTACATAGTTAAAAAGGGTTGCAGTGTAATGACAATTAGGCAGCCCTTTTCTTAAAAATTGACAAAAGGAATAGAAAGGGTATAATTAACCTATACCCTATAGGGTATAGAATAGGAGGTATAGTATGAGACAGTGTATGGATGCAGAAAATTTGCATAGACGCTTAAGTAAAATTATAGGTCAAGTACAGGCAATTGATAGAATGATAGATGAAGATGTTCCCTGTGAAGATGTTCTTGCACAGATAAATGCTGCCAAATCTGCTTTGCATAAGGCTGGACAGGTTGTATTAGAAGGGCATATTAAGCATTGTGTACGAGATGGTATTGAGCATGGAGATGCAGATAAAACCATTGAAAGTTTCACAAAAGCAGTGGAACGGTTTGCAAATATGAAATAAACTGTATTGCAAAGAGAGTAAAGTAGTTGAATATAAAATTTGATAGGGCGTGTGGAAATTGTTTTCTAGCATATGCCTGATATCTGATTTGGAATAACAAACGAGCAAATATATGGATATGAAAAATTTAGAATATATATGCTCGTTTGGTTTTATTTCTTGACAACCTATACCCCTATAGGTATAATGGCGGTATACCCATAGGGGTATAGAAAGCAGGTGTATTATGAAAATCATTAAGAAATTAGAAGAATTTGTAGAATTAGGTGGTATGAAAAGGGATATTGCATGTCTTATTATTTCTGGCATAGCATTGTTAGTAAGTATATTTGATATGGTACAATTGCCCTTTGATGCGGCGTGGATTGCCATTATTTTATGTGGAATTCCTATTATTTTGGAAGCTGTTATTGGTCTAATTACAGCTTTTGATATTAAGGCAGATGTTTTGGTATCGCTTGCGCTTATTGCAGCGGTTTGTATCGGAGAAGACTTTGCGGCTGGTGAGGTTGCCTTTATTATGCAATTAGGCGCGTTGTTGGAAGATTTAACAGTTGCGAAAGCAAGAGCAGGTATTGAAAAATTGGTGCATCTGACACCTCAGACTGCAAGAGTTCTTAGGGGAAATAAAGAAATAGTTATTCCAGCAGAAGAGGTACAGATTGGAGAACGAATTCGTGTTCTTCCGGGGGAAACCATTCCGGTAGACGGTATTATACTTACCGGGCAGACATCCATTAATCAGGCTGTTATGACTGGAGAATCATTACCTGTTGATAAAACGGTTGGGGATGATGTTTCCAGCGGTACAGTAAATCAGTTTGGTGCTTTTGAGATGGAGGCGACTAAGGTTGGAGAGGATAGTTCTATTCAAAGAATGATTCGTCTTGTGCAGTCCGCTGATGCTGGAAAAGCAAAAATAGTTAGTATGGCAGACCGCTGGGCTACCTGGATTGTGGTAATAGCCTTAACTGCTGCGGCATTGACCTGGATTGTTACTGGTGAAATGATACGAGCAGTTACCATTTTGGTTGTTTTTTGTCCTTGTGCGTTGGTACTTGCAACACCTACCGCGATTATGGCGGCAATAGGAAATGCTACAAAACATGGTTTTCTTGTTCGGGAAGGGGATGCACTTGAACGGCTGGCAAAGGTTTCAAAAATTACTTTTGATAAAACTGGTACATTAACCCTTGGAATACCTCAAGTTATAAAAGTAAAAAGCCTTTCTGAATTAAATGAAGAAGAAATCTTTACTTTAGCTGCCGGCGCAGAACAATTGTCTGAACATCCTTTGGGAAAGGCAATTGTAAGATGTTATAAAAAAGAAAAGGGTAATTCATTAACGGAAGTAGAAGAGTTTCGTATGCTTCCGGGGGAAGGGGTTACCGCTTTGGTAAATGGAAAGTATGTTACGGCTGGAAATATAAAGTTGATTTCAAAGGCAAATGCTGTTGAGCTGTCTAAAGCGCTGGCAAAAGAAGTGGGTAAATACTTGAATGATGGATGTACGGTAATTTATATTACAGTAAATGAAAGGTTAGCAGGATACATAGTATTAGCAGATACTGTGCGCGAGGAAAGTGCTGGTATGCTTCAAAAATTAAAGTTATTAAATGTAGAACCGGTACTTCTTACTGGGGACAATGCAAATGCGGCGAATACCATTGGAAAACAGTTAGATATTAGAGAAATCCATGCAAACTGTCTGCCGGAAGATAAACTTAGGGCAATTAATGATTATCAGAAAAACAAGCTTTCCGTTTGTATGATTGGTGATGGCATCAATGATGCTCCAGCATTAAAAAGGGCCAATGTTGGAATTGCAATGGGTGGAGTAGGAAGTGATATTGCCGTAGATGCCGCAGATATTGCATTAGTGGATGATGAAATAAAAGAGTTGCCACATTTATTGGCACTTTCGAAAAAAATGATGTCTACCATAAAATGGAATCTAACCTTTTCTATGACATTGAATTTTCTGGCGATTGCATTAGCTATCACAGGCATTTTAAATCCCGTAGTTGGAGCATTGGTACATAATGCAGGTTCTGTGCTTGTGATTATTAATTCGGCTCTATTATTAAAATGGAAATAGTTTGGTCTTTGATTGTAGAAAATGAAAAAGGAATAATCAGGAAAAAATAAGTTGACAAAAGTAATTATTAGTATTAAACTGTAAAAAGATGTTAGGTACGCCTAATTATGGAAAAATAGGAAGCATATCTAATTTATAACAGTCGAACCAAAATCAATGTAATTTTCATAAAATTACAAACAGTGAGAACGTTAGGAGGACTATATGACTTTAATTGATGCCAATGTTGGTGAAGAGTATATTATTAAAGACATTATAACAGATGATGAAGAATTAAATTCATTTCTTTTTTCATTAGGATGTTACAGCGGCGAGCCTATTACTGTGATTTCACATAAAAAAGGTGGATGCGTTGTTTCTATTAAAGATGCCAGATATAATATAGATAATGATTTAGCGGAAGCGATTTCTATCTAAATAGTGTATTCTAATCACTGTTTTGTTACTATTCAATCACGAAAAGTATATGTGCAATTTGCATGTAAGAGTAAGTTGCACATATATTTTTGTAGGGCAGATGCCTTCTTTTAGAAATTATGGATGAAATATGTAGTCTCATTAATTTTTGAAGGTTGTGATGGATAGTAACATATTTTATGACATAAAGTTAGCTATTACTAACATAAGGTAAACTGTTAGAAAGAAGGAATAAGGAGGATTCATTATGAGGATTGCATTAACAGGAAATCCAAACAGTGGAAAAACGACAATGTACAACGCCTTAACAGGAAGAAATGAGCGTGTAGGAAACTGGGCTGGTGTTACTGTAGAAAAAAAAGAATGTGCAATGAAGAAAAATTATTATGATGGAGCAGAGGAATTGGTTGCAGTAGATTTGCCAGGTGCATATTCTATGTCTCCATTTACATCTGAAGAAAGTATTACAAGTGCTTATGTAAAGAATGAAAATCCAGACGCAATTATTAATATTGTGGATGCTACCAATTTAAGTCGTAGTTTGTTCTTTACTACACAGTTATTGGAACTTGGAATTCCTGTGGTTGTAGCATTGAATAAAAGTGATATTAACGATAAAAAAGAAACGCAAATTAATGCGGAACTTTTGTCTGAAAAATTGGGATGTCCAGTCATAAAAACAGTGTCTACTTCTAACAATGGTTTAAAAGAAGTGGTAGAAAAGGCTGCATCATTAAAGGGGGGCAAACAGGTTGCTCCATATGTGCAAGGGGATATCAATTTGCAGGATAAAGCAGAAGTTGAGGCAGCAGATAGAAAACGTTTTGAGTTTGTCAATAAGATTGTAAAAGATGTTGAAAAGCGTAAAGTTTTAACAAAAGATACAAATGTACAGGACAAAATTGATGCAGTGCTTACAAATAAATTTGTTGGTATTCCAATTTTTGCAGCCGTAATGTTTTTGGTATTTTATATTTCTCAGTCAACAGTTGGAACATGGATTGCAGATTGGCTGGTAGGCTGGATTGAAACATTCCAAGAATGGGTTGCCGTTCAGGTAGAGGATGCGAATCCGTTCTTGCAGTCATTGTTAGTGGATGGTATCATTGGTGGTGTAGGTGCCGTTGTCGGTTTCTTGCCATTAGTAATGGTAATGTACTTCTTGATTGCCTTATTAGAAGATTGTGGTTATATGGCTCGTGCAACTGTTGTGCTTGATCCGATTTTCAAGAGAGTTGGTCTTTCTGGAAAATCTGTTATTCCTATGGTAATTGGTACTGGTTGTGCAATTCCTGGAATCATGGCATGCCGTACCATTCGTAATGAAAGAGAACGTAGAGCAACAGCAATGTTGACACCATTTATGCCTTGTGGAGCAAAGCTTCCAGTTATTGCCTTGTTTGCAGGTGCATTCTTTGCAGATGCTTCTTGGGTAGGACCAGTGATGTACCTTGTAGGTATTGTGCTAATTTTGTTAGGTGCTTTATTAGTAAAGAAGATTACAGGATACAAATATAGAAAATCCTTCTTTATTATTGAATTACCAGAGTATAAGATTCCAAGCATTAAGAGAGCAACACTTTCGATGCTTTCTCGTGGTAAAGCTTATATCGTAAAAGCTGGTACGATTATTCTTGTTTGTAACGCAGTTGTTCAGATTATGCAGACATTTACTTGGAGCTTCCAGGTGGCAGAAGCAGCAGATACTTCTATTCTTGCATCTATTTCACAACCGATTGCATATTTGCTTGTTCCTATTGTTGGTGTTCTTAGCTGGCAGTTGGCAGCAGCAGCAGTTACTGGTTTCATTGCAAAAGAAAATGTAGTTGGTACATTAGCAGTTTGTTTCGTTGGTCTTGAGAACCTTATTGATACAGAAGAACTTGCGCTTATGGAAGGTGCAGGTGCAGAGGTTGCTGGGGTAATCGCTATCACAAAAGTAGCAGCTTTAGCTTATCTTATGTTTAACTTATATACACCACCATGTTTTGCTGCATTAGGTGCTATGAACTCAGAAATGCAGGATAAAAAATGGCTTTGGGGCGGTATTGCATTACAGTTAGCAACCGGTTATGTAGTAGCATTTCTTGTATACCAGATTGGTACATTGATTACATTGGGAACTGTTGGAAGCGGCTTTGTTCCAGGTCTTATCGCAGTAATTGCTATTGTTGCAGTTATAGGTGTTTTAATTAACAGAAACAATAAGAAGTTCAGTGCAGAATATGAATTAAATGCAAATTAATTTTCTTTAAAAAGGAGTATTGGTATGGCAAATTTTATTGTTGTAGGAATTTTAATCCTTACAATTGGCGCAGCAATCATATACATAATCAAAGAGAAAAAACGTGGTACAAAATGTATCGGTTGTCCGGCAAGTTGCAATTGTTCTAGTAAGAGCAATGGACATTCTGAATGTTGTGGTTGCCATTCTGATGCAAAAGAGAAAAAATAGAATATATAAGAGGAGCGTGTACTTTATTGTGCAAGCTCCTCTTTTTGTATAAAAGTGTGTCATTCATAACAAAAGGACAGGTGATTGTAACAAATAAAAAGAAAAAAATCTAGAAGAGATAAAGATTGAACCATTTTAAAAAACGATATTAAAAAAGGTATGAAACGGTAATTAAAATTTTGTAGGTGACACAGAACGTTTGTTTTTTTGGATAGAGTGTGTTACAATAGGTAACATATGAGCATAGTAAGAAAAGAATTTAGCATCAAAAAGAAAGAAGAGAGTCTATGGGAGAAAAGAAAGGAAAATATTGGAGCGAACCAGAGATACAAAAAGAACGAATTTTAGATAAGATGTCCGGGCGTGTGAAGAATAGCTTAAGTGGATTTTTGCGGGCATGTGTGGTAGCGTTTTTTGTATTTTTGCAGTTTGGATTGATTTTTGCACTGCCATTTTGGTTGAACAATTATACGGTATATTTTTACGTGATTGTGGAGATTGCCAGTTTAATTGTAATTTTAGCATTAGTCAATGATGTGCGAAGTCCGGCATACAAAATTGCGTGGATTAGTATTTGTACCATATTTCCTATTTCTGGTGGAATTATGTTTTTGTTGTGGGGACAGGCTGGATCCAGCAAAAAGATAGATGAGAAATTAACGAAAATTATGATGCATGGGGAAGAATATAAAGAGTATGATCCGGAATGCAAGAAACAATTACATGAAACATTTCCCAATTCTATGCGAATGTCCAATTACTTGGAGTCAGAAGGGTTCCCGCTTACAAAGAATAATCAGATACAATATTTTTCAATGGGCGAGGATGCTTTTGAAAGTATGATTGCAGATTTGATTCAAGCAAAGCATTTTGTATTAATGGATTTTTTTATTGTAGCCGAAGGGGCACTTTGGGATGCCATTCATGAAGTTTGTCTCCAAAAAATCAAAGAAGGTGTGGAAATCAAATTTATCTTTGATGATTTTGGAGCTATGATACGAACGGACAAATATTTTGCCAGAGATTTGCGGGAAGAAGGCTTTGAAGTAGCTGTGTTTAACCCGATTCATCGGTATACCGACAAGTTATACATGAATTACCGAAGTCATCAAAAGATTATGGTTATTGATGGTAACATAGGATATACTGGTGGTTTTAATATAGCAGATGAATATGCCAACCTTATACAGCGTTTTGGTGTTTGGAAAGATACTGGTGTCCGTATTGAAGGAGACGCTGTATGGTGGATGACAGTAACTTTTTTGCAAATGTGGGAAATTGCCACAGAGAAGGTGGGAATTGATTTTAATAAGTATCGTCCTACAAAGAAATTTTTGGAGTCAGATGTGTATTGTCAAGTGATTGCAGATGGACCGTTGAATAATCCAAACAATCCAATTGAAATGGTATATGGACAGATGATACATTATGCTTGTGAGTATTTGTATGTTATGACTCCATATTTGGTTATTGAGAAAGATATGCAGGACGCATTGATTAATGCGGTGAAGAGTGGCGTGGATGTGCGTATTATTACTCCGTTTATTCCAGATAAGAAGACGGTCAAATTAACTACGAATTATAATTATGGCTATTTATTGAAGAACGGAGTCCGCATTTTTGAATACGAGCCTGGATTTATACACGCAAAGTGTATTTTGAATGAGAATTATGGCATTGTAGGTAGTATCAATATGGATTATCGTAGTTTTTATCTTCATTATGAAAATGGAGTTTGGATTGCCAATAAGCAGGTGGTATCAGAGATTAAGAAAGATTTTGATGATACATTTTCACAGTGTCGTGAGATAAGTTACGAAGAGTGGTGTCAAAGACCATTAAGTATGAAAGCAAAACAGGCAGTATTGAATCTGTTTTCTACATTATTTTAATTCTGTATTTGCTGTTCGTAAGCGAATTGAGTAGGAGTCAGCCTACTCGATTACAATTGAGAAAAGAGGCTGTAACAGTGGAACGTATCCACTTTATGAAGATAGGGGAGAACTATGATTGCATATGTCAAAGGAACAATAGAAGAAGTAGGTACAGATTATGTGGTGCTTGACTATCAGGGAATGGGATATCGAATTTTGGTGCCGCAAAATGTACCAAATCAATTACCTGCTCAGGGAGAAGAAATAAAACTGCACACACATTTTCATGTGAGAGAAGATGCCATGCAGTTGTTTGGGTTCCTCACAAAAGGAGATTTGGAGATGTTTCGCCTTTTGATTACTGTTAGTGGAATAGGACCAAAAGGTGCGCTTGGAATCTTGTCGGTTTTATCTGCAAATGATTTGAAGTTTGCCATTCTTGCTGGAGATGCAAAGACCATTTCTTTGGCACCGGGAATTGGAAAAAAGACAGCGGAGAAAACCGTTCTTGAACTGAAAGATAAGGTAAAATTAGAAGATGCCTTTGAGGAAAAATTAAAAGAGACAGAAGAAGTAGATGGAAAAGATTTACAGGGGGTAAGACAAGATGCGGTAGAAGCATTGGTGGCACTTGGATATTCCCAGACAGAAGCCTTGAAGGCGGTAAGAGAGATTGAGATTACCCCGGATATGGATGCAGAGCAAGTGTTAAAACTTGGTTTGAAAAAGCTGGCATTTTTATGATTTAGGTTGGTGAGAACATGAAAAAACGTATGATTTCCACAGAACTTCAGGAAGATGATAATCGGATTGAGAACAGTCTTCGTCCAAAACTTCTTTCTGACTATGTGGGACAGGAGAAGATAAAAAATAAATTAAAAGTCTATATGGAGGCTGCAAAGCTGCGGGGTGAATCCTTAGACCATGTGCTATTTTATGGACCACCGGGACTTGGAAAGACAACTTTAGCATCTATTATTGCAAATGAGATGGATGTAAATATAAAAATCACATCTGGACCTGCTATTGAAAAGCCGGGAGAGATGGCGGCTATTCTCAATAATCTTCAAGAGGGGGATGTGCTTTTTGTGGATGAGATTCATCGGCTTAATCGACAGGTAGAGGAAGTCCTTTATCCGGCTATGGAAGATTATTCCATTGATGTAGTAATAGGAAAAGATACTTCTGCAAGGTCCATACGTTTGGACTTACCAAAGTTTACATTGGTAGGTGCCACAACTAGAGTCGGAATGTTGACAGCGCCCCTTCGGGATCGTTTTGGCGTAGTGGAGCGTATGCAATATTATGAAGTGCAGGAGTTAAAACAGATTGTTATGCGTTCGGCGAAATTGTTTCATACAGAGATTTCAGAAGAAAGTGCGGTGGAAATTGCAAGACGTTCCAGAGGAACTCCAAGACTTGCTAACCGTTTATTAAAACGTGTCAGAGATTTTGCACAGGTACGTTATGACGGAGTCATTTCCAAACAAGTGGTAGATGAAACACTGGATTTATTGGAAGTAGATAAGTTGGGCTTGGATCATTTAGACCGAGGAATTTTACTTACCATGATTGAAAAGTTTTGTGGAGGTCCAGTTGGACTTGATACTTTGGCAGCTTCGTTAAGTGAGGACAGGGGTACCATTGAAGATGTGTATGAACCTTATTTACTTCAAGAAGGATTGCTTCTTCGAACACCAAAAGGACGTGTGGTAACCGATAAGGCATATGGTCATTTGGGGCTTGAGGTGGTCAGTGAGTCTAATAACCTATTACATAAAGGTTGATTATGTGCATTTTTTTGAGTATAATGTAGTTAGGTATTTGTAGAAAATATACCATTCTACATAAGAAGAAAGGCGAGTTAAAGTATGAATCAGAAGAATGATATAGAAGTTACTATTAATGGAAAGCAGTATGTGCTTGCTGGATATGAGAGTGATGAGTATTTACAGAGAGTAGCATCATACATCAATCATAAGTATGAAGAGTTTAAGGGACAGGAAGGATACAACATTTTAGATAACGACATGCGTAATGTGTTGATGCAGATTAATATTACAGATGATTTCTTTAAGGCACAGCAGAGGGTGAATGAACTTTCTGATATGATTACTATGAAGGATCGGGAGTTGTTTGAACTTCGGCATGAAGTCATTGGATATAAGACCAAGATTGAGGATTTACAAGATAAAGCGGAATCCCTTAAGAATGCAAACTTAGAAGAACAGAAGAAAGTAATCAAGTTAGAGGCAGAATTAGAGAGCGGCAAAGCAAAGCGTAAATAAGTAATGAGTGTATAGGTCGGCGTGAAGTGATTCGTCGACCTGTTTTTGTGGCAAAAGCCCCGCAAGTACAATCATGCTTGCATGAAATTGTATTTGCTGGGCGTAGGAAAATCCAGTGCTTATGTGAATCTTTGACGAGTGCTGCGATAATCTGAGAAACTCCATTTGCGAGTTTCTCATAATTGGAGGTTATCTATTTTATGAGAAACGTAGAAATATTGGCACCAGCAGGTTCATATGAGAGTTTGCGTGGTGCAATAAACGGTGGCTGTGATGCTGTTTATCTTGGTGGTAGTCAGTTTGGTGCCCGTGCATTTGCAGAAAATTTTGATGAGGACACTATGCTGCGTTCCATTGATTATGTACATTTTTTTGATAAAAAAATATACCTTACGGTAAATACATTATTGCATAATGAGGAGATAGAAGAACAGCTTTTTACCTATTTGGAAAAATATTATATGCAGGGCTTAGATGCGGTAATTGTGCAGGACCCTGGAGTGCTTGCATTTATTCATAGGAATTTTCCAAAACTTCCTATTCATGCTAGTACCCAGATGACTTTTACTACAGAGCAGGGGGGAGAATTGCTGAAGGAGCAAGGTGTTACCCGATTTGTCACATCCAGAGAACTTGGACTTCAAGAAATTGCGCAGATAAGGCAGCATACAAAATTAGAGATAGAGACTTTTGTACATGGTGCCTTGTGTTATTGTTATTCTGGTCAGTGTTTCCTAAGTAGTATGATTGGGGGAAGAAGCGGAAATCGGGGAAGATGTGCGCAACCTTGCAGAATGCAGTATCAAGTGAAAGATGAGAATGGAAAGACTATTGTTACCCCTCCTTATGTGCTAAGTCCTAAGGATATGTGTACTCTTGATAAGATTCCGGATTTGGTAGATGCAGGAATTGATTCTTTTAAGATAGAAGGTCGGATGAAGAAACCAGAGTATGCGGCTTTTTGTGCCTATTTGTATCGAAAATATACGGATTTATATTTAGAATATGGAAAGCAATACCACTCTTATTTAGAAAAGCATAAGAGAGAGCTGGAGTATGATTATACTTGTTTGATGGATTTGTATAATCGAGGTGGCTTTTCCAGTGGATATTTCTATGAGAAAAATGGTCCAACCCAGATGTCTATGGTACGTCCAAATCATAGTGGAGTGGAGGTTGGCGTGGTAGAGCGCATGAAAAAAAATCGAGCGGTGCTTCGTCTTTGTGAAGACATTTTTGCACAGGACGTGTTGGAGTTTCGTAGAAAAGATGGAACTGTATTGTATGAATATACGGTAAAAGAGAATACTTCTGTAAAAGAGGGGGTTACAGAAACAAACACAAAGCCAGGCTCCCATATCACACCAGGTACTAAAGTATATCGTACAAGAAGAAATGCGTTGCTTACAAAAATTCAAGAGGATATTTTGCAGAAACAAAAAAGAATTCCTGTGTCCTTTTTTGCTCAAATTAAGGTGGGAGAGCCGCTTGCACTTACCTGTACTTCTAAAGAAAGTAGCGTAACTGTGTATGGTTTGCCGGTAGAAGCTGCAAAGTCCCAGCCTATGACGAAAGAAAAGATAGAAAAACAGTTTTGTAAATTAAATCAGACCATTTTTGTAATGGAAAATTGTGAGATTTCCATGTCAGAGGCAGTTTTTGTTCCTGTGGGACAGTTGAATGAACTTAGGCGGGAAGCGTTGGAACAATTGTTAAATGCGATGGCAGAGTCTAATAGAAGAGAACAGCCTGTACAGCAGCCTTTGGATTTAAAAGAAGAGAACGAGGATGAAAAAGAAACTGGGTTTACGGTTTCTGTAAGTACAGCAGAGCAGGCAAGAGCTGCTAATCGGGTGGAACAGGTAACAGCGATTGCTCTTGATATGGCAAGTATGTCAGAAAACGAAATGCAATATATCGTATCACAGAGTAAAAAGGATATCATTCTTATTTTTCCTGCAGTGCTTCGTAGAGAGAATTATCTTTATTTTGAACAGGCAATGCGGCATGTGTATGTGGAAAAAAGTGTAAATACGCCATTGGAACAATTGCTTTCTATGAAGCAGATAAAAGGATTTTTTATTAAGAATTATGAAGGTGTTGCCCTTTATAAAAAATATGTACAACCGAACAGTACACTGTATGCAAGATTGGATTACAATATGTATACCTTTAATCGGGAGGCAAAAGCCTTTTGGGATTCATTTGGCATTACAAAAAGCACTGCGCCAGTAGAGTTAAATAGCGCAGAATGGAAAAGAAATGGTTGCAGTGGGCAAGAAATTATTGTATATGGCAGAACTGCAGTGATGACATCTGCTCAGTGTGTATGTAAAAATACCGTTGGCTGCAAGCAGAAACAAAGAACTTTGTATCTAAAGGATCGCTTTGAGAAAGTGTATAGTTGTTGGAATCGATGCAAGTATTGTTACAATCAAATGTATGAGAAGATGCCGGTTTCTTTGCATGATTATGCGGAGGAGATCATTCATATGAAAGCCCAGAGCCTTCGTGTAGAATTTTTACAGGAAACAGAACAGGAAGCAGAAGAGATTCTGATGTTTCTGGTAAATACGTTTAAAGAGAGAAAACAGTCGGAATGTCCAATCAAAGAATATAGTACGGGGCATTTTAGAAAAGGAGTAAAGTAGGTGTAAATCGTGGAAATTGTATTGACCGAGTTATCCAGATATATAATTGTAGTCTTAATGGCTATCTACACATATTGGGGATTTATGGTATTTGCAGCAAAGAAAAAGAGAAGAAATCGAATATGTAGACGGCAAAAAATGATTATTTACATGTTTCATTTTTTAGGACATGCTGTTATTTATTTGAATCAGGAAGACATAACCATCCTTGGTCTATATGGTTGTGAATTAGCGTTTTTCATTATCAGTAGTATTGTTTATAAGAAAATTTATCAAAAAGAAAATCTGCCGATTCTAAATCATATGTATATGTTTTTTGCTATTAGTATGGTGATGCTTGCAAGATTGAATGTGTCATCTGCAAAGAGACAGTTTGCATATATGGTGGCAGGAATGGTTCTTTGTATGGCACTTCCGTGGGTGTTGGAGCATTTTAAACAATTGCAAAAAGAGGGATGGTTTTATGCGGTATTGGGCTTAATTCTTCTTTTGATTGTGTTATGTTTTGGAGCATCAAAATATGGTGCAAAAAACTGGTTAAATATAGGACCAATTAGTATTCAGCCGTCTGAATTTGTAAAGTTGCTATTTGTAGTGGCGTTTGCTTCCATTTTGTCTACCGAAACATTAGAGTTTCGAAATATTATAAAAATATCTGCAATGGCAGCGGCTTTTGTGTTGGTACTTGTCTTGGAAAAAGATTTGGGAGGAGCAGTAATCTTTTTTATTTGCTACCTTTTTATGCTGTTTGTGGCAACTGGAAGTTGGGCATATTTGTTGGAAGGACTGTTGGGTGGTTCAGGTGCAGCAGTAGTAGCATATTTCTTGTTTAGCCATGTGCGCACGCGTGTAACTGCGTGGAAAGACCCTTGGAGTACCATTGATAATCAGGGATATCAAGTGGCACAGTCTCTATTTGCTATTGGAACCGGGGGATGGTTTGGCATGGGACTTACCCAAGGACTACCAACGTCCATTCCTATTCGTGAAAGTGATTTTATTTTTGCGGCAATTTCGGAAGAACTGGGAACTTTTTTTGCAATTTGCATGATTTTGCTTTACCTTTGTTGCTTTATATGGTTTATCAATATTTCTGCAAAGATAAAAAATTCTTTTTACAAATTAACTGCATTGGGATTTAGCGTAATTATCATGTTTCAGAGCTTTTTGACCCTTGGTGGAGTGACAAAATTTATTCCATCCACTGGAGTAACACTTCCTTTGGTTAGTTATGGTGGAAGTTCTATGATTAGTATGATTATTATGTTTTGTGCTATCGAAAGCATCAATGTGATTAGTGGAAAGGAGGCGGCAAATAGTGTTGCGGAAGAAAAAGCAGAAGCACCAGTCGGAAAGTAACGCAGGAGAGCAGACAGCAAAACGTGGTGGAAATCAGCAAATTATGGTAGTTACCTATGTGTTTGTTTTTTTGTTTGTGGCAATGATAGGATATTTGGCTTATTTTATGGTTGTGCAAAGCAAGGATGTTATCAATAATTCCTATAATCAGAGACAGAATTTGCTTGCTGAGAGAACCGTTCGGGGAAAGATAGTAACAGAGGATGGAGAGGTACTTGCAGAGACTGTTACGGATTCTTCAGGAAAAGAAACCCGAAGTTACCCATATGGAAAAATATTTTGTCATGTGGTTGGACATTCTACACAAGGAAAGACAGGAATTGAATTGATGGAAAATTTCAATTTGCTTACGTCCAATGACAATATGATTGGAAACTTTAAAAAGAAACTTTCTGGGGAAAAGACCATTGGAGATAATGCAGTTACTACTCTTGATGTAAATTTGCAGAAAGTTGCCTATGATGCCTTGGGGAATTATAGGGGAGCAGTAATTGTGTCGGAGCCATCTACGGGAAAAGTGCTTGCTATGGTTTCAAAACCAGATTATGATCCAAATCCAAGTTCTTTAAATGACCAATGGAAAACTTTGGTAAACAATTCGGACGGAACCTCGTGTTTGGTTAATCGTGCCACGCAGGGACTTTATCCTCCGGGATCTACATTTAAAATTTTTACGGCTTTAGAGTATATTCGGGAAAATGCAAATTATAAAAAGTTTTCCTATGAATGTAAGGGAACAGAAAAGCAAGATGGATATACAGTAAATTGTTATCAGAATCATGTACATGGTTCCTTGCATTTGAAAAATGCGTTTGCTAAATCTTGTAATTCCTGCTTTGCATATTTAGGAACCCAGTTATCTATAAAAAGTTTTCGAAGTAATAGTGAGAAGATGCTATTTAACAGTGAATTGCCAACTACATTTGTATATAATAAGAGTAGTTTTGTTCTTGATTCTTCTTCTGATAAAGAAGAAATTATGCACACCGCTATGGGACAGGGAAAGACGCAGATTACTCCACTTCATTTAAATATGGTTGTATCAGCTATTGCAAATAAAGGTGTGCTGATGAAATCTTATGTAGTGGATCGTTTGGAAAGTGACAGTGGTTCTTTGGTGAGACAGTATAAGCCAAAAGCAGAGGAAACTATTATGACAGAGGATGAGGCTTCCGTATTGACAGATTATATGAAAGAAGTAGTAAATTCTGGTACGGCAACCTCTTTGGGGAATTTCTCTTATAAAGTGGCAGGAAAAACCGGATCGGCAGAGTTTGATTCTTCAGGCAGTTCTCATGCTTGGTTTACCGGATTTGCACCTGCAGACAATCCTTCTATTTGTGTAACCGTAATTGTAGAAGGTATGGGAACGGGAAGTGAGTATGCGGTTCCAATTGCCAAAAAGATTTTTCAAGCATATTTAGGAAATTAAATCTATTCTATTGAAAAAGAAGAAAAAAAAGGGTATACTTTTACTTGAGTTTAGGTACACACCAAATCGTATTGCAGTGCAATAGGAAACAGGAGGAATTGCGATGGTTGAGGCAACGAGCTGTGGTGGTGTGGTAATTTTCAGAGGAAAAATCTTATTACTGTATAAGAATTATAAGAACAAGTACGAAGGTTGGGTATTGCCAAAAGGAACTGTAGAAGAAGGCGAGGAATATAACGAGACAGCTCTTCGTGAAGTAAAAGAAGAGACGGGCGTGAATGCTTCTATCATCAAGTATGTTGGTAAGAGCCAGTATACCTTTAATACTCCCCAAGATACAGTAGTGAAGAATGTTCATTGGTATTTAATGATGGCTGATAGTTATTATAGCAAACCACAACGGGAAGAATACTTTTTAGATTCTGGATATTACAAATTTCATGAGGCTTACCACCTCTTGAAGTTCTCCAATGAGAAACAGATTTTGGATCGGGCATATAGCGAATATGTAGATTTAAAGAAAAGCAATCTTTGGGGTTCAAAGAAGTATTTCTGAATAGTTAAAAGCAAAGAGTAGGAATCATCGTGGGGTTCCTGCTTTTTCTTTAGTAAGAGAAAGGAATGGATTGATTATGGAAAGAAAAAATGCGTGGACATCATATTCGGAAAAAGAACTGTTGGAATTGCAACAATTAAATGAAGGTTATCTATCTTTTTTGGATAAAGGAAAGACAGAGAGAGAATGTGTAAAAGAAATTGTTGCGAAAGCAGAAGAAGCAGGATATGTAAATTTAGACACTCATAGAACCAATGGAAAACAATTAAAAGCTGGAGATAAAGTTTATGCAGTTTGGATGAAAAAAACCGTAGCTTTATTTCAAATTGGAGAGGAAAATATAGAAAAAGGAATGAATATTCTTGGAGCGCATATTGATTCTCCAAGATTGGATATAAAGCAGAATCCATTGTATGAAGATACGGATTTTGCATATTTAGATACCCATTACTATGGCGGAATTAAAAAGTATCAGTGGGTAACGTTGCCATTAGCAATTCATGGAGTGGTTGTGAAGAAAGATGGTACTGTCATTGATGTTGTTGTGGGAGAAAAGGAGACAGATCCAGTATTTTTTATTACAGACTTGCTAGTTCATTTATCGCAAGAGCAGATGGAAAAGAAAGCCAGTAAGGTTATTGAGGGAGAAGATTTAAACATTATGATTGGCAGTCGTCCTTTAGCTGGAGAGGAGAAAGAGACCGTTAAGAAGAATGTATTGGCATTGTTAAAAGAAACTTATGATTTTGAAGAGGAAGATTTTCTTTCGGCGGAATTAGAGGTGGTCCCTGCTGGAAAAGCCAAGGAAGCGGGATTGGATCGAAGCATGATTATGGCATACGGACAGGATGATCGTGTGTGTGCATATACATCACTTGTGGCTATGCTTGAGACAGAGAAAGTAAAAAGAACAAGTTGTTGCTTGTTGGTGGATAAGGAAGAAATTGGAAGTGTGGGTGCCACTGGTATGCGTTCCCATTTCTTTGAAAATACAGTTGCTGAGTTATTAGATGCTATGGGATGTTACAGTGAATTAACCCTAAGAAGAGCATTGGCATCTTCAAAAATGCTGTCTTCTGACGTTAGTGCCGCATACGATCCCACTTATGCTTCTGCCTTTGAAAAGAAAAATGCAGCATATTTTGGAAGAGGAATGGTGTTTAACAAATTTACTGGGTCCAGAGGAAAATCGGGATCAAACGATGCCAATGCAGAATATATGGGTGAATTGCGTGGCATTATGGATAAACATCAAGTATTTTACCAGACAGCCGAGCTAGGAAGAGTAGATTTAGGCGGTGGCGGAACGATTGCCTATATTTTATCCTTATATGGTATGGAAGTGATTGATTGTGGTGTAGCTGTGTTAAATATGCACGCACCGTGGGAAGTAACAAGTAAGGCAGATGTTTATGAAGCAAAGAAAGGGTATGTGGCATTTTTGAAAGAAGGGTGATTGTAAAGAGGTGATTTCTGTCTGTAAAAGCAATCCTTTAGAAGATGGCAGGAAAAGGTTGACTTTGTGTAAAGGCATATACTATAATAGGTAAGAATGCCTTAGTGGATAATTTTTTAGATGAAAGAGTGTAGAATATGTTAAAAAGTATGACCGGATTTGGTCGATATGAAGCAACAAGCAATGAACGAAAAATTGTGGTGGAGATGAAGTCGGTAAATCATCGATACAGCGATATATCCGTTAAATTGCCAAAGAAGTTAAGTTCTTTTGATGCGGCAATCCGCAATTTATTAAAAGACTATATTAGTCGTGGTAAGGTAGATGTATTTGTTACATACGAAGATTATTCTGAGAGCAATGTTTGTGTAAAATATAATGAAAATGTTGCAATTGATTATTGGAAGAATTTAAATCGTCTATCACAGAAACTTCAGATGGAGAATGATGTGACAATTTCTATGTTAACCAGATATCCAGAAGTATTTTCGTTGGAAGAGCAGAGTATAGATGAAGAAGCAATTTGGAATGTGCTAAAGGAAGCGGTATTAAAGGCGGCAGAGCAGTTTGTTGAGAGCCGTGTGACAGAAGGCGAAAACTTGAAGACGGACATTATCGCAAAGACGGACAAGTTGCTTGAGTTGGTAGATTATGTAGAAAAGCGTTCTCCAGAGATGATGGAAGAACATCGTAAAAAACTTCTTACAAAAGTAAAGGAATTATTGGCGGATAAGCAGATTGATGAAGCAGTCCTTGCCACAGAAATGATTGTCTATGCAGATAAGGTTTGTGTGGATGAGGAGACAGTTCGTTTGCGAAGTCATATTAATACCCTTCGTGATACTCTAAACGAAGGAGCCAATATTGGGCGTAAACTTGATTTTATTGCTCAGGAGATGAACCGAGAGGCAAATACGATTTTATCAAAAGCCAATGACATTGAGATTTCTAACAAAGCCATTGATTTAAAAACAGAGATTGAAAAAATTAGAGAACAGATACAGAACATTGAATAATTACAATAAAGGAGATGTGTTTGTTTGAAAGGTTTTATTAGCATTGGTTATGGAAATATTGTGAATGCAGAAAAAGTAGTTTCTATTATTTCTTCGGATGCAGCACCCATTAAACGTATGGTTCAAACAGCAAAAGATAATGGAACTGCAGTGGATGCCACTTGTGGAAGAAAGACAAAAGCAGTATTAGTGATGGACAGTGGACACATACTATTATCTGCATTATTACCAGAGACAATAGCAAAGAAGATAGAGGGTTAAAAGATGAGTAAACAAGGAATATTAACAGTAGTTTCTGGATTTTCAGGAGCCGGAAAAGGAACTTTAATGAAAGCACTGCTGCAAAAATATGACTATGCCTTATCCATCTCGGCAACTACTCGTAAACCGAGAGAAGGAGAACAGAATGGCCGGGAATATTTCTTCTTGTCAAAAGAAGAATTTGAGGTTATGATTGAAAAGAATGAATTGATTGAATGGGCCCGTTATGTAGATAATTATTACGGTACCCCAAAACAATATGTAGAGAAGCAGTTAGCACAGGGAAAAAATGTAATTCTGGAGATTGAGATACAGGGTGCATTAAACGTGAAGAAAATGTTTCCAGAGGCATTGCTGATTTTTGTTACTCCGCCTAATGCCAAGGAATTGAAGAATCGCTTGATTGGCAGAGGCACAGAGGATATGGAGACTATTAATAAACGTATGAAGCGTGCGGCCGAAGAAAGTCAGTATATGGGGCAGTATGATTACATTGCTATCAACGATGTGTTGGAGGAATGTGTAGAAGATATACATGCCACTATTGAAAAAGCGTCCCAATGCCTTGCTACAGGAATTCATTATGAGGCAGAACAGGATTTTGGAGCTATTATTGAGAAGATACAGGAAGAATTAAAAGAGTTATAGAGATAGAAAGGAGTTTTTTATATGTTACATCCATCTTATACAGATTTAATGCAGGTAGTAAACAGTGGAGTAGAAGAAGGCGAGGAGAAGGTAGTAAATAGTAGATATTCTATCGTGCTTGCCACTGCAAAGAGAGCAAGACAGCTTATTGATCATGCAGAAGCTAAGGTTGATACAGCAAAATGTCCAAAGCCTTTGTCTGTAGCTATCGAAGAATTGAACAATTCTAAGATTACTATTATGAGTGATGATGAGGACGAGGAAGAATAATACACGAATTGTGTAGGAGGTGAACTGCTAGTTGAAGAAGTGTAAAAACAACTGGCAGTTCTTTGTTTACGTCAGTAGTGGAAAAATAAAAAAGAACTAAAGAGGTTATTTAGGTGAAAGAAAAAGCAAAGCAGATATTGCAATATAAGTTTTTTGTTTTTTTAGTCATTGTGGTTGTCTTTGTTCTGGTTATTCGAGGATTTGTCGGAGGCATTGTTGTTATACAGGGAGAATCGATGGTTCCTGCACTTGGGAATGGTGATATTGTATTTGTAGAAAAAATATCCTATCGAAATAATGAGCCTGAACGTAATGATATTGTAGTAGTAACTACTGATGCTACAGGAGAAAAGACGCAGTATGTCAAGAGAATTATTGGGCTTCCTGGAGAGACAATACGAATTAAGAAGGGCAAAGTATTTATCAATGGAAAAGAATTGAATGAAATACAAGTGTTTGATTTGATTGAAGATGGCGGAATGGCTAGAGAAAAAATAATTCTTGGAGAAGATGAATATTTTTTACTTGGTGATAATCGAAACAACAGTAAAGATAGTCGAAATGTAGAGCTTGGCATTGTAAAAAAAGATCAAATGGAAGGAAAAGTATCGGTTCGAATATATCCATTTGGTAAGATTGGCAAGATAAAATAAACTGGAAGGAGCAAATTACATGAGTGAGGAAAAAAAGGGAGATTATTTGGAAGAGAACGCCACAGAACATGAGGGTGTAGAAGAAAATGAGGCAGCAGAAAGTGCTGTGAATACTCAAACAACAGAAGAAAATAAAACTGCCCCGGAAGAGGCGGTTCCAGAAGGATATACAGGTAACAAAAGCGAAGATGTTTCTCAAAATATAGAAACGCCAAAAGTAGAAAAAACATCGAAAAAGAAATCTTTAGGAAAACGTATTCTATCTGGCGGCATGGAATTGCTATTATATGTTATGATTGCAGTGGTTTGTATTTTTGTAGTACCCCGTTATGTAGTACAGCGAACTCAGGTAAGTGGTCCATCTATGGAAGCAACATTGCAGAATAAAGACAATATTTTAGTTGAGAAATTGTCATATCGTTTTGGTGAACCAGAGCGTTTTGATATTGTTGTTTTTTATCATTTTTATGATGAAGATATTCGTGATAAGGATGATGAAGATTGTTATGATTTCTATGTAAAACGAATTATAGGTTTACCGGGAGAAAAAGTACAGATTGTTCCTGATGAAAATGACAATACAAAGTATACGATTTACATAAATGATGAGCCTCTTGAGGAACATTATGGAAAAGATCCAATTACTTATCAGGGAGTGGCTTCTGAGCCAATTGTCTTAGATGAGGGGGAATATTTTGTACTTGGAGACAATCGTGCAGTCAGTCAGGATAGTCGATATGAAGAAGTTGGAAACATTAGAGAAGAAGATATTGTGGGAAAAGCATGGTTGCGAATTTATCCATTCTCAAAGTTTGGCTTTTTGAATGATTAATTATAATTATTCAAAACCATGAATAGTTATGATGGGTTTTAAATATAAGCGAAAAGGTTTGATGAATTTGGGATTTACAAAGAAACGATTCTTAGCATTTCTTATAGTGTTAAGTATAATGGGAACATCTTTAGGAATTTGCAAAGATGTTAAAAGTACAAATATAGAGGTTCTTGCAAAAGAAGAAAATAGTGAAGTACAGACATTTCCAGCAGAAGTTTTTGAGGATGTAGAATATGTGGAGGACGATAATCGACCTCCAGTAAAAAAATTTGAAACAAAGGCACTTACAAAGAATACCTATTCAGGAAAATATGGTTATGAAATGTTACCATTAGAAGAGCAAAAGTATGTGTACCGTTTGTTAGAACAGGAAGCAAATGCCTTTCAATATTCTAATCAGGATGTGAAAGTAACATCTGGTTCTAGTACAAATTTTTTGAATTATCAAGATGTGAAAAATATGGATAATGCAGAAGAATATTGCAGTTATTATGCGGTAATGGTACCTTTGGATCAGCCTGTGAATGCCTCTTCTGTGGGAGTAGCAGTGGTATCCTTTTTGTACGATCATCCGGAGTATTTTTGGTCAAAGGGATATTCTTATTTTGTAAAATCAGATACAAAGATGGTTACAAAAGTATGTTTGCAATGTCAGGAAGAATTTTACGATGGTAATACTCGATATCAGATGTGGAATACTATGGATCAGGAAATACAAAAGTATCTTGATTTAATTGTAGGAGTACGTTCTGATTATGAGAAAGAATTGATTTTGCATGATGCTATTGCAGAAAAGGTTACTTACGCATACATAGAAGGTACAAACACTCCTGAGACAGAAAGATGGGCACATACTATTGAGAGTGTGTTTTCACCGGAGCGTGGAAGTGCAGTGTGTGAGGGATACGCAAAAGCATTTCAGTTACTTTTGAATGCTGCAGGCATTGATTGTGTTTATGTAGTAGGTAGAGCTAGTGGAAGTGGACATGCTTGGAATCAAGTATATATTGAAAAGCAGTGGTACAATGTAGATATTACGTGGAATGATACAGGAAATAAAGGTAGTCACAAGTATTTTAATACAAGTGATAGTACCTTTCTTTCTAACCATAAGGCATTTTCGTCTACAGCCACACCAACTGTTGGTGAATGGTGTTATGAATTAAATGAATGTACAGCAACAGAATATTCTTATAGTACACAGGGGAATGTGGAGATTGAAACTACATATGCGTTACAATATGGACAATTACCAAATGCAGATATTTATGTGTACAATCAAGGTGTAGAAGTAAAAAGCGGAAGTAATATTGAGGAAAGTACAGAGCTGGAAGTAGTAGTAGCACCGAAAGTAAATGATCAGTTATTGCAGGTTACTACTCAGGTAGGTGAGGAACAAAAGTATTATGAAGGGGTTGTAGGTAAAGATGGGATATCTTACACCTTCTCTATTGTTGCAGATACTACCATTTCTGTTTCCATAGAAATTCCTATTTCTAATTTGGCATTGAATGCAAAGCAGATGAGTTTTCTTGGGTATGGCGGTAGTAAACAACTTACTGCAACAGTATTGCCAGCAAACACCACAGAAAACTATTATTGGAGTAGTTCAGATATATGTGTTGCTACGGTAGAAAATGGTTTGGTAAAAGCTGTTGGACCAGGAACAGCCGTTATTAGCGTTCTTACGGCAGATCGTAGAATAGCAGATACTTGTACGGTAGATGTAAAAGCTCCATATATGAAAATTACGACTGCAAAGAGTACAATTAAAGTGGGAAAAACCATGACTATGAAAGCAAAATTATATGGTACTACAGGGAAATTGAAATGGTCTGTATCCAATAAAAAGCGAGCTACGATCGGTACCAAAAACGGAAAATTGAAAGCTAAGAAAAAGGGAACTGTTTGGGTAACGGTTAAGTCTGGTTCTTTATCCGCAAAGAAAAAAATTACAATTAAAAAATAAGATAACTGTAAGAACCTGTATTCGGGAACTTCATAAGAAAAATGGCTTATGATAAGGAACTGATACAGGTTCTCAAAAATTAATGAAGAGAAAGGAAATGTGGTTATGAAGAAAAAGTTACGAATAATGGCATTTATTCCAATGCTTGTTATGATGCTGCTTATTTGGGGATTTTCCGCAAATACAGGAGATACGTCATCGAAACAAAGTTCGGGTATTGTCAGCCGGGTGATTTTATTTGCAGAAAAAATTACAGGGGCTGAATTGACAGAAGAGGAGCGAATTTGTTGGGAAGAGAGGATACATACACCGATTCGTAAAGTGGCTCACATGACAGAATATATGGTTTTTGCTTGGACGGTAGCATTTCCGTTTTTGCTATATAAAAAGCGAAAAGATTGGATATGCAGAGTAACATTTGTATTTTGCGTATGTTATGCTTCGGTAGATGAAATCCATCAATTATTTGTGCCGGATCGCTCTGGACAGATAAGAGATGTTCTTATTGATAGTATAGGTATTTTGATAGGTATTTTTGTATTCCGAAAAATTTATGGAGCTACCCATTCTTCGGAAATTTGATTCCATTGCCATTGATTTTCTTCTTCTGTGTAATTGTTGGCAGTGAGATATTGAAATGTGCTGGAAGTTTTTAAGGAGTCGTATATGATTTTTAAATCTATACGGCTTCTATTATGTTCAGGGTTTCCAGAGTCTGTAAGAAATATAGTATCCTCTTTTTTATCATAGTTCCAAATCGTTACATAATGTCCTCCAGTATTTTTCCAATATACATCGCTGTTGTTACTTGATATTAGAACGATAGTCGCGTAAGAGTTGGCAATGTGTTCTTGAAATAAGGAATAATCATTTGGTTTTCGGTATAATTGAGATTCGATGCCACAGACTTCTAAAGTGGATGCCATGGCAGGCCAGCTAATAGCTCCATATCCATAGCTTGGAGCATAGGAAGAATTTTCGATGGCAAAGTTATACATGTCTACAGGAGAACATTCATAGTCGCTTAAAGTAGAATAAATATTTGCCATACAACATAACCCGCAACCAAAATTTCCAAAAGAGTTTCCTTCAAAAATCATATTTGCCCATGAGCCGGACCAGATTCTTCTTGCTTTCCAAGTCTTGGGTCCCTGGAAAAAAGAGTAGATAGATTCCTCTGGGAAAGAATAATCCTGAATAACTTCTTCTGTTGGTACAGGAGTAGTTTGGATTGTAGAAACTGTATGTTTTACAATGGAATTGGTTTGTGTTGTATCATTATTAAAAGTAAGATAACAGAATATGCCTCCACATAATATAAGAGTGCAACATGAAATGGCAGGTATAATGGATTTTTTGCGAAATTTCATAATAGTCTCCCTTTTTTAGATTGTGACTGATAAATGTCTGCGTTTGGTGTTATTATAGCAAAAACGAACGGACATGTCTAATGTTACAACATAAAAACAAATGGAAAATACTTGATAAATTGCAATTTGTGTGTAATACTGAAAAGTATATACAAAATATGAAGATGTAGGAGGGTTTCGTTCATGTATGATAAATTGACAAAGAGTGATATTGAGAAAATGGAACAGGAAATTGAATATCGAAAACTGGTTGTTCGAAAAGAAGCGTTGGAAGCAGTAAAAGAAGCTAGAGCGCAAGGGGATTTAAGTGAAAATTTTGAATATCATGCAGCTAAAAAAGATAAAAATAAGAATGAAAGTAGAATTAGATATTTGGAGAAAATGATAAAGACTGCACAGATTGTGGATGATAGCTCCAGTGACGATGAAGTGGGAATGAATAATACGGTTGTATTGTATTTTGAGGAAGATGATGAATGTGAGACTTATCGAATTGTAACTACCATTCGTGGAAATTCTTTAAAAGGAATGATTAGCATAGATTCGCCTCTTGGTAAGGCTGTTCTTGGTCATAAAGTAGGGGAACGTGTGGAAGTAAAAGTGAATGGAGATTATAGTTACTTTGTGCAGATTAGAGAAATTATCAATACAACAGATGATTCACAAGATACCATACGCAAGTTTTAACTAAGGAGGCTGTGTGAGATGAAAGTTGAGGCGCAGGGAAACGATTATTTAAAAATCAGTTTATTTCAGGAAGGAAAGCTGGATTACACTGCTTTTACCACATTATCGACCCTGGAATGTTTGGTACCCTTTTCTCAAGTGACAGAAGAAGAGAATAGAGTGTTATATTATTTGGGAAACTATATTCCATTGGCGGAATATCTCAATATGAAAAAATTGAGTTTCGAAGAGACTAAACGATTGTTTTTGGTATGTGTAAATACATATGAAAATGTAAGAGAAGCTGGAGGGAATGAGGGGAATATTGGAATCGATTTGAATTATGTGTATGTAGAACCCGTGACTAAACAAGTACGATTTTTGTATTTTCCCACAGTAGTTACTATAAACCCTGATTCTTTTCGGTTGCTTATAAAGGATATTCTATTTTTTATACAAACAGAAAATGCAGAAATGCTTCTTGGCAGTGTGGTAGACACGATTGGGCATTGGGCGGATCGAGAAATGGAACTGGAAAAGTTTAAGGCAAAAGTAATGTCTGTAGAATCCAATGTGAAAGTGGTAGAAAAGGAAGTAGAAGTAGATCGTATTGTAGAAAAAATAATTGAAAAACCAAAAAAGTATAAAAGCAATATTGGAGGAAATTTGGTGTTTTATACCTTTGTGTATACTTTTGCTATGATTATAATGCCTGCATTGCTTGCAAATTTTGTAGATTCAAGTTTAATTGCAGGGCCGCAGTTAATTAATATTCTTTTATGCCTTTCTGCTATTTTGGCTACTGTATTTTACTCGTTTAAAAAAGAAACTGGCT